>JARRCM010000016.1 GCA_029982205.1 Thermosediminibacterales bacterium
GGTTTCTCCCTCCTGGTATTGGTTTTGTTGTCCTAATTTATTTATACCAGGAGGTTTTTTGGTTGGCAAATATCATTTCATTTTATTACAGGAATGCTTATATATTGCTGCAGGCAAAATAACAATTTTTTTCTAAACCACTAGCCTTTCTTCCGCCAGTTACACGATAGGTGTGAATGATACCGCACACTACCGAGTGCAATACCATCACCAACTACGGACTTTCTACCCCGATATTTTTTCCAGCGGAGTTTTTTTACAAAAATAAAAAAACCACTTTTCGTGGTTTTATTTTGGAATTACTACAGTTACGCACGTAACTTCTTTCATCCTAAAAAAGCACAAACTAACCCGTTAAGCCCTGAGGGCCGACAAAAATCTTACTATTTACTACCCAACTTTTTATTTGGTTTTTTTGTGCTACCTAAATAATTGCTTGTATTTTAATTTTATCAAATAACCATAAAAAGTCAAGGGCCAATTTCGCGTTGTTACAAAATATTTTTAAATTTTTTATTTCCGGTATACCAAAGGTCTATAGAGTTCTACCGGTATATCCATCTTGCTTAAATACTTATACAACATAGGGCCTACAATGTCCCAATTTAAACGGCCTTGGCCGCAACCAAGAGAAGGAACTGCAAGGGACATAATTCCCCATTCTTTATAATGCTTAATAAGATAATCCAACCCTTTTTTAATATCTTTTAACCGTGAGACCGAATGCCAATGGTTTTTTGTTGGGAAATTTAATATCCAAGGACCTGGTGTATATTTGTATAAATAAGGTTTTCCAAGCTTGACTTGTTTATTTTTGCATCTTTCCACATAATCTTTATACATTTCCGGAAAACGCTTTTTAAATTCCAATGCTATTCCTTTTCCCATGACACCAACGCAGTTAACAGCATTAACCAAAGTTTGAGCTTTTGATTCAAACAAATCTCCTGTCATTATCTTAATCAATAGAATTGCCTCCTTTTAAAAATTTCTGCCGGAAATTCTCTTCGTTATAAACTCTCCACTTCAGCGAGGAGTAGTCAACAGCTTTTCCTCCATCGGTCTGAATTTCAAAGCATTACTGCCAAGTATACGTGTCACTCCATTAATAAGTTTTCTGTCTTTACGCACCCAATATTTTTGTCCAATCAGGAAGACCTTGTTGCCTATATACATTTGACATACTCCCACGAATAAATTCGTGGGATTCTGGTTCATCGAAGGACGCCCACTGAGATGGGTCTTACTCCTTCTCCCACAAGGGTTGATGTCCCAACCCTGAGAATATTTATAGCCGCATTGAGATCCCGATTATGAATTGATCCACATTCTGGACAGATCCATACTCTCGTATTGAGAGGCAGATCATCTAACACATAGCCACAGTCCGAGCATGTCTTACTTGAAGGATAGAACCGGGGAATTTCCACTACCGTTGTTCCAGTCTTGGCACACTGGTACTTGAGAATGTTTACAAATTGGCTATGTCCGAGATCAGATACTTTTCTGCCCCATAATCTCTGCATTGCCTTAATGTTGAGGTCTTCGATGCAGATCATGGCATACTCTTCCGCTAACTTTTTGGCAAGCTTAAAGTAGTAGTCCCGCCGCTGGTTTGTTATCTTTTTGTAGGCTCTTGCAAGGGCCAGCAACGCCCGCTTGTAGTTGTTAGAACCCTTCTTCTTACGTGAAAGAGACTTGTTTAATTTCCGGATCTCCTTCATTCCCTGCTTGAAAAACAAGGGAGATTCAATGATTTTTCCATCTGATGCCGTGAGAAACTTCTTCAAGCCGAAGTCCAGCCCGACGCTTTTACCCGATCTTGACTCGACAACAGCCTCTTCAGTTTCACATGTCAGATAGATGTAGATATCCTCTAGGGAGTCGCGCTTGACCGTCAAGGTCTTAACTTTTCCTTCAATATCGCGGGACTTAAAGTATTTGTATACATTGCCCATAATTACAATCCGGTTGCCGTCAAGAAGTTTGTACCCAGCCTGCTTCAAAGTAAAAGATTTGTATTTCTTGATTTTCTTGAAAGAGGGTGGCGCTGATTTGATGTTGCGTCTGCGGTTTTCAAAGAAGAGCTTATAGCTTCTGTCGATTCGCTGGGCAATATCCTGGATTGCCTGGGAGCCTAACAGTTTCCAGTATGCAAACCGCTTCTGCTTCTTCAGCTTTGTGATATGCTTCATCAGCTTATTCACGTTCAGGTGCTTCCCATATAGCCGATAGTATCTCTTATGCAGAGCGATAAGATGGTTATAAATCCGCCCTGCAATGTCTATCGATTTGTGAAGCATCCTATTCCGTTTTGATTGGTATAGTTTAAAGCAGTAAGTTTTCATTTATTCTTCTGCTCCTCAATATATTTGCAAATTGCCTCTTCTGAGATATGTTCAACCGATTCGCAATAGTACGATCTGGTCCACAGGGATGGCAGCCGGCTTTTCAAAAACGGAAACTTTTCCCGCAGCATCCGGGAAGTATAACCCTTCAATTGCTGTACGATAAAATGGGGACTATTTGTTGGAGGTGTTTTTACGAACAGATGTACATGATCTGACACGATCTCCATTTGAGCAATTTCTACCTGAATTTCATTAGCCTTTTGGAGAAGCAGTTTCCTTAACCGTTCTGCCACCTCACCTACCAGAACTTTACAACGGTATTTGGGGCACCAGATGAGATGATAGCCAATATTGTATACAGTTGTCGTTGAACGATTCCATCGTTTTCCGTTCATGGCTAAATTGTACCATAACTATCAGATATTATACAAGTATCTAATAGTTATTTGACGTCAAGAATACCGCCTTTCATCCCACCCTTAAAAGGGTGGGATGAAAGGCGGTTTATAGTAAAAATATTTCGAAGTTCCTGAAATTGTTTTTCTTTCACATCTGTAGAAATCAAAATCTCCGCCCGCTCAAGTTCTTTTGGGAAAACAGATATTCCACAGCAAATCAGTTTAACATCCTCCGATTCTTCATCAGTTTCCACCTTCCCGCTGATTATTACTACAGAATCTTCTCGGAAGATTTTTTTATATACATCATATTCTTTTGAAAAACTACTACATCTATACTGCCGGTAAAATCTTCAACCCTCAAAAAACACATCGGCTGCCCTTTTTGGGTAATAATTCTTCTTACGCTGGAAATTATGCCGGCTATAAGTGCTTTTTCCGGTTTGTCTTCTTTTACGCCCTTAATATTAACAATACCTTTAAAGTTTTTCAGGTTCTCCCGATATTCGTCCAGTGGATGCCCTGAAACGTATAAACCAAGCATTTCTTTTTCCAGAAGCAGCTTTAATTTATATGGAAATTCCGGAATTGATATGTCATTGTCTCCGTATTCTTGTGTTAGTTCCGGTATCTGAGAAAATAACGACAACTGATTGTCTGTTTTACGGCCCTGCTGACCATAAATATATGCCTTGTCTGCTGTGTTTAAAAGTTCCGCTCTTGATCTGCCCAGTGAATCAAAAGCTCCGCTTTTAATCAGGCTTTCTATAACCCGACGGTTGCATTTACTTAAGTCTACCCGTCTGCAAAAATCATATAAACTGCTGAACCTGCCGCTCTGAGTTCTGGTTTCAATGATTGATTCAATTGCTCCTTTGCCTGTGTTTTTTACTGCAGCTAATCCAAAACGGATGCAGTTTTTGCCTGTAACTGTAAAATCTACATCACTTTCATTAACATCAGGAGGTAAAACTTTAATACCTTTTTCTCTGCACTCCGCAACATAAACAGCTACTTTATCGGAATCATCCTTTGCTCCTGAAAGAAGTGACGCCAATGCAAATTTCTCAATCAAGTCATAAAGTTTTTCTCCTAATTTCCGGTTATATCTTTCAGTTACACCCTGGATAAAAGCTGTTTTCTGCTTCTCTAAAACGTCTTTTTTCTTTTTACCTATAGCACGTCGAAGAATATCAGCCTGCCCTAAAGAAAAACCCGCCATTTTAGAAGCTATCTGCATAATCTGTTCTTGATAAACTATTACTCCATACGTAGGTTTTAAAATCGAAGCCAAATCAGGATGAAGATATTCAATTTTACTGCTGTGTTTGTTTGCAATAAACACAGGTATTTGTTCAATAGGGCCGGGACGATATAAAGCCACAACCGCAATTATATCTTCCAGGCAGGTCGGTTTCAGTTTTCTTAATATCGAACGCATACCGCTGCTTTCTAATTGGAAAACTCCCGAAGTGTCTCCATGAGATAATAATTCGTAAGTTTTGCTGTCATCCAGCGGAATATTGTTAAGATTAATATTTGTCCCGGCTCTTCTGATTGTTTCGTGCATAATCATAAGTGTTTTTAAACCTAAAAAATCCATCTTTAAAAGCCCAAGTTTTTCTAAAGACTCCATATCATATTGAGTTGTCAGCACACCTTCTGTCTTTTGGAGAGGTGCATAGTTGGTTAATTCGTCTGTAGAAATTACTACACCGGCAGCATGTGTTGATGTATGCCTGGGCAGACCCTCTATAGCCATTGCAGTATCTAATAAATTGCGGTATTCCTCCTGCCCATTGTAAATCGTTTTTAAATCAGGATCAGTTTGAACTGCAGTTTTTATGTCCATTCCCTGAGGTATTTTTTTTGCTATACGGTCTATTTCTTTAGGTGAAAATCCCATTACTCTTCCTGCATCACGGACTGCCATTCGTGCTGCCATTCTCCCGAAAGTAATTATCTGAGATACTTTGTTTCTCCCATACTTTTTTGCAACATAGTCAATTACCAAATCTCTTTTCTCTTTACAAAAATCTATGTCTATATCCGGCATTGTTACCCGTTCAGGATTTAAAAAACGCTCAAATAATAATCCGTATGGTAATGGATCAAGGTCGGTGATAAAAAGAACATAAGATACTATACTTCCCGCCGCTGATCCACGTCCAGGGCCAACAGGTATATTGTTTCGTTTTGCAAAATTTACAAAATCCCATACAATAAGAAAATAGTCTTCATAACCCATTTTGTGAATAATATTGAGTTCATGTTCTAATCTTTCCCTTATTTCTGTTGTGATTTTCTTATACCTTTTCCTCAGCCCTTCATAACATAAATATCTTAGGTAATCCATTGCTGAATCAAATTCGGGAGGTGCCATATAGGACGGTATTAATACTCGATTAAAATCAAATTCTAAATTGATCATTTTCGCAATCCGATATGTATTATCTACAGCTTCAGGACAGTCCCTAAAAAGTTCCCGCATTTGCTCTTCGTTTTTTAAGTAAAATTCTTTTCCCTCAAATTTTAATCTGTCCGGATCGTCAATGGTTTTCTGGGTCTGGATACACAGCAAAATCTCGTGGATTTTGGCGTCCTTTTTCTCCAAATAATGCGTATCATTTGTCGCAACCAGTGGTATGTCCAGTTCTTTGCTCATTCTGATAAGTTCCCGGTTAACCATCTTCTGGTCTTTAATTCCATGATCCTGTAATTCAAGAAAGAACCCATTCTTACCGAAGAGATCTCTGTACCATTTGGCTGTTTCTAAAGCTTTTTCTTTCTCGCCTTTTAAAATCAGGCTGGGAATTTCTCCAGCTAAACAGCCGGAAAGCGCAATTAAACCTTCGCTGTAAGATTCAAGAAGTTCTTTGTCGATTCGAGGCTTATAATAAAAACCTTCAAGGAATCCTGCTGTAACAAGTTTGGACAGGTTTTTGTAACCCTGTTTGTTTTTTGCCAGTAAAACTAAATGATACTGAAAATCATCTTTACCAGGTTCTTTTTGATTTCGTTTTCTCGGTGCAACATATACTTCACAGCCAATAATCGGTTTTATGTTTCTCGCTTTGGCAGCCTGATAAAATTCTACAGCTCCATATAATGCACCGTGATCCGTTATAGCCACTGCTGGCATACCAAATTCAACTGCTCTGTCTAATAAATCACTGATACGAATACTCCCATCAAGTAATGAATAACATGTGTGAACATGAAGCGGAACAAACATCAATATCACCCCTTTTATCATCTCTATACGCAAAAAACTCCATCTTCTATAAGATAAAGATGAATGCGTCTATAACTCCTATTTCTGATGGTATAGACTGTTGTACATGACAACTATTCCTTCGTTGTGGAGTATACGTCTGCACTCTTTTGGATTGACGTACGGTTTCCCTACCATCTCTTTTAACTGTGACGAGTACAAGTACTTTTGTGATATTGTACCTGTGGCCATAAAGCGTTTACCCGTCGGTATATGAGTCCAAATATCACCTGAAATGGTTGGCATCTCTTCCCTCAACGGATTAAGGATTTTTGTGCCGGGATACACCTTAAGTTTCTTTTGAACTTCTGAAAACAGTGAAGATATATCAGCAAAAAAAGATGGTTCTTTCTGGTCTGTCCTCTTTCTCCTATTTTCGCTATGATTTTACCCTCAACTTTATAAAGTCTGTCCTTTACAGCATGTATTCGTGCTCTGTTGTGTCTTCTGAATTTGACCAGTGTTAGTTCTATCTCGTATACTGGCTCAATTCCTGTGCAGTTGTATAAAACCATTGCTGTCGCTAGTGCATCATTCGCATGAGTTTTCTCAAGTCCTATTGCTTTCCTTGGCTGTGTTGCGTCCGATGCAGGTACAAATTTCAGAAACGGCATTTCTCTCAGTTTTCCCATTATTGCATTCATTGTGCCCAGTGCTCGCCACTGCCTGACACCTTTGATGGGTATATACACTCTGCCAGCGTGTACATCCTCATGACAGTCTTTGCACAAGTACACTATTTCTCCTGGACATCTGTGCCACCGTTCTTCCGCTGTATCAAGTGGTGCTTTTGCAAGTCCTCTGTCTCACCGCAGAGAATACATTTTTTTGCGACCGGAGCCCTGGGTGATTTCTGGTAACCTGCACCATATGTTTTCCCCCACGTCATAGTCCTAACATCAAAAACGTTATCTTCCATGACAAATACGGTCTGCCCTGCCGGAAATGGAAAAAACCTGCTTAGTTTCTTGTAAAGATTAAGGTGTGTTTCCACCGCATGTTTCAAGGTAGCGTTTGTTCTGTCTTTTGACCTTACGATTCTGGGTGCCTTGAATTTGGTTAGAACCCTGCCCTAACTTTTTGACAGCCGTTTTTTCTTAGCCCGTGAATAGTATCTTCTGGCTCTGCGGTGTGCTCTCCGCTCTGTCATCAACTCCTTGATCTCTGGGATCCTGGTTTTTAAAACACCGCAGCAGTAAACAGCAAACTTCTTATTCTTTGGTTCGCATATGGCAAATCCTATGTGCTGGTATCCTGGGTCAAGAGCAATGACAATTTTTCTGCTAACTGTCTTCGTATAGTCAAACTCCCTGTCAAAAAATACAGCAACCGGCGGTTTCCCGGATGCACCGCCACCGATTATCCTTACCCTGCCGCGCTTCCTCAACTTCCTTATCATGTCGAATCTTCTGGTTGGATGTCCTGGTCTGCCATACTTGTCAACTGTGAAAATCACCATCTTTGTTTTTTTCTTCTTTTGCAGAGGGGCCTATGATCCGGGCACCTTTTTTTAAGTGGATAAATTTTTGATAGACTTTGCAGATCAGGTTCTGAAAAAATACAGAAATCTTATTGGAGTTGAAGCAGAAGTTGGAGTATAGAGTTTAATAATACCCTAAGATGATAAAAACCCTGCAAATATAGATGCAGGGTTCTACATATGTAATTATTCAAGCTTTTTTGAAAAATTTTCTGGTTGAAAATACTACATTATAGCAGATGTAAGTTGTAATAGTATTTACGGCAGCAGCAGGCAGGACAACAGTTGTAAATAGAACCGGAAAAGACGCTGGCAGTTTTCCTCCTAGTACCAGCAAAGCCGTGCCCAAAAATACCGTTCCGCTAATTATGGTTCCAATAAATGCTACTACTGGCACTGTTAGTTGGGTATTTAATCGGGAGAAGGCTTTTATCATAAAAAACACCGTAAAGGCTGTAACCATTTTATCAACCGGATTTGCAATTTGACCTCCAGGGAATCCAGTGGTAAGAGCCGAAAAAATCCCCGCCAGGATCCCTGCCAAAAATGCATTTTTTGGAGTATTATCAATGTAAAGAGCAACAAATAGCATCGCCAAAAGAAAATCCGGTTTCATTCCAGCTACGATTGGCGGAACTATTTGATGAAGTATCAGGCCTATTGCCAGTAAAAGAGATGTTAAAACCATGTTTTTTAATTTCATTAATAAATTCCTCCTTCATAAAATTTATCGGACAAACTCTACTAATCAATTAATATAGATTTGATTGTCTTTCTGATCTTTATAAAAAATTTCCTTCAAGTCATAGGCCTCACCTCATAATTGAATTTCTTAACCATTATCTATTTAGTTTTAAAAAAAAGCATCCGTCCTAAAAGGGACGGATGCTTTTTCCGCGGTGCCACCCAAATTGTTATACATTTAAGTATTAAAAAAAGCACTTCACTTTAGGATGAAATGCTTTTGCCACCTAAATGCAAAACCCCTCTTTTCGGATACGGCGATATTAAGGTCGCGATATCCTATCTTTTGTTAACGGAAGATTCCGGATGCAACTACTTGCTTAAGCTTTTGTCGCATCTTCTCAGGGGCCCATTCACCTTGATCTCCGGTGCCGCACTCTCACCACCGGCGGCTCTCTGATACCTTATAATCATGGCTACTCTTCCCCGTCATTAAATTTAAATTTATAAATTTATTTTATTTTATAATACCATTATAACCACAAATATGCAATACCCTTACTTTAATAAATTGATTATCTTGTGATAATGTCACCTTGTAGAGTATTAGACGGTCAATCTAAACAGTTCTCTTTCACCTAGCTGCCTGCAGACAGTTATACAAATTTGGGCTGACAATCAACAAGCTTGCCAATCTGTTGAACCCGGCCTTCAATTTTATCCTGATAAATTTCCGGATAGCACAGATATTCTTCCAGTTCTGGCAAAGCCTCAGGGAAATACCTGCGATAGGCACTTTTTAAGCGCTGCACAACTGCGGGATAGGGATTAAGGTGGTCCATCAGAATTTCCCGGATTCCGCATTCGTAAACAGCATGCAGTAATCTTACCAAGGACTTTTCCGTATCCGTTACTCCCGGCAGCATGGGAGCAATAAAAACCCATACCGGAATACCAGCCTTGATTAATTCCCGAGCGGCTGTTAAACGCAAATGCGGCGGAGAAGCGCCAGGTTCAATCACCCGAGCAATGTTTGAATCAAGAGTGGTGATAGTAAACCCTACCTCACAAGCACGCAGTTGGCGCAGTATCGGAATATCTCTTTGTACGAGGGCTGACTTGGTCAGAATATGAACTTCAAGCAGTTGATAGTCAGCTAAAATTTCTAGGCTGGACCGTGTGATTTTGTGTATGGCTTCAGCAGGCTGATAGGCATCGGTTACTGAACCCAGCAAAACCTTACCTTCCGGTCGAATTCGGCTTTTCAATTGTTTGTCTAGAATGTCAGAGAAGTTTACTTTAACATCTAGGAATCTACCCCACTTTTCCTGGTGGCCAGTAAAACGGCACATAAAGGAAGCGTAACAATAAAGGCAGGCATGGGTACAGCCTATATATGGATTTATACAATATTTATAGTCTGGTATACCAGTCTTGTTTAAGGCAGACTTGCATAATATTTCTCGCGATATGATGTTATGGAACATATTGTTTCCTGCTTTCACGATGTTGTGGTGTATTTAAAGGCAGGGCCGCTAATTAGATTCATAAAATCTTTCCTTTAATTTATACAGCCCTAATAGCGGCCCTTGGGCATAAGTTTCATGTGGATATAGTGTTTTTAGTTCCAGAAATTTATTGTATATAAGAGGAATAACTCGTTCATCTCCTATGAAGCCCAATGTTATGCAAATTAATGAGACTGCATATGGGCTTCTTATCTTATCTAAAATTTCAACCAGCTCATCCGTATAATTTCTCCGACATTTTGATATTATTCTTGCAGCATGTTCAATAAAAACATTATTCCCACTATTAATCAACATCTTTATAATTCTAGGGGCTAACTCATCTTCAAATTCTAAAACTCTCTTATGCAATAATTCATAATTCAAAACATCACATTTCCCACGCAGCATTTTCAAAAGCACATCCGGATTATTTTCTCTTTCTATCATTTCAGCTTCTTCTCTTCCTCTATCAGTCATCGATCTTACAATATTTTCTGCTATTTCCTTAATATTTGGAATGTCAAGTTCTGCATAAATTAAAGATTGCGCATTTATTCCTTCATATAAATTGTCATCAAAGAATTTCTCTGTCAACATTTTTCTATACATATAACTCACTCTCCATCCATATTTTCTGTTTTATCGTTTTTTGAACGGCAAATTTCGCCTACACGGTTTCTTTTGTGATTATTGGTCTGGCACATTACAGCCAGCAGCTTTGGATTCTTCTCTAACCACTTATGCTGCTAATAGCCTGTAATTATACCCGACACTCCGCTTTTAACTTACCCGGCTATATACACTCTGCCCAGCGCCGTAATAACAATCGTAAATATGCTGGTACACAAGCTCACACTTCCGGTTGAATATTTCCGGTGTATAGGTTCTCGGCAGTTCCCGATCAAGATAGTCCTGGATCGTTATCAAAACTGCTGCTCTGGCTTGCTGGCGTTTTCTCCAATCGAGAACCAGTTTCTCCCTCTTTAGGGTTTCCAAAAGTTCTCTCACCGCCTTCTTTACCTGATTCTTTTCTTTGTTAGTCAGTTTCGGTTCAGGTTTAGTAAGTATATCGAACAGGGCAAGTTCTTCCTCGGTGAGCTGTTCTGATATACCACGCTTTTCTTCTTCGGTTAGCTCCTTTGCAAAAGCTAACAGTTTGTCAAACATGATTTCAACATTCATTGCACCGCTGTTATATTCATCAATCATTTTCTGAAACCTTTCGGCAAAATCAATCCTGCTTTTATTCAGGCGCACAAGCTTATTTAGTTTAGCGTTAATCATCCCTTTCAGTTTTTCAACTTCCGTATGCTTCCGGGATTTCTCAAAGTGCCTCCGCAACGCTTCAAAATCAATCTGGCTTAAGTCAACTTTTGTATTGTACCCGGCAGGGTCTTCGTATATGATATATCCTTCACTGGCAATAGACTGGTCAAGAACTTCCTCAATATCAGACATTATTCCTGTGATGTCAGCAGGGGGTGTTAGTGCATTGTCTGCACCTCTCTATGTTTATGTCGTTATAGTTTAGTAATTCTTTGTTAGTTTGCTAAATCCTGCCTAAAAACTCATTTGTGTTAAATTGTTTAATGTTTCCTTATGTTTATCTAATTTGACTAATACAGGCAATCCCTCTCAAAAGCAAGCAAAGCCTTGTTACACAAGGCTTTGCTACTATGCATCTTTTAGAAAAACCTATAATAAGTTTCCGTCCCCTTACGGGGTTGTTTTTGTTTAAACGAGAAGCTAATTTAATGCTTCAATATTTATTAAAGTTTCCGTCCCCTTACGGGGTTGTTTTTGTTTAAACCCTGTGCCTGCAAACTCTTGTAGGATAAGGGCTGCAAGTTCAGATTGCGGCTTATACAAACATATTCTATCAAAAGGCTTCACACAAACTGTCATAATCCCTTCTATCCCTTATCCTATAAGGTGCGGCTATAAAAATACTCTTATTATTTGTGTATATTTATGTGTTTTGCTTATGATTATTATATTGCTTGTTGCTTCCTTGGTAATTAATATTAGACAAACTTTACTAAATTCCTTCTATTTTCATCTATGACCTTTATGATTTGTAAAAGTTTCTTTAGTATTCATTCATCCTTAAAATATTCTGCCAAGCACTACGCCTATCCACAAAAACAGCAGACCCAATGCCATAGTCCCAAAGGCATTTATCCCGGCAAGCAGTATCTCTCCTTCTTCGAGAAGTTTAAAGGTTTCATAAGAAAATGTAGAAAAGGTTGTTAAAGCCCCGATAAACCCTATAGTAAAAGCTATTCGCAAATTTGCGTTAATTATTGCAGGTTTGTCAAAGGCAAGTGCCGTAAAAAATCCCAATATAAAAGAACCTAATAGATTCACCGTTAAAGTGCCATAAGGGAAATCTCCTTTAACAAAACCATGAACCCATCCTGTTAATACATATCTGCTTACAGCGCCTAAAGCTCCACCAATTGCTACGTAAAATAGCGTCAATTTAAAGCCCTCCTGTTTAAGTAATTTTCTGTTAAAAACACAAAAATCCTGCCGAACATTCAGCAGGAGTCATTAACTGGAATACCAGTTGTTAAGGTGAACTCCATCACCTCTTCTATATACTACCAAAACCAATATCCTTAGTCAATAGTCTTTCTTGTATTTGATTTCTTAGAATTTTTTTCATAAAATATATTAAGAAAAAAATCAAAGGAGGAATACATATGGATGCATTACAAGCTATAAAAGAAAGAAGAAGTGTAAGAAAATATCTTGATAGAGAAATACCTAAAAAAATATTGGAAGATTTGGTAGACTGCGGTAGATTGGCTGCTACAGCCAGAAACGCCCAACCATGGGAATTCGTAGTGGTTACTGATAAACAAAAACTAAAGCAGATTTCAGACATAACATCACACGGCAAATTTATAGCCAACTCAGCTGCCTGTATAGCAGTATTTGGTAAAAAAGATGCTACATATTTCTTAGAAGACGGCTCTGCTGCAACTCAAAACATATTGGTCGCTTCCAAAGCTCATAATCTCGGTTCTTGCTGGGTCGCCGGATATGGAAAAGACTACGCTGAAGACATAAAAAAAATATTATCAGTTCCTGAAGAGTATACTCTCGTTTCCTTAATATCTCTCGGCTATCCTGCAGAATATCCCAGCAAGAGCAAACGCAGCCTAGAAGAAGTTCTGCACTGGGAACAATTTTAATCAGGCTTACAATGCTATTTTTTGAGAATATTAACACTATTTCCAGCAAAAATATATTTAATTGATAAATAACCTTTTGTATTCGGGGTAAAATATAAACACCTGCAGGATAACTAGCGAGGTACCCAAAAACAACAATGGTATCGATAGTTAGTTACTCTCTGCAGGTGTTTTAATTTTGTTAACAGCTATATCCTTGATGAGAGCTGTTATTATCTAGATTTTTCCATTTGTTGCATCTATCACCCCAGCGGGCAATTACCTTTTCATCCATATGTATGTTTATAACCTCACACCTGTTGGGGCATCCTTTGCACTCAAAACTTGAAACCCTGTATTTAACATTCGAAACATCAAACCCTTTAAAAGCAGTAAATCCCTTCCTGGCCACTTCGTCTTTTGCCAAAAGCGCCGCGCCTATGGCTCCCATTACATCATGGTGCTGCGGAACTATAACCTCATAACCCAGGGCTTCTTCAAAAGCCGCTTTCATACCTATGTTTGCTGCAACTCCACCTTGAAACACGACTTTGGGCTGAATATCCTTGCCCTTACCCACATTGTTTAAATAATTTCTTACCAGGGCCTGACACAGCCCCCGAATAATGTCTTCCAGATTATACCCCATCTGCTGTTTATGTATCATATCTGACTCAGCAAAAACAGCACACCGCCCCGCTATTCTCACAGGGGTTTTAGATTTTAATGCATAACTACCAAATTCTTCAATGGGTATGTTCAGCCTTGCTGCCTGCTGGTCTAAAAAAGACCCTGTCCCCGCAGCACATACTGTATTCATTGCAAAATCAGTTACAATACCATCCCTCAGAATTATTATTTTGGAATCCTGCCCCCCAATTTCTAATACAGTTTGAACATCAGGAATCAAATTTAAAGCTGCTACTGCATGTGTTGTTATTTCATTTTTGACTGTACCTGCACCTGTTATTACACTTGCCAGTTGTCTGCCGCTTCCTGTTGTGCCAACACCCATTATTTCGATTTCGCCCTGTGTGTTCTCAACCAGCTGTTTCATACCGTCCTGAACTGCCTTTATAGGCTGCCCACGTGTTCTCAAATAGACTTTAGACAACAGCTGACCATCATCATCTATTATTACAAGATTTGTGCTTACAGACCCTACATCGATCCCTAAATATCCCTTCATGCCATCCTCTCCTTAAATTTCTGTCGTTTTTTATCCAGCAGATCCACAAACGCTTCCAGCCTTGTCCTCAATCCTGCTTTGCCTGTCTGTTCATCAAGTGATATTGATAACACGCTTATATTATAATCCTTACTCACTGCCGGAAGAATACTTTTTGCAACGATTTCCGGAATACATGTAAATGGAGACAGATGGATCACGCCATCAAATCCCTTTTTTGCATATAAAATTGTGTGCCCTACCGATTCTCTGCCGTGGCCTCCACACATCTCATTAAAATAAGGAACTGCAGCTTTTTTAACGTTTTTTTCGCCTTTAATGTGAAAAAGGTCTGTAACCGCATTATTAATGGTATAATGGGTTAAGAACATTGACCTTTCAACATACACCCCCAGTTCCCCCAGGGTCTCTTCTATTTCAAGATTTGCAAAAGGTTCTAATACAACATAAACCTCACCAACGATTCCCACCTTAATCGGGTCATAATTTTCCTTGATTTCAATGTTTTCAAACCTCTTATTAACTTCATGCCGTATTTCTCTTAATTCTTTAACCGTTTGCGCGCTAGCAATCAAATCAACCATCTCTCTATATACACGTGTTGTTTCACCTTTTTTTATCTCAAGCGGCCTGATTTTGAAAGACATTAGTTCAGTCTCATCAAAAAGTTTTAACTGTTCCCATACAAACCTTATGATTGACCAAAATTCACGGATGCTCATTTTCCGATTTATCAGCTTTTTAATCTGGGCTATCAAATCTTTCAAGTAATGCCCCGGAGGTTCCAGGGTTATCATCTGAAAATCATATCCAAGGTCTTTTAATATCTCTTCCTGGAGTGTTGTATAAAGCCCGGCACGGCAAGGCCCAACACCCCCTGTTGATACGATGGTATCTGCTCCCATTTCCAAGGCCTCAATATATGTTCCCAAAAGAATCTTAAAAGGCACACAAGCAAATTCCGGCGCAAACTGTGTTCCATAACTGAGCGTCCGTTTGCTTGGTTTTGGAGGAACAACCACTTCATTGCCGAAACGTTCAAGAAGGTTTTTAATCACAATATGCGAGTTTCCTACATAAGGATACGTTATTTTCATGCTAGACGCCTCCTTAAGCGTAGCATATCAACAAAGGCTTCCAATCTTGTTTTGAGGCCTTCTTCACCTGTCTGTTCATCAAGTGTAATGGTCAAAAACGGTACAGACCGTTTTTTCGCTTCAAGCTCCAGAAGTTTGTCAACGATAAAATCTGGGCCGCAGCCAAAAGCAGTAACATGAATAATCCCGTCGATGTTGCAATTTTCAAACATATGGAACGCTGTTCTAATAACACCATTGCTGTAATGCCAGAACAGGGTTTTCTTCAATTTCCCAGCCTGCTTGAGTTTGTCTTCCCGCGAAATCATTTCAGGTGTTGTTACAGACACTCCAAGGTCGAAAAGTTTTTTTAAAAGGTTAAGACTCAAATATTGGTCATAGAGCATATAAGGATAACCTAAGGCACCAAGATTTATATCTGAATTTAACCTTTTCTTTATATTTAACGGAGGTATTTTACCTTCGAGAAACTCCTGTTCATAATTCTTTAGGCTTTTTATTGATTCCTGATAGGCTTTAAATATTTTCACAACATTCTTTGTAAACATCCTTCCAATACTATAACACACCTTTAAGAGTTCTAACCTGCCGTTTCTGAAATCTATTCTCGGAGTGATAAGGGGAGGCAGGTTATCTATAGAGTATGTAACCATGTCCGGTAGACCAAGAAACTTAGGACAAAAAGTTGCTTCATTATCTATACACACCAAACGAGGAACAAAAACAAAGTCAACTTTACCGATCAGGTCAGCAACATGCCCGTGATAGAGTTTTACTGGAACACACGCATCTGTTACGGTATCTTTTATACCATTATCTAACACTTTTTTTGTAGTAGGAGAGGAAACAACTGTTTTAACACCCAATTTTTCAAAAAATGTTTTAAACATCGGATAAAAGGAATAATAGAACAAAGCCCGCGGTATACCTACCTTCATTTTATGCCATCTCCCTGCTGTAAATCTTATAAAATATATTCCACACAAAAAAAATAATTCCTCCAAAACCATAATCCACTAAAGTAAAAAATTTAAGGGAGATTCGAAAATCTCCCATTCATAAAACGACCTTTATTTAAGATTCAATATTTTTCTTGCCTCATCCGGTGTAGCAATTTCACGACCGTAAACCTTAGCCAGATCCACAACCCTTTTAACCAATTCTTCATTAGATGTTGGTTTACCTTTTTCAAGTTCTAGAACATCTTCAAGACCAACTCTCACATGCCCGCCGAGCACTAAACCCATTGCCGTCATCTGAGCATGAGATTTTCCGATTCCTGAAACCGTATAAGTCGAACCCTCTGGTAAAGATTCGATTAAATGCATAAGGTTTTTCG
This sequence comes from Thermosediminibacterales bacterium, assembly GCA_029982205.1. Classification (GTDB taxonomy): domain Bacteria; phylum Bacillota; class Thermosediminibacteria; order Koleobacterales; family JARRCM01; genus JARRCM01. Next base: position 16,503 of record JARRCM010000016.1, read on the forward strand.
GTGACCCCTTAATGGATCCGGGAACATTCATGACAAGGTTAAACTGCATCGGGGTTTTTATAAGCCCTTTTTTAGCAAGGTAATCGGCATTTGTAATCATTGCTGAATCAAACACTTCAATTTCCGGTTTTGTATTGTTATCAAGCATCTTTTGAGCAAGATATTCAACAAGAGCCGGAGAGTTTGAGTTTACAGAAGTGGGGAAGTTTGAAGAACCTGTGGCAAGGCTTGCCATTTCCGGTTTTAAATCAATACATGCTCCCCTTTCCTCTGCAGTCTTACCCGCACGAGCACCTGTAGACAGCTGGATTATTATGTCACATTTTGCTTTGATTTTTTCAACGATTTGCTTAAACACCTCAGGGTCAGATGTTGGTTTTCCGGCTCCATCCCGGGCATGGATATGTGCCACAGCTGCTCCTAACTGCCAGCATTTATATACACACTCAGCTATTTCATCAGGTGTTATTGGAACATTTGGGTTAAGTTCTTTAGTAGGAACATTTCCTGTAGGTGCAACTGTAATAATCAGTTTCTCCATAAAATTGCCCTCCTTTCGTTTCTATAACTTTGCCGAGGCCTCACTTCTAACACAGCTCATCAGAAGCCTCTTTAATAGATTTGTCAAGTTTTTCGAACAGCTCATCAACCTCATCTTTAGTTATATTAATGGGTGGGGCCAATAGTTCATGGTCACCGCGAACCCCATCAACAGAACCTCCACCCGGATACAGCACCAAGCCATTGTTCAGTGCTTTTACGGTAACAAGGCCCTGAACATTCTGTTTGGGGTCAAACGGTTCTTTTGTTTCTTTGTCTTTTACGAACTCTATACCTATCATCAGACCTTTACCCCTGATATCGCCAACTATCGGGTATTTATACAGAGATTGGAGTTTTTCCATCAGGTATTCACCCATTTTTCGTGCATTCTCCACAAGGTTTTCCCTCTTGATTATGTCTAAAACAATACAGCCGACAGCACAGGAAAGCGGATTGCCTCCATAAGTATGTCCATGAGTGAATCTTCCTGAACCTTTGGCGATAGTATCATAAATTTCATCTCTAACCACAGTAGCTCCCAGCGGTGAATAACCTGAACTCATACCTTTAGCAGTTGTTAACATGTCAGGTACAACCTCATAGTGGTCTATACCGAAGTTTTTGCCTGTTCTTCCAAAACCTGCCATGACTTCATCGCTAATCATCAGTATATCATATTTTGTACAGATTTCCCGAATAATCTTATAGTATTCTTTTGGCGGATGTACTCCTGGAGCTGCAGACCCTATAACAGGCTCTGATATAAACGCAGCTACGTTTTCAGCACCTTGCTGAAGTATTTCAGTTTCCAGGGCATATGCACACTTTAATCCACATTCCGGATATGTTTGCCCATACGGGCAGCGGTAACAATAAGGTGCCGGGATATGTGAAAAGTTAATCAAGTAAGGGTCATATTTACGGCGTCTTGCCGTATGCCCTGTCATAGATAGGGCTCCGATAGTGTTCCCATGGTAACTGTTCCACCGTGAAATAATCTTATATTTTCTTGTAACTCCATCCCTTTCAAGGAAATAGGTTCGCGCCATTTTGATTGCTGTTTCGGTTGATTCAGAACCACCTGAAACAAAATAACACTTGTTCAAATCACCCGGTGCCATTTCAGCTACTTTATCCGCCAGGTTTATAATAGCATCTGTGGTAAAACGCGAAAGATGTGTAAAAGCAATAGTTGAAGCCTGTTTTTCCATCGCTTTGGCTACTTCTTTATTTCCATGCCCTATGTTGGCTACAGCCGAACCGGAACAGCCATCAATGTACCTTTTCCCGTTTTCGTCATACAAATAAATTCCTTCCCCTTTTACAATTTTCGGATAATGCCAGTTTAAGTTCCTGTAAAAAACATTATCCTTTGGACACTTAGTCATATTGCCCCCCTCCTTAATTTTAACATTTTAGCAACATCTTAACAAATCCCTCGTTTTGCAAGTTTGCCGTTATGTTTTTTTGTTATTCGCAGGATTTCCTTCTTTTGTTTTATTTTATTCTACTAATTTTAAAAAAATCCTTCTTTTTTAATTAAACTTTTAAAAAAAACTAAAACATTTAACATCTTAATACCTGAGATTTGCGCCGCTCTTGATTCTACATCATATATATAAAAGAAAAAACGGCCGGAAATTTCGGCCTTAGATCATAAGATGCCCATTTTCTTCTTTAGCAACAAACACATGGTGTTGTTCCCAAACTTCTTCAAGAGTAGCTAAAGTCTTTGATACCCTGGATTTTTCTCTCATGGCAACAGCAATAATAAGTGCATTCAAGACACTCATAGCTGCCACAAATGAATCAACAAAAGAGTTTATATTGCTTTTAGCTGTAAGGGTTAGGTCAGCTTTTTGACCCATGGGAGATAGAGCACTATCGGTTATGGCAATTGTTGCAGCTCCTTGTTTTTTAGCAAATTCAAATGCCTCAACCGTTGTCCTTGTATACCTCGGAAAGCTTATCCCGATTACAAGGTCTTCTTTTTTCACTGCAAGCAGTTGCTCAAAAATATCTCCTATACTTGGAGAAGTTATATTAACGTTCCTAAGAATCATGTTTAAGTAATATCCCAAAAAGTGTGCTAGGGAAGTAGCACTCCTGAGCCCTATTAGATAAATTCGTTCAGCCTTTAATATCGCATCTACTGCTTTTTTAAATGTATCTTCTGATATATCTTCTAAAGTCATACGCATGTTTTTCATATCTGCCTGCATAACTTTTTGCAGAATAGAACCCTGCTGCATTTGTTCTGCCGACAGTTCAAGCCTGGCAACCGTTGTGAGTTTATCTTTCAGCATTTCCTGTATAGCGTTTTGAAGCTCAGGATAACCTTGATAACCCAGGGCATAAGCAAAACGGACTACTGTGGATTCACTTAAACCTACGATATCTCCTAATTTGGCTGCTGTTAAAAAAGCGGCTTTATCATAGTTAGAAGTTATATACTCTGCAAGCGCCTTTTGACCTCTGCTCATGTTCTGAAAATTTGATTTGATTCTTTCTAAGAAATCCGGCCCTTTTTTGTTTCCCATAATATCATCCTTTCCCTTCATACAATCCACGAGCAAGTTTATGTAATTTTTTTAACGGGAAAAGCCCCCTCATCTCATAGGGGGCTTTCATTTATTTTTTTTGAAGGTATTCATGTATTGCAGCAGCAGCTTTTTTACCTGCTCCCATCGCCAGAATAACAGTTGCAGCACCTGTTACGATATCTCCACCTGCATAAACACCCTCTTTGCTCGTTTTCCCTGTTTCCTCATCAGCCACAATGCCGCCCCATTTCTGAGTGTTTAAGCCGGGTGTTGTTCTGGGTATCAGGGGATTTGGGCTTGTTCCAATAGCAATTATAACAGTATCAACATCTATGACATACTCAGAACCTTTTATGGGAACCGGCCTGCGGCGGCCTGATTCATCAGGTTCTCCCAGTTCCATTTTAATACATTCTATTCCTTTAACCCAGCCTTCATCATTACCTAAAATCTTTACAGGATTTGTTAAAAGTTTGAAGATTATCCCCTCTTCTTTGGCGTTTTCCACTTCTTCCAACCTTGCCGGCATCTCTTCTTCTGAACGTCGGTAAACAATATATACTTCTTCTGCCCCAAGTCTAATGGCACATCTTGCGGAGTCCATAGCAACATTGCCGCCGCCTACCACCGCTACTTTTCTGCCGACTTTAATGGGAGTATCTGTTTCGGGGAAATTATATGCCTTCATCAAGTTTGTTCTTGTCAGAAACTCGTTTGCGGAATATACTCCATTCAGGTTTTCTCCTGGAATCCCCATAAACTTTGGAAGACCTGCGCCGCTGCCTATAAAAACTGCTTCATAGCCCATTTCAAACAATTCATCTATTGTCAGGACCTTACCTATGACATGGTTGGTTTTCAAGTCAACACCAAGGCTTTTAATATATTCTACTTCTTGTTTTACGATAGCTTTTGGAAGTCTGAACTCAGGTATTCCGTATACGAGAACACCTCCTGCTTCATGAAAGGCCTCAAAAACTGTTACATCATAACCAAGTTTTGCAAGGTCTCCTGCAGCCGTCAATCCGGCCGGTCCTGAACCTATTACTGCAACCTTTTTCCCCAACTTCTGAGGTTTCTCAGGTTTTTCTATACCTTTTTCCCTTTCCCAGTCTGCAGCAAACCTTTCCAGCCTGCCAATGGCAACAGGTTCGCCTTTTTTGGCCAGTATGCAGTATTTTTCACACTGTTCCTCCTGGGGACATACCCTGCCGCATATTGCCGGAAGGCTGTTGGTTTCTTTGATTTTTCTTGCAGCACCGTAAAAATCCTTTTCAGCTATAAGTTTAATAAACTCGGGAATTTTAACTCCAACCGGACAGCCTTTAACACATTGGGGGTTCTTGCACTGCAGGCAGCGCTGTGCTTCTTTTACCGCATCCTCCACACTATAACCCAAGGCAACTTCTTTGAAGTTTTTTCTTCTTATTTCCGGAGCCTGGCGGGGCATTTCCGTCTTTTTTAATCTAACCGGCATTTATGTTCACCCCTTTCTTCTGCTAAAGCAAGTGATTTTTGTTCTTCCGATTTATACATTGTTTGGCGGCGCATTAACTCGTCAAAGTCTACTAAATGCCCATCAAAAGCCGGGCCGTCCACACAAGCAAACTTTGTCTCACCGCCTACTGTAACACGGCAGCCTCCACACATCCCTGTACCGTCAATCATGATGGGATTTAAGCTGACCATAGTTGGAATTTTGTAAGGTCTGGTGATGTTTGCAACAATCTTCATCATAATTGGCGGACCGATGGCTATTACTTCATCAAACTCTGTGTCCTTGCTCAAGATGTCTTTTAAAACATCAGTAACAAACCCGTGATGGCCTTTTGTTCCATCATCTGTGCAGATGAACAGCTGATCGCTTACAGCTTTCATTTCTTCTTCCAGTATAAGCATATCAGCAGTTTTAGCACCTATTATGGAAATAACCTCTGCTCCTTGATTGTGAAGCATTTTGACTTTTGGATAAAGGGGAGCAACTCCAACACCACCACCAATGGCCAGCACCCTTTTATGATGGGGAAACTCCACTGGGGTTCCCAGAGGACCGATAAAATCACTAATAAAGTCCCCTTCATTCAACTTGCCTAGGTCTTTGGTGGTTTTGCCCACTTCCTGGAAAATCACGGTGACACTGCCCTTTTCACCATCATAATCGGCTATTGTTAAGGGAATCCTCTCCCCTCCCTCTTTTATCCGAAGGATAACAAACTGACCAGGCTTGGCCTTTTTTGCCACAAGCGGAGCTTCAATCTCAAAAAGCTTGATGGTATCTGCCAGGTCTTTTCTCTTAAGGATTTTAAACATTTTTTCTCCCTCCTTGTAGATTTTACACCTGATCTTTGTTTTATTAAAAACAAACTAACTTGAAGTGGGGAAATACAGTTTTGAAGCTGTAACATTTATTCGTAAGACGTTTAGAGCTGTAATGTATTCAATCTTTTTTGCAAGATCTTTTTGAAGCTGTTTTAATATGGGTTTAATGGGTTTCCCATATTCTATAACCACATCAAGGTCAATTATTATTCCCGAAGGTTGATTTTTCACAAAAACTCTTCCGGTTTTAACAATTCCCGGGGTTTGTGTAGAAACATATGAAACAACAGATGATATTGCTGTGTCAGATATCGTATAACGTCCCATGTAACTGTAAGTCGGCCTCACAACAGATTTTTCAGTAATTTTGACAACATTCGATCCCCGCCTATCAAATATCTTGAGGGGATCCAAAAGGTACCCGGAAAAATCTTTTTTAATCTCAAGTGTAGGTACAGGAATAACGTGTTTACCGTATTTTTTTCTTGTAGTTATAGCAGTTTTGATTTCACGTTCTGTGGCAACATCATAGATGTTAATAATCTTATCAGGAAAAGGCAGTTCCAGTGCTTCAGTAATCTTATGGGCCATTGCCAGTGAAGTGCTTAAGATCAAAATACCTGAAGGTGAAATTTCATCTATCTTTTGTTTGACCTCTTTTCTATGAGTCTCATCCATAAAGATGGCACGTTTAACAGCCCCAAGTTTCGTGGCTTCCCGTTTTGCTGAAGTACCTGCAACAACACGGGCCCCCTTGATAAGCAGCCCATCATCTATTATAAGTTCAAGCCCAAGTTCATAAGCCACCAATATTGCATGATGGCTTTTTCCTGTGCCACTGGGGCCTAATAATGCGACTGTTTTCATGCACATCATTCCTCCAGGATTGATCTAGACTTATATTAACAGTTTTTTGGGAATAAATCAATTATTTTTTAACCAAAAAACCGAGCTGCCCTTCAGTTTTCCTAAGGGCAGCTCGGTTTCATTCACCTGCAGCAATCTCTAAATTACTGTTTAAAGTTTCTTTTAAAAAATCTGCCAATATCTTTTTTTCATGATAAGAAATTTCCTTAAGGTAATGTTGAAAACGGTTTATAAAGTCTTTCAAATGTGTATTATCCCCTGAAGAGGTTTTGAGCAAAACACCAAGCACAGCCCCTGTAAAAAAAATCAAACCTGTTTCCGGAGTAGGAGCTACAGACACAACTTCACGTATATAATTAAAGTTTTTGATTTCAAAGCTTAAAAGGTGGAGTGTAAACAGGGCTACCGTGTAAGCACTGAATAAAAACGGAAGCTCAATAAAAGCCATCTCTTTTAAGGTGTTTTCAATTATTTCTTTTGATTTATACTTTTTATATGCATAATAACGATTCAATAAATTTTGTCTCACCTCAGGCCATTGTTTGATTTGTATGTGATTTTCTTCATTTTTGAAAACCTGTTTAGACTTTTTCGTAGGAACAAAAAGTATAACAGAACGGCCCGGGGTTCTTTCATCGCTCACCTGATATTCGGCCTCTAAAAAACCTTTTTCCTCCAGTTGTTTCATAACATCATAGGCAGTCCATTTGCTAATACCTAACCTTTCAGCAACTGTAACATAATGTACAGGAGTTTTTGTACGCTGATACTCGTCAAGTATAACTTTAAGAAAGTCTTTTCGTCTGTTAGTAAGACTCATTCTGCATTTACCCTCCATTTACCTAGTCATACCAAATCTTTTCGGCAATGCTTCCCCAGCTTGACGCGTATTTTTTCATTTTTTCGGCGAATTCATCTATGGTTTCATCATCATGAAGCTGGGTAGATTCTGCCCCTGATTCTTTTACCATTTCAAGCAGTTTCTCCGGGTGATCTATAATAGGACAGGGACGCCTCAAGTTTTCGTCGAAGGGCTGGCGTTTTTGATATGCCTTAAATAAAGGATTTTTCAAAGCCTCTACAAGGCTTACATTTTTTATGTTACAAGTAGAATAATGCACAAAAGCACATGGTTCAACATCCCCTGCAGCATTTATATGGAAATAACGCCGTCCTCCTGCAATACAACCGTTGCTTGCCTCTCCGTCATTCCAAAAATCAACAAGGAAAATAGGCTTGGTTTGTCTGAAATGCTTAATTCTTTCAAACATATACGCCCTCTGTTCAGGAGTTGCCATCATTTCCATATCAACATCTTTTCCTATGGGTATGTAAGTGAAAAACCATCCAAAAGTCGCTCCTTTTTCAATCATCAGATCAATAAACTCTTCACTCGCAAGTTCCTCTGTGTTATTTCTGGCATAGGTTGCTGAAAATCCATACACCATACCGGAATCCCTCATAAGCTCCATAGCATGAAGTACTTTTTTGAATACACCTTCACCCCTGCGAAAATCCGTGGTCTTTTCAAAACCCTCTATACTTAAAGCAACCACAATATTGCCTAACCTGCCCATTTCTGAAACAAACTTTTCATCAATAAGAGTGCCATTCGTGAAAATGTGGAACACCTGGTCTTTATGTTTTTCTGCTAATTCTATCAAGTCCTTTTTCCTTACAAGAGGCTCACCGCCGGAAACAACAATGAAATAGATTCCCAGTTCTTCGGCCTCTGATAACACCCTATCCATAGTTTCATAATCCAATTCTTTCGCCTTCTGATAATCACCCGCCCAACAGCCCAAACAATTCAAGTTGCATTTTTCAGTCGGGTCAATCAAAATCGCCCAGGGCACAGATGCTCCGATCTTTTTTGAAACCTGTTTTTGTTTTGGAACACCTATCAATGATGAATTGATAAAAAAGTTAACAGCCAGCCTTTCTTTCACTTTTGGATGTGTTTTGGTAAGCAGTTTTTGAGCAAATTTATACCAGTTTGAGTTCTCATCTTCCAAGACCTTTTTCAGGTTTTTTATGTTCTGTTTGTGATTAGGATCAGTTGCTATTTTTTCAGCCCAGTTTAGAATAAGCGGAAGTTTCTTTTCTGGTTCATGAAGAATATATCGCAGCCCCTGTTCTAAAACTTTTTCACCTAAATAGGTTTCTGCAATATTCATGATCTCCCCTCCTAAATTTAAAAGACTTTTATCATTTCTTCTAAACTTCACAACCTTCTTCTCTTACCCTTTTTAATATTATTATATACCCAAAAAACCAAAAAATATCCCAGAATAATTTATTCAACAATCCTTTAACCCTTGCTGTGTTTCTGTTACAATAACTGTAGATAACAAAAAGAGAAAAAGGGGTTGGCCGGCAATGGTTGTGCTTTCATTACAGGGTATTTGCAAAAGTTATGGCGCAAATGAAGTTCTTAAGGATGTTTCATTTACCATAAACGAAAACGAAAAGGTAGCTTTAGTAGGCATAAACGGAGCGGGTAAGTCCACTCTTTTTAAAATAATAGCAGGTGAACTGTCGCCTGATGAAGGCAGGATCATCAAATCTAAAGGTGTTGAAATAGGCTACCTTGAGCAATACACAGGTCTTAATGCAAATTCTTCCCTATGGGATGAAATGCTCTCAGTTTATAGTGACCTCTTAGAGATGGAAAAAGAAATTCGCGAAAAAGAAAAGCTTATGAGCAAGGAAGAAACCTTAAACAATAAAAAAGAGCTGAATAAAATAATGGAATGTTATTCCCGGCTTTTAGAAGAATTTAGTTCCCGTGGAGGTTATTCGATTAAAAGCATGGTAAGAGGCGTGCTTACTGGTTTAGGTTTTTCACAGGAGGATTATGATAAGCAAGTATCTCTGTTAAGCGGAGGACAGAAAACACGGGCTGCTCTGGGAAAACTTTTGCTCAAAAAACCTGATATTCTCCTTTTGGACGAACCAACAAACTATCTAGACCTTGATACCCTTGAATGGCTTGAAGAATACCTTAAAGATTATCCTGGGGCACTCCTGGTAATATCCCATGACAGGTATTTTTTGGATTCTGTAACCCAAAGGACTCTTGAACTGGAAAACCATAAACTCAAAGATTACAATGGAAATTATACTTTTTATGTTAAACAAAAAAAAGCCAGGAGAATGATTGAACTGAAACATTACGAAGAACAGCAGAGACAAATAAAACAAATGGAAGAACAAATCGAACAGGATAAAGCATGGAGAAGATTCAGCCAGGCCAACAGCCGTCTTAAGGCACTTGAGAAGATTGAGCGAATGGAGAAACCTTCATCTGAACCTGCTAGAACATATATAAAGTTTAACATCAAAAAATCCAGCGGTAAAGAAGTGCTCAAAGTAGAAAACCTTACAAAAGAATACTCTGGAAAGAAAATTTTTTCTGATGTAAGTTTCGAAATTCGAAAAAATGAGCGAGTAGCCCTGATAGGCCCAAATGGTATAGGAAAATCAACCCTTTTAAAAATTGTCGCAGGCAAAACACAGCCTTCCGGCGGTAATGTGAAACTTGGGCATAATGTCATAACAGCATATTACTATCAAGAATTAGAAAACCTTAATCAGGAAAAAACGCTGCTGGACGAAATCTGGGACGAAAACCCGAGGATGACCCAGACTGAGGTGCGCAGCCTTTTAGGAAACTTCCTCTTTTCTGGAGATGACGTTTTTAAGACTATTGGGGACTTAAGCGGCGGGGAGAAAAGCCGTGTAGCACTTCTCAAGTTGATGCTGTCAAAAGCCAACTTCCTCCTGCTAGACGAACCTACAAACCACCTTGACATGATTTCAAAAGAAGTTCTGGAAGACGCTTTGCTTGAATATCCAGGAACTGTTCTTGTAGTTTCACATGACAGGTATTTTTTGAAAAAAATAGCAACTCGAATTTTGGAGCTGGATGAAAATGGTTTGAAAAGCTATTTGGGCGGATATGACTATTACCGCGAAAAAAAGGCAGAAATTGAAACAAAAGAAAAACACCTTGAAAAATCGGAAAACAAAAGGGAAAAACGCTTAAAAAAGCAGAAAGCGCTTGAGGTTGCTCGAAAAGAACGTGAACACAGAAAAAGAATTGAAGCCTTGGAACAACAGATTATCCAAACCGAAGAAAGAATACAGGAATTTGAAACCCTTCTGTGCAGTAAAGAGATATATACTGTGGAAGAAAAGTTGAAACAGATAAACAAAGAATACCAGGAATTAAAGCAAAAACTGGAAAAACTTTATAAAGAATGGGAAAGGGCTGCAGGTTAGCAATGCAGCCCTTTAATTTTTCTTTTTAATATCCCAATTTAAAGTCAACTACGTTTTTCATAGGGCTTGAACTTAAATAAGCCTGAAGGTTTTGTGTGAAAATATCCATGGCCCGTTTCATGTACATTGGAGAAAGCCCTGACTGATGAGGTGTAATTATAACATTTTCCATTTCGTAAAGGGGGCTGTCAGCAGGAAGAGGTTCCTGTGAAAACACGTCTGAACCAAACCCTTTTATCCTTCCTGACCTCAAGGCTTTTATTAACGCATGTTCATCAACCAAGTCGCCACGACCAATATTTATCAAATATGCCTCTTTTTTCATTACATTTAATTCCTTTTCTCCTATAAGGTGATATGTCTCCTTGTTAAGAGGCACGGCAATCACAACATAATCGCTGTTTTTTAAAAGGTCTATAAGCCTGTCATTAGGCCATACCTCATCAACACCTTCTATTTTAACTACATTTCTCTTTAATCCTATCACTTTCATCCCAAAAGCCTTTGCTCTTTTTGCTATTTCAGCCCCTATACTTCCCAACCCTATAATACCCAGGGTTTTATTCCATAACTCATCAGTTCTTACTCTTTTCCATTCCTTCCTCATCTGCTGGTCCCTCATTATATTAAGACCTCTGGCAAATGCCAGCATCATCCCCAGTACATGTTCTGCAATAGGTATTCCGTGAATCCCTTTAGAGTTAGTGACTATAACTCCTTTTTTTTCGAGAGGTTCTAAAGGCACTTTGTCTACTCCTGCGCTTAACATGTGAAGCCATTTAAGGTTTTCTGCTTTTTCTAATATCTCAGGAGTCCACTCATCACTAAATCCCCAGCCTACTATTATCTCTGCATTTTTATATTTTTCTTCAGGAACATCTTTAATTTTTTCTGCAACAACCAGGTCGATTTCTGGATTGATTTTTCTTATTGCCTGCTGATATTTCTCTTTTAATTTGTTCAGAAAAATTATAATCATTGTTTAAAAAAGCCTCCTTAAGAAATTATTTAAACACCATCAAGGTATTTAAGTGCTTTAAAAACAGCAATTAACAGTAATAGTTCTACAACTGTATAAACAAAAACCTTTACGGCTGAATCAAGAAAAAAACCTTCAGGAAACATACGAACAAGGTATTCTTTGCTAGGGTCCAGCAGCCACAGATCATTATCGAAAAACATCATATGAAAATATGTAAAACAAGTATTGAAACTCAAAAAAACAAGCGACCCGAAACAAAACAATCCAATCAAAGCATATAAGGCTGATAGTGTAATAATTTTGTATGCTCTATTTCTCAAAGGCTTTACCAGTATAAAGAGTATTAAGGCAGATCCTAACATCCCGAAAGTTAAGTTTTTTATTAAAAAACCTTTTTTAAAAAGCTCACGGACATCACTCAAATGCAGCAGTTCCCTGTTTCCGAAAAGAGGCCGTTCTTTTTCTTCTATTGTCACAATGGATTGTGGATTATCCGCATGACCTCTCAGATAGTTCAGCAATTTATTAGTAGCTGAAAGCAGCTGGTTTTTTTTTATACCTGTTTGTTCAACAATAGAGTATTTTTCGTACTCTTTGGCGTAAAAACCATTATTGAAAACAACCATCTGCAGGTTTGTCAGCACAAGGAACATCAAAAGTATTAAACTCAAAAAACACAAGCCAAGATGTTTCAGAAATTTTTTTATCATTTTTTCCCCCGGGAGTCATATTTTACAGGCCTGTTTAATATACTATATCTTAGACACGACTCAAACTTGAATATATCTGTTATAATATGTAAACATATCCACACTTTCCACAGACTTATCCACAGTTTACGCTATGGAAATGTGAGGTTTTTTTGCATTTTTCCACATTATCCACAATTCAGGTTTCCACAACCTGTGGAAGTTTAAGTGAAGCTGAGGCATTAAGGTATAAGTCTGACTGCCCACCCCTTAAGAACTGGTAATATGCCGCAGATGCTATCATAGCCGCATTATCGGTGCAGTAAACAGGTGAAGGATAATACAGCTTAATCCCTGCCTCTTTTGCCCTGTTTCCCATCATAACCCTAAGAGCGCTGTTCACTGCGACACCACCAGCCATTACTATGGTGTTAATTTTTTTATCATCAGCTGCCCGTATTGTCTTATCCACAAGCACTTCAACAACCGCTTTCTGGAAACTTGCTGCAACATCATGTATGTCTATTTTTTCACCCCTTTGTTTCTTCTGATTTATATAATTTAAAACAGCTGTTTTTACACCACTGAAGCTGAAATCATAAGAATCATTTTCAAGATAAGCCCTTGGAAAATCAATTTTATCCGCATTCCCCTTCTTTGCGAGTTCGTCAATTATTGGGCCTCCAGGATACCCTAAACCTAAAGCCCTTGCAGTTTTATCAAAAGCCTCTCCTGCAGCATCATCCCTGGTTCTTCCCAGCAGTTCATACCTGCCATAATCCTTAACATACACCAATTCTGTATGCCCTCCGGATACTACCAAAGCGAGGAAAGGTGGATTAAGTTCAGGGTGTTCCAAAAAGTTTGCATAAATATGCCCTTCTATATGATTCACACCAATAAGCGGCAGTTTTCGAACATATGCCAACGCTTTTGCTGCTGAAAGCCCTACAAGCAGTGCTCCCACCAAACCCGGGCCGATTGTTACCCCAATGGCTTGAATGTCATCAAAGGTAATCTCTGCCTGTTCGAGGGCTTCATGGATTACAGGAATTATGCTTTCGATATGTTTTCTTGAGGCAAGTTCAGGTACCACTCCTCCAAATTTTTTATGCAAATCAATTTGAGAAGAGATTATATTAGATAAAACCCTCCTCCCGTCTTCTACCACCGCGGCTGAGGTCTCATCACAGGAGGTCTCCACTGCAAGTATTCTTAAACCTGTTGACATTTTTTTACATCCCCTTACAAACTGTCTTTCCACATGATCAAGGCATCCTCGTTTGTATCAGCATAATAACCTTTGCGGACACCCCTAACTTCAAATCCAAGCTTTTTATAAAGCCTTTTAGCTATATAGTTGCTTCTTCTTACTTCCAATGTCATTCTATCGGCACCCTTTTTTTTAGCTATATCCATTAATTTTACCATCAGTTTTTCTCCAAGTTTTTTTCCGCGATAATCAGGATCAATGGCAATATTTGTTATATGGGCCTCGTTTAAAATTATCCACATTCCTCCATAACCTATAACTTTGTTTCCGTCTTTAACAACAAGATAGTAGGCAAACTGGTTATCCCTAAGCTCACACAAAAAAGCAAATCGCGACCACGGTGTTTTAAATGACTTTTTTTCGACTTCCAATACACTATCTATGTCCTGCAACCTCATTTTTGTAAAGATTATCGATCCCATCATTGATTTTCCTCTTTCAAACACCTTTTCTCAAACTGGATTTCTGCCTGAGACCGCCTGAAATATTGGGGCTTAAACTCAAACGGGGTTTGTTTTTCCCCTTTTAAAAGTTTGTTAAGGCCTAAAAAAGCCACTGATGAAGCCCGGGGTATACTTAGCGGCGGAGGAGCCCATATGGCATTTCCCCCTAAAACAGAAATTATCTGTTCTTTAAAAACACTTGTTCCATCACCTAAAAAAAACACAGGCTGGTCTAAATTCTTAATAACTTTAAGGATTTTTTCAATCTCAACAGCACTACATTGAAAAATAGTCTTTAGTTCGTTGTTTTCCCACATGTAAAGACCGGTGTATACCTGGCCCCGCCTGGCATTTAACACAGGACAAATCATATATGGACTGAAGTTTAAATTGTATGCAAGTGCCTCAAGTGTATTAACTCCAATTACCGGAATACCTGCTGCATAAGACAGACCCTTGGCGGTTGCAGCACCTATCCGGAGCCCTGTAAAAGAGCCCGGGCCTTCCGCTACTGCTACTGCGTCAATTTCGGCAGGTTCTATTTCTAAATCGTTTAACATCTGAGATATTAGAGGCATAAGCTTTTCTGAATGATTTTTTTTGTTGTTGAGCGTGTAGTCTGCTAAAAGTTTATCTTCTGATACCAGGGCAACGGTCGCTGTAACTGAAGAGGTATCAAACCCTAAAACCATCATGTTGTTTCAACTCCTCATCTGTAGAGCATCATTCTTCAGCAAACATTCCATTATCTGTTTATATCTTTGGCCTTTAGGTATAAACTTAAAAAACCTGGTCTTTGGATTTGTCATTTCATTTCTACTTATCTCAATCAAAAGATATTCTTCGGGAAGAATCTCCTGAATCCTATCAGCCCACTCAATTAAAGTTATCCCATTAGAATAAAAATATTCTTCATAGCCCAGGTCATCCATTTCATGAACCCCGCCTAATCGATAAACATCCATATGGTAGAGGGGATATCGCCCCATGTATTCTTTAATTATATTAAACGTAGGGCTGGTTATATAATCTTTTACTCCTAGGCCTCGGGCAATCCCTTGAGCCAGAGCAGTCTTTCCTGAACCCAATTCCCCTACAAGACATATTACATCACCCGGTTGTAGATTTTTGCCAATTCTTTCTCCTAGGTTTTGTGTTTCTTCTACAGATTCGGTTTTTAATTTTACCATATACTTTTCACCGATCCCTTTTTATTATCCAATAATTAGTAGATATTAACATTATACCTTTTATAACTACGGTGTGCAAGATGACTTAGTTTTCACTCTATTCTCACTTGTATATCTGTTATCTCAAACCTGAAATCCTTCTCCAAAAAATTTATAACAGAAGTAATAACGCTGTTCGCATGGGCTTTATCGTTAGAAACACATGCTATACCTAATTGCGCCCTTTTCCAGGAGTCAAGAAAATCAACTTCGGCAATGGAAACATTAAACCGGGATTTTATCCTGTTAATTATACTCTTTATTACCTGCCGTTTCTCCTTAAGAGTGTTGGATTCATATAGCATAAGGCATATTTCGGCAGCAACTATAAACAAAAGTCATTCCTCCCTTTAACTCGCTTTAAAGGCAAGTCGTTAATTCTTCATCTGCATCAATTAATTCTGGCAAGGCTAATACGTCCTCTTTCTAAATCCACATCCAGCACTTCAACATCCACCACATCACCCACCGAAACCACATCAAGCGGATTTTTTACATAACCTTCCGAAAGTTTTGATATATGTATAAGGCCGTCCTGACCGACACCTATATCCACAAACGCTCCAAAGTCAACAACATTTCTTACAGTAGCTTTAAGCACCATTCCAGGTTTAAGGTCAGCAGGCTTCAGCACGTCTTTACGAAACAGCGGTTTTGGCATTTCATCCCTGGGGTCGCGGTTCGGTTTATGAAGCGCTTCAATGATGTCCCTTATTGTAGGTACGCCACCGCCCAGCTCTTGGGCCAGCTGCTTTATATCCCATTTTTTCAGTGCTTCCCGTATCTTTGAAAGCCCTCCATCGGCAAGGTCCTGCAGCTTGAAACCCGCTTTTTCTATTATTTTTTCTGCTAATGTATAGGATTCCGGATGAATCGGGGTAGAATCAAGAGGGTTTTCTCCTCCGACAATCCTCAAAAAACCGGCACACTGTTCAAAACTCTTCTCACCAAGGTAGGAAACTTCTAACAGTTGTTTTCTGTTATTAAACCTGCCATGTTTTTCACGGTATGATACTATATTTTTGGCCACCCTAGAAGATATACCCGCTACATATTTCAGTAGAGAAACAGAAGCGGTGTTCAGGTCAACTCCTACACTGTTCACACATGATTCCACAACTGCATTCAAAGCTTCTTCCAATTTTTTCTGGTTGACATCATGCTGGTACTGACCGACACCTATGGATTTCGGGTCTATCTTTACAAGTTCAGCTAACGGGTCCTGCAGCCGCCTTGCAATAGATACGGCGCCCCGTAGAGAAACGTCCAGGTCAGGAAACTCTTCTCTGGCAGTTGGAGATGCGGAATACACCGATGCACCTGCCTCATTTACTATAACATAATAGACACCCTGCTTTTCTTTTAGCAGCCCTGAGATAAACTCTTCGGTTTCCCGGGAAGCAGTGCCGTTTCCTATGGATATAAGGCTTGCACCATAACGATCTATTAATTCACTGATGATTTCTCCGGCTTTCTCCACTTCGTTTTGTGGCGGAGTGGGGTAAATAACTGCTGTTTCCAACAGTTTTCCGGTTTCATCAACCACTGCTACCTTGCAGCCTGTCCTGTAAGCAGGGTCTATTCCTATTACAACCCGCCCTTTTATAGGTGGTTGAAGCAGGAGTTTTTTAAGGTTTTCTGAAAACACACCAATGGCTTTTTCTTCGGCGGTTTCTGTTAGCCTATTGCGGATTTCACGTTCGATGGAAGGTGCTATTAACCTTTTATAGGCATCTTCTACTGCTATCGCTAACTGTTCCGAGGTGGCAGGGTTTGGTTTTATAATCAATTTGTTTTTTATTAAATCTATTATTTTATCCTCCGGTGCTTCAATCTTTACAGACAGGAATTCTTCCCTTTCCCCACGGTTAATGGCAAGCACCCTGTGGGAAGGAATTTTTCTTACCGGTTCCTGGTAATCGTAATAGTCTTCATACTCGGACCTTTCCTGTTTTAAAGCTTTAGATTTTAGAATACCTTCTCTAAAGGTTAAATCCCTGATTATTCTCCTGTAATCTGCATTGTCAGATACTATTTCTGCAATAATATCCCTGGCGCCTTGAAGAGCATCTTCTTCAGAATGTATTTCTTTCTCCTCATCTATAAAAGACCGGGCAAACTTGTCAAGCTCAGTTTTAGAAGCCCTTTGAGCCAAAATCACTTCTGCCAGGGGTTCAAGCCCTTTTTCTTTTGCAATTGTTGCCCTGGTTCGCCGTTTAGGCCTAAATGGACGGTATAGGTCTTCAATTTCCTGCATCAAAGAAGCTTTTCGGATTTTTTTCTCAAGTTCAGGTGTCAATTTTCCTTGATCATCAATCAGTCGAAGGACCTCTTTTTTGCGGTTTTCCAAGTTTCTAAGGTATATCAGGCGTTCATGTAATTTCCTGATTACAGTTTCATCCATCTCACCTGTCATTTCTTTACGGTATCTTGCAATAAAAGGTATTGTATTGCCGTCATCGATCAATTTGATCGTGTTTTCCACCTGAAACTTTTTCAGATTTAATTCTTCAGCAAGTGTTTGAATTATATCCATAACCTTGTTCAACTCCCTTGTAAAGCTGTTTTTATTAAATAATTAAAAACAGGCAGGAATAAGCATTCCTAAACCTGTCTTTCAGCTTTCTCTTTTATATATAATAAACCAGGAAAGATGCCTGTTTATAGCTATGAATTCAAAAAATCGATAGCAAACTGCGCATAAAACGCTGAACCAATGGGAAGAACGTCTTCATCAATTTTAAATCTTGAGTTATGGTGGGGATAAACAGCATCTTTTTCTTCGTTTCTGCAGCCGAGAAACGCAAAAACTGCAGGGATTTTTTCAGCATACCATGCAAAGTCTTCGCTCCCCATAGTTGGAAGCATTTCTGTAACTGCCTCTTCTCCGTAGAGTTTCTCCATTACGCAGCGGGCCAATTCAGACATGCTCTTATCATTTATCACAACAGGAGTGCCCTGAACATATCTTGTCTCAGCTTCTGCGCGAAACGCCGAGGCTGTATCTGATACTATTCTTTCTATAATATCAGGCAGCCGGTTTCTTAGTTTAGGTTTCAAACACCTGATTGTGCCTTCCATATTCACACTATCAGCAAGCACATTTAGCGCAGTTCCACCCTTAATCTTACCGATTGTAACTACCACCGGGTCAAAAGGATTTATTTCTCTGCTTGTAATTGATTGGAGGTTCTGAATCACCGATGCAGATGTGACTATCGCATCAACCCCCTGATGTGGAGCCGCACCGTGGCCCCCCTTACCTCTTATATCTATAAAAATTTTATCTGCTGAGGCCATCCTTGGGCCTGCTTCCAGAGAAACCTTGCCGGCCGGCAGGTGTACCCAAACATGTATCCCAAGTATGCCGTCAACACCATTCAAAACACCTTTATCTATCAGTGTTTTGGCACCGGTAATATCTTCTTCGGCCGGTTGAAAAATAAGTTTTACGCATCCTTTAAGGTTTTGTTTGCTTTCTGCCAAAATTTCCGCCGCACCCAACAGCATAGCAGTATGTGCATCATGACCGCAAGCGTGCATACACCCGGGATTCTTCGACTTATATGGAATATCGTTTTCTTCATTAACAGCGATAGCGTCTATATCCGCCCTTAAAGCTACTGTTCTACCTGGTTCAGCGCCTTTAATGTATCCTATAACACCCGTTTCTGTTATTCTTTCCGTTTGTATGCCCAATTTCTTTAATTCTTCCTCTATTTTATTGGATGTCTTATACTCATGCCAGCTGAGTTCCGGATTCTGATGAAAGTATCTTCTCAGTTCAATCAATTTATTATGTAAACAATTCGCCTTTCTTACAATATCCACGAAACAGCCCCCTTTTCCTTTCATGATATTAATCTCCAATTTCGGTTTATTAGGCATTATTTTTTATAAGGTATTCGTTTAGCCGGTTCAAAACTACTTTTACCTTCCTGTAAAATCCCTTCATATACCGCTAAATTCCTGTCCTGAAGGTGATCAAACATCATAGGAGTTTGGGCGCCATATGTTACATGTTTTATAGGGTCTGGGTTTAATCTGGCTGATATTATTTCTTCAGTCCCCCTTGCAAGGGCCAGTTTTTGGGCAATTGGACTTACAATCATGCTGTGACCAAAATAGTAGTTTTCGCCGGCATCAGGCCCAACCGCGTTTACTCCAATTAAATATACATGATTATCATAGGCCCTTGCCTGGTTTGTAACAGCCCATATTTCATAGCTCCTGAGAAGAGCAGATGGCCTTGTGATTATTTCTGCGCCTTTTAGTGCTAAAACCCTGGATAACTCCGGAAAGTCCCCATCATAGCATATTATCATACCGATTTTCCCAAGCTCTGTATCATAAACTTCTGCCCGTCTACCAGGGGTTGACCAGCCGCCACCCTCAATTCTTTCGGTAGGAAAAAGGTGTGTTTTCCGATATACGCCAACAATATCCCCTTTATTATTTATTAAAACAGAACTGTTGTAAACCACACCTTTATCCGGGCCCCTTTCATATGTGGGTAAAACCACATGGGTATCTAACTGCCTTGCGATATTGGCTATTTCATCGGTTATTTTCCCCGGAATGGTGCTTACCAGATTGTATAATTCTTCCACCGACATGTTTGGTGTAAAACCTGTGGTAACGGTTTCAGGAAACACCACAAGTTCAGCATCATGCTCTTTTACCGCCTTTTCCAGCCAGTGCTTAATTTTCTCCAGGTTATAATCCACATCATTAGGCCGGGAGGCTATCTGGACTCCTGCAGCTATAAACTCCTTCAAGAGAGACAACTCCTTTTGTTTATTTTTGCTCATAAACTTTTTTTAATTCAAACACTGCCCTGATTTCCCCTACAACATCACGGAGATTGTTTTTCACAGGCCTGGGATAATACTTTTTGAGTCGCTCTTCTATCTT
This sequence comes from Thermosediminibacterales bacterium, assembly GCA_029982205.1. Taxonomy (GTDB): domain Bacteria; phylum Bacillota; class Thermosediminibacteria; order Koleobacterales; family JARRCM01; genus JARRCM01. Next base: position 36,589 of record JARRCM010000016.1, read on the forward strand.
TTCATCCAGGATGTTCAGCTGTTTCAATGTATGTATTATACAAGGCCCGTATGCTCTATAACTTCCATCTTCAATCTTCAAGGCAATTCCTATACCATTACCCATTACACCTATGCAGAAAATGCCTTCTGCTCCAATCTTGCAGACAAGTCTCCCTTCGGTGTTTTCCATTAAAATGGAGTCAAATTGTCTTGTGCCGCCTACCATTTTCGGATAAGATGTCATTGCTGTGGTTATTTTTGTTGCTGCTTCCCGTCGTTTTTCCCCTAGACCAGAGGGATCTGAAAGTTTTGCATAACATAAAGCCATTTTGTTCAGAGGCATTCCAAAAACCGGTACTCCACATCCATCAACAGCCAAAACAATATCTTCAGGTTTCATTTCAGCCATATCTGCTACAGCTTTTAGCATCATTTGCTGAACAGGGTGTTCTGCTTTAAAATAATCCTCTAATGAATAACCTTCTTTTTTTGCAACAGCAAGCATCCCTGAGTGTTTCCCCGAACACTGAAAATGAAGCTGTGTGGGCTTTTCCCCTGTACTATACAGTTCTTGTAACCTGGGCTTATATATCGGCTCACCTACACCGCATTTCAATGCTGCTTCCTCAAAACCCAGTTTTTTTAATATGGACTCCACGGTATCGGTATGTTCCTTTTCCCCTGCATGTGATGCACAGATTACTGCCAGTTCCTTAAGACTTAACCCGTATTTATCAAATGCACCACTTTCAACTACAGGCAGTGCCTGTATAGGCTTGGCAGCTGAGCGGAAATATGTTACTTCATAGGGATCACCGACATAAGCCAGAATATTTCCCTTTAAATCTACTACAGCTATGCTTCCACGATGTTTCGATTCTACCAAATCGCCCCGTGTTACATGTGCAATAACTTCAGACATTTTTATCACCTCATTTTTCCTTTATTTTTCCTAATGTAGCTTTAACAAGCGCTTCAAAAAGATTGAGAAACCTGGGTTCTTTTTCCCACATTTCTTCAGGGTGCCATTGTACTCCAACTGCAAAGCCATCACCTGTCTTCTCAATTCCTTCTATTATGCCATCTGATGAATAGGCATTCGCAGCAAAACCTTTTGCCAAAGTTTTGACTGCTTGGTGGTGAAAGGAGTTTACCCTCAGTTCATGAACTCCTAAAATTTTAAAAAGTCTCGAGTTTTTATTTATTTTTACAGTATGTGTGCCATACCAATCGGGCGCATTTTGCGTATGTTTTAAAACATCAACATTCTTGATCTGGCTGAATATGTCTTGATATATACTTCCGCCACAGGCGATATTTAATACCTGCATTCCTCTACATATACCAAATATCGGTTTGTTTTCCGATACAGCCTTATAAGCCAGGCGAAGTTCAGTTTTATCCCTGATCGGAGAAATCTTACCATTCTGGGGTCGGGGTTCCTCACCGAAAAACACGGGATCCACATCGGGCCCTCCTGCTATCAAAATTCCATCAGCAATATCAAACATCCTGTCTATTAAAACTTCATCATCTAAAGGAGGTATTAAGACAGGACTCCCACCGGCTGCCTCCACTGCGCGGCAGTAGTTTTCATTGATATAAATCATGTTTTTATCCCAGTCATGGCCGCATGTTATACCTATATATGGCTTCAAAGCCCTTCCTCCTCTAAACCAATATACTCTTTTCAAACTCCTCCTCTCAAATATGAACTTCCTTAACGCAGATAAGTATTCTTTTTTTAAATTCGTTATATAGACCTATTTTCCTTCAATTTCACAGAATTCATTTTTCAGCGCTCTTGAGAACAAAAAAACAAAAAGCGGCTTGCGCCGCTCTGCCAGTAAATTTTATCATATATCCATAGTTTTTATCTTAACTCCCTCGATAGCAGAAACTTCTTTTGAAAACTCTTCCAGTTCAGTTGAACCCACCTTCATATAAAAGACAGCCTTATGCTGTCATCAAATCAATAATCTGTTAAACCTAAACTTATTTTAATTGCCTCATTGACTTTTCCCATAATATCAGAATCCAAATGATCGACTTTTTCTCTTAATCTTTTTTTGTCAATGGTACGTATCTGTTCCATAAGTATAACCGAATCTTTTTCAAGGCCGTAGTCATTGGCACTTATTTCAACATGGGTAGGAAGCTTGGCTTTATCAATCTGGGAGGTAATAGCAGCAACAATAACAGTAGGGCTGTATTTGTTCCCAACATCATTCTGTATTATTAAAACAGGCCTTATTCCACCCTGCTCAGAACCAACTACAGGGCTTAAATCTGCATAGTATACTTCTCCACGTTTAACCAACACCCTACTCACACTCCGCTAGCTGAGTTTCATAAACACTGTAAGCATCGTTTTCTGCCTGCAATGCCATTTCCGCTAATGCCTTATTTATCCTGGCCATTTCCATATATCCCTTTTTCATGGTTTCCCTCATCTGTCTCTTTTCTCTCTCCTTTATATATAATCGCATCGCTTCTCGAATGAATTCGCTGCGGTTTTTTTTCTCTAAAGCAACTATTCCATCGACTTCCTCTAAAAGACTGTTAGGCAAGCTTATTACAATTCGTTTCGATTCCGCCACAACAGCACCTCCCCGTATTTCAAAAAACAATACCTCATGTAATATTATTATACACATAGGCCTAAATATATGTCAATGAAATGGCGACTTTGGTAATTTCCAATTTTTAAAAGCCTACATACCTAAGTTTAACCAATAAACACAAATTTTAATACTCCTTCTGTATTAAACTAAATCATTTCTTTAACTTTAATTAACCGCCCTCCTTTAATATAAACCCTAGGGACGCGTTTGCCAACCATACACACTACCTCATAGTTTATAGTGCCGAGTTTTTCTGCAATCGCTTCCACTGGAATTGTCACATTCTTTTGACTTCCAAACAAAACCACTTCATCTTCAGGGGAAACCCCTTCAATGTGTGTTACATCTGCCATACACTGATCCATACATATCCGACCAACTATCGGAGCTTTTTGCCCTCTAACAAGGATCTCCCCTTTTGAAGAAAGGAGTCTTGAATAACCATCGGCATATCCAATGGGAAGTGTAGCAATAACACTGTCTTTAACAGTAGTAAACGTTGCACCGTAGCTTATGCTATAACCGGGGGGAAGGTTTTTAACGTGAGCAACTTGTGTCTTGAGACTCATTGCGGGTTTTAAGTTGATTTTTTCCTTTCGGACATCGTCAGAAGGGTATAAACCGTAGAGTATTATCCCTGCCCTAACCATATCAAGATGCATTTCCGGAAAATCTATAATCACAGCACTGTTTGCTACATGTTTAAAGGGGAAAAAACACCCTTCTTCTTCAAGTCTATTACAAATCCGCTGGAATTGCTCAAACTGATAATATGTGTAAGACTTGTCCTTTTCATCAGCTGTGGCAAAATGGGTAAAAATTCCCTCGATTTCAAGTGCAGGCAGACTGAAAATATCTTTAATCACAGAGACTGTAGAATCTTCAGCCAAAAATCCGATCCTACCCATTCCTGTGTCCAGCTTTATATGAATTTTGGCTTTCCTGCCAAGCCTTTTCCCCGCTTGTGATAAATTCCGGGCAGCTTCAAGTGTATATACGGCTTGTGAAAGGTTGTTTTCCACCACCAAATCTAAACTCTCCAAGGGAGTATATCCAAGAATTAGCACAGGAGCCCTTATGCCTTGATTTCTCAAGTTTATCCCTTCCTGTATAGTGGCTACTGCAAGCCATTCAGCTCCGTTTTTTAAAGCTATTTCAGCTGTTTCCACGGCACCATGGCCATAACCATCAGCTTTAACCACAGCCATTAGTTTTGAGTTTTTATTTGTTATTCTTCTTACTTCTCGAACATTATTTGCTATATTGTCAAGGTCTATTTCTACCCGGGTAGGTCTTAGGCCGACCATCTTCGATATTTACTCCCCTTTCAACTGCAATCAGCATAATCTCCCATCCTCTTTAAAATATGAATTTAGGTAGAGATAATCACAGTCTGCTGTAATTCACATTAAAAAGACTGTCATCTAAACCCTGATTGATTTTAATATTTATATATTCAATATTCATATAAGGCTTTCCTCCCTTTCGAAGCACATTAACAAATTCTGGCATAAAAGTTTTTGCATTAAACCATATCTTTTTTTTATATGAAAAATTATTTGCTTTATCTATCACATACTCAATGACATAATACTTTCTATCATCTTTAGTTTCTTTATTAAAATGAATGGCCTCCTTGTTTTCTTCAATTTCCTTGAAAACCTTAGAAATGATGGTGAGGTCCTGTTTTATATCATCAATATTGTTTAACTCAAATCCATCACCTATTTTTTTGTTTAATAAAACAAACCGTTTTCCATCAAAAATAGTGATTTTACCTTTTAATATATCAGGTGATACCACCTCAGTCCTATAAAAATTAGGTTTTTTAAAGTATTGTTTTGTTTCATAGATATACGTTTCATCTCCATTAAAGTAAGAAGTTTTAACCGTTACCTGTAAGTCTTCAATTTTTTCAAACCTTTGTTTGATTTCTTTAACTACATCTTCAGGGCTGATGTCGTTACACCCTGCCAGTAAAGCAACAAGCAAAAAAAGCAAACCTACAAATGATATTACTCCAAGGGTTTTTCTCATTATTTCCCTCCTAGCTCTATTTTTCCAAAACCTTGAGAACACCGGGCAATTCTGAAAGAATATCACCAGCTACAAGACCCCTCTGACTGTGTTTTTTCGCCGCAAAATCCCCTGCAAGCCCGTGTAAATAAACACCGGCAACAGCAGCATCATAGGGGGACAACCCCTGAGCCAAAAGCCCTGCCAATATTCCTGTTAAAACATCGCCAGAACCTCCTGTAGCCATACCCGGATTGCCTGTAAGGTTAACAGCTAATCTTCCATCTGGATGAGCTATTAAAGACCTGGCGCCTTTCAGGATAACTATAGATTTCAATTCAGATGCCGCCTTTTTTGCAATTTCTATACGGTTGCCTTGGATTTCTGAGGTAGTGGTGTTCATCAATCTGGCCATTTCCCCCGGATGAGGTGTTATTATTATAGGGGATTTTGCGTTTTTTAATACTTCAGCCGCTCCTGCTAACACATTTAGCCCATCTGCGTCTATAACAATAGGTTTTTTACAGTTTTTTATTACACCTTTAACTATTGTGTAAATCTCTTTATTGTTTGAGAGACCCGGCCCGACAGCAATGGCATCAAATTCATTAATCCTTTCGATAATAACGGGTAAGGCATTTAAGCTCAATGTATGAACCGGAGTTTCAGGTAAAGGCATTGTCATGGCCTCTGTAAGTTTAACCTCCATTATAGGGTTCAGGCTTTCAGGGATACCTAAAGTTACCAAACCGGCCCCCGAACGCAGAGCCCCCATAGCCGTGAGAGCTGCCGCTCCCGTAAAACCTGCAGAACCGGCCAGAATCAGCACACGGCCATAGTTTCCCTTATGTGTATCAGGGCTGCGTTTTGGAAAAAGGGGTTTAACATTTTTTTCCGTAATAACTTCTGAAGTGATTACTACAGAATCTACTGCTTTCTGGGGAATTCCTATATCAGCTATTATTAACTTTCCTACAAATTCTGCTCCGGGATATAAAAGCAGCCCCAATTTAGGAAGAGCAAAACTTACAGTAGCACTGGCTTTTACACATACACCGCATATCTTGCCTGTATCACCTTGAATCCCTGAAGGTATGTCTATTGATAAAACCGGTTTGCCGGAATGGTTAATATTATTTATCAAACTTCTGGCCGGTCCCTGGATCTCTCCCCGGATGCCTGTGCCGAAAATTGCATCTATTATCAGGTTGCATTGTTTTATATCATTGTTTATTTTTATAACATCATTCTCTGTAAGTATCTCTTTAACCTCTATACCCATATTTAATAATATGTTAAGGTTTAGTCCCGCATCACCTGAAACTGATTTTTTCTTCCCTAACAGATATACTTCAACATCTGCACCATGATTTAACAGGTGCCGGGCAACAACATAACCGTCACCTCCGTTATTCCCTTTGCCACAAAAAATCTTAACCTTTTTATTTTTTACTTTACCAAGCATCTTTTTAGCATATGCAAACACTTTCAAGCCGGCATTCTCCATCAGTACAACACCGGGTATCCCTAATTTTTCTATTGCATATTTATCAATATCCCTCATCTCCTGTGAAGTCGCAACTTTCACTTTAATTCCCTCCCTGGTTATTTTAACTTAATTCTTTAAAAAACATACCAAATTTTTCTTTAGAATTATCTTCTATTCTTTTTTATTTAATCCTTCGTTCCGCGGCAATTTAGGTATACGTTCGTTGAGAATGGAATAAGAATTTAAACGTACCGCCTGTAGCCGAACCGTCGTGGTCTGCGTGTTCTATATCAGAAGCACCGATCCCAACCAGTATTTGCTGAATTCAATTGCTTCTTCTAATAATTTAGTAGCCCTGAAATAGGGTTGCCCCAGATGGTGCTAAAAAAACCTCTGTGAAACAGAGGGTTTTTTAAGATATCACAACATAATATTCTTCTTTTACAACTTTCTTATTAAAATCACCAACCTTTAATATGGTATTCGGATAGACCAAATCTACTCTAAGCGAACCTTTTTCTACTTCCAGAAGAGTTTTAACAGCTGTCTTTGACCCTGCTTCCTTTATAATTAAGGTGTTTTTAGCAAACACTTCACCACCTCTAAAAAAACCGGCAACTTTAACTTTCTGGCCAATTATCTTTGAATGGTAAACATTGCTTAAAACCTCTACTGTCCCATCTGCCCGAAGCAAAGAATTTTGAACATATGCAGCTGTTATATCAGACAAATTTGTAGGTATCTCTGATAACTTTTCAGCAAAAAATTGGACATCTTGTTTCAAATCCATAATTTCCTGCAGGCTTTTTATTTTCAAAGGATTTAATCCCTGTAATTTTATAAGACGTTCTTTTATTAACCGATTTAAGTCTTTATCAATATTAAATTCTACTTCTTTAGTGTTACAGTTTATTTCTTCTATTATATTCGTTATATCCGGAAATTTTGATTCTAATAGCTTTTTGACTAAAATCCCTATTACTTCTTTTTTATTGCTTATTTTTTGATATTCAGGATGTTTCATTACAGCTTCAGCGGCTTCAAAAAGTTTAAAAATTAATTTTTCCAGTTTTCCTAAGTTTTTTGCAAGTTTATAATAAAAACTGTAATTTTCACCGGCAAAAATTTTACTGGAAATCACCTTTTTCACCTTTACACAGCCTCTTGCATGAATAACGCTTCCAACAGCATCTCCATATACCACAACATTGCCTTTTGATACTACTGACATCCCTTCGGTAATATTGCCTGTAATGATAACATCACCGTCAAACCTTATGTTGCCACTCGATAAATCTACATTTCCATTATGTACATAAACAGGCACGACGCTTAGATATTTTACTTTATGCCCTTCAAGAACAGGCCTTCCGGAAATCATTGCAATTGCTTTAGTACCATCTTCTGTTACTTTTACACCATCCTTTACCTTGATTGTTACATCTTTCGGCAGCTCGGGCTCAATAAAATTTCCTCTTACATCAATCCCCTTGTCACCTAATTTTGCTGGATGTTTTACTGCCAATACCTCACCTACCTCTACGGGGGGAATTTGATTCAACTCTTTGAAATTTATTTTTTCTTCAGAATTATAACGGGAAAGTAAATCTTGTTTATTATTAAAAAGATACTCAATATACGCATCCCGCGGAGGGCTTGGAGGAAGCCCCTTAGCAATCAAATACCTGCCTTTCTTCTTGTTTTTTACTATATCTTTTATAGCATTTTTATCGACTCCAAAAATTATGTTGTTTTTAAGCAGCTCAAAATTTATATCTTCCTCTGTCAACTCTTTGGATTCATATTCCCTAATATGAACAACCAAATCAGTAGTTGGAGGATGGTCTTGAATAGAGTAATTCTTTTTTACTGGGTTTTTGATATTTAAATAAGCCTCCAAACCATCTTTTGTTATCTCTACATCAAAATCAATGTCTTCCCCCTGTTTATTCAATACTACTTCGATTTTATCTTTCTCGCTCACAGCTGTTGTTTTATCTATTTTATTTCCATTAACAAAAACATCAACGCCATTTCCCGGCGAAATAGTAGGAAACCTCCCATAGTTTTGAGGATCTGTTACAATGATTTTGCCTTTATTGATTTCAATACTGCCATCCTGATTTGCACTTTCTGTAAGTTCATCAAACAGATTACTCACAGATGCATACCTCCCTTGATAAAAAAACTGCCCAGAAAAGGACAGTTTGATGTTCGGCAACCCGGCTGTCATGGTTATAACAAACTGTAGACCCACGGCTTTGCGTCCTTGGCTTTCGCACAAGTTTGCCCTTTCTACAACAAATTATTTACATGATTTTATAGTTAGTTCGACAAACAAATTATAAAATCCTTCTTTTCTCATTAAAATTGTTTGCTTTCCTGCAGTTTCGCTGCCGCTTGACTTTGCTTGTAGTTTAGTTTATAATACACAAAAAACATGTTTATCAGGACTGGCTAATGCCCTAAAATCCCTGCTTTAAGCGAGCGGGGGACAGTGCAAGCCCCGCAGCAAATTTTAAGGGTTCGGCACCAGTGACACCTGTTTTATCATTAAGTGGCCGGTTTTTACCGGCAACTAGGGTGGAACCATCCTTAATGTTATTAGGGATCCCTAGGCCTTTGGGTCTGGGGATTTTTTAAGTTTACTTAACAAAAAAGGAGGGCCAAATAAAAATGGAGAAAAAAGATGGAGAAAAGTTTATGAACAACCTTGTATCTCTATGTAAAAGAAGAGGATTCATTTTTCAGGGTTCTGAAATTTATGGCGGTTTGGCCAATACCTGGGATTACGGCCCTTTAGGAGTCGAACTGAAACAAAATGTAAAAAAAGCTTGGTGGAAAAAGGTTGTCCATGAAAGAGATGACGTGGTAGGCCTCGACAGCGCAATACTTATGCACCCAAAAACATGGGAAGCATCAGGGCATTTGGCAGGATTTAATGACGCGTTAATCGACTGCAAAACATGTAAATCAAGATTCCGTGCCGATCACCTTATTGAAGAAACACTTAACAAGCATGTAGAAGGAAAAAGTGTCGAAGAACTTACAGAGATTATCCATGGCAATAATGTTAAATGCCCCGTTTGCGGAAACGTAAACTGGACAGATGCCCGTGTGTTCAACCTGATGTTCAAAACCTTTCAAGGGCCTGTGGAAGATGCTTCTTCCGTTGTTTATCTCAGGCCGGAAACCGCCCAGGGGATTTTTGTCAACTTTAAAAACGTGTTGGATTCAAGCCGCCAAAAACTTCCTTTTGGTATTGCACAGATCGGAAAAGCCTTTAGGAATGAGATAACACCAGGGAATTTTATCTTTCGAACCCGGGAGTTTGAACAGATGGAGCTTGAGTTTTTCGTTAAACCAGGTGAAGACATGGAGTGGTTTGAGTTCTGGCGCAATTTCACAATAGAATGGTTTACTTCCCTTGGCGTCAGTAGGGAAAACCTTAAGCTTAGGGACCACTCAAAAGATGAGCTGTCCCATTACGCTAAGGCCACTACCGACCTTGAATACAACTTTCCCTTCGGCTGGGGTGAATTATGGGGTGTGGCCAACAGAACGGATTTTGACCTCTCACGTCACATAGAATATTCCGGCAAATCATTAACATACTTTGACCCCCAGTCAAAGGAACATATTGTGCCTTATGTTATTGAACCTTCACTGGGTGTTGACCGTGCGATGCTGGTATTTTTATGTGATGCCTACCGCGAGGAAGAAGTTAAAGGTGAAAAGCGTGTTGTAATGGGATTCCATCCTGAGATAGCCCCAATCAAA
>JARRCM010000017.1 GCA_029982205.1 Thermosediminibacterales bacterium
TCCAAAAACCCGTTTTGTAGTGTAGACTTTGTTAGCTTATTAAAGTCAATGTTTTCAACATTTCTAGGGCTGGAAAAAAATGTTGGTTGAATTTCAGTTAAATAATATCAAGGAGTTAAAAGCTATGTAAGAAGGGGGGTGAATCCATGAAAAGAACAGCGAGATGCGAAGCCTGTGGGAGAAGACTTCGCAGAGATGAAGGGAAGTTGTGCAGGTTCTGTATAGGAAAGCTGAGGAAGCTGATTGAGAGGCACGAAACTGAGAGGCGAGGAGCGGCGTAGTCTGTATATACCACTCCTCGAAGATGGAAGGTAATATTAGGAGGTTCTACTGTAATCATACCACCATCACATAGTTAGCACCATGAAAGCAGACACATTGTTTCTGAAAAAAATTGGAAAGGAGGGGAATCGAATGTGTATTGTTCAGGATATAGCCGAAACAATTGATAAATCTGGGATGACAATCAGGGAAGTGGCCCGTAGAGGCTATATTGACGACCGAACTATATACAAAATCAAAGCTCAAGAGCAAAAGCCGAAACCGCATCATATATTTGCAATTTCACAAGCCACAAATGAACCAACACTAATAAGATCAATGTGCTTTGAAGAATGCCCAATAGGTCAAAGATTTGGGTTTAGACCGCTTAATAACGTGAACAAAACACTTCTTGCAGTATTAAACAAATCACATGAAGAGGCGATTGAATTTATTGATACTTTACAGCAAATGATACAGGTAATTTTAAACAAAGATTATAAAAAAGCTGATGAAAAACCGTTTTTTAAAGGGCTTCAGGAGTTACTGGATTTTTTACACTGTGGCCAAGAGATAGTTGACGCAAGCATAAGGGAATGGGGGTTTGATGTTGTTGCAAGAGAGTTTGAAAAACACCATGATAAATGTATCAAAGAAGGCTATATAAAAGAAAAAGCGCCCGAAATGAGCGCATAAGAAAATATTCCTTAATTCAATTATAACAGATTCAAGGAGTGAAAAGCAATGTCAGTAGTAATTGCTGTAGGTAAAAGAATTGACGGTATCTGGAATGTGAAGTCTATAGAAGACATAAGGAGGCAAAATAACGTGAATTTAGATAGATTTGCCCAGGGATTAAAAGATACTCAGAGTGGCGAACCAGAACTAGCAGGGCATTGTAAACACTGCGATCAGCCAATATACATTGATGAAGAACATGTCATTTTTGAAGATGAAGTGTTTTGTGACGTTTATTGCTTCGCACGTTACATGGGCGCAGAGGAGGTAAACTGATGCATGCGGTGATATTTGCGAAAACAAAAGAAATGGACCGAGAAGAATGGCTGAAGGAAAGACGAAAAGGCATAGGCGGTTCGGACGCCGCCGCCATTGTCGGCCTAGACCGTTACCGTTCGGCGTTCGATGTCTATGCAGACAAACTGGGGCTGAAAGAGGAGCAGACAGACAACGAGGCCATGCGTCAGGGACGGGACTTAGAAGGCTACGTTGCCGCAAGGTTTATGGAAGCCACAGGAAAGAAGGTCAGACGGAGAAACGCAATACTTCAGCACCCGGAATATCCCTGGATGCTGGCCGATATAGACCGATGGGTTGTCGGAGAGAACGCAGGCATGGAAGCAAAAACCACTTCTGTTTTGAACCGTCATAAATTCTCACAAGGTGAATTCCCGCCAAATTATTATGTCCAGTGCATGCATTACATGGCGGTCACAGGTGCCGACAAATGGTATCTGGCGGTGCTGGTCCTGAACAAAGCCTTCCATGTATTCACAATTGAAAGGGACGAAAATGAAATTGCGGCCCTAATCGAAGCTGAAAAACATTTCTGGGAGGAACACATTCTCAAACAAATCCCACCACAGCCAGACGGTTCAGCAAGCACATCAGAAGTAATCAAGCAACTATTTCCAGAAGCTCGTGAACGGGAAACTGTGGCACTGTTCGGGCATGAAGAAAAGATTCAAAAACTGCAAGACCTGAAAGCACAAATAGACGAACTGCAGAGAGAATACGACACAATCAAACAGGAAATCCAGCTCGTCCTTGGTGACGCAGAAATCGGCCAGGCGCAGGGGTATATTGTCGAGTGGAAAAACCAAACACGGCAGATGCTTGACACGAAGCGGCTCAAGAAAGAGCAGACGGAAATATATCAAAAATACCTTAAACCCGCACAGGTAGTGCGGACATTTAAAATCAAGGAGGTTTGATAAAAATGGCAGGTAAAAAACAACTTATTCAAAAGGCAGTCAAAAACGAGAACGGTAACAAAAAGAACGCTGTGGCAAGACCTATTGATAGGCTGAAAGCAGTGCTATATGCCGATAGCGTCCAAGAGCAATTCAAAAATGTGCTGAAAGAAAACGCTGGAGCATTCGTAGCATCAATAATTGACCTTTACAACACAGATAAAACCCTTCAAGCTTGCGACCCCAAAGCGGTAGTCATGGAAGCACTAAAAGCGGCCAGTCTTAAACTCCCGGTTAACAAGCAACTCGGGTTCGCATGGATCGTGCCCTACAAACAGAACGGAAGATATGTGCCGGTGTTCCAGCTCGGATATAAAGGATACATCCAGCTGTGTATGAGAACAGGAGCATACCGATACATCAACGCAGACGTGGTATATGAAGGAGAGCTGGTTCGGCAAGACAAGCTGACTGGGGAGATAGAGATTGACCCAAGCAAGCGCACAAGTGACAAAAAAATCGGGTACTTCGCATTCATAGAAACGCTAAACGGTTTCAGGAAGACTCTGTATATGACGGTAGAGGAAGTCACAAAACATGCGCAGCAGTTCAGTAAAAGCTACGGAAACAAAAATAGCGCTTGGGCAACGGACTTCGACGCAATGGCACTGAAAACGTGCCTGAGGCTCCTACTCAGCAAGTATGGTGTGATGAGTGTCGAGATGCAGCAGGCATACATTCAGGATAGTACAGATACGGCTGAATTCGCAGATCAGGCGATTGAAGGTGAAGGAGAAGAAACGATAGATATAACGGATTTTCAAGCACCAGCTGAAGAAGAAGAACAGACAGAATCGGAACAAGGCCCAGAACAGCTCGAGGTAGGGCAGGAAGCACAGAAGATAGTAGATTTTCAAGCCCCAAAGGAGGGAAAATAGAATGACGATAGATGAATTTGTGAAAAAACACTGCACAGGCAAAGAATACGACAGCTGTGTAGATAGCCCATGTCCGTATTCAAGTGCGAGCGGGTGCAGGCATCCACTGCACCCGAAAAACAAAAATTTGATAATCCCAACAGAGTTTGTTGTATATCGAGGAAATTTCAAAGGGCTAAAAGCGAAAATAACGGCAATTGATCCTCAAAAGGTGTATTCATATAACGATAGGGGTTTTAAGGAGTGATCCTGTGATATATAACTATTACGCATTGATGGTTGCGATATTTAGAAAATGCACTCCTGAACAAGCGTTTGAACTATTAGAAAACGGCAAACTTAAAAGAATGAAGTTAAATAATGACGATATAGCTTATATGGTCGAACTCAAAAAAGAACTTACTTATAAAGAAATAGGTGAAATGTATGGTTTATCGCCTGATGCAGTACATAACAGAATTAGGCGATTTAAGAGACAGATATCGTAGAGAAGTGACTAGAGTGGAGTGAATATCCGGAGGTGGTCAAGCGTGATAAATATAGAGATTGTGGATGAATGCGAAGCGAAAATGGAGATTGATGAAAAGTTTTATATTACTCGAAACGAACTAGACGAATTCAGGGAAAAACTTGTTGCATTAATTGAAGAATATAGGATTTAGAATAAATTAAATCATTTTGGGAGGGGAAACCATGAACTTAAATCTAGGGGAAATGGCTGAAGGCGCTTTTATGGAGCAGTTCAACATCGAGCTTAAAAAGGTGCTTGCCAACATCGCAGACCCTAACACAGACCCAAAGAAGGCAAGAAAAATCACCCTTACAGCCATACTCAAAGCCGATGAAAACAGAGACATTGTTAACTTCGAGGTCCAATGTAAGGCAACACTTGTCCCGGCCAAGCCAATTGCGACAAAGATCATCATAGACCGGGACAAAGATGGCTCTATTGTTGGAGCGGAATTAAAATCCGGTGTAAAAGGCCAGCTTTTCATAGATGATGACGGACAGATCAGGGACGATACCGGCAAAGTTATTAACTTTAAAAAATAATTGAAAGGAGAAATGAAAGATGATTAAAGAAGCATTGGAGTATCTGGTTAGATTGGGGCAGGTAAAGACAATCGAGGTCAACGGACAACATTATGCTACACAGGGCCTTACCAGGATACTTCTTCCGAAAGCGGAGACGGTTAAAGTAAACAGCCTGACAGGGCTAATCAACTACATCAAATCAGGTTTTGATGCGAAGGCTTTTGCAGGAACATTGATCCATGTTGTTGACCACTCTGAAGTTAGATTAATCTCAAACATACTTGGCGACAGAGGTAGAGAAACATACATGTCAGCACATGCTTTTGAGCCAGAATTCAGATTTGGCCGGTTTTATGATACCGAGAGCTTTATTATTCTCCTGCAATCTTGCTTTGTCCAAAACGAAGATGCGAAGAAAATCTTAAAGCTTGTTGGGAATATCAAAGATACCTATATTCGGCAGATTGGAGACGACGGCATAACTCAAAGCGTCACTGCCAAAACAGGTATCGCCACCGTCGAAGAGGTTGCAGTGCCTAATCCAGTTACTCTGGCACCATATAGAACTTTTGTGGAAGTTAAACAGCCGGAAAGTAAGTTTGTATTCCGCATGAGGAAGTCGGAAGAAGGTCCGCAGGCCGCATTGTTCGAAGCCGATGGGGGAGCATGGAAGATTGAAGCTATGCAGAGAGTGAAAGAATTTCTTGAAGATAAGTTGGTAGGCACAGGGGTAAAGGTGATAGCTTAATTTAATATCTTCTGCGGCGGACGGGCTATCTTCCCCGGCCTGTCTGCCATAACCTAGATACGGGGGGAAGAAAATTATGCATCTGGGAAGTTGAGAGCAGGCATTAGCAAAAATAAGGGGGTCTATGTAACACATGGCAAGAGCAAGAAATCTAAAACCAGGTTTTTTTCTGAACGATGAATTAGCTGAATGTGATCCACTTGCAAGATTACTTTTTGCTGGCCTTTGGTGCATTGCTGACAGAGAAGGTAGGCTTGAAGATAGACCTAAACGAATCAAAGCAGAAATACTGCCTTACGACGATTGCGATGTAGATAAGTTTTTGAATGATTTGCAATCACACGGGTTTATAAAGCGTTATGAAGTAGACGGAAAAAGATACATACAAATCATCAATTTTAAGAAACACCAGAATCCACACATTAAAGAAGCGGCCAGTATTATACCGCCACCACCTGAAGATGAACCAGCACCAGAAAAGCACCATACTTGCACAGTGCAAGAACCAGAAAAGCACACTGAAAATCCTGCTGATTCCCTCGTACCTTGTACTGATTCCCTTAAACCTAGTACTGAATCTATATCATCATCATCATCTAAAGTACATAGTACCGTACAAGGTACTCCGGAAGCAAAAGTCGAAGCAACAGCAAATGATGACGATGATGATGACGAAAACCCATACACATTTTACGAAAATAACTTCGGAACGCTTTCACCAATTACAATCGAGAAAATAAAGGAGCTTGAAGATAACATAGGCCCCCGTATGGTTATAGAGGCTATGAAGATAGCAGTTCTCAACAGAGCCAGGGGAATGAGATACGTGGAAACCATCATCAGGGATTGGCTTGATCACAACATACGTGACCCGTCCCAGCTGGAGGCATATGAGCGCAACAGAAGAAATAAATCATCGCCTGCAGAACTTGAAAATAGACCAAAAGAGATATCTGAAAGGGATATAGCTGCTGCGGCTACGTACATAGAAATCGAGCTGAACGAGTTCAGGAAAAAGAAGCCGACAGGAGAGCAGTTGAGAAAGTTTCTCAATTCAAGCAAGTTTTCTTATCCGGATGAAGTCAAACACAAAGCTTTTGAAAGGCTGGGGATATCCAAGTACCTTGAAGGAGGCTAAACCCTATGGATCAGGTCGGAGATATTATTCAAAACGTTATGCCGGAAAAGAAACAAGACGATAAAGTTATGCGGCTGAAACAGGTTAAATGCGTCAATTGCGGTAATATAGTCACATTCAAACCGAAGCAGTTCAGGCAGTACTGCACAAAGTGCGGATTATCAATTGCTATCTGGCGAAGAGAGAAAAATGAAAAAGATATCAATTGCTGGATATGCAAAGACACAGGGATCGTGATATATACAGCACAAATAGAAGGTCAAATAGCAGAATTTGCAGCAAGGTGTCTGTGCCCGGCGGGTGCTGACAAAGGAGATAGGATACCGGTGATAAGTGAGTGCCTGAATGCTCCTCCGATTGAGCTAATCAAATACAGGAACAAAAAAGCGTATGAGAAAATTAGAGCGAGGTGAGCATGTTGTTTTACAAGGTTTTGATGAATGGAAAAGAAGTTTGGGAAGGGTATAGGATTTTCAACCTTGAGAGTGCCAAAGCAACTGCAAAAATTTGGAGGGAGCAGCATTACGACTACAAAACAAGAACATACCCGAAAATGCAAGTAGTTAAAATGCCTGAAAATAAAATTGTGGCGGCGATTTAAACAAGCCGCCAATAACAAAGATGATAAAAATGCTGGCGGTGGCGGAACTGGTAGACGCTAGTAGGGCAAAGTCACGAAAGTGAGCCTACGGGTGCTGTAATAGCCGAGCCCGAAAAGGTGAGACCCTTGTGGTACAAAAGTAGCCGTGAAGGTTCGAGTCCTTCCCGCCAGCAACAAAAATCAAGGAGGTATACAAAATGGAAGAAGTTTACAAAACAAGGAAAGAAAAAGGGAAAATAATTATTGAACTCGACATAAATGCTTTATCCGAAGATATCGAAAATGTTATGTGTTACGAATTTAAAATAACCGACAAGGAAAAATTCGCTGATTATCTAGTCAAAAATTTATTATTCTACGGAGAAGACGAAACAGGATTTACTGACTTTTGGAGGATTATAGAAGGTTTAGCGGTGCAGGCATACGAAAATTGCGAAGATTTTATAGTGAACACGCTTGATGAATAAGGAGTGTGCATGTGATGTCAAGGCCGAAGCTTGCGCCCGAGGAAGAACAAAAAAGAATGAGGCTATATCGGCAAGGCATGCCGGACGACAAAATTGCTGAAGTTGTAGGGGTCACAAGGAGAGCAATTTGTCTGTGGCGGCATAGCAGAGGTCTGCCGCTGAATAGAAAACGAACAAAACGAACAAATAGAAAAAAAGTGAATAAAAGGAGTAGTCTAGTAAAAAGGATTAGAGCAGACAGAAGAATTAAATCTGTGCCTATGGAAACGGTGCTTTCACCGGAACAATGCAGCGTGATGCGGCAATTTATGACGCACTTGGTATTCGCAAAAAAGCTCAATCCGGAGCTGAATGTTGGGCAATTCATGAAAGAGTATAGAAAGGTGATGTAGCTGGTGAACGATTGGGCGAAAGAAAATTATTATGCTTTGTATTTATCCATAGTTAGGGGATATTCAGTAGATAAAGCTTTATTACAATTTGGTTTGAGAGAAAACACAAAAAGAAAGAAGAATAAAGAGGTGAAGACTAGTGGAAAACCCTGCAAATTTTAATGACGTTATCCAAGGGATTGATCCTGAATTACTACGAGAAATCGAAAATACTAAACAATGCCTGGAGCTGGCAGAGCAGCATCTGAACAATGCAGAAGGTGATTTCATTGAAGTAGCGATATACGAAATTGAGGCATACAGGCGGAAGCTACGAGCGCTATATAGGAAAGCCAGGGGTGAGTGTGCGTGATAAAATTAGTCATTCCCGGTCGGCCGATACCGAAGAAAAGACCGAGATTGAATTCAAAAAATTCAAGGTCATATGTTTATACACCGCCTGAAACTGCAGAATATGAAAGGAAAGTAGGTTGGTATGCACTGCAGGCAGCGAAAGGCAAATCGTTTTCAAACGATATAGCGGTATTTATTAAGTTGTATTTCAAGGACAGAAGGTTTGGAGATGTGGATAATTATGGGAAGGCTTTGCTTGATGCTATTCAAGGGATTGTTTTTGATAACGACAAGCAGGTAGCAAAACTTCATATTGAACGATATATAGACGATAACGAAAGAGCAGAAATTGAGATCAGGGAGGTTGGCTGCGAAATGATAGACACAAATAGCATTTTTAAAGAAGTGCAAAAGGAACTGCTTTTATCGATGATAAAAGGCATGACTGAAGAACAAAAAAATACCATTATAGCTGCAGGCATATCTCAAATGATGGACAAAATCTTGAATGATTCAGATTACAGATGGGAATTGCGAAAAATGCTTGAAAAAGAAGGGCTTCGCTATGCGGCAGAATACATACGACAAAAAGATGTACAGAAGAGAATAAAAGAAAGTGCACATAGGGCAGTAGAAGCGGTAATGAATGGAATAATAGGAGAACTAGCAGAAGCCATAAGGAGGGTAGTCCCATACGGTGAATGATGATATGCTAAAGCTGGTATGGAGAATGGTGCTTGCTACGATGGGCGGGAGAAGGGAAAGAATCTGGGACCTGTATGAGAAATATTTGCGGATGAGGCACTTATATGTGCCGATCCGAGAGTTATATCAGTCGAGAAAGAGGGCGGTTTAGTGACATCAAAGTAAGGAGGCTGGAGGATGAGTGTTTTAGACAGAAAAACGTTTAAGCTACTGGAATGGAATCTATATAATTATAAAAAAACTAAACAAGAAATCGAAGACTACAGGGAGACTATCTTATCTTCCAGCCCTCCAGAGTTTGGTGAGTGGGGCGGGGGTATTAGTTATCATTCTGATCCAACGGCATTGAAGGCAATTAAGCTATTAAAACCTTCAATGCTGAAGAAAGAAAAGTGGACCATGGTAATTGAGAAAACCGTTGCCCGTTTTTGCGATGAAGACAAAGGAAAATTGATTAGATTGAAATATTTTGAACAAGAAAGCAGGAAGAATATATGCGAAAAGTTACATATAGAGCGGAGGACGTATTACACCTGGATAAATGAAATAATTTTATACATGGCATTACTAGCGCAAAAGTATGGATTAATCGATATTGAGAAAAAAGAAAAAGCAGGTTAAAAGTGCAGCACACTTTTGGGTTTTATATGTGTTATGATAGTAGTGTAAGATAGTAACTTTGTAATACAAATTATTTTTAAAGATCCTCAAGCAACAGATAAAAGACCAGAAAGCAAAAAGTTAGATGATGAGAAGGTAAAAGAATTAAAAAACAAATATAGAATAAAACGTTAGAGCCACTAGGCTCTTTATTCATGCCTAAAATAAAAAAAGGCCTTTATGGCCTATCGTGGATACCAAGTTTTTCTTTTAATGCATTTTGTAATATTTGAGAGAAATTGACGTTATTGTTTTCTGCTATAGTATTTAACCATGCTGGTATAGTAAGTGTTTTTTTAACTGCACGGTTATCATGTTTTTTGCGGTATTCTATCATATCAATATCAATTAAAGTAACAAATTGACCGGGTTTT
This sequence comes from Thermosediminibacterales bacterium, assembly GCA_029982205.1. Classification (GTDB taxonomy): domain Bacteria; phylum Bacillota; class Thermosediminibacteria; order Koleobacterales; family JARRCM01; genus JARRCM01. Next base: position 9,584 of record JARRCM010000017.1, read on the forward strand.
ATTTTTATTTGTTCGGGTTTAGAAGAAGTTGGTATAGGAGCCTTTTCTTCTTCGAGAGAGTAAAGATAAAGGCCTAAAGCGTCTCTGGCCATTTCAATGGCCTGTTCGAGAGTATCTCCTTCTGTGCAGCAACCCAAAAGGTCAGGAAAAGTTACAGAGTAACCGCCAACATCTTCAATTTGAAAAATAGCTGGGTAAACATATTTAGCCATTTTAGATACCTCCATTTCTATGTTTTAAAATATCCTCGTAGCAGGGCTTATTTCAACCCTGCCTGTTTGAGGATATTGTTTAGAGTTCCTGGTTTTAGGTCTTTATTGTGGTAGGGGATTACTGGTCTTCCGGGTTTACTGGGATGCTTTAGGATGTAATGTGAACCTTGTATTCTATCTATGTACCATCCTTCAGCTTTCAGCTTTTTTATTAATTCTTTTGGTTTCATTTGTTATCCCCTCCTGACAATTATATTATAATACGTATTAATACGTGCGTCAAGAGTTTTTTCAAAAAATTATGGAGCTACCGGCTCTTTCTCTTTTTCAAACAAAGCGGGTCCTTTCGAGAGATATAGAGGTTGCGGAAGCTCGCGAGCCCAAAATTCGGCTAGATTTACAGCAAAAAAATCAAATTTCCTTCGATGCTCATAAGGAGAGGATTTAGAATGGATTTTAAATGCGATGTTGATGTAGTTGCAAAATTCCTAGATTTAACTACTAGAAGAGTTTACCAGCTGGTAAAAGCAGAAGTTATAGAAAGACTTCCAGACGGGAAATTTGACTTAAAAGATGTTTCGGAAAAATACTATGAATTTAAGTTTGGCAGCGGAAGCAGAGATTTAAACCAGGTCAAGGCTGAACATGAAGAAGTTAAGAAACGAATTAGTGAACTCAAACTGGCAAAAATGGAAGGAAAACTGCATGAAGCAGATGATGTAGAACTGATTATGACAAATATGCTTGTCACCTTCCGTAACCGGATATTGTCAATACCTTCAAAACTCGCACCACAGCTAATTGGCATGAAAAACATCGGCAAAATAAGCGATTTGATAGATAGAGAGCTTCGAGACGCTTTGAGCGAGCTATCAGAGTACGATCCGGCTTTATTCGCTAGAGAAGATATCATAGAGGGTGATGATGGTGCAGAAGAAGACGATCGATCTGTTCCAGAAGATACTGAAAGCGGTTGCTCCACCACCGAGCCTAACAATTAGTGAGTGGGCTGATCGCTACAGAAAACTATCCTCAGAAACATCTGCAGAACCCGGGCAATGGCGAACGGATCGGGCGCCTTACCAGCGGGAAATCATGGATTCAATAAACGATCCGGAGATTGAAAAAATAGTGGTAATGAGCAGCAGTCAGGTAGGTAAGAGTGAAATTATTTTAAATACTATAGGTTATTACATAGATAATGATCCCTGTCCTATGTTGTTAATACAACCAACAATTGAAACTGCTCAAGATTTTTCAAAAAGACGTATATCTCCATTAATCCGAGATACTGAGGTTCTTAGAGATAAAGTTGCTGATAGCAAAACCAGAGATGCTAATAATACAATCCTAATGAAAGTATTTCCCGGAGGTTTTCTTGCAATAGGTGGAGCGAACAGCCCAGCTGGGCTTGCAAGTAGGCCTATAAGAATATTACTTGCTGATGAAATTGACCGTTATCCTGATAGCGCCGGTTCTGAAGGCGATCCACTTGCTTTGGCTGAAAAACGGACCATAACTTTCTGGAATAAGAAAAAAATTTATGTTTCTACTCCAACAATCAAGGGGATATCTAGAATTGAGGATGAATATGAGCAGGGGACCCAGGAAAAATGGTGTTTAAAGTGTCCAAACTGCGGAAAATATCAATTTATAAATTTATATGGCATTAAATTTGAGTATGAAAAGGATGAGAAAGGCAACTATAAAGTTTGGGATATAAATTTTCAATGCCCTGACTGCCTTGAAAAATTCAATGAGCACACATGGAAAGACCAGCCCGGCAAATGGATCGCAGACAACCCTAATGTTAAAGGGGTTAGAAGCTTCCACCTCAATTCATTCGTTAGCCCTTGGGTTTCCTGGGAAGAAATTATAAAGGAATGGCTTAAAGTAAAAAAAGACCCTGAGCAATACAAAGTTTTTAAGAACACAGTTCTCGGCCAGACATGGGAAGAAAAAGGAGAAATTGAGAGCGAGGATTTCTTGCTAGAACGTAGAGAAGAGTATCCTGCGGATTTACCGGACAAAGTTTTGCTACTTACAGCAGGCGTTGACGTTCAGGATGACAGGTTAGAATATGAAGTTGTTGGCTGGGGAAAAGGCCAGGAGTCCTGGGGAATTGAATACGGGTTTATTATGGGCCGACCGGACGATCCGACAACCTGGCAGCTGTTATCCGATAAACTTGACCAAGTTTATTACTTTAAAAATGGCCTGGGGTTGAAAGTGGCCTGTACCTGCGTGGACTCCGGAGGACATTATACCTCGGAAGTTTATCGTTTTTGCAAAGCAAATGAACACAGAAGAATATTTGCCGTCAAAGGTAAAGGCGGCCCTGGAATACCGTTAATTCATAAGATATACCGCAGCAAAAAGGAAAATGCTGCGGTGTTTATTTTGGGTGTTGATAGTGGTAAGTCAACTATTATGTCCAGACTAAAGATAAAACAGCCCGGAGACGGATATTGTCATTTCCCATTACAAAAAGAACGTGGATATGATCGGCAATACTTTAAAGGACTCATATCTGAAAAACTTGTTAGGAGAAAAAGAAATGGTCAAATAAGATTGGTATGGGAAAAAATAAATGAAAGTCAGCGAAACGAACCTTTAGACATACGAAATTATGCTCTTGCAGCTTTAAATATATTAAATCCAAACTTTGAATCCCTCGAAAAAAGACTTAAAAACGGCAAAAAAAGTGGAATTAATACGGTAAAAACAAAAAGACGGCGTGGAGTAATTAGAAAAGGTATTCAAATATAACAAATTAGATAAAAGCGGGTGATAAGATGACGGTTTCAGACCGTTTGGAAAAGGCAAAAGCCAGGTTAGATGCTTATTATGAAGCAGAATTAGCAGTATTAAGCGGACAATCCTATAAAATTGGCACTAGGAGTTTAACCAGGGCAGACTTGGGGGAAATAAGAAATGCTATTCGTGACCTTGAAAATTTGATCGAAGAACTAGAAGCTCAGGTAAACGGTCAAGGAAGGCGAAGGGCTTACAGAATAACATTAAGAGACCTCTAATTAAGCGAAGGGAGGGACAGGGAGTGATACTATGAACATAATTGACAAAGCAATATCATTTATTAGTCCGGAAAAGGCATTAAGACGGGAAGTAGCCCGTGCAAAACTGGAAGTATTTAAACAAATACATAATTCCGGATATGACCGGAGCGGGGCAAGCCAGGTGAAAAAGAGTTTAAAAGGCTGGAGTGCTCTGAGCAAAAGCCCCCAGGAAGATATTGACCCTAATCTTAATACCTTAAGACAGAGGTCTCGGGATTTATTCATGTCAGCCCCTTTAGCCCGTTCAGCAATCGGCACAAACAGGACCAATATAGTAGGGGCGGGGCTTAAACTGAAGGCCAAAGTGGATTACAAATTCCTGGGGCTAACCCGGGAACAAGCAGATTCCTGGGAAAAGAATGTCGAAAGGGAATTTGCTTTGTGGGCAGATTCCAAATGGTCTGATGCGTTAAGGTTAAATAATTTCTATGAATTACAGGCTTTGGCTCTCATCTCCTGGTTGATGAACGGAGATAGTTTTGCCCTTATAAAATATGATGAGCCCAAAAGCTGGATGCCTTACAGCTTGAGGTTACATTTAATCGAGGCAGATAGGGTTTCAACCCCTAATGTTGGTTATACAGTTAGCTTTTTTCCTAATCAAACAAACACAATTGGTATAAACAGCAAAAACGGTAACCCCATATATAACGGTGTGGAGGTTGATAAGGAAAAAGGGGAAGTTGTAGCCTATTGGATCAGCAATCAATATCCCGGTAGCAATGTTAAAGGTATTAAAACAGAGTGGAAACGAATAAAAGCTTTTGGTGAAAATACAGGAAACCCTAATATATTACAATTAATGGAACCGGAGAGATGTGAACAATATAGGGGAGTTCCCTACTTGGCACCAGTCATAGAAGCGCTGAAACAAGTAACCAGATACACGGAAGCTGAGCTTACAGCTGCAGTTGTCCAGGCATTCTTCACGGCTTTTATAAAACAGGAAGGGCCAAAGAACGAACTACCTTTTGGTGAAGTAATACCAGAAGAAGAACAGGTTGATAACGATCCAGCTGCATATGAATTGGGGGCAGGAACAATAAATGTTTTAGGTGTCGGTGAGGATGTTGTGTTGGCAGATCCCAAAAGGCCTGCCAGTGGATTTGAGCCATTTGTAAATTCCATGGCCAAACAGATTGGTGCAGCTTTGGAGATACCATATGAACTACTGATTAAAGCGTTTATGGCTTCCTATTCTGCCAGTAGAGCGGCATTGCTGGAAGCCTGGAAGGCGTTCAAAATGAGAAGAACATGGTTTGCTAACGATTTTTGCCAGCCTGTATATGAACTCTGGCTTGCAGAAGCCGTTGCCAGCGGCAGGATAATTGCTCCGGGCTTTTTTAATGACCCGGCAATAAGAAAAGCCTGGTCAAAAGCGGAATGGATAGGCCCTGCTCCAGGCCAGGTTGATCCTGTAAAAGAAGTAACTGCAGCAATTATGAGAGTTGAACATGGTTTCTCAACCAGAGAGAAAGAAACCACCGAGCTTACGGGTGGGAATTGGGATGATAACATAGAGCAAATCATAAGGGAAAATGAATTACTACAACAAGCAAGGGGTGATCAAAGGGAGGGGGGTAACAATAATGAAGTAAACAATATCGTTAATAAGGTTATACAAAAAGAGATAGAAAGGAGTGTGATGGAGGTTGAGTAAGTTCTGGAAATTTATAAACCAGTCCGATGAAGAAGCAGAGCTGCTGTTGTATGGCCCAATATCTGAACAAACGTGGTGGGGAGATGAAGTCACACCCAAACAATTTGCAGAAGACCTTAAACCACTGGGAGAAAAAGGAAAAATAACGGTCCGCATAAATTCCGGTGGTGGTGATGTTTTTGCTGCCAATGCAATATATTCGCTCCTCAAGGATAATTCAGCAGATATTATAGTTAAAATAGATGGGCTGGCAGCCAGCGCAGCTACCATCGTAGCCATGGCAGGAGATGAAATACAGATTCCTTCTAATGGTATGATGATGATCCATGATCCAGCGGTAGTTTTGATAGGGTATTACAATACCGAAGATTTTGCAGAACTTACAGAAGTGCTTGAAAAGGTTAAAGAAACAATCATAATAGCCTATGAGAAAAAAACCGGTAAAGATAGAGATGAGATATCTCGGTTGATGAAGGAAGAAACCTGGATGACAGGGCAGGAAGCTGTTGACTTGGGGTTTGCGGATACATTACTTGATGAAGAAGTTGAATCGATATTAAATGGCAAAATGCTGATAGTTAATGACATCAGTCATGATATATCTAAATACAGTAAAATTCCTAAAAACATTACTACTGCAAAGCCTAGTAATTTTATACGCAATCAGGTAATAAAGCCTGTTTCTTTTAAAGATAACACCAAAATCAAAAAGGAAGGTGAAAAAAGGATGAATGAAATTAAAACGGTTGAGGACCTGGAAAAAGCTTATCCAGATTTAGTAAACGAACTGATCTCTGAAGCTAAAAAGAAAGGGGCCGAAGAAGAAAGGTCCAGAATTAAGGATATCGAAGATATCCAGAACAATATTGACCCGGGCTTGGTATATAAAGCAAAATATGAAGAACCTATGGATGCAAAAGAACTGGCATTCGAGGCTTTGAAATTAGACAATGTCAAAGGGCAAAAATATCTAAATGATATTAAGAAAGACCAGGATGATTCAGGTGTCAGGGATATAAAACCTTCTTCCACCGATGTGCCGGCGGAAGAAAAACCCAAAACAGTTGCTGATAAATTTAAAAAAGTTGCGGCCATTCTGGACGCAAAGAGGAGAGGAGTGAATATTAATGGCTAGTTACGAAGTCACTGGTTCTGTTAATCCGGATAAGCTCATTGCCGGGCATGAAATTCCTCTGTTAACTACCGGTGTTTTGCTTGCATCCGGGCAGGGAGTTTTAGAAAGAGGAAGTGTAATCGAAATTGTAACTGCAGATGGTAAAGGGAAGCTTTGTGACAGTGCTGCAGCAGATGGAAGTCAGGTTGCAAAATACATTCTGGCAGAGGATGTAGATACCACCGGTGGAGATGTAATGGCTGTATGCTACAAATCCGGAGTATTTAACCGAAATGCTCTAATCTTTGGTGGAACTGACACTGCAGATGTCCACGAAGATGAGTTAAGAGATGTAAATATTTATCTCAAAGATGAAATTTCTTATTAAAAGGAGTGAAAGCTGATGGCTGATATCACTAACGGAAATGTGAATATCTATGAACCTCGGAGTATGGCCGGTAGTTTTGATAAACGCATGCCGGTCACAACATTTTTAAGGGATACTTTCTTTCCTGCTGTAAAAACCTTCATGACTGAAAAGGTTGATGTAGATTTTAGAAAGGGAGGATATTTAATTGCACCATTCGTTGCGCCTAACGTTGGTGGAATTAACATGGAGCGGAAAGGTTATGAAACTCGGACATACACACCCCCGAGGATCGCTCCGCAAAGAACCATCAGTCCTGAAGTGTTGACCCCTCGTATTCCTGGAGAAACTTTGCATACCAGTATGTCGCCAGAAGAACGTCAAGATTATTACCTGCAGCAGGATGCTCAGGAACTTGACGATGCTATCTCACGCCGTGAAGAGGTTATGTGCGCTCAATTGCTCACTAATGGTATTATTAATGTTCGAGGCTATATCGATGACAACCTTGAGAAATACATTGATGACAATATTGACTTCCAATTCTCCAACAAAGTTACTCTAACCAGCACCGATGCCTGGAGTGACCCGAATTCTACTAAATATGAAGATCTTGAAACAGGAGTCGAAACAATACTTAAAGCAGGATATAATCCGGATATCTGTGTTTTAGGAAAGGATGCCTGGGGATATCTAAGGTCTGATGAAAACTTCCTGAAATTGCTGGATAACAGAAGGCTTGAAATCGGACTGCTAAGGCCGGATTTGAGAACTGTTGATGGTAATGGTTTGAAGTATATTGGTGATCTTCCAGACTTAGGGCTCAGTCTATATGTTTACTATGCGTGGTATAAGGATTACGACGGTACCATTAAGCCTGTATTCCCAACCGATCATGTATTAATTGCCCCTGAAGGTCTTGGTGAAATGCTATATGGCGCAATTACTCAACTTGAAGAAGACAAGCGTTACCATACCTATGAAGGGACCAGGGTTCCCAAGATCATTGCAAATATGAATGATGATGTAATGACCTTCAGGCTTTCTTCCAGGCCATTACCTAAACCGTTTGATGTTGATGCATGGTATGTAATGGATGTTGTAGGTTAATAGGAGGGGATAATCGATGTTTAAAGTAACACATGGAAAAGTAAAATTTAAAGGTGTTCTATATGGTCCTGAGGAAGAGGCCGGAGATACTATCTCTGGCCTTTCACTTGAGCAAGAAGAAAATCTTGCTAAAAAAGGTTATGGAGAAATTATTAATCCTCCAAAGTCTTCTGATAAGAAAAAAGATCAGAAAAACTTCCCAAACATAAAGGAGATGAATGTAGAACAGGTTAATGAACTTATTGAAAAAACACAAGATATTGAAACGCTATACAAAATAATGAAAATTGAAGAGAGCAGCAAAAAACGAACAACTATTCTTAAACCTTTAAGAGAAAAAATTGAAGAATTAGAAACTGTGGCAGAAGAAGAAAATGAAAACCAGGATGTAAATATAGATTTTGATCCGGATGATGTTATTAAGGATTGATGACTATGCCTAAATTGAAAGATCATTTGAACTATGATATTAATACTTTTTTCAATTTAGATGAATTTGCACAGATTCATACCATCGATGGAAAAGAAGTTCCTGCTGTGATAGATAGTGACGTGTTAAAGATCCGAAGCAACTATAAAACGGAGCAGTATGACGGTGTTTATGCAAGCCGGATAGCTGTTTATGTAAAAGCCGCTGACTTACCAGAACGACCGGTATACGGCCAACAGCTGAGGTTGGATGGCAAACTTTATACGGTAATAGAGTGCAGTGAAGAAATGGGTGTTCTGGAAATCGTCCTGGGGGCGAATGAATCATGATAACCGTTGATTCCAAACAGATTGAACGGGCTGAAGAACTCCTGAAAAACATACCCAACGGTGTTTCAAAGGCTGTTGTAAATGCCATCAACAGGGCCGCTGAAGGTGCCAGAACTGATGCTGTCAAGAAGGTTCGTGAGCGATACTATGTAAAAGCCAAAGATATTAGGGAGATCATACAAATTACAAAGGCAACATACGAGAACCAGGCGGCCATCATTAGAGCTAAAGGTTCCCCCCTTGCTCTGTCTAAATTTAAAATTACACCATCAAAACCTCCCCAAAAACGACGTAAGAAACCCGTTATAGCCCGTGTTGTCCGAGGAGAAGGTGGCCCAATACCAGATGCATTTGTAGCCAAAATGGAGTCAGGGCACATTGGTGTATTTAAGCGCGCAGGGAAGTCGCGATTACCAATTATTCAGTTATATGGTCCTTCAGTACCGCAGATGCTGGGCCATAAATCAGTAACGGCTTTTGTTGAAGAACGGGCGCAGGAACGTTTGGAAGAACGGCTCGAACATGAAATAGAACGTTTACTGAGAGGTGTGGGCAAATGATACCGACATTGCTGGTTGATGAGCTTAGAAATTTTATTGATGATGTGGTTAAAAATTACTGGCTGGAGACAAATAAGCAGGACTTAAATAAACCGCCTCAGGTTGTCACCGGTTACCTTCCTCCTAAAAAATCAGCGCCGGATCCGGACTACCCGTTTGTCATTGTGAGACTGGCGGAAGGTACGGATAACCAGGAAGGTGCAACGGTTACAGTCAAGATTATCGTTGGGACCTACTCGGAAGACGCTCAAAACGGCTGGCGGGATGTAGCGAGTATTATTCAGCGTATCTGGACGGAGCTATTCAAAAGGCGGATAATTGCTAAAAAGTATAAAGTAGAATACCCCATGAAGTTTGAAATGCCGGAAGAGCAGCCGTTCCCTGAGTGGGTGGGAATAATGACCACCAACTGGACGGTTGCTCATCCTGTTTTGGAGGAGGTCGCATATGAGTAAAAAAAAGAAAGCAGTTTCAACAGAATTTTTTTCAAAGCAAGAACAGTTAATATACTGCGGTCCAAATATTCCCGGTGGAGTGCTACAGCGATATTCAGTGTATAAGGGTATTCCTGGATATCTTAATGATTTATTTAATAAGTGTTCTGCAGTAAAGAAATTATTTGTTCCCGTTAAAGAACTGGCAAAGACAGAAAAGGCAATTAAAACTAAAGGCACACCCGAAAACACTTTTTATCAGCAGGTAGTACAGTTTATTGAGAAAGGTGGTGTTTAATAAATGGCATATAAACATGGAATATATGTTTCTGAGGTACCTACCTCTGTAATCCCACCGGTAAAGACGAATGCAGGACTGCCGGTGGTGTTCGGAACAGCACCGGTAAACCTTGTTTCGGAGGATGGGTCCGGTAAGACAAATGAGCCGATCCTCTGCTACACCTACCAGGAGGTGGTGCAGGAACTTGGATATTCCGACGATTGGAAAAACTACACCCTTTGCGAATTTATGAAGTCACACTTCGGGTTATTTGCTGTAGCCCCCGTGGTTTTTGTGAACGTCCTTGATCCTGCAACCCATAAGGCAAGTGTTACTGCTGAATCGGTGCCCCTTGACAGTAATGACCAGGGTGTTTTGGCCAATAAAGGTGTGCTTTTATCAACCGTTGTGGTGAAATCTTCTGATGGTGCAACAACCTATGTCAGAAATACGGATTACACAATAGCTTTTGATGATAATGGAAACGCAGTAATTACCAGGCTATCCTCCGGAAGCATTTCTGAAGGTGCTAGCCTCCAGGTTGATTACGATTACCTAGACCCTTCGGCCATAACAGCAAATGACATCATAGGAGGTGTGGATGCCACTACTGGTGCTTTAACTGGCCTTGAGCTGGTAAATGCGGTATTCCCGAGGTTCCGGATGGTGCCCGGGATGATCCTTGCCCCCGGCTGGTCCCAGGACCCGGCTGTGGCTGCGGTCATGGTGGCCAAGGCCAGCAACATCAATGGGCACTTCAAGTGCATTGCATTGACGGATGTGCCGACTGACACAGTTACAAAATACAGTGATGTTCCATCATGGAAAACTGATAACAACTATACTTCCGAACGCCAGGCTGTATGCTGGCCAAAGGTGAAGCTGGGTGATGAAGAGTTCCATCTGTCTACTCAGCTGGCCGGGTTAATCTGCAGTCTTGATGCTGAAAATGACGATGTTCCCTTTGCAAGTCCTTCGAATAAGGGCCTTCAAGCTGATAGTGCAGTTCTGAGCGATGGCACAACCGTAGCCTTGGGCCCTGACCAGGCTGTCTATTTGAACGGCCAGGGCATCATTACTGCACTTAACTTTGTAGGCGGCTGGAAAGCATGGGGTAACCGCACCGGTGCATACCCGGCTGTTACTGATCCGAAAGATGCCTTTTTGCCCATCAGGCGCATGTTCGACTGGATTGCCAATCAGCTGGTGCTGATGTTCTGGCAGAAGGTGGACTATCCCATTACCAGGCGTATGGTAGAAACAGTTGTTGATTCAGCTAACATATGGCTCAATGGATTGACGGCTAGAGAATATATTCTCGGCGGCAGGGTTGAGTTTATCCCTGAAGAGAATCCCGAAACGGATCTCATGGACGGCATTATGCGCTTCCACGTGTATGTAACTCCGCCGTCTCCGGCACGAGAAATTGACTTTGTAGTTGAGTATGACCCCAAGTATCTTGAGTCATTGTTTGGTTAAAGGAGGGGTGAAGGTTGAATCAGGTACCTGAGAAACTCATTAACTTTCGTGTATATGAAGATGGGAATGACCTGCTTGGCATAGCTGATGTAGAATTGCCTAGTATTGAGGCTATGACCGAAACGGTGAAGGGTGCAGGCATTGCCGGTGAAGTAGAAAGCCCTGTTCTCGGCCACTTTGGCAGCATGACACTTAAGCTAAATTGGCGCACGGTTACGAAGCCAACAGTGCATTTAGCACAACAGAAATCTCACAATCTTGACTTACGGGGTGCTATTCAGGCATATAATGCGGGAACAGGTGAATATAAAGTATCTCCCCTTAAAGTTGCAGTCAGATGTATACCTAAAAAGACAGAGCTTGGCAAACTGGATGTGGGTGCGACATCTGATGCGTCAAATGAGTTTGAAGTAACTTATATTAAGGTATCATTAGACGGCAAGGAAATAGTAGAAATTGACAAGTACAATTACATCTGCAAGATAAACGGAGAAGATTATTTAAAAGATATCAGGCAGGCTCTTGGCCTTGCTTAAAATTTTAAAGACCTGCTGCTATCTGTTAGGATGCAGTGGGTCTTAAATATCATTATCGTTGATTTGTTGTTCATCTTTTACAAATAGAATTGGGCTCATATAGAAGATAAAGGCTACGGCACCAACTATAAAACCTATCCAGTATCCTATAGGGCCAAATATGGGTTCGATAAAGCTGCCAAAAACTACACCAGGGATAAAAGAAAAAATCAAGACAATAGTCCATAAAAAGATGGTTATTATCGAATCAAGAATAGACATAATATTTCCCCCACTTTGTTTGCTTTATTTACTTAAATTATATCATTTTCGAGGTGAGGAATATGCAAAAAGTTGTTCTTAGCAAGCCTTTTTCTTTTGAAGATAAGGAATATAAAGAGTTGAGTATTGATTTGGATTCATTGACCGGAAGAGACATTATTAATGCGACACAAGAAGCTAGGGCTTTAGAGGGCCCAACCCCGGTGCCAGAACTTTCAAAAGCTTATCAGGCAGTGATAGCAGCAAAAGCTGCAAAAGTTCCGGTGGAAATGCTTTTAAAGTTGCCGGCAAAGGATTTTAGTAAAATTACATTATTGGTTGAAAATTTTTTACTGGATTAAGCTTACGACGTGGGAAATTGATAAATATCATTATGGATGTATGTCTGAAAATGTCTATCAGTAGCTATACCCCAGTTTCATATTGGCTTTCCAGGCCACTGGTAGAATTGGCCGAGTGGATGCAGGCGTTGATTAACCTGCAGGATGGAAGGAAGTGACCTAAATGGCGCAGCGAAAAATGTTTGAAATGGCCTTTGAGATAGCCGGAAAAATAAACTCTTCCTTTGGACGCACTTTTACGTCGGCAAATGAAAAACTTCAGAAGATGAACAGACATATTTCGTCTCTGCGTTCAGAGATAAGAGAACTTGAAAGGGCTCAAAAAAGAGGAGAAATAACTGCCAAAAAATATGCAGAATCATACGAAAAACTGGCAAGGCAGCTAGATAAAGCTGAAAGGGCACAGCGCGGGCTCTCTAAGGCTGTCTCAAGACAACAAAGACTTAGCAATTTCCGCCAGAGAATGCGAGGCGCAATGGTAGGTGCAGTTGAAACGGCTGTTACAGTAGGCGCCCCAATTGCTGCAGCTATAGAATTTGAATCCAGCATGGCAGATGTCAAAAAGGTAGTAGACTTTGAGACACCGGAGCAGTTTAAGGCCATGGAAAAGGATATAATCAACCTTTCCAAACGAATCCCTATGGCTGCTGACGAACTAGCTCAAATTGTTGCCGCAGGCGGACAGGCAGGCATTGCTCGAGAAGATTTAACCAAATTTGCTGAAGCTGCTGCCCAAATGGGTGTAGCATTCGACATTTCGGCTGAAGAGGCCGGCCAGATGATGGCGCAGTGGCGTTCTGCATTCAAGATGAACCAGGAAGAGGTCAACAGGCTGGCAGACCACCTGCAGGATACCGGAGTATTTATATGGATAAAAAGTCAATCCGTATAATAGGGACCGTATTTTAAATTGCCATAAAGTATTGCCTGTACAAGAGAAGCTTCATCAGACAAATATCGCAATGGAGTTTCTTTAAGATATTTATAAACCTCCTGTTCAAGGTCTATCCCTTCTTGTTCTGCATTGCGATATAAGGTCTGCCATAAATTTTCTATTTCTGTTTCTTTTTTCTTTTTATAAACCAATATTTTGTTTGATTCTACTTCTAAAAGTGCCGAAGCAGCTCCATATGCGCCTGCAATTCCTTCATAAATATAATGAACAGGAAAAACAACGTTTGAATAAAACAGTTCCGGAAATTCTTCATATGGTATCCCCGCTAAAACAATTGGCAAAAATTCATCCTGTAAATTTAACCTTTTAAGGGCATTAAATACATTTTCTTTAACTGCAGAGCTTATTTTTTTTTCTGAAGTAACAGGTATTTTAAGAACATTAGGATGAGATATATTGAGCTTCAAATTTTCCTTTGAGTAAGGGAAAGGAGAAATTTGGGGAACGCCATTTCTTATAGCAGCAATATAAATATAGGAATCTCCTCTTCTAATTACCAGGCAATTTTTCAGTTGTTCCAGGTTGCAAATACCAACAAGCCAGCTAATATCTGGTGAATTAATGGTTTTTACAGGCAGCATGGCAGTCCTGTTCATAGACATCAAGGTACCGTTTGTTGTTAAACAATATATGTTGCAATACAGGCCGAGGGAATTGCAAATATTGGATAACTCTGAGAAAAATTTTTCCGTTCCCTTGATTAAAAGCCCATTATACAACAGGGTGTTTTCCCTTCTTATAAACCCCAGGTCTGCAAAGGATTCACCTGTCATTACCTTGAATTTTCCTCGACATAAATTACCTATCTTTTTGAGCAGATTTTTTTCTTCAATATTATCGAGACTTAGCTTTGTGTTTGTTACAACTATTTCTACCCCTGCTTCCTGAAAATGCTTCAATACACCTGATAAGTTGTTTGATTCAGATACCTCTGACGTTATAATAAGCTCTTTAAGCTCAGGGCCAAAAGTTTCTTCCGGTTTTAAATCGTGTATTGGTTTGGTTCCAATCTGCAAATAGCCTATTCTGGCACGTGGGAGCACTCCTTTTTTTACCAATTGTCCAAAGTCGACTGCAATGTTTAAATGGGATATTTTCCCGGGATTTACTCCTGATTTATTAAGTAATTCTTTCAGTGCTTTTTTAATTGCATAAAAAATATCGGAGAAATTTTCCAAACTAAAATTTTCCCAAATTATGTTTTTGGTACAAAGCAGTGCTGTAATTTTTGATTTTTTTAAGTGAAGTCCTATTTTATAATACATTTTAATCACCTGTTAAAAATAATAAGAAAAATGAATTGCTTCTAGGGGCTGATAACCAGATTTATAGTTAAAACACTGGGGGCCAACCACATTTAAAGCTTTTTTTGTCTTTAAAAGTGTAGGTGCGGGAATGCCGATGACAGCTACTTCCATTCCGGGAGTAAGGTCGTTATTATTCAGCGGAATGCCCGATTGATAATCTAACAGACATATTAGATCAGGGACCATTGCTGCTACCTTATTGTTGCGATAGGCAAAAAGATTTTCGTTTTGAATTAAAATTTTAAACTCTTCCTGATTGTATTCTCTGGTTCCTCTAAGGTTAATAGTCCGCAATTTAAATGTTCGAACGTTTCCCATTCCTTCTACAAATCCTATAAAAAGTTCAATTGCGCTTCCATAGATAGAGTTTTTGGTAACATTAATAATATCCTTAAGGATTTTCTGATAAGAAGAAGTTTCTGAAAAAACTTCACCAAGTTTCTCGCAGAAGGAGATGGTATCCGGAACAATAGCAGTTTTAGCTTCTCGCCCCGTCATAGCAAAGCCTGCAAAATAGCCGGCGCCACCATATTCGTTTAACGCCTGTCGGGTATCTATTTCCAGTAAAAAATTATCCATGGAATAAAAAATTTTTTCATCCCCTCTGGAATCACACAATACCATTGGCGCCCCTGGTATTTCACCATAAATATGAAAAGTTGTCATCTGCAGTTCCGGGAAAGCTCTCCCCATGCCGTCTCCATCTATGAGAGGTATTCCTGCTTTTGTTGAAACCAGTAAGGGATAGAGTATGTTAACTCCTGCCCCTTCTGGAGAGACCAGAAAATCTATTTTTTTCTCTAAAATTTGCTCCAATAATCTCAATGCGCGAATTCCTTCATCACCAGTGGGGATATCTTCGTTTAACAATTCAGGAGACCCTATTATTCCGACCGCAGCCACTGTAGAATCATCCGGAACTTCAGTTGGAGGAATTAATGGTATTTTTTCGTTTTTATTTACACTGCTTTTCAATACACTTAAAAGTGTATCAGGTTTTCCTCCTCCTCCAGAACCGAGGAATATACTTCCGTGATATAAACTTTCTATGTTTTGTGATGTTAGTTTTTTGTTCATGATTACCTCCTAGATTTCAACATTATATTTTTTAGCCCAACGGTAAAGTGTGGATAAACTGATTTTCAGCTCTCTGGCAGCTCTTTTTTTGCCTTCAGTATCATACCCATGTTTTTCGAGAGCAGCTATCAGCCTTTTTTTCTTATGAGTACTCAGTGAAGTTTTTCTATCATTCTCTTTATTAGCATCCTGATTGAAACGAATATAACCGGGCAAACTTGCAGGAACTATTTCATCGGCACTTTCCACATTAACGAGATATTCAACGGTGTTTTCCAGTTCTCGAATATTTCCCGGCCAATGGTAATTCATCAAAATTTCAAGTGCTTCCTGTGAAAAGACTTTAAAGTCTTTTTTTAAGAGAATACAGTATTTTTTTAAGTAATAATTTAACAAAAATTTGATATCCTCTGGCCGTTCCCTCAGCGGTGGTATAAAAATAGGAATCACATTAAGCCTAAAAAACAAATCTTCCCTGAAGGTTCCTTCTGCAATCATTTCTTCAAGGTTCCTGTGAGTTGCAGCAATGATTCGGGTATTAATGGGAATTGATTTCGTGCTGCCGACCCTTTCAATTTTCTTTTCCTGTAAAACCCTTAGAAGTTTAGCCTGCAAAGCAGGGGGCATATCACCTATTTCATCAAGAAACAATGTACCGTTGTTTGCTAATTCAAACTTTCCCTTTTTACCTCCTTTTTTGGCACCTGTAAATGCTCCTTCCTCATATCCAAACAACTCGCTTTCCAGTAAGTTATCGGGAATGGCCGCACAATTGATGGTAATAAAATTTTCATTTCTCCGGGGGCTTAAGAGATGAATTTCAAGAGCAAACATTTCCTTCCCTGTTCCGCTTTCACCGCGCAATAAAACTGTCGAATCAGATGAAGCAACCTGTTCTGCAATTTCCATGGCTTTTTTAAGCTTGGATGAGCTGCCGATAATTTTATTGAATGCTAGTAAATTTCTTTTCTGGGGAAAAGTATCGTTTAGATCTTTTGATTTTTCAATGGTATGAACAATGGCGCCTGCAAATTTTTTTGTATCACCGAAAGTTTTTGTGTTAAGTTCTAAAGGTTTTTGTCTTTCGATTACCGTTATTCTAAATTGACCTTTAGAACCATGTGCCTTCTTTATTTCATTTATCACATTATTTTTTCCTAAGCAGTTTTCCATATTGACCTTCTGAGCATGGGAATTCAATCCTTGTATCCTTCCCTGCCCGTCAATTACTGCTACGGCTTCCGGCACAAGATTTATCAGATAACTCAATTGCTGTTTTAACAAATATTCATTTAAAAGTTGTTCTTTTTCTTCCAACAGGTAATGCAGAAAATCAGTAAAGTATTTTAACAAAGCCAGCCAGTCATTCAAATCATTTTCATTTAAAAAAGCATCTCTGCCAATTCTATAGCAAACTCCGCCATTAACCGCTTTTCCATGTGTAAAAAAAGGGAAAGCGACCTCCAGTTTAACGCTACAGTTAGAAGAGGCGGCACAATAGGAACACAGTAGATGCGCCCCGGGAGTTGTGATGATTTGCGGCATTTCTGATTGCAGCATTTTTTTTACAATTGGATGAGAATCGAGGGAAGTGTTTAAGATTTTATCATTGCTGCTGTAAAGGATTTTTTCTCTGTTAAAAACAAATACCGAACCGGCAAAGATATTACCAAGGCTTTTTAAAGTATCTTTTATTTTAAATTCCATTGTTTATATCACCTGCAGTTCTTTTTTTTAATTTTATATTTTGCGAATTGATTTATCAAGTGAAAATTACTGCAAAAAAATGCGAAAAAACAAAAAAACAAAAGATATATGCTGATTTATTAAAGTCAAATCTATATGATTTTCCTGTGAAACGGCGCTAAATACAGCTTTAATCGCCAGAAAAGGCGCATAATATATTAAATTTTATTTGGCATAGAAGTTGCATAAAAATGTAGTCATACCTGTCCATTTAGGAGGTGATATTAAAACAAGACCTGAATTCATTCTGAAAAGTTTTTGAAAGGAGAGGGGAAAATGGCAGAAATAAGCAATGATTATGCACTTGGACGAACACCACAAGAAGCACGAAAACCCATGTGGGATGTTTTTATGGTCAGGTTTGGAGCTGTAGCTACATTGTCTCAGTTTATACTGGGCGCTACTCTGGGATACGGAATGACTCTTAAACAAGCGATGATTGCAACCTTTTTGGGGAGTATACTTCTGGAAATAGTAAGCCTCTTGATAGGAATTGCAGGCGCCAGAGAAGGAATGTCAACGAGCTTTTTAACCCGCTGGACGGGCTTCGGGAAGGTGGGTTCCAGTCTTATAGGACTTATTATAGCAATTTCGTGCATAGGCTGGTTTGGAATTCAGAATGCTGTTTTTGCTGAAGGGCTCATAAAGGCTTTTGGAGGAAATGTAAGCTTTAAGTTGATGTCTTTCATCACCGGGATGGCAATAACAATAATTGTTGTGTTTGGTTATAAGATGATTAGCTGGACGGCAAAAATCGCCGTTCCGGGGTTTTTGTTGGCTGTTGCTTATGCCACATACAAAATGTTGTCAGAGCACAACCTGATAGAACTCTTGAATTCTTCGCCGCCGGGAGAGCCTTTAAACATTGGGGTTGCCATCACTATGGTGGCCGGAGGTTTCATGGTAGGTGCTATCGTTACTCCCGATTTGAGCAGGTATAATCGTAACGCAAAAGATGTATTTTGGATGACGTTCCTCAGTATTTTCCTGGGTGAAATTTTGATTAATTTGATTGCTGTGTTGATGGCCCATGCCGTCAAAAGCAGCGATGTGGTCAGCATAATGCTTGATTTGGGAGGATGGTTTGCAGCACTTCTGGTTGTCTTTGCAACCATTAAAATTAACGATATAAATCTCTACGCTGCTTCGCTGGGGGTTACAAACTTCCTGGATGCCATGTTTGGCATTAAAGCAAACCGCGGATTAATGACCTTAATAATCGGTGCACTGGGAACTTTTATGTCCACAATTGGCATTCTGGATAATTTTGTTGGTTTTCTGGTTGTGCTTGGAATTGCGGTCCCGCCTGTTGGAGGAATCATGGTGGTTGACTATTATATCTTAAGGCGTCATAGAAAAGTTTTGGACGAGACCAGGGCCAGTGGCAAACTACCGGAGAGGTTCGAAAAGGTTAATCCATTATCTCTTTTAGCCTGGGCTGGCGGATTTCTGGTGGGATACTTCATTAAATCCGGAATTCCTTCACTAAATTCTCTCATAGCCAGCGCGGTACTATATTATGTCTTAATGAAACTATATGCTGTAGCTACAAACAGAGAAGTTGTAGAATTTGAACAAGTTGAAACCATTTAATAACTATTTTCAAAAGGGAGGAGAAATAAAGTTGAAGTATATAGACAAAGATAATATTGAAGATATTGCTCTGGGAGCCGCCCTGCTGGGTACCGGGGGCGGTGGCGACCCTTATGTAGGCAAACTAATGGCATTACAGGCTATAGAAGAACACGGGCCTGTGCCGCTTCTAGATCCTGAAGATGTTCCAGATGATGCTTTGATTGTACCAACTGCCATGATGGGGGCGCCAACGGTTTTGATAGAGAAAATACCGAGCGGAGAGGAAATATTCCGCGCTTTTGAAGGGTTAAAAAGTTATCTCAACAAGGATATTTATGCTACAGTACCAATTGAAGCCGGTGGCGTAAATTCCATGATTCCGATTGCGGTAGCGGCAAGCCTGGGGCTCCCGTTAATAGACTGTGACGGTATGGGACGGGCTTTCCCGGAACTGCAGATGGTAACATATCACCTTTATGATATTAGCGCTACTCCAATGATGATTGCAGACGAAAAGGGCAATATTTTGATGTTGAAAACTATAGATAATGTCTGGACTGAAAGACTTGCAAGAATTGCAACTGTAGAGATGGGCGCTTCCGTCATGATCAGCATTTACCCAATGACAGGGAAGGAGCTAAAAAAGGCTGCAATCCGCAATATAGTTACCTATTCTGCTAAAATTGGAGAAGCAATTAGAAATTCCAGAAACAGCAGTAAAAGTCCCGTTGATGCCTGTCTGGAAGCAACCGGCGGAATAGAATTGTTTAAGGGTAAAATCAAAGATGTTTCGCGCAAAACTGAAGGAGGATTTGCCAGAGGAGAAGCGCTTTTAGACGGAATAGATGAATACAGCGGCCAAAATATGAAAGTGCAGTTTCAAAATGAAAATCTGATAGCCATCAAAAACGGTAAGGTGGTAGCTACCGTGCCGGATCTGATTTGTATAGTAAACCTGGAGACCGCAATGCCGATTACTACTGAACGCTTAAAATACGGTAACAGGGTGGCCGTGCTGGGCATTTCCTGTGATGCAAAATGGAGAACTCCCAGGGGAATCGAAACAGTTGGTCCAAGGTATTTTGGTTATGATGTGGATTATGTTCCAGTAGAAAAACTGGCTGTAAAATAGGCATAGAAAATTGCATATATCAAAGGAGGTATAAAATTGAAATATCGTCTGGGCATAGATGTAGGCGGCACAAACACGGATGCAGTCATTATAGACAACAATTTAAATCTGATTGCCAAGGTAAAGGTTCCTACCACTGCTGACGTGAGTACCGGAATATATGAGGCAATGCACCATGTTCTTGAGGAATCAGGAGTTGAAAGGGATAAAATAGAGTACGCAATGTTGGGGACAACCCATTGTACCAATGCAATTGTAGAAAGAAAGAGATTAAACAGGGTGGGAGTATTACGGCTTGGTAAACCAGCCACGGAAGCGATTAAGCCAATGACGGGCTGGCCGGAAGACCTGGTAGAGAAAATCGGCAGGCAGTATTTTTTGACAGGTGGTGGTCATGAATTTGACGGCCGCACCATAAGCGACTTTGATGAGAATGAAGTAAGGAAAATACTAAGAGATTTAAAAGGAAAGGTGGAATCCATTGCCGTAATCTCAGTTTTTTCTCCTGTTTCCAGTGAACATGAAGAAAGGGTAGCTGCAATAATCAGGGAAGAACTGGGAGATTTCCCTGTATCACTTTCCCATCAGATTGGTTCCATAGGCCTTTTAGAAAGGGAAAACGCTACAATACTAAATGCTGCACTGGTAGAAGTTGCAAAAACAACTGCCGAAGGGTTTATCAAAGCATTAGAAAAGGAAAATGTGACAGGCGCGAAGGTATATTTATGCCAGAATGACGGCACATTGATGTCTGCCGATTATGCCATGAAATATCCGATCCTGACAATTGCCTGCGGCCCCACTAATAGCATCAGAGGTGCATCTTTTTTGGCTAAGAACAAGGATGCAATTGTTCTGGATGTTGGGGGGACTACAAGCGACATAGGAGTAGTTACCAACGGCTTCCCAAGGGAATCTGCAGTAGCTGTGGAAATTGGTGGAGTTAGAACGAACTTCCGGATGCCTGATTTAATATCCATCGGGCTGGGTGGCGGCACCATTATCCGGGAAGAGAATGGAGAAATTATAATTGGTCCCGACAGCGTGGGTTACAGGATCACTGAAGAAGCCCTTGTCTTTGGAGGCAGCACTTTAACTGCAACGGATCTGGCAGTGCGATTGGGAATGTGTGACCTTAGTGACAGGAGCAAGGTTCAGAATATAGACCTCAAATTTGCAGAGAAATGTTTTGAAAAAATCAAGTCAATGGTTGAACAGGCCATAGAAAAAATCAAGTTGACCAGTGAGCCTCAGCCCTTAATCCTTGTAGGTGGTGGTAGTATACTTATTCCCGATGAACTCGAAGGTGTCTCGGAAGTAATCAGACCTGAAAACTACGAAATTGCTAATGCCTTAGGGGCGTCCATCGCTCAGGTCAGCGGTCAGGTTGAAAAGATATTTGACCTGTCAAAGATGACTAGAGAAGAAGCAATTAAGGAAGCAAAGGAAACAGCAAAGCAGGAAGCAATTAAAGCCGGAGCTGACCCGGATACAGTTGAAGTAGTGGAAGTAGAAGACGTTCCCCTGGCATACCTGCCGGGTAACGCTACCAGGGTTAGGGTGAAGGCGACTGGCGACCTGAAGGGGTAAAAAAACAAACAGGGTTTAAGTCAAAAAGAATGAAGTAAAATTATATGAGATGGAGGGAAAGAAAGTGAAAATTAAAGTAATCATGCCTATAACTTCTGATGTGTTTAACGAAGAAATTCGCCGGGAGTTTCGAGAGTATGCCGGAGCAGGGGTGGAGTTTGATGTTGAAAATCTTGACTATGGACCGGCATCTATCGAAAGCGAGTATGATGAGGCTCTGGCGGTACCTGATATTTTAAACAAAGTAAAAAAAGCTGCCGAAGAGGGTTTTGACGGAGTTATTATCGATTGTTTTGGTGACCCGGGAGTAAAAGCTGCCCGGGAAGTGGTGGACATACCGGTATGTGGGGGATTCGAACCCGCAATTCTACTGGCGGCAGGTCTGGGGTAGCACCTAGGAATAGTTACTGTTTTACCTAATGTGCTGCCAATGCTGGAAGACCTGGCTAAAAAGTTAGGGTTAGCAAGCAAAATTGCTTCAATTCGCTATGTTGATATTCCGGTTTTGGATCTGGGAGACCGCTCAAAGCTAGAAGATGCTCTTTACCAGCAGAGCGTTGAGGCAATTTTAAAAGACGGGGTTCATGTAGTCATACTGGGGTGTACTGGAATGATGGGGATGGCGGAAAATCTCCATAACAGACTGAAAGCGGCGGGATATGACGTACCTGTTATAGACCCTGCCTTTGCGGCCTTGAAAATGGTAGAAAGTTACATTGCTATGGGAGTTAAACATAGCCGGCTTACTTACATGTTTCCACCTGACAAGCCTCGCAAGTGGTGGGATTAAGAGAGAGGATGACGTCGCAGTGATTTTCTGCGGCGTTATTCTTTTGGTGCGCCGCTAATAGAAAAAGTCAAAGCCGCTGCGACGATGATCATGTTAACGCCGGGCAGAATACAAACGCAAACGGTCCTGTTTCATCTGAACCGTGCGGGATTTAAAGAATATTTTCACCTAAAACCGGAAAAATTACTATTGTAGATTACTGGTACTGTTGTTTTTGAAGTAGTAAGGAAATTGTTTATAAATTAATGTTTGCAAATTTCCTGTAGAAAAAAGGTTTTCAAAAATGAATGTCGAATTCTTTTAAAAGAAAATAAAAGTCGAATTATTTCAAAAAAAGGAGGTAAGGATGCAATGTTAAAAAATTTATTTTCTGCGGTAAGAATTGGAAAGATAGAGATACCAAACAGGCTTATTGTAGCGCCAATGGTTATGAATTATTGTAATAATGATGGGACTGCTACAGAAAGGTACATTGCTTATCATGAAGCTAAGGCTAAGGGTGGATGGGGGCTTATAATTACCGAAGATTATGCTATAGACCCAAAAGGTAGAGGTTTTTCTAATATTCCAGGCCTTTGGGATGATAGTCAAATAGAAAGCCACTCTGAGTTAACAAAAAGAATTCACAAATATGGAACTAAAATTGTAGCCCAAATTTATCATGCAGGGAGACAGACAAACCATTTTGTTATAGGTTCTCAACCCGTGGCACCATCCCCAATACCATGTCCGTCAAACCAGGAAATTCCTCATGAATTAACAATAAAGGAAATTCAAGATATGGTAGAGAAATTCGGTGATTGTGCTTTAAGAGCTAAAAAAGCAGGGTTTGATGGTGTTGAAATACATGGGGCACATGGATACCTAATAGCACAATTTATGTCACCATATTCAAATAAAAGGACTGATGAATATGGTGGAAGCTTCTTAAATAGAATGCGTTTTCCATTAGAAATTATCTCGGATATTAGAGCAAAAGCCGGTAATGATTTCCCAATTATATTCCGGATTTCTGCTGATGAATTTGTGCCAGGTGGGAGAACTATAGAAGACACAAAAGCTATAGCAATTTTATTAGAAAAGGCTGGTATCAATGCTATCCATGTATCTGCCGGTGTGTATGCCAGTGCAGAAGCAATAATACCACCTAGTGCTGTTCGACATGGTTGGATAACTGATTTTGCTGCCGAAGTCAAAAAAGTGGTATCGATACCTGTAATTACTGTAGGTAGGATAAATGATCCTTTCTTAGCTGAAGAAATAGTTTCTTCTGGCAAAGCAGATCTTGTTTCGATGGGTAGGGGTTCACTTGCTGATCCTGAATTACCGAATAAAGCTGCTGCGGGTAAGTTTGATGAGATAAGACATTGTATTGGTTGTATGCAGGGATGTATAGAAAGGCTCTTTAAGAATATAGATGTTAAGTGTCTGGTTAATCCAACGTTGGGAAGAGAAATAGAGTTTGCTATAAAACCGGCAACCAGCAAGAATAAGGTGTTTATAGCTGGTGGCGGTCCTGCGGGAATGGAAGCGGCCATAGTTGCAGCCCAAAGGGGTTATGAAGTTCATTTATATGAGAAAACCGATAAATTAGGAGGACAATATGATTTAGCTGCTGTACCACCTAACAAAGGAGAATTTGCCACATTTACTGCCTGGCAAAAGACTCAACTTAAGAAATTAGATGTAAATGTATATTTGAACACGGAGCTAACAACTGAAATTGTAGATTCAGAAAAACCAGATGTTGTTATAGTTGCAACTGGTGGCAGGCCGGCGATTCCTAATATACCGGGTGTAGATAGGCCAAATGTGGTAACCGCTCATGATGTCTTGAAAGGAAAAGTTGATGTTGGTCATAAGGTTATAGTTATTGGTGGAGGCATGGTAGGATCCGAAACTGCTGATCATTTGGCTAATCATGGGAAAGAAGTTACTATTTTAGAACAGCTTCCTGAAATAGCAAAAGATGTACAAGATAGTGTTAGATACTTTTTATTAAAGGACTTGAAAGAGAATAATGTTGATATATACACTAATACTCCAGTTAAAGAAATTGTTGATGATGGTGTGATTGTTGATAGGAATGGTAAAGAGGAGAAAATAGGCCCTGCTGATACAATAGTTTTAGCTGTAGGGGTTAAACCGGTAAATGAACTTGTAAATAAACTGGAAGGTAAAGTAAATAAATTGATAACTGTAGGTGATGCACTAGAAGTTCGTAAAGCTTTAGAAGCCATAGAAGAAGGATATAAAGCAGGTCTAGAGGCATAGCAAAAAACGCAGGAAGCAATTAAGGCCGGAGCTGACCCGGATTTAGTTGAAGTGTTGGAAGTAACGTCGCAGTGATTTTCTGCGGCGTTATTTTTTGCGCATGTTGTTTAAAACACCTTTAAGACAAAATTTAATAAAGGAGTTGAGAGGATATTACATAGTGGTTGTCGAAAATCAATACTAAATTATATTTGGGAGGTATTATTATGTGCGAAAAACCGGTATTGTTAGAAAAAAAAGATAACATTGCTACAATAACAATGAATAGGCCACAGACTTTAAATTCGCTGCAGCCTGTATTGATTGATGAGCTGGTTAATGCACTAATTAGCGTTCAGAATGATGACAGTGTAAAGGTGGCTGTTTTAACCGGTGCCGGAAGAGCTTTTTGTGCAGGGGGAGATTTAACCCATATAGAGACTATTGATAATCCTGTTCAGGCACGTGATTATATTGTGAAGGCAGCCGAAATAGTATCTACCATTGTAAACATGGAGAAACCGGTTATTGCCATGGTAAATGGTGTAGCTGCCGGAGCAGGGTTCAACATAGCATTGGCATGTGACATTATATTTTGTGCAAAATCAGTTCGATTTGGTCAGAGTTTTGCAAAAATAGGTCTTATTCCTGATTGCGGAGGTACGTATTTTCTTCCCAGAGCAGTAGGCTTACATAAAGCCAAAGAGCTCATGTTTACTGGAGATTTAATCGATGCGGATACAGCTTTGAAGCTTGGTATAGTAAATAAGGTGATTGATGATGCAGAACTAAAGGAAACGACATACAAGTTTGCTGAAAAATTAGCCAACGGTGCACCGATTGCTCTGGCTTTGATAAAGAAAGCATTAAACCAAAGTTTCAGCCTGAACCTTGAATGTGCTTTAGAACTTGAAGCAAGTTTGCAATGCAATTGTTTACAGACACAGGACAATAAAGAAGGTATTAATGCATTTAAAGAAAAGAGGCCTCCTGTTTTTAAAGGTATATAAAATATTGGTTAGACCCTTGAAATTTTTCCTGCCTCTCCTTCATGAATTTTCATTAACAGGTTAAAAAGGCCACGGGAATTTTCGGACCATTTTCAAAAAAAGGTATTTTATAAGATTATATAGAATAATAAATAAAAATGTTAACAATGCCAAAAAAAATTGGAGGGAAGGCAGGTTAACGAAATGAGAGAATATGGGTTAGATGAAATTCCCATTGAGGAAAGATTTAAATGGCTTCAGACCGTGGTTGATTCAGTTTATAATGGCATAATTGCCGTTGATGAAGAAGGCCGGATAAAAATATTTAACAAAGCCAGTGAAAACATTTTGGGGTTTAAAAGAGAAAATGTGCTGGGCAAGTTTATTAATGATATAATACCAAATACTCAATTAATTAATACATTCAAAAAAGAAAGAATTGATGCAGGAAAAACACTAGAGGTTAACGGTAAGGTTGTATGCGTAAACAGAACCCCGATAATTTTTAAAGGCCGGGTTGTTGGAGCCATAGCTGTTTTTCAGGATATTACGGAAATAAAAAAATTGAAACAGAACATCAAAGAAATGGAAGACAACATGGAAATCCTTGAAAGCGTTATTAACAGTGCATATGATGGAATAATTATCGTCGATGAAAATGGATATATAACTAAATTTAATCGTGCCTATGAAAACTTTTTGGGCATTAAGGAAAAGGATATCCTGGGTAAACATGTAACAGATGTTATTGAAAACACCAGGATGCACATCGTTGTCAAAACAGGCAAAGAGGAAATAGGCCATGTGCAGAGAATCCAGGGGCACGATATGATAGCAAGCCGTATACCCATTAAGAGAAACGGTAAGATAATAGGTGCGGTAGGCAAAGTTCTTTTTCAGGATATTCAGGAGCTTAAAGCGCTGGCCCAGAGGTTGAGGGTACTAGAGAGTAAGCTAAACCATTACAAAGGTGAAATCATAAGGATGCAGGAAGCCAAGTATTCTTTTGATAATATCATTACCCAGAATAAACAGATGGAACGTTTAAAAGAGATTGCAAGAAGGGCGGCGGAATCCAATTCCACCGTATTGATACAGGGAGAAAGCGGCACAGGCAAAGAACTCTTTGCTCATGCTATTCACAAAGCCAGCTATAGAAAATACGGGGCTTTTATTCAGGTCAACTGTGCTGCCATACCAAAAGACCTTTTGGAGGCTGAGCTGTTCGGTTATGAAGCGGGAGCTTTTACAGGGGCAAAGAAAGAAGGCAAGCCGGGAAAGTTTGAGCTTGCTAATGGCGGAACAATTTTGCTGGATGAAATCGGCAGCATGCCTCTTGAGATGCAGGCTAAGCTTCTGAGGGTGTTGGAAGAAAGGGAGTGTGAAAGGATAGGTGGTACCGAAAAAATAGACCTCGACATCAGGGTTATCGCTTCAACTAATGAGAATCTGGAAGAAGCCGTCCAGAAAGGAAAGTTTCGAGAAGATTTGTACTACAGGTTAAATGTAATCTCTCTGCATATTCCTCCTCTCAGGGAAAGGTTGGATGACATACCCATTTTGGCCCCTGCAATTTTAAAAGACCTGGTAAACAAACTAAAAACAGAACCCAAAGTTTTAGCACCCAAGACTGTTGAACTGTTAAAGGAGCATAACTGGCCAGGCAATGTCAGAGAACTGCGCAATGTTCTGGAAAGGGCTTTGAATCTGGCACCAGATAAAATCATACTGCCGGAACATCTGCCTGTTAACATAAGCGACAAAAACAAGAAAACCTCAAAAAAGTTTTGTAAGTTAAAAGACATTGTTGCAAAGGCAGAAATTGAAGCTATCAAAGAGGCACTCAGCTACACGGGTGGTAACAGGTCGGATGCAGCCCGATTGCTGGGCATTCATCGAACTTCCTTTTACAAAAAAATAGAACGCTACGGGATAGATATTTCCGAACAAAGGTGAATGTAGATTTTTTTATACAAACACCAGCTTCATGTAGAAGAAATTCTACAATCCCCTTAATGCTTCATATTAGTGGTTTGTTATATTTTGAAAATTTTATTCAAATCGAAAAAATCCAATTATGTAGAAAAAAATCAACAAAATATAAAAACTATAAAAAAAGCTATTTTTTTGATCTGTCTTAAAAAGCCGAAACAATAAAGGTTTGTCGGCTTTTTTGTTTTTTTGTTTATCATGGTACGACTTTTGCGAATATATAGAGCAGAGTAAAAAAGAAAAGCAGCTGCTTAAACTTAAACTTGTAAAGGGGGTTACAAGATGGCTAAAAAAAATAAAATTTATGATGTTGATCAAGCTATTGATCTTATTAAAGATGGAATGACTGTAGCGATATGTGGTTTTGTTGGATTTGGACATCCTGAAGAATTAACAATTGCTCTTGAAAAAAGGTTTATTGAAACAAAAACACCCAAAAACCTGACTCTTGTATATGCGGCAGGACAAGGAGATGGTAAAGAAAGAGGGATGAACCATCTAGCCCATGAAGGGCTGCTTAAAAGGGTAGTTGGCGGTCACTGGGGGCTGGCTCCCAAATTAGGTCAATTGGCTAATGAAAACAAAATTGAAGCCTACAATTTTCCTCAAGGTGTATTAACACATCTCTTCAGAGATATTGCTGCAGGCAAACCAGGAACGATTACTCATGTTGGTTTGAAAACTCTGGCGGATCCAAGGGTTCAGGGAGGCAAACTAAATGATGTTACTAAGGAAGACTTGGTTGAAGTTATAGAAATTGGCGGAAAAGAGTGGTTGTTATATAAAGCTTTTCCTATAGATGTTGCACTGATAAGAGGCACTACCGCTGATGAAAACGGTAATATTTCTCTTGAAAAAGAGGCCATGCCTTTGGAAATTTTATCGATTACCCAGGCGACAAAAAATTCCGGAGGAGTTGTCATTGCCCAGGTTGAAAGGATTGCAAAATCCGGCAGTCTGGACCCCAAACTTGTTAAAGTTCCTGGTATCCTTGTTGATGCAGTTGTTCTTTCAAAACCGGAAAACCACATGCAGTCCTTTGCCGAACAATACAATCCTTCCTATACAGGTGAACTGAGAGTGCCTCTAGAATCCCTTAAACCGCTGCCTCTAAACGAGAGAAAGGTAATAGCGAGAAGGGCTGCCATGGAGTTGGTACCCAGTGCGGTTGTTAATCTGGGAATCGGTATGCCTGAAGGGGTTGCATCAGTGGCTTCGGAAGAAGGTATTAGTGACGAGATGTTTTTAACCGTTGAGTCAGGGCCGATAGGAGGCGTTCCTGCAGGAGGATTAAGCTTTGGAGCATCAACAAATCCGGAAGCTATTGTCGATCAACCATATCAGTTTGATTTTTATGATGGTGGAGGGCTGGATGTAGCATTCCTCGGCTTGGCCCAGGCAGACCAGGAAGGTAATGTAAATGTAAGCAAATTCGGGCCCAGAATTGCCGGTGTTGGCGGTTTCGTAAACATCACTCAGAACGCAAAAAAAGTGGTATACTGCGGCACTTTTACGACCGGAGGATTAAAAGTTGAAATAAAAGATAACAAACTCAATATTCTTCAGGAAGGCAAAATCAAAAAATTCATAAAAAAAGTTGAGAGTATTTCTTTCAGCGGGGAATATGCAAGGGAAAAAGGCCAGGAAGTTCTTTATATAACGGAAAGGGCAGTTTTTGAGCTTACAAAAGAAGGGGTCGTGTTGAAAGAAATAGCTCCTGGAGTTGACCTGAAGAAAGATGTTCTTGAACAAATGGATTTTGAACCTATAATTGCTAAAGACTTGAAGCAAATGGATAGCGCGATTTTTCGGAATGAATTGATGGGTTTAACTGTTAAATAACCTGCTTTTCAATAATTTAAAAAACAAGGAGGGCTTATACATGAGATTAAAAGATAAAGTTGCTTTGATTACTGGTGCAGGAAGGGGTATTGGAGAGGCCACTGCTCTAAAATTTGCCAAAGAAGGAGCAAAAGTGGTTGTTTGCGATATACAGCTTGAGAGCGCCGAACAAACAGCCCAAAAGATTAAAGAGTTAGGCGGAGAGGCAGTAGCGGTAAAAGTTGACGTGACAAAACGTGACGAGGTAGATGGTTTGATACAAAAAGCAATAGACGAGTTCGGCAGATTGGATATTCTTGTAAACAATGCGGGTATAACTGCAGATGCCAAATTTTTAAAAATGGCTGAAGAGGATTTTGATAAAGTAGTGGCAGTAAACCTTAAGGGTGTATATCTCTGTGGACAGGCTGCGGCAAAAGTTATGGTAAAACAGGGAAGCGGTGTGATATTAAATGCATCATCTGTTGTGGGATTATATGGTAATTTCGGCCAAACAAATTATGCAGCAACAAAATTTGGAGTAATTGGCATGACAAAAACATGGGCTAAGGAATTAAGCCCTAAAGGCGTTAGAGTTAATGCTGTAGCTCCCGGGTTTATCTTGACACCAATGACTGAAAAAATGCCTGAAAAGGTGCTTAATATGATGAAAGACAAAGCACCTATCAAAAGGTTGGGAACCCCTGAAGACGTTGCAAACGCATATGCATTTTTAGCATCAGATGAGGCCAGTTTTATAACAGGTGCTGTTTTGAGTGTTGATGGAGGAGTGGTTCTATAACCCTTGAGTTATAAACACTTTTAAGGAAACTAGAATCTATAAAAGGAGGGCTGGATACGATGAAAAAGATAGGCGTGCTGGGTGCAGGAACAATGGGAAGCGGAATTGCACAGGTTATAGCACAGGGCAGGTATGAGGTTGTTTTAAGAGATGTAGATATGGATTTTGTTAACAGCGGTCTTGAGAAAATCAAAAAGAACCTTTCAAGAAGTGTTGTAAAACAGCGGATTACCCGGGAAGAAATGGAAAATGTTATGTCTAGGATACAAGGCACAACAGACATTAATGCCTTTAAAGATGCAGATATGGTGATTGAAGCCGTTACAGAAAACATGGAGGTAAAAAAACAGGTTTTCAAAGAACTGGATGCGATTTGTGATGAACACACCATTCTCGCCAGCAACACATCGGCTTTGAGTATCACAGAGCTGGCCGCCCAGACTGGGAGGCCAGATAAGGTGATAGGAGTTCATTTTTTCAACCCCGTTCCCGTAATGAAGCTTGTTGAGTTGACAAAAACACTCACAACATCTGAGAATACCTTTAAAGCGGTAAAGGATTTTGTTGAAAAAGTCGGGAAAACCCCAGTAACGGTTAATGAAGCTCCAGGATTCGTTGTAAATCGTATTTTGGTACCTATGATAAATGAGGCTGTTTTTACCCTCAGCGAAGGGGTGGCAGATGCAGAGGATATAGATACTGCCATGAAACTTGGGGCTAATCATCCAATAGGGCCCTTGGCGCTGGCAGATTTAATAGGTCTGGATGTATGCCTTGCAATAATGGAAACACTTTATCAAGAATTTGGAGATTCGAAATACAGACCTTGCCCACTCCTTAGGAAAAAGGTGAGGGCAGGCCAGTTGGGAAGAAAAACAGGTGTCGGATTTTTTGAATATAAATGATAAGACATTAGAAAAAAATGGTTTATGGAGGATAAAACAATGTCGGTGAGTATAATAGGAACTTATCATTCGAAAGTCGGAAGGCTGGAAGAAAGTATTTATGACCTGTTGGTGAAAGCAGGCAAGGGCGCCCTGGAAGATGCCGGGATTGAACCCGGAGAAATTGGTGGAATATGGATAGGCAACTACAGCGCAGGTGGTTTTAACAACCAGGAACACCTGGCACCGTATGCTCCAAATATCCACCCAGACCTTCGATTTAAACCTGCTACAAGGGTAGAAAATGCATGCGCTTCAGGGTCTGCAGCCATAGAAGCGGCTAAAAATGCTATAGAAGCAGGAGAAATCAAATTTGCACTGGTGATAGGTGTTGAAAAAATGACTACCCTTGATACCAAAGGTTTTACCAAAGTGCTTGCTATGGCATCTTATTGGCCCGATGAAGGTGCAAAAGGCATGACATTCCCGGGCCTGTTTGCGGAGTATGCAAAAGGATATATGGAAAGATACGGTTTTTCACATGAACAGTTAAGGACGATGCTTGCCAAGGTTTCGGCTAAAAACCATACAAATGCTTTGGCAAATCCTCTTGCTCAAATGCCGTTGAAAATTACTTATGAAGAAATATTAAACATGCCAGATGAAAAAAACCCGATGATAGCACCGCCATTAAGATTATATGATTGTTCTCTGGTTTCGGATGGTGCGGCAGCACTTGTGCTAACATCAACAGAAAAGGCAAAAACGTTAAAAGATGAAGTTGTAGAGATATCAGCCCTTTCACATACTACAGATTATTTAGCTATCAGTAAAAGAGCCAACTGGGAGTTTACTGCAGGGAAAAAGGCAATACAAAAAGCATATCAGATTGCAGGAATAACGGTAAATGACCTGGATTTTGCAGAAGTCCACGACTGTTTTACCATAGCCGAGATACTTGCGTATGAGGCCATGGGTTTGGCTGCTGATGGTGAAGGATGGAAGCTGCTGGATGATGGGACGGTGTATGTGGATGGGAAATTGCCAGTAAATGTTTCTGGTGGCCTGAAAGCCAAGGGGCATCCGGTAGGAGCAACAGGAGCGTCTATGGCAGTATTGGCCACCAGGCAGCTGCTTGATAAAGCTATAGGCCATCAGATTAAAGATGCTGAAATAGGATTAACTTTTAATATAGGAGGCAGTGCTGCCAGCAACTATGCCATGGTGTTTAAACGTATAAAATAACTTTTAAAGTGGCCTTTTTATCAATCAAAAATCTAGGGGGGTGATTTTTTACAAGTAAAAGCAATTAACAATAAGTTTTAAATAAATATTTAAGAGGAGGCTGAAAACAGTATGTTTGGAATTATTTTAGGTTTAGCCCTGTTAATGTTTGTTACTATGCGAGGTGTCAGTATTCTTATTGCAGGTCCTGCGTTGGCTCTTGTTGTAGCGATATTTGGAAATATTCCGCTGCTTGAAGCTTACACCAAACATTTTATGGGTGGAGCAGCAGGATATTTCCAGGCGTGGTTTCCGACATTCCTTTTAGGAGCTATATTTGGTAAAATAATGGATGACACAGGTGCTGCTGAATCCCTTGCTCATTGGATAATATCAAAGATAGGCAAAGAAAGGGCAATACTAGCAATTGTAGCAGCTACGGCTGTTCTGACTTATGGCGGGATTAGCCTGTTTGTTGTCGTGTTTACGATGTATCCTCTTGCCATGGCGATCTTTAAAGAAGCAGATCTACCAAAACGTTTGATACCTGGATGTATAGCGTTAGGGGCATTTACATTCACAATGACTGCTTTACCGGGAACGCCTCAGATTCAAAACATAATTCCTACAAAATACTTCGGAACTGATGCTATGGCAGCCCCTATTGTTGGTTTGGTTGCAGCAGCAGTAATGGCGGTTGGCGGAACGATGTACATGAACATGAGAGCAAAAAAAGCAAAAGAAAATGGTGAAAAGTTTGTTCCCGGGCCAAAAGATGAAAGATATCTTAAAGAAGCAACAGAAGATAGAATTAAGGATTTGCCAAATCCAGGGCTTTCTTTACTTCCGTTGCTTGCAATTATTGTTTTGCTGGATATATTTAAACTTAACATCGTTGTATCACTTACCGGGGGCGTTGTTTTGGCATTTGTTTTATTCTATAAGAGAATGGAAAACCCTCTCAACAGCTTAAACCAGGGTGCAATGGCATCAATGTTGGCGATTTTGAATACTGCTAGTGCTGTGGGTTTTGGAACTGTTGTGAAAGTTGTGCCGGGCTTTAAGGATTTGGTTGCATTGCTTTCAAAAGTGTCACTGGGTAACGGCCTTATATATGATGCTATAGCAACTAACATCCTGGCGGGTTCAACAGGTTCAGCATCTGGCGGTATGAGTATTGCGTTGGAAGCTATGGCAGACCAATTCCTTGCTACAGGCGCCAATCCGGAGCTTCTCCACAGAATTGCTTCCCTTGCGTCAGGAGGCTTGGATACGCTGCCTCATAACGGTGCTGTATTAACACTGTTGGCCGTTTGCGGATTAACACATAAAGATTCATATATAGACATTTTCACGGTTTCACTCTTGATACCGGTAATTTCTGTAATTATTGCTATCATACTTGGAAGTATCGGAATAGTTTAGTGTTTACCCCCTCTCGGAACAAACCATTATTTCCGAAGGGGGTATTTAAAACTTGAAGTTTTTGGTTTGAGAGGAGATGAATAAAAATGAAGGTTTTAGCTATAAATGGAAGCCCAGAGATTAGGGGAACGGCTTTATTGCTTCAAAAAGCAATTGAAGGGGCAGAAAAAGTTGAAGGAATATCAACAGATTTAATAAATTTATCTCAATATAAAATTCAACAATGTAAAGGGTGTAATAACTGTGTAATGCAGAAACCATGTCCTTTAAAAGATGATATGGTTAAATTAAATGAGATGTTGTTAGAAGCGGATGGAATAATAATTGGTTCACCTTCTCATTTCGGCAATGTGACAGGTTTATTAAAAAACTTTTTTGATAGAACAAGGCCGTTAAAGATGTCAGGTTCTAAATTAAAAGATAAAGTTCTTTCTGCAGTAATCACTTCAGGTCTAATCCACGGTGGTGCAGACACTGTAGTTCAGGCGATTAATACTTTTGGTTTATTACATGGAATGATAATTATAGGCGCTGCAGCCAATCCTGTTTTAGATCCGGTTTATCCTGTAGCAACTTTACAAAAAGAAAGAAAACAGTTCAGAAAAATAGAAGATGATGAATTTGCTTTAAAAATGGCAGAGAAAATAGGAGAAAGGATAAGCGAACTGGTTGTTAAGTTGAAGTCCTAATTTTCTTAAAGATACTGTGGCCCTTTTGATGGAAATATTCAAAAGGTTTTAAAGCCGGTGTGAAAAAAGGGTTTCGGATATTGCCGAAACCCTTTTAAATGTTCGCCCGGCATGTCTGCCGAGCCGATGGGTTGAAAGAAACCCTGTCACCTAACCAGCGGGAAGACAACCCATAAGCAAGGGCGTCACCGGCAACG
>JARRCM010000018.1 GCA_029982205.1 Thermosediminibacterales bacterium
GTAACTGAGGTTTACCAGGAGCCGTATACGAGGCCCGTACGTACGGTTCTGTGAGAGCAAAGAAGTCGGGAAACTACTCCCGACTTCTAGCTACTCGATAATGATTTTTACACTACAGGATTGAAAAGTTTGGTTTTTCGATCTTCAGCGGTTTTCAATATACCTTGATGACTTACGATATACCTATCATGACAGCCACTTCCTATGAGACCTATTTCATCATAAGCATAGATGTTAAACCTTAATCTATTACCTGAAACTTCGATAAGTTTTGCTTTTACCGTAACTGTCATGCCTTGAGTTGTTGGTTCATTATGGGTAATGGTAAGAGTTTTTCCAATTGTAATCAACCCTTTGGGAAGTTGATGGTCTACGGCTTTTACGGCGGCTTCAATCATTAGTGCTGATAATGTGGGAGTAGCCAAAAGTGTTTTTAAGGCTCCGCTGCCAAGATGCAGCGCTGTATCTGCTTCAGTTATTAGTTTTTGAACCGTTGCCGAGGAGTTGGGTTTTATCTCAGGGACCTTCACGGTTAATACCCCCTTTAAATATATAAGCCAGATTCTAAACAGTATAGCTATTTGGTATAATTATATCACAATATAAAATATTCTGCAATTTCAAAAAAATATATGTTTTATCATTATTGATCAGTAAGATTTTTATCTATCTTTTACTTTAAAAAATTATTACTAAATGTTATCATAATTGTAGAGTTCTAAAACATACGAAATTGGCGGTGTTGAATATGGAAATAGAGGGTTGGGTAAAATTTATTTTAAATTCCTTATATGATGGAATATTAATTATTGATAAAAATGCGGTCGTTCAATATGTGAATGATTCATATACTAGGATTACAGGGGTTACGTATGATAAAATTGTTGGGAAGTATTTAAGAGAAGTAAGGCCGGGTGCGAGATTGCCTGATGTATTAAAGACGGGGAAAACCCTGCTTAGGGTTCCAAGAAAAGAAGGAGATGTTGAATATGTAGTAAATATGTCGCCTATTAAAGTTAAGGGAGAAATAGTTGGAGGAATTTCAGTAGTTACAGAAATAACTGATGCATATAAACTTACGGAGGAGTTAAAAAAATCTCATTTAACTCTTGAAAAACTTAGAAATCATGTTAAACACTTATACAAAGCCAAGTATACTTTTGACGATATTATAAGTGAAGATCCTGTATCTAAAAAAGTAAAGCAGATGGCAAAAAAGATTGCTAAAACAGATTCAACTGTTTTAATTCGAGGTGAGAGCGGTACAGGTAAAGAATTATATGCACACGCTATTCATAACGAAAGTAATAGAAGAAATGAGCCCTTTATTGCAGTGAACTGTGCCACATTAAATTCACAGCTTCTTGAAAGTGAACTTTTCGGTTATGAAGAGGGAACTTTTACAGGAGCAAAAAAAGGGGGCAAGGTTGGTCTTTTTGAGGTTGCCGATGGCGGGAGCATATTTCTGGATGAAATAACTGAAATGGACCATAACTTGCAGGCTAAGCTTCTAAGAACGTTACAGGAAAGAACAATAAGAAGAGTTGGAGGTGTTTCTGAAAAACAAATTGATGTAAGGATTATAGCGGCAACAAATAAACCATTAGAAAAATTGGTAAAAGAAAATAAATTTAGAGAAGACCTTTACTATAGAATACAGGTTGTTCCTTTAACAATTCCACCTTTACGTGATAGAAAGGGAGACTTAAAACAATTGATTGAATTCTTTCTTGAAAAAATACAGCGTCAATTAAAAAAACGGATAAATGTATCAGAAAATGCAATGAAGGTTTTATACAAATATGATTGGCCCGGAAATGTTAGGCAGTTAAAAAATACTTTGGAATTTGCTCCTAACATGATTGAAGGTTATACTATTGATACTAAACACCTCCCAAAAACAATACAGGTACAAGCCATAGATAATGGTGATGCACTTTTAATTAAACCTTTAAAAGAAACTGTTAAAGAAAAAGAAATCGAAGAAATAAAAAAAGCAATTAATATATATGGCGATACAGTAGAAGGCAAAAAGAAGGCTGCGAAAGCTCTTGGAATTTCTCTTGCAACTCTTTATAATAAATTAGATTAGTGATAACAACTTTTCTAAAAAATAAGAATACCTTTCTAAGAAATTAGAAATCATTTCAATATTATAGCATATATTTTTAAAGTATTTAATTAACTTAACAAATTGCATTATTTCTAATAAATTAGAAATCTCTTATTGCTGAGATTTCTTTTTTCATTATGCAATTAATTAATTTAAAGGTATATACATAGTTCGAAGCAGCTAAATAAATTGGAATAATAAGGCTTGTTTTACAGTTGGTATGTATTTTGCTTATATAATCTAAACAGAAACCGCGCGGTAATAAATTAATAAAAATAGGAGGTACTTAAAAAATGTTAGCATTATTAGGCTTTTTAACAATTATAATATTACTTGCAACAATTATTATGAAAAAATTATCTCCAGTAGTAGCGCTGGTATTAATTCCATCAATTGTTGCTGTTTTTGGTGGATTTGGAAGCAAATTGGGTGAATTTATTATTTCTGGTGTTAAAGGAATTGCTCCAGTTGGAACAATGTTTATTTTTGCGATCCTATTTTTTGGTGTTCTAACGGACGCAGGAATGTTTGACCCTATTATAAAGAGAATATTAAAGGCCGCAGGTAATGATCCAGTAAAGATAGTAGTAGGTAGTGCTGTTTTGGCGATGTTGGTACATCTAGACGGATCTGGAGCGGTAACCTTTTTAATTACTATTCCTGCTATGTTGCCTTTATATAATAAGCTTGGTATGGATAAAAGAATTCTAGCTACTGTTGTAGCGCTATCAGCAGGAACTATGAACGTTCTTCCGTGGGGCGGGCCTACCCTTAGAGCTGCATCTGCTCTGGAGGTTCCGGTAACACAATTGTTTAACCCTGTTCTTCCTGCTTTTATATGTGGGTTGTTATTTGTGTTATTTATAGCCTACCGTTTAGGGAAAAAAGAGAAGGCAAGATTGGGCCATTTAGAAGACGTAGATATAAATACAGATGTTGGAGTTCAAAAAAATATAGATAAAGAAAAACAAAAACTACTTAGACCCAAAATGTTTTACTTTAACGTTATACTTACTGTTGTTTCTATATTAGTTTTAATTACAGGAAAACTTCCGCCAGCAGTAATATTTATGTTTGCATTTGCTCTAGCGCTTGTTATTAATTATCCTAACGTTAAAGAACAACGCGAACGAGTTGATGCTCATGCCAAAGCAGCTTTGATGATGGCAAGCATATTGTTTGCAGCTGGTGCGTTTGTTGGTATAATGAAAGGTTCAGGTATGATTAAAGCTATGGCAACTGCAGCTGTTTCTGTTATTCCTAATTCTCTAGGGAGTCATATACCTCTTGTGACAGGTTTAGTGTCAATGCCTGCGAGCCTCTTGTTTGATCCTGACTCATTCTATTTTGGAGTATTACCTGTTTTGTCCGCAGCAGCTAAAGGTTTTGGAATTCCAGCTGTTGAAGTAGGAAGAGCTGCGATATTGGGCCAGATGACTACTGGTTTTCCGGTAAGCCCATTAACAGGGTCAACATTTCTCTTGATAGGTTTAACTGGTGTTGATTTAGGCGAACACCAGAAAAGAACAATTCCGTATGCTTTTGCTACAACCATAGTTATGGTTTTGGTAGCAGTTGTAACAGGGGTTATAACTTTATAAATATAGGATAGAGGAGGAAAATAAAATTGAAGAGCATACGTATTGGTAGTGGTGCGGGTTATGGAGGAGATCGGATAGAGCCTGCAGTAGAGCTAATCGAAAAAGGGAATCTGGATTATATAGTTTTTGAATGTCTTGCAGAAAGGACTATTGCAATTGCTCAACAAGCGAAACTAAAAAATCCTAATAAAGGTTATAATTCGCTGCTAGAAGATAGAATGGAGAAAATTTTGCCGCTTTGTTATGAAAAAGATGTTAAAATAATAACAAACATGGGTGCCGCAAATCCAATAGCAGCTACAAAAATAGTCAAGCAAATGGCAACAGAAAAGGGTTTAAAAGGCTTAAAAATTGCTGCAGTTTTAGGAGACAATATATTTGAAAATATTAACAAATATCTCCATTGCGAAGTTTTAGAAACCGGTTCTCAACTTAAAGATTTAAATGGAGAAATAGTATCCGCAAATGTGTATTTGGGATGTGAAGGTATAGTCGAAGCTCTTGAAAACGGATCAGATGTAGTGATTACAGGTCGTGTTGCTGATCCTGCGCTGTTTTTAGCTCCCATAGTTTTTGAACATAAATGGGATGTAAACAATTATGACCTTATAGGGAAGGGAATACTTATAGGCCATCTTCTTGAATGTGCAGCTCAGATTACAGGAGGTTTTTTTGCAGACCCTGGCTATAAAGATGTTCCGGATTTATGGAAAGTTGGATTCCCTATAGCTGAAGTGTTTGAGGATGGTGAAGCTATAATAACAAAAGTAAAAGGATCCGGCGGGTGTATAACTACTGCAACATGTAAAGAACAGCTTTTGTATGAAATTCATGATCCATCAAAATATATTACGCCTGATGGTGTGGCAGATTTCACTAACGTTACTTTTGAAGAAATAGGAAAAGATAAGATAAAGGTTAAAGGAGGCAGAGGAACAGAAAAACCCAAAAAACTAAAAGTAAGTGTGGGATACAGAGATTGTTATATAGGTGAAGGAGAAATCAGTTATGGAGGGTCAGGAGCTTTAAATAGAGCCAAACTGGCTGGAGAAATAGTTAAAAAGAGATTAGAACACAATAAAGTTTCAATAGAGGAACTAAGAATAGATTTGATAGGAGTAAATTCGTTATATAGAAATGAGATTTCGAGGAAAATAAACAGAGAAGAATACAACCCGCCTGAGGTTAGGTTGAGAGTTGCAGGCCGAACTTTGACTAAGGATGATGC
Source organism: Thermosediminibacterales bacterium (assembly GCA_029982205.1). Classification (GTDB taxonomy): domain Bacteria; phylum Bacillota; class Thermosediminibacteria; order Koleobacterales; family JARRCM01; genus JARRCM01. The sequence goes on from JARRCM010000018.1 coordinate 4,943, forward strand.
AATAAAAATTGGCAATGAAGTTGAAACTCTTTATACTAATGGACCGGCATCAGGTGGAGGTGTTACAAAGTCAGTAAAAGAAATAATTTCAATAGCTTCTATATTTATCCCGAGAGAAGATGTGAAGGTAGAAGTGGTTTATGAGGAGGTGTAGTGTTTTGAAACTTCGGGAAATAGCTCATTCGAGAACAGGCGATAAAGGAAATATTGCTAATGTTTCTTTAATTGCTTATAAAAAAGAAGATTATGAAGTAATCAAACAAAAAGTAACTGCTGAACGTGTAAAAGAATGGTTTAAAGAAATTGTTGAAGGAGAGGTAATACGGTATGAACTACCCAAAATACATGCGTTGAACTTTGTAATGTATAAAGCTTTAGGAGGAGGAGTTACTCGCTCATTGGCAATAGATAAACATGGAAAAAGTTTAAGCTCAGCATTATTAGATATGGAAATATAAGGGTTAGAGTTCACAAGCTCTGCCCTTATTTTAAGTTTAAAAAGATTAAACTTTATTGCTGGAGAAGAGTGTTGAAATGCTTAATGTAAATGGTATAATTATAGTTGAACAAAAGGGAATAAAGGAGACAAGCTGTATGAAGATTGTATGCCTAGGTGACAGCTTAACACAGGGTTATAGGGTTCTTCCTTCACAGGCATGGCCTTCAATTGTAGCTGAAGAAACAAACCACCAAATAATAAACAAGGGAATAAGCGGAGATACTACTTCAGGGATGTTGAGCAGGCTGTATAGAGATGTAATTGATGAAAAACCATCCCGCGCAATTTTAATGGGAGGAAGCAATGACCTTCTCTGGGAAGTGCCTATGGAAGTTATCAAAACAAATATCGGTGGAATAGTTGCAAACCTTCATCACCATAATATATTAGTTATAATAGGGATTCCCATTCCTGTTGTGACAGACATGGCTTTAAAACACTGGGTGTTTAATTACGATTATGAAAAAGTCAATAAACAGCTTCAGCATTACAGAACATGGTTAATAAGATTTGCCGAAGAGTTTCAATGTGGAATAATCGATTTTTATAGTGTTTTTTATGATTTCGAAGAGAATTCTGCTATAAGGTCTTATTATCTGGATGGAGTTCATCCGACCGCTGAAGGCAACAGAATAATGGCTGAAAAAGTAATCCAATTACTTCGTTAAAACCCCGGAGCAACCCGGGGATTTCCTATTTTTTTACCGTTTTTTTCTTGAAATCATGGAATTTTTCGATGATTTGAGGATTTTGATCAAGAAACTTATTTAACAGTTCGATACTTTCATAGGTTTCCGGGCTTATGTGATGTTCTATCATTTCAGTATCTTTAAACGCCATTTCTTTAACTCCAATTTTGTTTAAAAATGTTTCTATGGTTTTATGTCTTTTTAATAAAAACTCACCTATACTTTTACCCTTCTCTGTCAGCTGGATTATTCCATATTTTTCATAATTAATTAAGCCTAATTCTGCTAATTTCTGTACGATTTTTGAAGCAGATGAAGCCTGAACGTTTAATTTCCTTGCAAGATGGTTTGTTCGTTCATATCCTTCTTTTAAGCAGGTTCTGTAAATCATTTCTAAATAATCTTCCATACTCGCTGTTAAAAGTTTTTTGTTTTGTTTCATCATTTGGTAACCGCGAAAGGTATAAAACTCTTTGTTCTTTTTCAAAGTCGATTACCCCTTTAATCAAATTTTCTCTTATATACCTATATGTGTAACACAATTCTAATATACTTCATATATTAGGCATAGGAAAAAAAATTTCTTGCTGCTAACTTTTAGTGACCGAACATCCCTTGAAAGGAGAAAATTTATCATGAGCAAAGATTTGCTGCCTTTACACATGCTGCCAATCGGCAGTATCGGTAAGGTTATAAATTTAACATCTATGGGTAATGTTAGAAGAAGAATGTTGGATTTGGGCCTAATACCTGATACTGAGGTTGAAGCAGTCGTAAAAAGCCCGTCAGGCGACCCTGTTGCGTATCAAATACGCGGAGCTGTGATTGCTCTCAGGTCTGAAGAAGCTTCTAAAATACTCATAGAAAAAATATGAAGTTTTTTCATTGAATTGAACCAAGGGGGTAATAGGAATGGGCTTAACACATCAATCCACAGGTGTTGGCATAATGAAAGAAATGTTTCAGGTAAAAGTAGAATCAGCTGAAGACATAATAGTAGCTTTGGCAGGAAATCCAAATACAGGAAAGAGCACTGTATTTAACAGTCTGACGGGTTTGAAACAGCATACCGGAAACTGGCCGGGAAAGACAGTTGCCAATGCTCAGGGAAAGTTCACCCATAAAAACAAGAACTTTATCCTGGTAGATTTGCCCGGCAGCTATTCGTTGATGTCTAGTTCTGTAGAAGAAGAAATTGCTCGAGATTTTATATGTTTCGGCAGGCCCAATGTAACTGTGGTAGTTACAGATGCTACTTGTTTGGAGAGAAACCTGAACCTTGTGCTTCAAATTTTGGAAATTACCAGTAATGTTGTGGTATGTGTAAATTTAATCGACGAAGCAAAACGGAAAGGAATACAAATCGAACTAAATAAGCTCTCCGGTATCCTGGGCGTTCCAGTAGTGGGAACAAATGCAAGGGATGGGGAAGGCTTAAAAGAACTAAAGAACGCAGTATATGCAGTTGCGATTGGAAAAGTAAAAACAGAACCTGTTAAACTATGTTATGATGATATAATTGAACAAGCGGTTAAGATTCTAGAACCGGCTGTTGGCAGAGTCGTTGATAATAAGATAAACAGCAGATGGGTTGCTTTGAAATTAATTGACGGAGAAAAAACTATAATAGATTCATTAAAAAAACACCTGGGGTTTAACATCCTGGAAGATGATGAGCTAAAAGAAAAGCTGACAGACGCCAAAAACCTGCTGACCCAAAACGGTCTAGGCCCAGATGGGTTTAGAGACAGAATCGTTTCAAAGGTCATCAACTTTGCTGAAGAAACATGTAAAAATATCATAAATTTTAATAACAAACAGCATAACGCACTTGATCGAAAAATAGACAGAATTTTAACCTCAAGGGCCTTGGGTATTCCTATTATGATATTACTCCTGGGGGTTGTGTTCTGGATAACAATTCAGGGGGCAAACTACCCATCGGAACTTTTAGCAACAGGGCTTTTCTGGATTGAAGAACGCATGACGGATTTGTTTGTGTCAATAGGGTTGCCTGATTGGCTTCTTGGGATACTGGTCCTGGGCGCATACCGCACTCTTGCCTGGGTTATATCTGTGATGCTGCCGCCGATGGCAATATTCTTCCCGTTGTTTACACTGCTTGAAGATTTAGGATATTTACCCAGAGTAGCTTTTAACCTCGATAATTTTTTTAAAAAGGCCTGTGCACATGGGAAGCAGGCACTGACAATGTGTATGGGGTTTGGTTGTAACGCAGCAGGTGTTATTGCATGCAGAATCATTGATTCTCCCAGGGAAAGATTGATTGCTACAATTACTAATAACTTTGTTCCATGCAACGGCCGTTTCCCTACCCTTATCGCACTGGCAACGATATTTATAGCAGGAAACACAGGCCCTTTCAAATCAATTGTTGCAACCTTGTCGGTGCTCGGTGCGATACTTCTGGGTGTGATCATAACCCTTGTTGTATCAAGGGTCTTATCCCAAACAATACTGAAAGGATTACCTTCTTCTTTCACCCTGGAACTTCCTCCCTATAGGAAACCCCAGATCGGAAGGATACTAATTCGTTCTTTACTTGATAGAACTTTGTTTGTTCTTACTCGCGCAGTTATGGTTGCTGCACCAGCAGGGTTGATTATTTGGCTCATGGCAAATTTAAATATTGGCGGTATAAGCATTTTAAACCACTGTGCCAGATTATTAAATCCAATAGGCTGTTTGCTTGGATTGGATGGCTACATACTCATAGCGTTTATCCTGGGATTCCCTGCCAATGAAATAGTTATACCCATCATAATAATGAGTTACATGGCAACTGGGGCCATAATGGAACTGGATAGCCTGCAGGCTTTAAGAGATCTGCTCGTTGCAAATGGATGGACCTGGTTAACAGCGGTATGTACCATGCTGTTTTCCCTTAACCATTTCCCCTGCGGAACTACAATGTTAACCATCCGCAAAGAAACCCAAAGCAATAAATGGACCTGGATATCATTTATTGTACCTACCGTAACCGGTATTATAGTCTGCTTTACGGTGGCTCAAACGGTACGTCTGTTAGGTTTGGTTTAAACTTCAAAGCAAACGAAACCCAACTGTTATATAACAAAAAAATAACCAAACCCGCTTTTGGGGTTTGGTTAACCGCCAGTGTGCCATAGCTTACTGCGCTATAGTTTGCAGTTTTATAGGAATTTCTATAATAAAACACACATAAAAACAGTATTATGAGTAAAGGGTCATATATAAGAAGCAGATTTAAAGAAACAGTTTTACACCATAAGAATTAAAAATGTCCAGCAGGCTGTGTGAAAGGCCTCCTATAAAAGCCCACAGAAAAACCTGTAAAGTTTCCTGTGAAGGGAAAACAAGGTATATCCCCAGGGTTATAATACTGGATAATATCAAAAGGCCCGGTAGTGAATGTGTCATTCCGCGATGATGTTTTAAATAAGTCATTTCTCCGCTAAGTCTCAAAAGTATGTCTAAATCAGGCGCTAATGCGCCTGTAATGGAAGCCAGATAAACAGGGTTGGTCAAAGTGAAATCCTGGCCTGAAAGCGCGGCAGTTCCCAAACCCACCACTGCATGTGTAATGGGATCCATGTTATACAACTCCTTACACAGACTGGTTTACATAATGTATTATAACATAAATAGATTACTAGAAAAAAGTTAATATATGGTTATAAAAAGAGGATGGCCAGGCAGGAAAAAAATAGAAATTATTAATTGACATTTCTTTAAAATTGTTATATAATAATTCTAGCTGAAAAATAAAAGATGTTATGTTATCAAGGTATCGCTGAGTTTTTTCGCCTGCCTTAATGATTCATTAATAAAAAAAAGGCAGCGGAAAAAACGGGGGAACCACTTTCTGGGGTGAATCTCTTCAAAGAATATCTGTCTTTGAAGGGTAGGGTTATTTCTCCTCGATCCGAACCCGACAGCTAACCTCGTAAGCGTTGCAAGGGAGGTTGATGACAGGTTTAAGGCGTTCGCTTTAGCCATGGGCCTTCCATGGCTTTTTATTTGCCAAAAGACTTCAACTATAATGAATTATAATTATAAAAGAAAGGAGGATTGACATATGCAGAGGTATCAGGACGTAAAATTTGCAGTTATCGGCGCTGGAAACGGAGGATGCGCCATGGCAGCACATTTGGCGCTCAAAGGTTTTGATGTAACCCTATATAATAGAAGTGAAAAAAGGCTTGAACCAATTAGGGCTAGAGGAGGTATATTATTAGAAGGCGTTCACGATTCAGGTTTTGCGACCATTAAGCAGGTTACGAACGATGTCGAAGAGGCTATCAGGGATGCGGATGTTATCATGGTAACAGTCCCGGCTACAGGGCATAGGGATGTAGCACGAGCGATAGCTCCTTTCCTTCATGAAGATCAAATCGTGGTTTTAAATCCCGGACGGACCGGTGGGGCACTGGAGTTTAGAAATATTTTAAGGCAGAGCGGGTTGAAAAAAGAAATAACAATAGCTGAAGCACAGACCTTTATATATGCTTGCAGGGTTATCAAGCCGGCACATGTTAAAATATTCAGTGTTAAAAACGAAGTAGCGGTTGCCGCATTACCGGCATACAGGACGCCAAAAGTGGTTGAAATACTTTCAAAGGCATACCCGGAGTTTAAATCGGCATCAAATGTATTGGAAACCAGTTTTAACAACATCGGCGCTATTTTTCATCCTACACCAACTTTGCTTAATACAGGACGGATTGAAACTACAAAGGGGGATTTTGACTACTATATAGAAGGGATTTCACCAACTGTAGCAGATATTTTAGAAAAGCTTGACAACGAAAGGTTAAAAGTCGCTTCAGCGTTGGGAGTAAAAGCCCAGTCTGCTTTAGAATGGCTGTATGAAACTTATGGAGCTGAGGGAAAGAACTTGTTTGAAGCACTGCAGAACAACAAGGCATATAAGGGGATTAAGGCACCGGATTCAGTTAATACAAGGTATATTTTCGAGGATGTTCCCGAAAGTCTTGTGCCGATTTCATTAATAGGAAAAATGTTAAATGTAGATACACCGATTTTAGATTCAATTATAAACCTGGCATGTGCTGCCCACAATATAAATTATTGGGAAACGGGCAGAACCATTGAAAGGTTAGGTTTAGAGGGCTTAACCCGTGAACAGATATTTGCCCTTGTTATGGAAGGCGAAGAATCGCTAATCAATGTGGAAAAAGAAATGGAGGGCGTTGTTGCTTAAACCCTGCAGCAAACTTGTTCTGCAGGGTTTTGGACCTTTGAAATGAAAGCTCAAAAGTATTGGGCTTTTTTTATGCGAAATTATTTTGACAATAAAAATATTATATAATATAATATTTAAGAACAAAAATAAAAAAAGAAATAATACAGAGGAGTATAGAAAATGAAACAAAACACTAATTCAATGCTTGATTTTACCCAGGGGAGCATACCCAAACATTTATTTGATTTTACAATCCCTCTTTTTTTAGGAAACCTTCTTCAGACATTTTATAATACTGTTGACAGCATATGGGTGGGCAGGTTTTTAGGGCCTCAGGCCCTGGCAGCGGTGTCTGTGAGTTTTCCAATAATTTTTGTGTTGGTATCATTTGTCATGGGGATTACCATGGCTACTACGGTTTTGGTAGCGCAGTATAAAGGCGCCAGGCGGGAAGACATGGTTAAAAAAACAATCAACAATTCTATGCTGCTGCTTTTAATAGGCGCATTAACGGTTTCAATATTCGGTATAAGTTTTAACAGACAAATATTAAAATTAATGAATACACCTGATTCACTTATCCCAATGGCATCAGGCTATTTGAACGTGTTTCTCGGCGGGCTTGTTTTTATGTTCGGATATAATGTGACAAGTGCGATATTGAGAGGGCTTGGTGATTCCAGGACACCTCTTATATTTCTGACATATTCCACAGCTATTAATATGGCCTTAGACCCTCTGTTGATATTTGGTATAGGCCCAATACCTAAAATGGGTATTATTGGCGCAGCTGTTGCTACAATTATTTCCCAGGCAATATCTTTTTATCTTGCCGTAAGGTATCTTGACAGGAGCAACCACCTTATTACAATAAAATTCAGGGAAATGAAGTTTGATATGGAGCTGACGAAGTTAACGATTAAGATAGGTTTGCCTGCGGGTATTCAACATACCGTAATCTCCCTTGGGCAGACTGTTATGATGTCGCTCGTCAATACTTTTGGCCCGCTTGTAGTAGCATCATATGGAGCTGCGGTTAAGATTCAGAGTTTTGCTTTTATGCCCGGAATGTCAATAGGGATGGCTGTTTCTTCACTGACAGGCCAAAACATAGGGGCCGGAAGGGAAGACAGGATAAGGGAGATTGTAAAGTGGGCGATGGTTTTAACTTTGGTAATAATCGGATTTGTTGCTCTCGTTATCGCTGTTTTTCCAAAACAGCTTCTCTTGATGTTCACAAAAGACGATATGGTCTTAAAACAGGGAGCACATATTTTGAGGATTTTATCAGTATCTTATATACCTTTTGGATTGATGTGGGTGGCCAACGGTGTTTTGAGGGGTGCAGGAGACACTTTTATCACCATGGTAATTTCAATTGTTTCCCTTTGGGGGATAAGGATACCTCTTGCGGTTTACCTGGCAAGATTTACACCATTAGGCAGCACCGGTATATGGGCTGCAATGGCCATAGGTTCATTTATTAGCATGTTTTTAACATGGGGCTATTATTTAACAGGCCGCTGGAAGGGCAAATCTGCAGTGAAAAAAGGTTACCGTTTAAAATATAGTGAAGAATAAATGTGGTATTGTTTAAATGTTTAAGGAGGAAATTTTATGTATTCTGACTATGAATTGGCAGAACTGCTGAAAAATTTTCATATTGAAACAGCACGCTGGTTTAAAGAAGTATTTAAACAGGATTTTTTAAAACAGGCCCGGACTAATATAACACAGACCCAGTACAGGATACTGAGGAGGATAAAAAACAATCAGCCCTGCAAGATGGGAGAGCTGAGCAGCTGTTCGAGTGTAAGTTTCGGAAGTATGACAATAATGGTTAATAAACTCGTAGAAGAAGGGCTTGTAAAAAGAATGACATCCCATGAAGACCGCAGGGTGATTTTAGTCAGCCTAACCGAGGAAGGAGAAAAAATACTCAAGGAGTTTCAGGACCAGTTCATAGAGGTTTTAAAAAAAAGGGTAAGCCGTCTTGATAAACCAAAAAAGGACAGGCTTTATACTGTGCTGAAACAGTTTATGGAAATAATAAGGGAGCTTTAGAAAAGTTTTAAGGTTGTTTTGACGTTCTTGATTTAGTTGGTGTTAAGGGTTACAATAATCATAAAGTATAAATTCAACACGGAGGTGTAACATTATGTACTGGGAAAAGCCTGGGAGAGACAACACAAAAGCAACTGTTCAACAAGTTTTAAAAGCCGCGAAGGAAAAAGGCATTAAAGACATTGTGGTTGCTTCAAACACAGGTGAAACAGCTGAGCTTTTTAAAAACTCGGGTTTAAACGTGGTATGTGTAACGCATGTCAACGGTTATGCAAATCCCGGAGAAATGGAAATATCGCAGGAAAAGATTGAAGAACTGAAAAAGGCGGGAATAAAAGTCTTGACTACAACCCATGTGCTTTCCGGCGCTGAACGGGGAATAAGCAAAAAATTCGGCGGGGTTTATCCCGTTGAGATTATTGCACATAGCCTCAGAATGCTGGGCCAGGGAGTTAAGGTGTGTGTAGAGATAGCGGTAATGGCACTTGATGCCGGTTTGATTCCATACGGACAGGAAGTTATAGCGGTAGGCGGTACGGGCCGGGGTGCAGACACGGCTGTTGTAATGACTCCAAGCCATGCAAGCAGCATTTTTAATACATGGATTTCAGAAATAATCTGTAAGCCAAGAAATAGAAAATAACAGAAACCCGGATTATCCGGGTTTTAATAATAGCTTGGGAGTTGTGAAGAAAATGACAAAACCATCAGCAAATGACCAAAGCCTTCCTGAACTACTGGCTCCGGCAGGGAACTGGGAAAGTTTGAAGGCAGCGGTAGAGAACGGTGCCGATGCGGTTTATCTTGGAGGAAAAACATTCAGTGCTAGGAGCTATGCGGCAAATTTCGATGATGAATATATGAAAAGGGCGGTAGAATATGCCCATTTACGGGGAGTTAAAATTTATGTTACGGTTAATATACTGCTTGATGATGATGAACTAAAACAGGCGGCAGAATATGTCCGCTTTTTGTATAATACAGGTGTAGATGCCGTGATCGTTCAGGACATAGGGCTGCTTAAAGTCATCAAAAGCCTGTTTCCGGATTTGGAAGTCCATGCAAGCACCCAGATGACCATTCATAATCTTGAAGGAGTCAAAGCGCTTGAACAGATGGGCGCTGATAGAGTCGTGCTTGCCAGAGAGCTTTCTATTGATGAAATAAGGTTCATGGCAGGCCAGGCAAAAATTGGCCTAGAGGTATTTGTTCATGGGGCGTTGTGTTTCTGTTACTCTGGTCAGTGCCTTATGAGCAGCCTTATAGGAGGCCGAAGCGGAAACAGGGGAAAATGTGCCCAGCCCTGCCGCTTAAAGTTTTCTGTAGAATCAGATGGAAGAATGACTGTGGCTAGAAACATGCATGTTTTGAGCCCAAAGGACCTGAACATGATAGAGCATCTACCTGATCTAATAAAAATCAGACAGATCAAATCATTAAAAGTAGAAGGTAGGATGAAACGACCGGAATATGTTGCAGTGGTTGTAGGAGCGTACCGCCGTGCCCTTGATTTGTTCAAGGAAAGCCCTAAGAACTATCGTATTAAAGAAGAAGAAATACGTAAACTGAAGCAAATTTTTAACCGCGGTTTTACAACAGGTTATTACTACAGCAGGCCCGGGAAAGCTATGATGAGCTATGAGAGCGGTAAAAACAGAGGACTTTTAATAGGTAAAGTTTTGGGTCATGGAGGCAAAGGATATGCAAGGATAAAACTATACGGTGATTTAAATAAAGGTGACGGGATAGAAGTATGGACTAAAAAAGGGACGAACACAGGAACTGTTGTTGAATTTATGGAGATAAAAGGCAAGCAAGCAGAGAAAGCCTCCCGTAGTGATGTTGTTGATATTAGGATTAAAGGCGGTATCGAAAAAGGTGATCTGGTATATAAGACTTCGAACATAAAACAGCTTTTAGAAGCCCGAAAGACTTATGAAACTGAAATTCCCCGAAGGCTGGTAGGAATAAACATGGAAGCCGAATTTATCCCTGGTCGCCCTATGAAGTTAAAAATAACAGATTTTGATGGCAATGAAGTAACGGTGTGTTCAAAAACAAAGGTGGAAAAGGCTGTAAAAAGGCCGCTGACCCAAAAAGATATCAGGTCAAAGCTTGACAGGCTAGGCAGCACCCCGTTTTTCCTTAATGAACTGAAAGTCAAACTGGTTGATGACCCTATACTTCCGTTTAGTGAACTTAATGAAACACGCCGTGAGGCAGTAAATAAGCTAATGGAAAAAAGAATTCTCTCTTTTAAAAGACCTGAAGTTTCCGAAAGGGATTATAAAGACAGGCTCTCTCAATTTATTGTACCCCGTGGAAAACAAGTTTCGGCAGTGAAGCCTCTTCTTGCTGTTAGAGTGGATAGTGTTGAAATGGCAGAAAGGGCATACAATTCAGGAGCTGACGAGGTTTATTTTGGAGGAGAGGCTTTCTTTAGAAAACCGTTTTCGATTGATGACTACCGGAAGGCAGTAAATATTGCGGGGAAATTAAATAAAAAGATTTTCTTTGTATTTCCTAGAATTACAACAAATGAAAGAATGGAAAAAATCAAGAAAGAATTAACTGATTTGATTAAATTAAACCCTGACGGCTTTTTAGCAGGCAACCTTGGCGTTCTTAATGTTCTAAAACAAAAGGCGGTCACCTGTATAGCCGATTTTTCCCTAAACATGTTTAACCACGTTTCCGGAACTGTTTTAAAAGAATTTAGGGTGAAACGGGTTACTCTTTCCCCTGAGCTCAGGCTGAGCCAGATCAAAGAAACGGTATCCGGTTTACCCGGCATGGAAACAGAAGTTATAGTTCACGGTCTGCTCCCGATGATGGTTACAAAACACTGTATAATTGAAAGTGTAGAATCAGGAGATAACCCCGAAAAGTGCAGAGGAATATGCAAACAATGCAAGACTTATGTTTTAAGAGACAGGATGAATAAAACGTTTCCTTTATGGACAGACCAGGACTGTCATACACATATAATGAACTGTGTAGAATTGATGACACTGGAGGAACTCCCCGGGATAATTGATACAGGAATTACTTCCATAAGAATAGAGGGGCGACAGGGCAAACCAGATGACCTGGAACAGGCGATTAAAGCCTACAGAACGGTTTTGGACAAGGGATATGAAGGTTTAAACAGACCATTGGTTCAAGACTTCATTGAAAAAATGAAGAACAGAGGTTACACAAAAGGCCATTTCAAAAGGGGAGTTGAATAGCAGTTTTTATTTTCTTTTGGGAGAGTGATGTTAATGACACCTGCTGTAACGGAAAAAGACTACCGTATACATTCTTATGAAGTTGATTATAAAAAAAAGGCACTCATAACAAGTTTGATGAATTACCTTGATGACATAGCCATACTGCAAAGTGAAGAACTGGGAGTGGGATTGGAATACCTGACTAAAAACAACATCGCCTGGGTGCTGTATAAATGGGATGTAAAAATAAATCAATATCCTGTGTATAATGAAAACGTTAAGGTGAGGACGGCAGCCGAAAGCTTTAATAAGTTTTATGCCTACCGCTGGTTTGAGGTATTAAATCAAAACGGGGATAAGCTTGTTACAGCAAATTCCATATGGCTTTTAATAAATACTAAAAAAAGAAAACCTATAAGGATATTCAAAAACCTCTACGACACCTATGGCGTTGAGGATAAGAAAAACACTCTTGAAATAATGGATATTCAGCCCCTGACGTCCATAGATGTACAGAAGGAATTTGATGTAAGGTATAGTGATATAGATACCAACGGCCATGTTAATAACGTGAAGTATATAACATGGGCCATGGAATCTGTCCCTGTGGCTATATTATCTAATTATTCCATTACCGGCATAAAAGTAACCTACAAAAAAGAAACAAAATACGGAGATACGGTGAAAACCCAAACCCAAGTCCTGTCCAATGGTGATAAAATCACATCCTTACATAAAATCATAAACAAAAAAAATGTAGACTTGTGCCTTTTAGAAATCGTTTGGGAAAAAAGATAAATTATTTTCTTGAATTTATCGTAAAAAATTAATATTGATTTTTAAAAATATTAAGTGTATAATTAATACCAAACAACAATAATATAACTAAATTCTATGAGTGGGAAGAGTAAACATTCTGGCGAAGTTAAAGAGAGTCGGGTATGGTGGGAACCGATACGGAGTCAGATGTTGAATGGGCCCATGAGAAGCAAGGCGAAATCCTGAGGGAAAGTAGCTGCAGCCGGTGATTCCGACGTTAAACGGATAGGGTATAAGAACATCAGATGTTCCGTACCTGAAAGAGATGATGGCATAACATTTACCATCAATAACGGGTGGCACCGCGAAATTAAAACATTTCGTCCTGTGGATGAAATGTTTTTTGTTTTATGTTGTTTTATGTTGTTTTATGCCATCAAAATTGGGTGGCACCGCGAAATCCGGGTATTTCGTCCCAAAGGGATCAAATATCCGGATTTTTTGTTTTAAAGGAGGTAAGCAGATTGATTTATCCATCTATAAATGAATTTGGAGAATTATCAAAGTCAGGAAAAGCGGTTCCTGTGATTATGGAAATCCCTGGAGATTATTATACGCCTATATCTATATTTTCAAGTCTGGTGGAAAAAGATGAAGGGTTTCTTCTGGAAAGCGTTGAGAACGGTGAAAGGCTTGGACGTTATTCTTTTATTGGAAGAAAGCCCTTTATGACCTTAGAAGTCAAAAAAGGAGTCATTAATATAAACCGGGGTAAAGAAAGATATAAAATACAGGGCGATCCTTTCAAAGAAATCAAAAAAATAATGTCCCTGTATAAGACAGTTAAGCTGAAAAAATCTCCGCCTTTTACAGGTGGCGCAATAGGTTTTTTCGGTTATGACACAGTGAAATATTTTGAAGAGATTCCAGAACCTTTGATAGATGACCTGAAAATGCCGGAAATTCACTTGATGTTGTTTGATGAAGTTATTGCATATGACCACTTGAAAAGCAGGGTGCAATTAATAGTCAATGTTGCTCCCGCAGAGGAAATTGAAGAAACTTATTGCAAAGCAGTTGAGAGGCTTAAGATTTTGGCTGAAAAAATCAGCAAATCCCGGAATTCGATATCTGTTCAGGATTTAAGTTTATATGATAAAAAACGAGAAGTGAAATTTGAAAGCAGCTTTACCCGTGAAGAATTCTGCAGTGCTGTTAAAAAGGCCAAAAACTATATAAAGAAAGGCGATGTATTTCAGGTTGTGATTTCGCAAAGGCTTGCTGTGAACTCGGATATTCCGCCGTTTCAAGCCTATAGAAAATTGAGGGGTTTAAACCCATCGCCTTACATGTATTATATAAACTTTGGGGAATATCAGGTTGTGGGTTCTTCCCCTGAAATGCTTGTAAAAACCTCCGGCAGTGAGGTTGAAACAAACCCTATTGCAGGTACAAGACGGCGGGGTAAAGACGAACTTGAAGATGAGAAGCTTGCAAACGAACTCCTTCAAGACTCTAAAGAGATAGCTGAACACATGATGCTTGTTGACCTGGGTCGAAATGACATAGGGCGTGTTGCCCGGTTCGGAACTGTTAAAGTAATTGAACAAATGAAGGTTGAAAAGTATTCGCATGTAATGCATCTGGTTTCAAGAATAACAGGAGAGATGAGAGATGATGCTGACATGTTTGATGCCTTAAAAGCATGTCTGCCTGCAGGTACTGTTTCGGGCGCTCCTAAAGTTAGGGCTATGGAAATTATCTATGAATTAGAAAAGCAGAAGCGAGGCCTGTATGCCGGGGCGGTAGGTTATGTAAGTTTTGATGGAAACCTTGACACATGTATTGCCATAAGAACAATTTTGTTCAAATCCGGTAAAGCATATATTCAAGCAGGGGCAGGAATCGTTGCAGATTCGATACCTGATAAAGAATATGAAGAGACGTTAAATAAAGCAAAAGCGTTACTGGAAGTCATATAGAAAGGAGGCAAGTTGAACATGATTTTAATTATCGACAACTATGACTCGTTTTCATATAACCTGTTTCAATATATAGGAGAGTTGAACCCAAATGTAGTGGTAGTGAGGAATGACAGGATTACATTAGAAGAAATCATTAAAATGCGCCCTGATAAAATCCTTATATCCCCGGGGCCGGGCCGGCCTGAAGATGCAGGTATATGCCTTGAACTTATAAAAAAGTTGGGAAACAGGATTCCTATATTCGGGGTATGTTTAGGCCACCAGTGTATAGGTGAAGCCTTTGGAGGGAAAGTCGTTCAGGCAGAGTCACTTTTGCATGGGAAAACCTCGATGATATATCATTCGGGTGACGGCATTTTTAAGGGGCTTGAAAGCCCTTTTGAGGGGGCACGCTACCATTCATTAATAGTTGAAAGGGAATCTCTTCCGAAAGACCTTGTGATTACTGCAGAGACCAAAACAGGTGAGATCATGGGGATTAAACATAAAAATTACCCTGTTTTTGGGGTGCAGTTCCACCCTGAATCTATAATGACATGTGGAGGCAAAACCATAATCTCGAATTTTTTAAACATGTAAAACCACAGAAATCATGAATATTTTACGGAGGTGTATAAAATGTTAACTTCAATTACAAAAAAGGTTATTTCAGGTGAGAACTTAAGGGAAGATGAAGCTATGAGCGCTATGGAAATCATAATGACAGGCAAAAGCACTTCAGCCCAGATAGCAGCTTTTTTGACTGCAATGAAAATGAAAGGGGAAACGGTAGAGGAAATTACAGGCTGTGCGAAGGTTATGAGAAACAAGGCGGAAAAGGTTACGGTAAACAGGGATTATGTCGTTGATTCATGCGGGACCGGTGGGGACAACAGCAACACCTTTAATATTTCAACCGCATGTGCTTTCATTGCAGCTGCTGCAGGCCTGCCTGTGGCAAAACACGGCAACCGGGCAGTTTCAAGCCGGTGCGGGAGTGCTGATGTGCTGGAAGAGTTGGGAGTAAACATCAGCCTTGATTCAAGCGGGGTGCAGCAGTGTATTGATGAGATCGGAATAGGGTTTTTGTTCGCTCAGAACTTTCATAAAGCGATGAAGTATGCCGCACCAACCAGAAGAGAGCTTGGATTTAGGACTATTTTCAACCTTCTCGGCCCCCTAACAAACCCTGTGGACTTAAAAGGCCATCTGTTGGGAGTGTTTGATGAAAAGCTGACAGAGCCAATATCTTCAGTGCTTAAAAATTTGGGAATGGAAAGGGTATTGGTCGTTCACGGAATGGACGGTTTAGACGAAATCACAACTACAACTGTCACGAAAGTTTCAGAGCTTAAAGATGGAGAAATTAGAACCTATTACATTGACCCTGAAAACTACGGAATACCTTTTTCAAACAAGAGCGACCTTATCGGTGGGGATGCAAAGGAAAATGCCTTGATAATCCGGCGGATTTTACAGGGAAAACCTGGCCCGAAAAGGGATATTGTTGTCTTAAACAGTGCCGCAGTCCTTTATGTGGGAAAAAAAGTAAATAACATAAAACAGGGAATAGAGCTTGCCGAAGAAATGATAGATTCCGGCGAAGCCTATGGAAAGCTTGAAGAACTGGTTACCTACTCCAGGGAGGTAGTAAAGCGTGCGGGGTAGCATACTGGATAAAATTTTGGAATATAAACACAGGCTGCTTGATGAAGAAAAGCTGGATATTCCCCTTAATAAAATGATCGAAATTGCTGAAAAAGTTACTGGAACACGAAGTTTTTACAGAGCCCTAGACAAGTGCGGGTCCATATCTATAATAGCGGAAGTCAAAAAAGCCTCTCCATCAAAAGGTGTTATAAAAGAAGACTTTGACCCTGTGGAAACAGCTATTGCTTATGAGAAAAACGGAGTAAACGCAATTTCGGTTTTAACAGAAGACAGGTTTTTTCAGGGGAATAAATCATATTTAAAAAATATCAGAAAACGGGTCAATGTCCCGCTGTTACGAAAAGACTTTATTTTTGACCCGTATCAGGTATATCAATCAAAGGCCTTAGGTGCTGATGCGATTCTTTTAATAACACGAATATTAAGCGATGCCGTCTTAAAACAGCTTATAAACTTGACACATGAGCTGGGTATGGACGCCCTTGTGGAGGTTCACTCGGAAGAAGAAATTGAAAAAGCCTTAAACGCAGGAGCAAAGATTATAGGAATAAACAATCGCGACTTGACCACTTTTAAAACGAACCTTTCAGTTACCGAAAGCCTTATAAAACACATACCCGAAGGTATTTTGACAGTAAGTGAAAGCGGAATAAAAACATTTGAAGACATGAAGTTTCTGAAAGCCCTTGGAGTAAATGCGGTGCTTATCGGTGAGGCGTTTATGAGGGCAGACTCGATAAGTGAAAAAATAAATGAGCTAACTGGAAGTGATGCGCTTGACTAAGGTGAAGGTTTGTGGGATAAGAAGACCTGAAGATATCGAATTTGCCAATATACTTAATTGTGATTATGTGGGGTTTGTGTTTGCTAAAAGCCCTAGACAGGTGACTAAAGAACAGGTCAAACAGCTCTGCCGGGGGCTCGATTCATCAGTTAAAAAAGTAGGGGTTTTTGTTAATTCCTCTTTAGAAGATGTTAGAATAACAGCCCATATCTGCGGACTGGATATAGTTCAGTTACATGGGGAAGAACCGCCGGATTACTGCGAAGCCCTTGAAGAAGAAGTGGAAGTATGGAAAGCTGTAAGGATTAAAGACAGCGAGAGCCTTAAAACAATGGAAAACTTCAGTGTGAAAACGTTTTTGCTTGACAGCTACAGCCTAAAACAGTATGGAGGAAGCGGAAAGGTTTTCGACTGGAAGCTGGCACTTGAGGCAAAAAAGTTCGGAAACATAGTGCTTGCAGGAGGGCTGAACCCTGAAAACGTAGCTGAGGCCATAGAGATTGTCAAACCGATGGCTGTAGATGTCAGCAGCGGAGTTGAAACAGGAGGATATAAAGATTTTAATAAAATGAAAAGATTTATCGAGAAAGTGAGGGAAAGCAATGTCAACTGATAATAAAAAACAGGGGCGATTTGGAATTTTTGGAGGCCAGTTTGTGCCTGAAACCCTTATGAATGCCTTGATTCAGTTGGAACAGGAGTACGAAAAAGCAAAAACAGATGAAGGGTTTCAGAAAGAGCTTAATTACTACCTGAAAGAGTATGCAGGCAGGCCTTCACCCCTTTATTTGGCCGAAAATTTGACCCGAAAATTAGGTGGTGGGAAAATATACCTTAAAAGAGAGGACCTAAACCATACAGGCGCGCATAAAATAAACAATGTGCTTGGTCAGGTGCTTCTGGCTAAAAGGATGAAAAAAACGAGGATAATTGCCGAGACAGGAGCCGGCCAGCATGGAGTGGCTACGGCCACTGCAGCAGCACTTTTTGGAATTCCCTGTGAGGTTTACATGGGAGCAGAAGACATGGAACGTCAGCGTTTGAACGTCTTCAGGATGAGACTTTTAGGAGCCAAAGTAAACCCTGTGGAATCAGGCACACGCACCCTTAAAGATGCAACAAATGAAGCTATTAGGGACTGGGTGACAAATGTGGAAGACACCTTTTATGTTATAGGGTCTGTTGTAGGGCCACACCCGTATCCAACAATGGTCAGGGATTTTCAGAAGATAATAGGTGAAGAGACAAGACAGCAGATCATGGAAAAAGAAGGAAAACTTCCGGACTACCTTGTGGCGTGTGTAGGCGGAGGCAGCAACGCCATGGGGCTGTTTTATCCGTTTTATAATGACCGAAGTGTAAAGATGTGCGGGGTAGAAGCAGCAGGAAAAGGTGTAGACACAGATGAAACAGCTGCGACAATCGCAAAAGGAAAGGTAGGGGTACTTCATGGAATGATGACATACCTGCTTCAGGATAAAGACGGTCAGATTCAGCCTGCGTATTCTATTTCGGCAGGTCTTGATTACCCGGGTGTTGGCCCCGAACACGCTTACTACCATTATACCCGCAGGGCTCACTATGTTTCGGTTACAGACGAAGAAGCCCTGGAGGCCTTTGAACTGCTTACTAAAACCGAAGGGATTATACCTGCGTTGGAGAGCGCTCACGCCGTGGCTTATGTGCTGAAACTTGCGCCAAGGACACAGAAAGATGAAGTGATAGTTGTTAACATTTCAGGCCGTGGTGATAAGGATGTATATACAGTTGCAAAATCAATGGGGGTGGATTTAGAATGAAAAGCAGGATAACTAAAAAGTTTGAAGGGTTAAGGGAAAAAGGGGAAAAGGCCTTAATAATATTTATAACTGCAGGAGACCCTTCGATTGAATTAACAAGAGATTTGGTAATAGAGATTGAAAAAGCCGGGGCGGATATTATTGAACTGGGCATTCCCTTTTCAGACCCTCTTGCAGACGGCCCGGTTATTCAAGCAGCATCACAGCGTGCAATAAAAGCAGGTATGACCACAGAAAAAGCTTTTAATCTTGTAAAAGCCCTTAGAGAAAAGACCGAAATCCCCATAGCGTTTTTGACATATTTCAACACGGTTTACAATTATGGGCAGCTCGAGTTTCTCAAAAAGTGTTGTGATTTCGGTGTTGACGGTATGATTGTTCCCGATTTGCCTTTAGAAGAGAGAAAGGAACTGGAAGACATAGCAAAAGGCTATCCTGTTGATATCATACCTCTTGTTGCGCCCACTTCTGCCCAGCGTATTAAGAAAATTGTTTCAGGAGCATCAGGGTTTGTGTACTGTGTTTCTTCAACAGGTGTAACCGGAATTAGGGAAAGCTTTAAAACAGACCTAGAGGCTTTTATGGAAGAAGTGGGAAAACATACCAGCCTCCCAAGGGCCATAGGGTTTGGGATATCTGGCCCTGATGCGGTAAGACAGTTAAAACCTTTTGCCGAAGGGCTTATTGTTGGAAGCGCCGTGGTTAAAAAGATCGCCGAAGACGGCAGTCCGGAAAAGGTAATAAAACGTGTGAGTGATTTTGTGTGCAGTTTGAAACAGGCTCTTGCAGGTTGCCCTTAGGGTTGGCCTGCAATTGTTTTATCAGCTTTAGAGTTGAAAAAACAGCACATATAGCATATCATATATGTAGCAGATTTTGTAATGGAGGTAGTATTAAAATGAGATATAAAATGCTGGTGCTTGATATAGATGGAACTCTTTTGAACAGCAAGGTAATACTCAATCGTGAAGTCAAAAAAGCCATAAACTATGCCAAGCAGCAGGGATTAATTGTAACTATAGCAACAGGCAGGTTTTACTATGCAGCGGTTTCCCCGGCCAGGATTATCGGAATAAACGCACCCTTAATAGCAAACGACGGTGCTCAAATCCAGGATGTTTTTACTGATAAGGTTTACAGTTTTACCCCTATACCACTTGATACTGCAAGAGAAATCGTTGAAGTAATGGAAAAGTATCCCCTGGAACTCCAGGTGTTTCTTAAAGACAGAAAAATATATGCTGGCAAGTGTTACCAGATTGCTCAGATAAAAAAATACTTCAGGCGCGGAAGGAGATATAACTTAAAAGGTTTTTACAACTATGTAAGGGATTTCGTTTTTGGCGGACCAACTGTTAGCGCAGGTAATATTCAGGGTGTTTTAAAGAACATGACAGCACCTCCGGCCAAAATTGTAGTTTATGGTGATAAGCAGCCGCTGCAGGAGCTTAGAAATGAGCTGACTTCCAGGTTTAAAGGGAGGGTCGATTTGACTTCGGCCATTCCACGGTATATGGATATTCTGCCTCCCGGAGTATCAAAAGTCAGCGGTATACAATTTGTTGCAAACATGTTTAATATAAAACGTGAGGAGATAATAGCGGTTGGGGACAATTTTAATGACCTTGCTATGATAGAGTACGCAGGCCTCGGTGTGGCAATGGGAAACGCACCTGAAAGCGTTAAACAAAAAGCGAATTTTGTAACTGACTCTAATGATGAAAACGGCATAGTAAAAGTAGTCAAACAATTTATTTATGATTATTCCATAAGGCCTGTTAAAACCGGAAAATCTGGCTATTTTTAGACAATGACGAGTTCTGATAGATACTTTTTTGTTGATTGCTGTATAAAACAGATGTTATAAGGGCAGTATACAAAAGAAAACGAAAGGAGGAGATTCTATTGAAGGTTTATGTTGATCCTGATTTGTGTATAAGCTGTGGTTTGTGTATAGATACAGCCCCGGAGGTTTTTGATTGGGACGAAAACCAGAAAGCCCATGCAATTGTTGATGAAGTTCCTTCAGATGTGGAAGGTGATGCAAAGGAGGCAGTTGAAAACTGTCCTACAGAGGCAATAAAAGAAGAGTAAAGGATATCTTTTTGATATCTTTTTTTTATGTCTGTTTTAAAATAAAGAAGGAATATTTTACAAAGTATTGAAACTATAAATATAAGAGCTAATATATAATATAAAGGTCGGGTTACAATTTTTTATAAATCTTATTATATTTAAATAAGGAGTGGAAAAAATGAAAGGATATGTTCAAGTTTACACAGGCAATGGCAAAGGAAAAACAACAGCTGCTATTGGTATGGCTGTAAGAGCTGTGGGCGCAGGATTAAAGGTTTTTATCGGTCAGTTTGTTAAAGGAATGTATTACAGTGAATTGAAATCGCTTGAAAGATTTTATCCTGATCTAATAATAAAACAATATGGAACAGGGTGTTTTATATTCCGAACCCCGAAACAGGAAGACATTGATGTGGCGAAAAAAGGTTTTGAAGAAGTTAAAGAAGTAATAAAATCGGGAAAATATGATTTGGTGATTCTTGATGAAATTAATATTGCCCTTTATTATAAATTGGTTTCATTGGATGATGTCCTGTCTCTCATAGATGAAAAACCGGAGAATGTTGAACTTGTTCTTACAGGGCGGAACGCTCCTCAGGAAGTAATTGACAAAGCAGATTTGGTTACAGAAATGAAGGAAATAAAACACTATTATACCAAAGGTGTAGAAGCGAGAGAAGGGATAGAGAAATAGTCGAATTTTTGCTTTCAAAAATTCCATAAATAAGGTATAATGATAATGAAAAAAATCACAAAGGAGGGGTTTGGGTGAAAACGGCAATATACCCCGGAAGTTTCGATCCAGTCACTAACGGTCATCTTGATATAATAGAAAGAGCTTCTAAAATATTTGATCATCTTATCGTAGGTCTATTAAACAACCCCAAAAAAAACTACTTTTTTGACCTTGAAGAAAGGATTTTTATGTTAAGGGAAGCTACAAAACATTTAAAAAATGTAGAGATAGATGCATTTGACGGTTTATTAGTCAACTATGCAAAGATGCGAAACACGAAAATTCTGATAAAAGGTTTGAGGGCGATTTCGGATTTTGAATATGAGTTTCAGATGGCCCTCATGAACCACAAACTTTCTTCAGATATTGAAACATTGTTTATGATGACAAATCAACAGTATTCTTATTTAAGCTCCAGTGTAGTGAAAGAAGTTGCAGCTTTTGGGGGAAACGTTGATCAATTTGTGCCGCCTGTTGTGGCAAAGATGCTTTACGAGAGGTTTAATAAACAAAGCAGAGAAAAATCAGATACAGAGACGGATGATGTATATACAGAAAGCTTGGAAGATTATTATGGACTGCTTTTAAATGGAAAATACTTCGATGATTAATTAAGTCCTGTTCTCTGTCCAGGTTTGGGGGTTGTTTTCGTGAGGGTTGTTATTTTTAGTAACGGTCAGGTTGAAAACTATGAATTCTATAAAAACATCTTAGGCCAGGATGATTATATAATATGTGCCGATGGAGGGCTGAGACACGCTGTTGAGTTGGATATTATTCCCGATTTAATAGTAGGTGACCTGGATTCAGCAAAACCGGAACAGGTTGAAGAGATGGCGGCTAAAGGGGTAACTGTTCTGCGTTATCCCAGCAAAAAAGACAAAACCGATACTCATATTGCTGTTGACCTTGCTGTTGAAAAAGGTGCTCAGGAAATACTACTTATTGGAGCAATGGGAGACAGATTCGACCATACACTGGCAAACCTGTTTTTGCTTTCTTCTGTTGCAGAAAAAGGTATTAAAGTAAGGATGCTGAATGAAAAAAATGATGTTTACATTATAACTGATAAGGTATCCCTAAATGGTAAAAAAGGCGACCTGGTTTCACTTTTGGCTCTGACTCCTGAGGTGACTGGTGTTACAACCAAAGGTCTCTATTATCCTTTGGAAAAAGCCAGCCTCACCATAGGATTTCCTGTAGGGATAAGCAATGTTTTTGTTGAAGAAAAGGTAGAAATCAATGTAGAAAAAGGGCTTCTCCTTGTCATAATGTCTAAAGATTAGCGTCTTTTTTTTTTTGTAGATTTATCAAATGATTTTGAATTTAAAACAAGTATAGATTTTTACAGACGTATCTGGTATTATATTTATTAAAACTACCACAGGGGGTTTTAATGATGGCTAAAAAAGTTAAGATAACAGAGACCATATTGAGAGATGCGCATCAATCCCTTCTGGCGACAAGGATGAAGCTGAGTGAAATGCTGCCCATCGCCGAGAAACTGGACGAGGTGGGTTATTACTCCCTTGAAATGTGGGGAGGAGCAACTTTTGATTCATGCCTGAGATTTTTGGATGAAGATCCATGGGAGCGACTTAGAGAGCTGAGAAAGCGTATAAAAAAGACAAAGTTTCAAATGCTTCTAAGGGGTCAAAACCTTTTAGGTTATAAACACTATGCTGATGACGTTGTTGAAATGTTTGTAAACAAGTCAATTGAAAACGGAATTGACATAATACGTATTTTTGACGCCTTAAATGACGTAAGAAATATGGAAATGGCGATAAGATTCACCCGGAAAGCAGGTGGCCATGCTCAGGGGACTATCGTATATACAATAAGCCCTGTTCATAACACAGAACATTATGTCAAAATAGCAAAAGAGCTTTGTGAAATAGGAGTAGATTCCATATGCCTTAAAGACATGTCGGGAATATTAACACCTTACTACGGCTACCAGCTTATCAAAAGGCTGAAAGAAGTTGTGGATGTTCCAATTTCCCTTCACTGCCACTATACAAGCGGGATGGCAAGCATGACGTATTTAAAAGCAATTGAAGCCGGGGTAGATATTGTTGATACCGCTATTTCACCCCTTGCAAACGGAACCTCCCAGCCCCCAACTGAAACCATTGTAGCAGTTCTTCAGGGCACAGATTATGATACAGGTTTGGATTTAACACTGCTGTCCCAGATAGCAGAACACTTTAAGAAAGTTAGGGAAAATTACACTATTGATCCTGTCCTTACAAGTGTAGATACAAGGGTGTTGCACTACCAGATTCCAGGAGGTATGTTATCAAACCTTGCTTCCCAGCTGAAACAACAGAACGCTATAGATAAATATGAAGATGTATTGAAAGAAGTTCCTAAAGTCCGCGAAGATTTAGGATGGCCCCCTCTTGTAACTCCAATGAGCCAGATAGTGGGCACCCAGGCAGTGCTTAATGTTATCTGCGGCGAGAGGTATAAGATGGTACCCAATGAAGTCAAGAATTATCTTAAAGGTTATTACGGCAAACCTGCCTTTAAGATATCTGAGGAGTTTAGAAAGAAGATCATCGGTGACGAGGAAGTTATTACATGCCGCCCTGCAGACCTAATCGAACCACAGTTGGAACAGATTAAGAAAGAGATGAGTTTTTATCTGGAAAAAGATGAAGACATACTTTCGTATGCACTTTTCCCGCAGGTTGCAAAAGAATTTTTCCGCCGCAGGCATGCTGAGAAATACAAGGTTGACTTGAATACAGTGGAAGAACATCAGGATGGAGGGTCTTCTGTTCATCCTGTATAACGGAATCTTTACAAACCCGGATTAATCCCGGGTATTTTTTTTGTTTTAAATCTTTAAAGATGCCATAATAAACAGCTGCCGTGGCCTTGACCTGATGGTAGGAAGGGATTTTGCTTTTTATGTAGAAATGTATCATAATCATATCTTAAAGCAAGGTGAAAACATGAAACTTTTTGACGCAGTTCCGGAAAACCTGTTCAGCATTCTCTCCAGCCCTCTAAAAGAATATTATTCAGACATCCTTTTTAAGATATATGAACAATACATGCTGACAACCTTTACTATGAAACGGGAGGTTATCATAGATATTATAATAGACTACATTGATGAACACCGGGAAGACCAGAATTTCAGCAGGAGTTTGGATGAGGACATATGGGAAAACTCTATGGAAAATGTCTCTGACATCAGGAGCAGGGCGAATTATGTTTTGCGAAAGCTGGAAAGCTGCGGCTGGGTGATGATAGAGACCTACAGCAATTATGAGCAGTATATAAGCCTTCCTGATTATGCCATCAAGATTATGGAAACCCTTGATAAAATCCGTAAAAACTATCAGGCTGAATATCAGGGCTATGTTTATGCTACATATTCACTTCTGTATTCCCAGGAAGCAGCCCGTCAGGGCCATATCGCACTTGAAAAAGCGTTTGAACAAACCGAACAGCTGATTAGCGGGCTGAAATCTTTGAACCATAACATTAAACGTTATATTGAAAGGGTTCTGACTAAGAAACAGCCTAAAGATATTCTGAGAATCCATTTTGAAGACTATAAAAACGAGATATTGGATAAAAGCTACCACAGACTTAAAACTTCTGACAACGTATCAAAATACAGGCCTAAAATCATTCAAAAAATCAACCAGTGGCAGAACGACCCGACTCGGATCAGTGAAATTGCCACCCAGGATGTGCGGAGAGGGAAACACAAGGAATTAACTGATGCAAAGAAAGATGTATATCGGAAACTGGATTTTATACGACAGAGCTATATAAACATGGACAGCCTTTTGGAGGAAATTGACAGAAGAAACTCGCAATATGCAAGTGCTTCTTTCATGCAGTTGAAGTATATACTGAACAGCAGTAAAAACCTTGAAGGGCAGTTAGTGGATATTTTGACATATTTGGCTGATAAAATAGCAGAAGGCAAGTTAGACCGTAAAGGTTTTATTCCGGAAAAATTGAGCAGTTTGTTCTCATTATACTCTCAGGATTTCATAGATGAAAATTCTTTGTATACTCCAAGAACAGCAAGCAGGAATCATTCCCCTGAAGCCATTAAACTTTCAGCACCTGTTAGCAGTGAAGTCAGGAGAAAGATTTTGCAAGGCGTAAAACAAAAGCTTGACCGAAAGATGACAAGAGACAAAATCGATAAATATGTGCTTGAAAACCTTAAGGGAAGAGACAGCATAAAAGCTTCTCAACTGGAAGTAAAGGACATAGATGACTTTTTAAAACTTATTTATATTTCTGCCTATTCTCAATCAAAAAACATAAGCTACAAAGTGGATTTTACAGGTGATAAGGTTGTAACACCAAATGGGAGATTTGAATTTAGAGATATTAAAATAAAGAAAAAAAGAGGGAATGGAAAATGATGAACGTAGTAGAAGAATACAATAAACTCACTCAAAAAGAACGGGAAGAATTCACCAGGATACTCAACAAACTGCTTTCTATAACTTTTTTAACCAGAAAGAAAGAGGACAACCGTAGAGACTATTATTTTATAGAAAGAAACGAGGCGCTGTTTAGAGAATACTTAAAACTTGCCGGATGGGAAATTTCTTCAGATAAATCTCTAGGGGTTTATCGTGTAGAGAACCGATTCGGTTACAACAGGTTGCAGTTAAAAATGGATGAAAGCATTATTTTGTTAATACTCAGGCTGTGTTATGAGGAGAAACGGAAAGAAATAAACCTTACACAGAACATAAGTGTTAGAATCCGTGAGCTGCAGGAAAAATATGCAGCACTTAAGATAAAAGATAGGCCCATTGATAAAAAAACCCTGAGAGAAACCATAAGCATGTTAAAACGGTTTAATATAGTGGATAATTTGGATTCCGATGTTACAGACCCTGAAACAAGGCTGATCATATACCCAACGATTGTGTTTGCTGTAAAGGTGGAGGATATTAGAAACATATACGATTTGCTGGACAACTATAAAAAAACCGGGCATGAAGTCGAGGAAGAAGAGGTGGATGATGATGAAAGAACTGACGAAGATTAAGCTGATTAACTGGCATTACTTTACAAATGAAACTATAGAGATAAAAGGCAGCACCCTTTTCACCGGAGACAACGGTTCTGGCAAATCTACCATTCTTGATGCCATCCAGTACGTCCTTGTGGCTGACCTCAGAAATATTCGTTTTAATGTTTCTGCACATGATGAGACCAAACGTGACCTGCTGGGTTATGTACGGTGTAAGACAGGTATAGATACAACAAAAGAACAGAAATATCTCAGGCAGGGTGATATAACTTCATATGTTGCTTTAGAATTTCTTGATAGAAAGACTGATAAATATTTTGTTCTGGGAGCTGTTATTGACTCGTACAGCGATAACATAAACTGGAAGAGCCAGTTTTTCAAAATTGAAGACTGCTGCATTAATGACGACCTGTTCATTATAGACAATCGCCCTAGAAACATAAATGAATTTAAAATCCACATGAAAGGCTATAAGGCAAAGGTCTATCCTTCTGTTGAAAACTACCGCTCTGACCTGCTAAACAAGCTGGGTTCCTTGAATGAACGTTTTTTTAACCTGTTTGTAAAAGCCATATCTTTTAAACCCATAACAGATATACGCCAGTTTGTTTATTCATATGTGCTTGATGAAAAAAGAATAAACATAGATGTTATGAGGGAGAACTTTTTGCGTTATAAGGAATACAGTGACCTTGCAAAAGTTACAAAAGAAAAGATAAATGAACTTAAGAAAATCAAGGAACTCTATGCAGAAATCTGTAAAGAAGAACACAGAGCCCTTGTCCAGGAATATCTCATAAAAAGGGCGGTAGCTGACAACTGGGGGTTAAAACTTCAGAAGAAAGAAAGGGAGAATGATATTAAAAAGAATCAGCTGGAAAAGGTAAAGATTGAGCTTGCTTCTGAAAAAGAGCGCGGCGAATTCCTGGAAAAATCTTATCAGGCTTATAGAGACTCCCTAATAACCAATTCCACATTCAGGCTGATTGAAAAGTTAGAAGAAGAAATCAAAAACTTAAAGAGCGAAGCAGACAAGCTTGAAACAGAAGAAAAAAAACTTAAAGTTATGGCACAAAGGGAAGCGGATAGTGTAAAAGAACTGATAGAAAACTCTGCTGCTGAATCCTTTTTAAAACAGGAATACAGGGAAAAACTTGCAAGGCTTCTAGAATTTTTGGATGATGCGGCCTCCGGGAAAATCAAAGGGGATTTTCAGGAAATTATTAATGAAGCATTAGAAGTATTTAATGAAGTAAACACAGCCTTAAACCAGTCGCTGTGGGAGAAAAAAGCCCTGTTAAACAACCTGGAAGAAGAAATTAAGGAACTGAAAAAAGATTTAGAGAGCCTTAGAAACAAAAAGAGGGTTTATGACCCAAAAGTTACAGCATTAAAGGAACTAATAACTGAAAAACTTAAGGAAAAAACAGGCAGGAATATAGAACCGGATATATTGTGTGAACTTCTGGAGATTCCTAATGAAAAATGGCAGGATGCAGTTGAAGGATTCTTAAACACACAGCGGTTTGACCTTATTATTGCCCCCGATTATTTTGATTACAGCCTCAAGGTATACGAAAAGTATAAGAAAGAAAAGCGTATATGGGGAGTGGGGCTTGTAAACACAGCAAAAGTAGAGAAGTATGTTGACAGAGTTGTTCCAGGTTCCCTGGCAGAAGAAGTGGTATCTAATAACAGATATGCCAGGGGATATGTAAATATGCTTCTGGGTCGTGTAATGAAGTGTGAAACTGAGGATGAATTAAAAAAACATAAAAGAGCAATTACACCTACATGTATGACATATGTGAACAATACAGCCCGACAGATAAATTTCAAAGTTTATGAAACTCCTTTCATTGGAGAAAGGGCGATAGCCAGACAGATTGCGAAAAAGGAAGAACGTTTAAGAGAAATAACGGAGGAACGGGCACTGATCAAACAGAAGTTAGAAGAGCTGAATACTGCCTTAAACCTGGTTTCAGATAAAAAAACGGTTTTACTGAGAATTTCAGATAAAATAAAGCTGATGCCCCGGTTGGAAGAAGTCCGGGTTATGCTGCAAAACAAACATAAGGAACTGGACGGTATAGATAAATCTGATATAAAACATATCAAGAAGAAAATCAAGAATATTGAAAGGGAATTGGAAGAAAACAAAAAAATCATAGAAGAGCTTAGAGACAATAAGGTCAGATTAACCGTAGAATTAGAGCATATTTCAGACGAAATTACGCAAATGAAGCTTAATAAAGATAATGCAGAAGAAGACTTAGATATTTTTATAAAGGCAAACCCTGATGTGTTAGAACAGGGAAAATCACGTTATGAAAAAGAAAGAAAAACCAAAACCCCGGCTGAAATT
This sequence comes from Thermosediminibacterales bacterium, assembly GCA_029982205.1. Taxonomy (GTDB): domain Bacteria; phylum Bacillota; class Thermosediminibacteria; order Koleobacterales; family JARRCM01; genus JARRCM01. Next base: position 33,796 of record JARRCM010000018.1, read on the forward strand.
GAAAACAATTTTTCAATCAGCCGTAAAGGATTAGATACTATAATTGAAAACAAACGAAAACAATTAATTGAATTAAGGAGCAACTATAATAACAACTACCAGTTTGGGGGAGCTGTATATTCAATAGATATTGAAGAATATGAACAGGAATACCGTAAACTGGTGGAAAGTGAGCTGCCGGAGTATGAGGAAAAAATAAACAACGCTAAAAAAGAAGCGGAGCAGGAATTCAAAGAACATTTTATTTACAAGCTAAAAGAAAATATTGAAATAGCCCGGACTGAATTCGATTACCTTAATGATGCTTTGAAGGACATTGAGTTTGGCAGTGACCGTTACAGGTTCATCGTTAAGCCTGAAGAAAGGTATAAAAAATTTTATGACATGATAATGGATGCCGAGTTTTTTGAGGGATATTCCCTTTTTGATACCCTGTTTCAAGAAAAGCATAAAGAAGCCCTGGACGAGCTGTTTGATAGGATAATAAACGAGTCTGCAGATTACGTTCAGGAGAGCTTAAGAGAATACACTGATTACCGTAATTTTTTAAATTATGATATAAAAATATACCATTCAGACGGCAACACATCGACATTCTCAAAAGTCTGCAGGGAAAAATCGGGAGGGGAAACCCAAACTCCATACTATGTAGCTATTGTGGCCTCTTTTATCCAGCTTTACCGTTCAAAAACAAACAATGACAGCATACGTCTAATGATGTTTGACGAGGCGTTTAACAGAATGGACAGCGACAGAATAGAAAAAAGCCTCCAGTTTATTAACGCTCTGGGAATGCAGGTGATTATTGCAGCTCCAACGGACAAGTGCGAGTATATTACTCCTTATGTGCCTACCACCCATCTTGTTATAAGGGATGGCAGCACTACATGGATTGAAAACTATAAACAGCTTAAAATGCTTTAAAATAAAGGGGGCGGCTGGATGTATGATAAACTGATATTGAATAACCTGTTAGATAAATATGAAAGGCGGGGGTTAAATAAAGAAAATAACAAACCCGTCCGACGCATATTTTTCCATTTCAACAAGAAAAACCTGCCCGATTATTTTGTTGATACTACATCAAAGTATAAACGTGAAATCAATGCTATTGCTCAGCATCTAGCACAAAAAGGGTTTATAAAAATACACTGGGTCAAATTTGAAGAGGGAAACCTTATAGACAAGGTCTCCCTTAACACTGATGCCGTAGATGAAATATACAAACATCTCGGGAGAAAGCCTAAGTGGGAAAAGGTTGAAAAGATAAAAAAGCTGATTGCTGACTATAAAAGGAGCTATCCTTCCTGGGTAACGAGTTTCTATAACCACCTTTATGAATCTTTGGATAAAGGAAAATCAGTCAACAGCTATATTGATATAGATTATCCCAATGATGTTGAAAAACTTTTTTTGATTATAAATTCAATCAGTGAGGTTAAAGAGGAGATTCCTAAGCGTGTATTTAGTATTAAAGTTTTGGGAAACAGCAAAGAATTTGAACGATTTTCGGGAAGGGTTTTAAAAATAATCCGTGAATTTAACACATCAATGGAACTGGAAGATGACAGGGAACTGCTGGCTGAATACGGCATTGTTGATAATCCACAGCATATTTTCCTGAGCGGAGATGTTACATTTAAAGTAAGAGGAAAAGGAATTTCAATCCGGGAGTTTTATCCCGATGTGGGCATTTCTACCGAAACGGTTAAAGACCTTGAAATCATGGAATTAAATGCCCGCTATGTAATAACCGTTGAAAACCTTACATCCTATTATCAGTTGATAAAAACTCAAAGCCCCGGGTTTATTGCGGTATACCTTGGAGGTTATCACAACATGCCCAGGCGACAGCTTTTAATGAAAATCCACGGCTTCTGCAGGCAAAACAAAATAGACATACCTTTTTATCACTGGGGAGACATCGATTATGGCGGATTTACAATATTCGAACACCTAAGAAGGGGATGTGAAATAGACTTTAAGCCGGTTTTGATGGACGTGGAAACATTATTAAAACATAAAGATTATGCATTACCTATTAATAAAAACTACCGATCAAAACTTAAAAACCTATTGAATAAAGATGAGTTCGGCCGTTTTCACAGTGTAATTACAGAGATGCTCAAGGAAAACATTCGCCTGGAACAGGAAAGCGTTTCCCCTGATTTGCTAAGTAATTTATAATCCCCCTGAAGTTTCAGAGGGATTTTTGACTTTATGCACGAAAAAAGGTCATAATTTTTTCGGCTAGTTTATGGTCTTTTAGCCTGAATAGATAAATGATGATACCCGAAAACGCATAAACGGATAGAAAAACAAATAAAACCCGGGCGGGCCCTTGAGACATCCCAATTATTAAGCCAGCACTTATACATATGAATAGATATTTTTGTGTTTTAGGTTTTCTGATGTTTTTAAAATTGGGGTATTTAAACGGGCTTATCATTAAGTATGCCAGTAATGCAACTACCGCCGGATAGAAAGGAGAATCAAGATTTTTGCTGCTTAATACCAATGAAATCAACGTTCCTCCGGCTGCTGTAATAGGCAGCCCAACAAAATAAGGCAAGGGTTTAAGTATGTTAAATCTGGCCAAACGTATGGCGCCGCAAAGAGGAAATAATGAAGCAGCGGCAAGGCCGAAGATACCGTGTTTTTTCAAGCTCATTTCGTATAACAGTAATGCCGGCACAATACCAAAAGATATCAAGTCACACAATGAATCAAGCTCTTTTCCCATTTCGGTAGATGTTCCAAAATAACGGGCAACTCTTCCATCTAGAGCATCAAATATCATAGCGCTTAAAACACATAATGCTGCGGCATAGTATTTTTCATTGTTTATAAAAATTAAAGACATGAAACCCAAAAGAAGATTGGCAAGGGTAAATCCATTTGGGATTAGTGTTTTAGCTTTCATAAATTAATACCTCCCGAATTAATATCTTCCGATAATGGTTTCGCCTCCCTTGATTTTATCACCTTTTTTAACGGTTATTTCCACATTTTGTGGCAGGATGATTTCGGTACAGGAACCAAATTTTATTAAACCAAACTTTTCGCCACGTTTAATGGAATCCCCAACCTTTTTGTTGCAGACAATGCGTCTTGCTATAAATCCTGCGATCTGTGTTACCAACACCTTAATATCAGGGTTTTCTATTCCTATATAATTTCTCTCGTTTGTTTTTGGCGCATTTTCTTTACATGCAGCATTATATTTTCCTGGTACATATTTTATGAATTTAACAACTCCCGAAACTGGAGAGCGGTTAATATGAACATCGAAGAGAGACAGAAAAATACTTATTTTTACAGCCTTTTCTTTCAAGAATTTGTCATCATAAATTTCTTCTATCTTAATAACCCTACCATCAGCAGGAGCAACAACGATTCTTTCTTGAGAAGGTATTTCACGTTGGGGATCACGAAAAAAGAAAATAACAAAAGCTAAAAAGAATAAAGGGATATAAGAAAGCAATGGGTGAATAAAACTAAATACTAAAGCGATTAAAACAAATAAAACTACATAAGGGAAACATTCAGGTGCGAAAAAGATTTTCTTCATTAAAATACCCCCATAAAACATCTTATTTTTATTATAATTGTTTTTGTGCTGTTTTGGAAGAAAACATTATTTGCAAAAATATAATATACAAATTTGAGCAAACCTGCAGGGAAAACGAATCTTTTATAGAAATATTTCATATAAGTATAACATAAATATTTATTGTGAGATACAAAATAGGCGGTCAATCAAATTTATTAACCTGTGGGAGGGGATTTTATATGGGAAAAAAGATAACTTTAACAGTTATTAAAGCTGATGTAGGAGGTTTTGTCGGCCATTCAGAGGTTCACCCCGCTTTGCTGGAAAAAGCACAGGATTATCTAGAACAAAACAGCAACGGCCTGCTTATTGATTTTTATGTTACACATGTTGGAGATGATATAAACTTAATAATGACACACGAAAAAGGGGTTGACAGCCCTGACATTCACAGTTTGGCGTGGGATGCCTTTAAAGCAGCCACAGAAGTAGCCAAACAGTTGAAACTCTATGGAGCTGGACAGGATCTGTTACATGATGCCTTTTCAGGCAATATTAAAGGGATGGGCCCGGGGTTCACCGAAATAGAGTTTGAAGAACGACCCAGTGAACCTGTTATAGTTTTTATGGCTGACAAAACGGAACCGGGGGCATGGAATTACCCCCTCTACAAAATGTTCGCAGACCCCTTTAATACTATTGGATTGGTTATAGACCCCAAAATGCACAGTGGATTTAAATTCGAAGTCCATGACCTTATTCAGAATAAAAAGATTATCCTTTCAACACCTGAAGAGGTATATGACCTGCTTGTTCTTATAGGCGCATGTGGACGCTACTGTATCAAGGCGGTTTATTCTAAATCCGGTCAAATAGCGGCTTCTTCAACAACCCAGAAACTGAATTTCCTAGCAGGGAAATATGTTGGTAAAGATGACCCGGCATTAATAGTTAGATGCCAGAGCGGATTCCCGGCTGTGGGGGAAGCCCTGGAGCCTTTTTCAAACCCGCATTTGGTATCCGGATGGATGCGGGGTTCTCATTCAGGCCCATTGATGCCTGTTTCAATGAAAGAATCAACACCAACCCGTTTTGATGGTCCGCCAAGGGTTGTTGCGCTAGGATTCCAGTTAAATCAGGGGAAACTGGTAGGCCCCCAGGACCTGTTTGCAGATGTGGGATTTGACAGGGCGAGAGAAAAGGCCAACGAGATAGCTGATTATTTGAGACATCTCGGGCCATTTGAACCCCACAGGCTGCATCTTGATGAAATGGAATATACGACTCTACCACAGGTCATGAAAAACCTTAAAGACAGGTTTGAGAATATAGATTAAATTTTAAGCCGCATCATGGGATGCGGCTTTCAGCGTCCTTTAACACTTCTTTAAAAACATCTATAAAGCTATCAACATGGGATTTTTGAATTGTGAGTGGAGGCAAGAACCTTAAAACTTTTCCTTCAGTGCAGTTTATTAAAACTCCTTTGTTCTGAAACTCCAACACAAATTGAGCTCCTTCACATTCCAGCTCAACCCCAATCATAAGGCCTTTGCCCCTGACGTCTTTTATGACAGGATACTTCTCCTTGACCTCATTTAATTTATCTAGAAAATATTCACCTACAACTGAAGCGTTTTTTATAAGTTCTTCACTTTCTAAGGTGTCAAGCACTGCATTAGCAGCACTGCATGCAAGGGGATTTCCTCCAAAAGTAGTACCATGGTCACCGGGTTGAAATACGTTTGAAGCACTTCCTTTAGTGAGTACTGCTCCGATAGGGACTCCACCCCCGAGGGATTTGGCAAGTGTTATGATATCAGGTTCAACTCCCGAATGTTCATAAGCAAACATTTTACCGGTCCTGCCCAAACCACACTGGATTTCATCAAAAATTAAAAGCAAATCGTGCTTATCACAGAGGTTTCTTAAACCCTGTAGATATTCTGGGTCTGCTATATTGATTCCACCTTCACCTTGAATTGGTTCAACCATAACAGCACAGGTGCTTTCATTTATCGCATCTTCTACAGCTTTAAGGTCATTGTACGCCACATATTTAAACCCTTCCGGAAGAGGTCCGAACCCTTTTTGATACTTGGTTTGCCCGGTAGCAGCAAGTGCCCCTAATGTTCTCCCGTGGAATGATTTCAGAGTTGTTATTATTTCAAACCTGTTTTTACCGCTGCTTTTTCCATATTTTCGCGCAATCTTAATAGCAGCTTCATTTGCTTCAGCTCCGCTGTTGACAAAAAACGCCTTATCAGCACATGATATCTCTACAAGTTTCTTTGCAAGTTTGATTTGAGGTTCTATGTAATAAAGGTTTGAACAGTGAATAAGCTCCTCCGCCTGTTTTTTTATAGCGTTAACTACATTCGGGTGACAGTGTCCTAAAGAGTTAACTGCAATACCGGCGAGGAAATCAAGGTATTTATTGCCTTCAGAATCCCATACATAAACCCCTTCTCCTTTTACTAAAACTACAGGTAAACGTTTGTAAGTGTTCAGAATGTATTTTTCTTCCAACTCAAACAGTTTTTCTTTACTATAATTTTTCATTTTATACCACCTCCATTTTGAAATTAATGTTTTTATTTATATATCTTTATATATCCGTGACTATTCCACAAAAATCATATAGTTTATTACAATTAAGTACAAATTTTTACAAAAAAGAGCTCAATAATATCAACATATAAAAATATTAGAATTTTATATATGTAAAATTGAGAACTGTAAATAAATTACAATATGCCATACTCCTTGCATTTTTTTGTTACAAAATCCCTATCTTTACATCTTTCAAAGATTTCATAATTATTTTTTAACGCTTGTATTCTATTTATAGAAATGCTCTTTTGGTTTAGTTCTTCAATTAAAACAGTAGGAACAAAATAAAGTTCAAAAGAATTATTGGATAGAGGAGTTAAACCAATTACTACATCAGATGTTTTTGTTGATTGTGTATAAACTTTGACTCCTGATTTATATACTCTATCAACACCACCTCTAGTTCCACCAGTAAAGCTTATAGATGTTTTTGCAGTTTTAACTTGTGCACGAATAATATCTTCTGAACCGTCTTCTTTTTTAAATACAACAATTACATCATAAGGAGATAAAGGCAAATCAACAAGAGATACGTTTTGGTATTTCTTCATTAAAATTCCAGCAGCTATATGTTCATGAGCAAAGCCATCTACTGAAGCTTGGCGTCCTCTCATTTCATCACTGTTCACTAACTTCAACCCCTTTTTGTTAACACTAAAATCCAATCAGTATCTATACGTTCTTCCCGAGGAACTTTAATAAAATGTTTAATAATTTCTGATGCAAAATAGTTTTCCAATTTAAAGCCAACTTTTTCTGCCAACGCTATTATATATTTCCAGTTTTCAAAGACTTCACCGCGAATTCTGTTATTACCAACCACTATAATATATCGAGCGTTAAACTTTAAGACTTTGTAAACTTCCTCTAAATTTTTTTGCATGTCTTTTAAATATTTATACGCTATATAGGCCCGGCGTGGGTCTTTGTTATATATTTTCGTAATTACCTCATCGGCCTCTTTTACTCCAATTAGGTGTAATTCTTTATAATCTTTCGCGGATACGCTTTCCGTTCCTACCTGTTTTTTCTTGAGAGGAGTAAGTGAACCTTGAGCGAACCCTAACCAATATGTTTCCAATTGATGTGTTCTTGGATAATCAACTGCATTTGCATAAGGCGGAGAGGTCAGTGCAAGGTCAAATGTTTCCTTCTTATATTTGATATTTCTTGCATCCATATTTTCCGGAAAAGTAACGTTTATATTGTTAGGACATAAACGAGAAAAGTCTATCATTTTAGGTATATTTGTAAGGACTGCTTCTGCAAACTTTCTAAGCGCATCAGAGGGATTTACTACTTTATTTAACTTCTTTCTTATTACCGTTCTGGTGCAATTGTCATCTGCGTTAGAAACAGAACGGATAATTGACGAAAAACAAACCTTTAAAAAATCTTTTACATCTTCATTAGTATCAAGGTTCTCAATGCAATTTTTTATATATGCAAGTTCTAAAATGATTTCTCGATTAAACCAGTTATCTCGATAAGGGAAAGAAGGTATGTCATCAACAGATACTTTTTCGGGGTGGTAATTAACTAAAAGACGCAATATTTTGTTTTTGCAAATTTCTAATTCGGTTTTATCCAAGGGGGTAACTTTTACCTTGGCAATAAATCTAGAAAAAGGAGAAACATCTATACCTACAGAGTGCCTTTTTGCTAAAAGCGCTTCTATATTTGTTGTAGCACTCCCTGAAAAAGGGTCGATAATTAAATCTCCTTCTTTAGAGTAACGCTTTATCAACCAGCGAGGAAGCTCAGGGAAAAACTTAGCCGGATATTTATGTAATCCATGTGTTAAACTAGATTGGTCATAACTAATAAACAAAAACCTATCTTCGTTATTGATAGGTAAATCAACAGGAATTTCTCCATCAACCCGTATAATTTTTTCACCAAACTCGTTTACAATTTCTTTCACATTATCTAGAGGTTCGTTATCCTCAAGTTTTTGTGCCCCGTTTCTTTTGAATTTTTTTGCAACCTTTGCTTTTATTTCATCAAGTGAGATAGGGTAGTAATTTAATGCTTGCATTTTGTGTTTTCCTCCTTGACCTTATGTTTAAGAGGTGTAAAGTAATATATTATTCTATACAAATAAGCTAAAATCCTGCCTTATAAAGAATAAAAGCAATTTTGCATTTGATTTTCTGATTAATCTTAGATCAAAAAAATTTTAGATTAAAAAGATTTTTAAGAAGGAATTTCAAAAAAAAGTATAGAATATATCAAATATAATAAAATGCAAATATATTACAAAATCGCTTTATATTTCTATAATAACATTTAATGGAGGAGTCAAAAAAAGATAAATTGAATTTTCCTAAAAAGAGATTTTTATACTAGAATTAGGATTTGAATTATTGAGAAAAATGAATAAATAAAAAATAGGCTTTAGGGGTTAACCCTTAGAGTGAATGAGAGAATGAGAGAGAGCCTTAGTATGGGAATGAAGTTAATATTCCCTGTTATGGCTCTTTTTTATTACATTAAGTTTGTAGAGCTTTGGTGAAAGGGGGGATTATTAAACAAAAGCTCTACTCTAAAAATAAAAAAGGAGGAGTCGTTGATATGGAATTAAAATCCAGTTTATTACACATACCTCCGACCATACTATATGGTCCAGGTTGCCTACAGAACTTAGGTGAGAAAATAAAACCTTTAGGCAAAAAAGCCCTCGTGGTAACTGACGAAATAATGACAAAAGTAGGCTATCTTGAAAAAGTTACTGATATTTTAGGAAAACAAGGAATAGCCTATGAAATATACAACAAAGTAAAC
>JARRCM010000043.1 GCA_029982205.1 Thermosediminibacterales bacterium
ACCTCCCGTATGTATTTGATTAGACACCAATATCATACCAGGTTTTTCGCTTTGGTTCTACTTTTTTGTCTTGTTGCATTTAATTTTACAATGAACCTTTGAAGATAAAATTCCCTTTTGAAAAGGGAATTTGTTGTTAAAACTTGAATTTGGTGGTATAATATTTAAAAAACTTCAGGAGGTTATAAAACAGGTGTTAGAATTCACAAAAATGCATGGTTTAGGCAATGATTTTATAATAATAGATGCTACTGAGGAAACACCTTTTGAGGATAATTCAAAGGCCGCTATTGCTTTATGTAACAGGAATTTTGGAATAGGTGCTGATGGTATAATTTTAATTGTTCCTTCTGAAAAAGAAGATATTAAAATGAGGATTTTTAACTCTGATGGCAGTGAGGCAGAAATGTGTGGTAATGGAATAAGGTGTTTTGCAAAGTATGTTTATGAAAAAGGTATTATTAAAAAAACAAAAATTAAGGTTGAAACCCTTGCAGGAGTTATGGAACCGGAACTTAACCTTTCAGGTGATACTGTCACTTCCGTCAGGGTAAACATGGGGCCACCCCGTTTGATGCGAGATGAAATACCTATGATAGGGTCTGAAGGTAAAGTGATATCAGAACCTTTAAAAGTTGATGATACAGAATATCTTATAACCTGTGTTTCAATGGGAAATCCCCATTGTGTTATTATGGTTGAGGACCTTTTCTCTGTTTCATTAAGGGATATAGGTCCCAAAATAGAGAACCATCCTGTTTTTCCACAAAAAACCAATGTTGAATTTGTTAAAGTTTTGAACCCTGAAGAAATTAAAATGATTGTATGGGAAAGAGGCGCAGGTGAAACCCTGGCCTGTGGGACAGGCGCGTGTGCAAGTGTAGTGGCAACTGCAATTAATAAAAAAACTGGCAGAAAGGTTGTTGTTCATCTTCCGGGTGGAGATCTTTTTATTGAGTGGTCAGAAGACAACAATGTATATATGACAGGGCCTGCCGAAGAAGTCTTTTCAGGTCAAACTAATATTTTGACAGGAGGTTTAAGAACATGAAAAAAGCAGAGAGAATTAACAAAATTCCACCTTACCTATTTGCAGAAATAGACAAAAAGAAGGCTGAAGCAATAAAAAAAGGAGTAGATGTTATAAGCCTTGGAATAGGGGATCCTGATTTACCCACACCTGACTATATTATAGAAAGTTTTTTCAAGGCAGTTAAAAACCCAGAAAACCACAGATATCCAGCCTATGAAGGCTCATTGGAGTTCAGAAAAGCTGTAGCAGATTGGTATAAAAAAAGGTTTGATGTTGAGTTAGATCCTGAAACGGAAGTAATGGCTTTAATAGGTTCTAAAGAGGGTATAGCACATATATTTTTGGCATATGTTGATTCTGGAGACTATACTCTGATCCCTGATCCGGCTTATCCAGTGTATAAAACTGCAACAATTTTTGCCGGCGGGCAACCATATTCAATGCCTTTACTTGCTGAAAACAATTTTTTACCTGATTTTGATATGATCGATAAGCGGATTGCAAAAAAGGCTAAATTAATGTTTCTAAATTATCCAAACAACCCTACTGCAGCAGTTGCAGATTTAGGATTCTTTGAGAAGGCTGTTGAATTTGCAAAAGCCAATGATATTATTATTTGTCATGATAGTGCATATTCTGAAATAACTTTTGATGGATATAAAGCTCCCAGCCTTTTGCAGGCAAAAGGTGGTTTAGATGTGGGTATAGAATTCGGTTCTTTATCAAAACCTTTTAACATGACAGGTTGGAGAATTGGTTATGCTGTAGGGAATAGAGAAATCATATCAAACCTCGCAATTATAAAAACAAATGTTGATTCCGGTCAGTTTACTGCTATACAGGATGCCTCCATTGAAGCTTTAAGGGGGCCAAGAGACCATATTGAAAAAATGATAGAGATATACCGAGAACGGCGAGATATTGCAATTGAAGGTTTGAAAAGTATAGGTATTCAGGTAAAACCGCCTAAAGGCACATTTTATATTTGGGCACCAGTTCCTTCTAACTATACTTCTACGGAATTTGCTACATTACTTTTAGAAAAAGCAGGAGTTATTGTTACGCCAGGCAATGCTTATGGTAATCAAGGAGAAGGTTATTTCAGAATAGCTTTAACTGTTGATAAAAACAGGATGATTGAAGCGTTTGACCGAATAAAAAAACATGTTAAATTTTAAAGATAGGGTTTTCTCAATTACTTTATTTCTCTTTGATTATTTTTTCTAAAGATAAGGATAATACTTAAAGGAGAACAGATAATATATGATTAAAAGCATGACTGGATATGGCAGAGGAGGTTCAGATAACGGAGATAAAAGTATTCAGATCGAAATACGTTCAGTCAACCATCGTTATCTTGATATTAATGTACGTTTAAGCAAAAAAAGTCTTTTATTAGAAGAAAGAGTAAAAAACTACATTAAAAAGAATATTTCCCGGGGAAAAGTAGATGTTTATATAAAATTCGACGAGAATCTACCTGAACAAAAAAAACTTTGTGTTGATAAAAACATTGCTTATGAATACTATGACGCTTTAAAACAGTTAATGAAAGATTTAAGTTTCGATGAAGAATTAAATTTCAATTTACTAGCAGGTCTTCCTGGTATTTTTACTTTACAAGAACCTGAAGAAGATGAAGAAAAATTATGGCAAGAGATTTTCCCGGTTCTGGATAAAGCTTTATCAAATCTTATAGAAATGAGAACACGAGAAGGTATGGAACTGGCGAATGATATAAACAAAAAAATAAATATAATAGAAAAGGTTATTCAACAAATCAAATCCAGAGCTCCAGAAGTCATAACAGAATACCGCTCAAAGTTATTACAGAAAGTTGAAACATTGGTCCAAAATATTCAATTGGATTTAGACAGAATTGAAACTGAGGTTGTGATTTTTGCAGAAAAAAGTTGTATTGATGAAGAAATTGTTAGATTGTTTAGTCATTTAAAATTGTTAAGAGAATGTTTGGATTCTGAACATCCTGTTGGTCGAAAGATGGATTTTGTTATACAAGAAATTTATAGAGAGATCAATACAATAGGTTCTAAATCTAATGATGTGTTTATTGCAAATGCTGTGGTTGAAGTTAAAAGTGAAATTGAAAAAATTCGAGAGCAGGTTCAAAATATTGAATAGGAGGATAAAAAATGTATATTAAATTGATAAACATAGGTTTTGGAAACATAGTTTCAGCTAACCGAATAGTTGCAATAGTAAGCCCTGAATCTGCACCCATAAAAAGAATTATTCAAGAAGCCAGAGACAGAGGTATGCTTATAGATGCAACTTATGGCAGACGGACGAGGGCAGTTATTATTACAGATAGCGACCATATTATTCTTTCGGCTGTCCAACCTGAAACCGTAGCTCACAGGTTGGCCGACAAAGAAACCGTAGCAGAAGATACAGATTAATAAAATGGGGGAACTTGTTAAATGCGGCAAAAGGAAGGTTTGTTGGTGGTGATTTCTGGTCCTTCTGGGGCCGGAAAAGGAACATTGTGTGAAAGGCTTCTCAAAAAAAATCATTCGATATATAAATCAGTATCTATGACAACTCGTCAGCCCAGAAAAGGGGAAATAGACGGAGAAAGTTATTATTTTATAACTGAAGAAGAGTTTAAAAATAAAATAAAAAACGGTGAATTTCTTGAATGGGCCAAAGTTTATGGGAATTATTATGGTAGTCCCCGAGCTAAGGTTTTAGAGAAGTTAAGACAAGGAATGGATGTTTTGTTAGAAATTGATATTCAGGGTGCAATTCAGGTTAAAAAATCTTTTTCTGACGGTGTGTTTATTTTTATTTTACCACCATCATTTGAGGAACTTTCGGAGAGAATAAAAAAACGTGCGACAGAAGACGAAAAAACAATTTATTTAAGGTTAAAAAGTGCATATGAAGAAATTAAGCATGCTTTAGAATATGATTATATAATTGTAAATGATGATATTCAAGATGCGGTAGACAAACTTGAGGCAATTATTAAGGCAGAAAAGTGTAGAGCCAAGAGAAATAAGACTTTGTTGTTAACTGAAATTGGGGGTGAAGAGACATGTTGTACCCGTCTTTAGATTCAATGATAAAATACGTAGACAGCAAATATACCCTTGTGGTAGCGGCTGCAAAAAGAGCACGTCAGCTGGTGGATGGTGATGAAAAAATGGTAGATGTTAAAACAAATAAGCCTGTATCTATAGCACTTTTTGAAATTAATGAAGGCAAGATAAGCTATAAAAGGACGAAAACCGGTATAAAATGAATAGTTTAATATAACTTGGTTATTTTTGGGATGTTTTGAGGTGTTTTTGTATGTTAAAAGGCAAATTTGTTGTTGTAGGCATAACCGGAGGAATAGCAGCTTACAAAACTGCTGATTTGATTAGTAAAATCAAAAAAATGGAAGGTCAAGTCCAGGTAATAATGACTGATGCAGCTCAAAAGTTTATAACTCCACTTACACTACAGACCTTGTCTCAAAACCCGGTTATTACTGGATTGTTTGAAAAACCCAGAACCTGGGAAGTAGAACACATTTCTTTGGCTGAAAAAGCTGATGTTTTTGTAATAGCACCTGCTACTGCTAATATTATAGGTAAAGTTGCGAATGGAATTGCTGATGATTTTTTATCAACAACAATAATGGCGACAAAAGCTCCTGTAATATTTGTTCCAGCCATGAATACAAACATGTATGAAAATCCCATGACTCAAAATAATATTAATACATTAAAGAAAATGGGATACAGTATTATCGAACCGGAAACTGGGTTTCTAGCATGCGGCTATACTGGCCGAGGGCGTATGCCTGAAACCTCAACAATTCTGGATGAGATATATTATGTTCTTGAGAAAAAAGATTTTAAAGGCAAGAAGATACTCATTACAGCAGGGCCGACGAGGGAGTCTATTGATCCAGTGCGTTTTATTTCAAATCATTCATCAGGTAAAATGGGATATTGCCTGGCAAAAGCAGCCAGGTTGCGCGGTGGTGAAGTAACATTAATATCAGGTCCTACACATTTAGAACCGCCACGCAGAGTAAAACTTATCAATGTAATAACTGCTTGTGAAATGCTTCAAAGAGTTCTTGAAAATTTTGAAGAGGCTGATATAATCATAAAGGCAGCAGCGGTATCAGATTATCGGCCTAAAAACTATTCAAATCACAAAATCAAAAAGAAAGCTGATGATTTACAAATACCCCTAGAAAGAAATCCTGATATTCTTTATGAAATTGGAAAACGCAAAGGGCACAGAGTCTTAGTGGGATTTGCTGCTGAAACTCAAAATTTAATTGAAAATGCTACTAAAAAACTTAAAGAGAAAAATTTGGATTTTATTGTAGCAAATGATTTGACAAAAGAAGGAGCAGGGTTTGCAGTAGACACAAATATAGTAAAAATAATAGATGCTGATGGAAATATTGAAGAAATGCCTAAAATGAAAAAAGAACTTCTAGCAAATATCATTTTGGATAAAGTTATTGATAAAATAATTAACAAAAAGAACTACTAACCCATTTGCTTTTATGGGAGTAGTTTTTTGTTTTGGAGTTTTTAAAGTTTCAGGTTGTAAACAAAGGGGGAGAGTGATGCCTAAAATTGCAGAAGTGGCCATAGATATTCCTGGTTTAGATTATTCAAGAGTTTTTCACTATAAGATTCCGGATAGATTTATAGATAAAATAAAAACAGGTCAAAAGGTAATTGTGGATTTTTCAGGGTCTCGAAAAGAAGGTTTTGTTGTTGGCTTTACTGAAAAAACCGATATTAGTGAAATAAAAAATATAGAAAAGATTGTAGAAGAATCCCCCGTAGTCCCGCCTTATTTGTTAGACTTGTCGAAGTGGATGTCAAGAAAATACTTTTGTTCATTGGCAAAAGCCATTCAATGTATAATGCCTTCAGGAACTAATCTAAAGGCAAAAAAAATTATTTATTTAAAAGAAGGTACTGAACAGTCATCTGAGAGTCTTGATAATGCTCCTTTACAAAGAGAAATATTAGAGATTTTAAAAAAGAATGCTCCTATAGAATTTTCGAGATTAAATAAGATTATGCCCTCTAAAAACATTTACTCTGCAATTCAAGCTCTTGAAAAAAAAGGGTTTATTGAAATAAACTATGAATATAAAAAAAGGGTCAAAACCAAAAAGGAAAAAAGAGTTTTTTTAAAAAAAAATCCAGAAAAAGAATTATTGGAGGGGCTTTCTTTTAATCAATCTATGATTTTAAAAGAACTGAGAGATTCCGATTTAACCATTTCAAACCTTTCAACAAAAACTGGAATTTCATATTCTTCAGTTTATTCTTCAGTGTTATCTCTTACAAAAAAAGGCATACTAGATATAAAAGAAGTAGAGGTTTACAGAAACCCCTATGAAAAACTGGAGTATTCTAGCGATAAACATTTAAAACCTACTCAGGCTCAAAGAAATGTGTTACAATTAATAATGGATTGCTTTGAAAAGAAAAAGAATGTTTTGATAAGAGGAGTTACCGGCAGCGGTAAGACTGAAATCTATATACAAAGTGTAGAAAAATTACTAAAAAGAGGTTTGGGTTCAATAATACTGGTGCCTGAAATTGTTTTGACACCTCAGATGGTAGAGCGTTTCAAATCAAGATTTGGTGATTTTACAGCGGTGATCCACAGCGGTTTATCGTTAGGAGAACGATTTGATGAATGGCGAAGAATTGAAAGCGGAAAAGCCCGTGTAGTTATTGGAGCTCGTTCAGCTGTGTTTGCACCTGTAAAAAACCTTGGGATTATTATTATAGATGAAGAACATGAAACATCGTACAAACAATTGGAAGACCCTAAATATAATGCAATTGAGATTGCCGAACACAGAGCAAAAACTGAAGGAGCGATAGTGGTTATGGGTAGTGCAACTCCTTCAATCGAAAGTTATTATAGAGCCCAAAAAGGCGAACTGGTTTTGGCAGAACTTCGTCATCGAATAAATAATCGACCGCTTCCGTTGGTGGAAGTAGTGGATATGAAAAAAGAGCTTAAACAGGGGAATCGTTCAATTTTTAGCCGCAAACTTTATAATGAAATAAAATCAACTTTAGATAAAAATCAGCAAGTTTTGCTTTTTTTAAATCGAAGAGGTTATTCAACTTTTATACTTTGTAGGGAATGTGGTCTTGTTTTAAAATGTCCACATTGTGAGATTTCGCTTACTTATCACTTTGATACTAATACTGTGAAATGTCATTATTGTGGATTTGAACAGAATTCTCCTGATATATGTCCGAAATGTAAAGGAAGATCTATTCGATATTTTGGTATAGGTACCCAGAAAGTAGAACAAGAGATAAAAAGGGCTTTTCAAAATTATAAGGTTGCACGAATGGATTCTGATACCACAACTAGAAAGGGTTCTCACAAAAGAATACTGGATGATTTTAAGGAAAAAAAGATAGACATATTAATAGGGACACAAATGATATCAAAAGGTTTAGACTTTCCGAATATCGGTTTGGTTGGCGTTGTTACAGCAGACACTTTGCTAAACTTGCCAGACTTCAGGGCAGGGGAAAGAACATTCCAGCTGATAACACAGGTAGCAGGCAGAACTGGCAGGGGTAACATACCGGGAAAAGTGATAGTACAAACATATCATCCAGAACACTATTCTATTAAGGCTGCAAAGGCTCATGATTATATAACTTTCTTTAACCATGAAATTGTTTTAAGGGAAAAATTCCTTTATCCTCCATTTACAGAAATGGTTTATTTGGTTATAAGTGGAACAGATGAAAAAGATGTTATCAGATATTCAAACATTCTTGCGGATCTTTTAAATAAATATCTGGACATTAAAAAGTTTGAAATCATAGGGCCTTCACCAGCTCCCATTTCTAAAATAAAAGACAGGTTCAGATGGCAAATTTTAATAAAGAGTATTGAATGTCTTGATATTTTTATTGAAAGAATGACTAAAATTATTAATGAGTTTAAAACAAAAAAGGTTTCTTTACATGTAGACATAAACCCTATAAGTCTTGTGTGAGAGGCTAAAAGAAGGATGGTGGAAAATGACTGTTCGTATTATAAGAAAATTTGATGACGAAGTGCTGAGATCTAAAGCTAAGGAAGTTAAAAAAATTGATGAAAGTATAAAAAAACTTATAACTGATATGGTTGATACTATGTATGAAGCTGAAGGGGTTGGTTTAGCTGCTCCTCAAATAGGGATATTAAAAAAAGTTGCCGTTATTGATGTTGGAGATGGTATTATGCACCTTATTAACCCGGTAATCATTGAAGAAGAAGGTGAAGAAATAAATGTAGAAGGGTGTTTGAGTTTTCCAGGGGTTTTTGGTGAAGTAAAAAGGGCTGCTAAAGTTATTGTTGAGGCACAGGATTTAACGGGTGAAAAGCAAATTATAAAAGGAAGCGGCCTCTTGGCTAGGGCTTTACAGCACGAAATAGATCATTTAAACGGGATTGTATTTATAGATAAAGCAATCAGGTTTATAGATAGTTAGAAGGTGGTAGATATGAGAGTAGTGTTTATGGGAACTCCTGATTTTGCTGTGCCTTCTTTGAATACATTAGTTAAAAGTTGTCATAGTGTTGAACTGGTAATAACTCAACCTGACAAAACTGGAGGAAGAGGCCATAAATTGATTGTTCCTCCTGTAAAAAAGGCTGCTCTGGAACACGGACTGTGGATTTTTCAACCGAATAGCCTGAAAGATCATAAAACTATCGAAAAAATACAATTGATAAAGCCTGATATTATAGTAGTAGTTGCTTATGGTAAGATATTGCCAAAAGAAGTTTTGGAAATTCCCGTTTTTGGATGTATCAATATTCATGCTTCACTCCTTCCAAAATATCGAGGTGCAGCTCCTATTCAATGGGCTATAATAAAAGGAGAAACTGAGACAGGCATAACTGCAATGTTGATGGATGGAGGTTTAGATACAGGTGATATTTTGATTCAACGAAAGATAAAGATTGACAAGAAAGATACTGCCGGTAGTCTCCATGACAAACTATCGCTATTAGGCGCAGAGGTTTTGGAGAAAACTTTATATCTTTTAGAAAGAAATGAATTGCGACCAATAAAACAAGAACATGAAAAAGCAACTTATGCACCTATGCTTAGAAAAGAAGATGGTTTGATTGATTGGGAACAAAGTGCTGATGTTGTTTATAATCTGGTAAGGGGGACAAATCCATGGCCAGGTGCTTATACTTTTCATAATGAAAGAAGAATAACGATATTAAATGGGGACCCAATTTTAAACGTAAAAAAAGGGCACCATCCTGGGGAAGTTATTGATATAGTAAAAAACGAGGGTTTTGTAGTATCATGTGGAATTGGAGCTTTTTTTGTTAAACAATTAAAACCATCAGGCAGGAAGGCAATGA
Organism: Thermosediminibacterales bacterium; assembly: GCA_029982205.1. Taxonomy (GTDB): domain Bacteria; phylum Bacillota; class Thermosediminibacteria; order Koleobacterales; family JARRCM01; genus JARRCM01. Next base: position 9,431 of record JARRCM010000043.1, read on the forward strand.
CGGCAGCCGAATATGTGAGAGGTTATTATTTAGAAAATGGGTCTGTTTTGGGTTGAATTTTAGGGGTGAAACATTTGAGACCAAAAAAGAGAATTTTTATTGGTTTACTCTTAGGTAGTTTAATTTTTTTTGTTTTAATAACTTATGGAATTTTTTATTTATATTTTAATAGAGTTTCCTATATATATCAAAATATAATGATTGCGGCTCTTGCAATAGCTGTTATAATTATATTTATAATATTTTTAGGAATTGGTGCAATTGTGCTTACTATTTTTAGTACCAAAACATATCCACCACTCCAAAAATTAATGAGTATGGCAGTTAAAATTTTATATCCTACAGCAATAAAACTGGGGAAAATTTTAAATATATCAAAAGAGCGAATAAGAGCTTCATTTATAGAAGTAAACAATCATTTGGTATTAAGTAATAGATATAAAGTTAAGCCTGATAGATTATTGATTCTTGTGCCCCATTGTATACAAAAAAGTTCATGTCCTTATAAAATTACAAATAATATTAAAAACTGTAAGAGATGTGGAAAATGTCAGATAACCGACCTTTTGAATTTATCAGATCAGTACGGAACTAAATTGGCAGTGGTTTCTGGAGGAACTCTAGCGTGACTTTACTAAGCAAATTCAATAAACCCTTATTTTACAACGATTACAACCGATTATATGTATAGACTAAATATAATTGCTTAATTATAA
>JARRCM010000019.1 GCA_029982205.1 Thermosediminibacterales bacterium
TTGAACAATGCACCTAGCTGCGCAGCTGAAGGTTTTTGCCTGGCTTGAGAGATAATTAACATCATAAGAAGGTGATATATTTGAATAGAAACTACAAGTTGTCAGCTTATATAGCGGCCTTTTCAATGTTATTATTTTTCTTCCCGCTACAAGCATATGCCCAAACACAGAAGTTCGATATACCCGCATATGAAGGCGGGATATCTAATGAAACTGTTTACCAGGAAGTGATGTTCATTTCAGGCAAGCCTGTGCTGTTAAAAGGTGAATTCAGCATTAGGCCCGGCCGAATAAAGGACGGTGTTGCAACTACAAGCTACAGTTTTAAATTAGAAAACCCCGAAGAGCAAGCCGAACTGACACGCAGAATAAGCATAGAGACAACCTATAAAAAAGATGAGATTAAAGGGCAGGAAGTGGCGATAAGCCGCATAACCAGATTCAGCGAAACATATGAGGTGGGAGACACCAGTTATAAACTGGAAGATTATCAGTTCAGCCAGTCTGTTATAACAGATTCTGAGCCTTCTGCTGAATATTTTGCAGGAAACTGGGATGCGAGAAAAACATATTCCATAAACCGAAATGAAGGCACTGTTACAGTAAAAGTATTGGGAGACATAGTAGGTTATAACACTCCATGGAGCGCTACACATACAATGACCCAGAGCTATATAATCGACTATGACGGAAAAAAAGAGATAAGCAAAAACCAGTTTGAGGATGTCAGATGGTCTGGGTCTGCTGAAGTAAAAACAGCGTTCAACTACATGAGACGGCTTAGATATGTACAAAATGAACCAGCATGGATAAGCTTTCGCGGAGGTTACCTAAAAACCGAAGAAATCACAGGTGTTTTAACCTATACTTCACTGCTTCCAAAGTTTGATACAAATGGAATACCTTTAGACAGAATGACAAAAGACAGCGCCGTATACAACCTTGTAACACTGCCAATCCAGGAAAGGCTGCCTGTACCTGAATACAAAGACATAAACGGGCACTGGGCCCAACGGGATATCGAAAGGCTTACCAGTCTGGGAATAATGACACCAAAAGGCAGCTATTTTGGCCCTCGTTTTCCTATGACAAGAGCCGATTTTGCAAAAGCGGTAGTAAAAACAGCGGAAATGTTAGAACCTGAAGAACCTCAAAAACCAAGCTATTATAACAGAAACCGGGAAGAACAGCCAAAACAAGAACCTCTTTTTGCTGACGTTCCGGAAGACAGCGAGTATTTTAAATATGTTCAGGAATTAGGCAAAAGGGGAGTGATGACAGGAACAGCGCCAAAAGTGTTTGGGCCAAATGAATACCTTACGAGGGCACAAGCCTTAAGTGTTATTATACGGGCCCTGGGATTAGAAAAGCTGGCACCGAACCCGCCGTTTAATACAACATTCACAGATGACAGCAAAATTCCCGCATGGGCGAAACCGTCGCTTTATGTTGCAAGGGAGATAGGGCTTTTAAGAGGTGATGAATACGGCAGGGCAAATCCTGATGAAGTCATGACAAGAGCTGAGGCAGCCGCCTTCTTAAACCGTTTTATTACATATCTGCAGCAGGACCTTAAAAACGACTACCTCAGAGTAAGATTAAATTATTGATTTTAATTGTTAAGGCTGTGAATAGGTGCAGGTATCTGACCGCCACGGCGGACAAACACCGAACAATCAAAAGCGTTTACAGGCATTACAGGTGCACCGCCAAGCAAACCGCCAAATTCTACACGATCGCCTGCCTTTTTGCCCGGTGCAGGGATTATCCTTACTGCCGTGGTTTTTTTGTTGATAACTCCTATAGCGGCTTCGTCTGCTATTATACCGGATATGGTTTCAGCAGGCGTATCTCCCGGTACCGCTATCATGTCAAGGCCTACGGAACATACACATGTCATGGCCTCAAGTTTCTCGAGGGTAAGACTTCCGGCTTCAACGGCTTCTACCATACCCGAATCTTCACTTACAGGTATAAAAGCCCCGCTCAAACCGCCAACATACGAAGTTGCCATAGCACCGCCTTTTTTTACGGCATCATTCAGCAGCGCCAGGGCAGCTGTTGTTCCCGGGGCACCGCAGCGTTCAAGCCCCATAGCTTCAAGTATATTTGCGATACTGTCTCCTACAGCCGGTGTTGGCGCAAGTGACAGGTCGATAATTCCAAACCTCACTCCAAGCTGTTCTGCAGCTCTCCGCCCGATTAATTCACCTGCCCGGGTAATCTTGAAAGCAGTTCGCTTTATGGCTTCGGAAAGCTGCCCGAAATCAGCACCACTACCGAGACGGCTGACCACATTATGAACCACACCGGGACCGCTTATTCCGATATTGATAACACATTCCGGTTCGCCTATACCGTGAAAGGCTCCAGCCATAAAAGGGTTGTCCTCCGGCACATTTGCAAAAACCACCAGCTTTGCACAACCGATACCATCATTATCCGCAGTAAGTTGAGCGGTTTTTTTGATAATATTGCCCATAGCCAGGACTGCATCCATGTTTATACCTGAACGGGTTGTTGCAACATTGACAGATGAACAAACCCTCTTAGTTTTTGCAAGGGCTTCAGGTATAGAGTTTAATAAATGAATATCACCTTTAGTAAATCCTTTATGAACAAGCGCCGAAAACCCACCGATAAAATCAACACCGACTGTGTCGGCCGCGCGGTCCATTGTCTCTGCGATCTTTGAGTAATCATCGCTGTTTGAACTCTCAGCAACAAGGACAACAGGGGTAAGGGAAACCCTTTTATTAATTATAGGGATACCAAACCGTTTTTCCAGGTCTTCAGCAGTCTTTACAAGATTTTTTGCGTATGAAGTTACTTTTGAATAAATTTTTTCACAAACTTTATTAATATCAGAATCGGCACAATCCCTTAAACTTATGCCCATAGTTATTGTTCTTATATCGAGGTTTTCAGCCTCAACCATTTGTATGGTTTCTAAAATTTCCCTCATGCTTATATCCATAGCAAAACCTCCTAAATCCTCTGCATGAAGCGAAACACTTCTTCATGCTGAACATCTATCCTTACACCGATTTGGTTTCCTTTCTGAACTAACACCTCTTTCAGTTTCTCAAAACTTACCGTGGATTCAGAAGCATCTGCAATCATGACCATTGCAAAAAGCCCTTCAAGTGATGTCTGGTTTATGTCAAGTATGTTCACATTGTGTTCAGACAAAACAGACGAAACACCGGCAATAATGCCTACTTTATCTTCACCGATAACGGTAATTACAACTTTTTCAACTGAAGTTTCAGATTTATAGTAACGATTTAAAGGCGGAAGAAGGTTTCCGCCAACAGTTATTTTAATGCCCTGTTTTTCTGCCCATGCTCTGGCTTCTCCAGTCACTACAGCATCAGAAGGTAGATCAATTTGTTTTTCCTGATTTAAACGCTTTATTGCTTCAAGGGTTACAATAGCTCTCATCTTACAATGCCTCCTGTAATTGTTTGGATTTATTAACAGTTTACTATTTTTAATAAACCACATCAAGTATTTTAAAACAACATGTTTAAAAAAAATGAAAATGGAAACAATTAAATATAGAAAAATAAAGAAACTGGGGGCATAATTATGTTGAATATGAAAAACAAAAAACTGAAAATAAAAAAGTTAATTTTAATAATTTTGATACTTGGTGTTACAGTTTCTGTGCTGGCTTTCCCAAAACTCAAATCAAAAAACAGCAGCGAAAGCATTAAAGACAAACTTATTCGGTTTCATGTAATAGCAAACAGCGATTCGGCAGAAGACCAGGCACTTAAACGAAGAATAAGGGATAAGATCATCGAAAAAATGTCAGCAGCTTTTGAAGGGGTTGAGAGCATAGAACAGAGCAAACAGATTATCGAAGAATATATCAAAGAAATTGAAGAAACAGCAAAGGAAGAAATAATAAAGAGCGGAAAGGCATATGATGTTAAAGCTGAGTTGGGCGAGTTTGGATTCCCCACTAAAAACTATGGAATTATATCACTCCCTGCCGGGAAATACCAGGCATTAAGGGTCGTAATAGGGAAAGGGCAGGGAGCAAACTGGTGGTGTGTGCTGTTCCCACCACTGTGTTTTGTGGACATAACACAGGGCCTGACATCGGAAAAAACAAAGGCAGAGTTAAACAGGGTTTTAACAGAAGAAGAAACAAAAAAAATATTAAGCCAAAAAGAACCTGATAATGTTTCGGTTGAAGTCAAATTTAAGTTTCTTGAAATGATAAAGGGTGTTACCGCAAAACTAGCAGACAAGTAACTCAAGCGCCTCCGGGCGCTTTTTTAAATAGAGCAAAAAAACGCTGTAATTTTTAAGTAAACATATTGCATTTTATATAAAATTGTGTTGTAATATATTTGTTTAAGAGCGAAGAAAGGAGGGGAAGCAAAATGCCGCTAAAAGACCAAAACTCTACGCCCCTGTTTGATGCACTGCGGCGCTACGTAGAAGACAAAACGGTTTCATTTCATGTGCCGGGGCACAAAGGCGGCTTAGGGATACCTGAACTCAGGGAATATATAGGTGAAAAAGTTCTGTCAATAGATGTAAACGGTATGGAAGACCTTGACAATATCTGCAATCCTATATCGGTAATAAAACAGTCACAGGAACTGGCTGCTGAAGCTTTTGGCGCTGACTATGCCCACTTTCTGGTGAACGGCACTTCCGCAGGCGTTCAGGCAATGATAATGGTCCTTTGCAATCCTGGAGACAAGATACTAATCCCGCGAAACGCACACAAATCAGCCATCAATGGTTTGATACTAAGCGGAGCAATACCTGTATATATACAGCCTGAGATTGACAGCCAGTTGGGAATTGCTATGGGAGTAACTCCCGAAGCCGTGAAGCGGGCTTTAAACAACCATCCTGATGCAAAAGGAGTATTTATAATAAACCCTACCTATTACGGAGTGGCATCAGACCTTAAAAAAATAGTTGAAATTGCCCATTCCATGGGAAAACCTGTAATCGTAGACGAAGCCCATGGAGGATACCTGGGTTTTCATGAAGAACTTCCCCCCTCAGCGATGCAGGCAGGGGCAGATATGAGTGCCGTGAGCACTCATAAACTTTTGGGTTCAATGACACAGAGTTCACTCCTTCTTATTAAAGAAGGCCTTATAGATTCGCGTAAAGTCAAGGGAGTTTTGAACCTTACCCAGACCACCAGCGCATCTTATGTTTTAATGCTTTCTATTGAGCTTGCTCGCAAACAAATGGCATTACACGGCAGAGAACTTTTGGACAAAACCATAAAACTGGCTCAATGGGCGCGAAGAGAAATAAACTTAACAGACGGCATTTACTGTTTTGGCGAAGAAATTTTAAATCAAGAAGGATGTTTTGGATTAGACCCCACAAAGCTAACCGTAAATGTCAAAGGATTAGGTTTATCGGGATTTGATATGGAAAAATTGTTAAGGTCAAATTACCATATTCAAATAGAACTTTCGGATGTTTACAACATACTTGCACTTGTTACTATAGGCGATAACCGCGAACGTGTGAAAAAACTGGTTTCTGCCTTGAAACAAACAGCTCACAAACTGCCGATAAAAAACGTTGTAAAATACAGCATAAACATTTCTGAACCGCCTGAACTCCTGGTTTCGCCCAGAGAAGCGTTTTATAGTGATAAAAAATTGGTAGATTTGGAATCTGCTGAAGGTGAAATCTGTGCAGAAATGATAATGGCATATCCTCCAGGAATTCCTTTGATTTGTCCAGGAGAGCGGATCACCCGGGAAATAATTGATTATGTAAAGATGCTGAAAAAAGAAAAATGCCAGCTTCAGGGAACGGAAGACCCAGAGGTAAACAAAATAAAGGTTCTTACAAGGCATCTGGTACTGGTTTCTGTTGAAAAGAACGTAGAAAGCGCAGGTTGATCATATTACAATTAAACCAAAATATTAGAAGCATATTTTTAATAAACTTACGCAAAATATAAACAGTGCGTAAAACAAAATAAGGAGGTATTTTCAATGGCAAGAAGGCGCCGTGGAGTCATGTCTGAAGAGCTCAAATATGAGCTTGCAAAGGAACTCGGCGTTGCTGACATCGTAGACCGGGAAGGTTGGGGCGGTGTTCCTTCAAGGCAGTGTGGCAACCTTGTAAGGCTTGCCATAGAAAAAGCTGAAAAGGATATGGCATCGCGTTACAACAACGGTAAACGATAACCATTGAAATACCAAAACAGAACAAATAGCAAACAGAATAACACGCGCACTAAAACCAGGGTTTCGACCCTGGTTTTTAAATTTTTAGGCGCTTTTTCAAAGCCGATTTTTTGTAACAATTAATGCTCGTTTTGAATATTATACTCTTACGGAGCGCTTTTAAAAGGAGAAATTTTTATGAAAATCCCTTTTTATGAAGACGGCAGTAGAGAACTAAAACTTAAAAAAAAGCTTATGAAAGGGACGGATGTGAGACATCTCCAACAGAATTTAAAACGCCTGGGAATTTACCGTGATAAGGTAGACGGCATATTTGGAACAGCTACTAAAAAAGCCGTGATAAGTTTTCAAAAAACCGCATCTATTGTTCCCAGCGGTGTTTTTGATTACAAAACCTACCTAATACTTAAAAAACATATTCCTGACAGGTTTACAGAATGGCCGGCACATCAAAGAGACCCCGGGCATTCCGGAAATACCCGGATAAACATAGAACCGACTTTTTTTGTGAGGTGGCAAAAACCGATAGATTCGAATTTTGAAGCGATTTCTGCTTTGGGGGAAACCCTGCTTGCTTTTGGTGACAAAAAAATTGTTGCAGTCAATTTATATACAGGTAAAAACCTGTGGCACAAAAATTTTTCTGACAGTGTGATTTCCGGAACTTTTATGGAAAACGGCAAGGCATGGTTTTGCAGAGACAGGGAAATTGTTGCCTTTGATATTAAAAATGGCAAAAAGGCAACCAGATTGTCGTTTGAATCACCATGTTTGTGTCCTCCGCTGATCTATAGAAATCAAATATATATTGCTGCAGAAGACTGCAGGATTGTTTGTATTGATGAACTAAACGGTCAACCGGTTTGGGAAAAAAAGCTTAAAGCAGCCGCTCATGCTCAACCAGCTGCTGCTGGAGATTTGATTATATTTGGATGTTCTGACAAAAATCTTTATGCCCTGAACTGGAAAACCGGTGATATAAAATGGAAAAAAAGGCTTCTTGCGCCGGTTTCAATTCCACCTGCCGCGGCAGGTGATAACTTTTATGCCATCGGGGGCGAATCAAGAGTATACTCTATAAAACTTCCCGATGGTGATTTCCTGTGGAAAGGCAGGATAGGCCCTGGTGGATATATGACACCTTGTATCGATGATGACAGTCTTTATCTTCCAGATGCAGAAAACAACCTTTATTGTATAGACGGAAAAGAAGGCAGCATTAAGTGGTCGGTAAATATAAAACAATCAATCACAGGGCCTCCGGTCTCTGTTCCCAAATATGTGTTGCTGCCGACTGAAAGAGGGCTGTATGTTGTGAGTAAAGCTTCCGGCAGCATAAAATGGAAGGGAATTGAGACTGAATCCATAAAAAACGTAATAACAGCAAAGTTTTATATATATGTTTTGACAGATGATTATATATATTCCTTGGGATTTAAGCGACATTTACATTAAATATATTAAGTGATAAAATGAATAAAATAAAAATAAATAAACATGTTCCATCATATAAATTTAATAAAAACAACACAACCTGAAAGGGGGCGACAAACAGCATGGACAACAGACCCATTGGGGTATTTGATTCAGGGATCGGTGGATTAACCGTTGTCAAAGAGATGTTGAAATTCCTTCCAAATGAAGAAATCGTTTATTTTGGCGATACCGCAAGAGTGCCGTACGGCACCAAATCCAAAGATACTGTTACCCGTTTCGCCCTGGAATGCATAAGGTTTCTAAATAAACGAAAGGTTAAAATGATAGTCATAGCATGCAACACGGTAAGCGCTTCAAGCCTGCCGGAAATCAGGAAGAAGATTTCAATTCCTGTTCAAGGAGTAATAACCCCCGGCGCCAGGGCGGCAGTGGCTGTAACTAAAACAAAAAAAATCGGGGTTATAGGCACAGAGCGAACCATTTCGAGCGGTGCATATATTGAAGCTATCAAATCCCTGGATCCGGAAACACAGATATACTCAAAGGCATGTCCCCTGTTTGTGCCGTTAGTGGAAGAAGGCTGGCTGGACGATGATGTCACATACCTGGCTGCCGAAAAATACTTAAATCCCTTGAAACAATATGAAATAGACACGCTGGTGCTTGCATGTACACACTATCCGCTTCTAAAAGGCGTGCTGAAAAAAGTAATGGGTGACGGAGTAATACTGGTGGATTCAGCAACCGAGACAGCTAAAGCTGTTAAACAAACAATAGATTCATTAAAAATACAGAGAACCATCGAAACACTACCACAACATAAATTTTTCGTGAGCGACACCCCTGATAAGTTTGTGAAAGTAGGGGAAATGTTTCTGGGAAGAAAAATGGATTTCATTCAAAAAATAAATACAGAAGAATACGTGTATTAAAAAAAACAAACACACATTTACCTGTTTACAAAAACCGTTTTATATGCTAAAATTAATTCGACAAAAACAACATGTCCTTTAAACTGGTCCTGTGAGGCTGGTAAGGAGCGGAATACTGGTAAAGTGTGTCTGCACAACCTTCCTTTTCATGTCTGACAGAGGGGAAGGTTTTTTGATGGGCTTTTTCTGCCTCCTTGTCTAATCACAGGGAGGCTTTAATTTTTTTGGAGGGGGATGAAAAATGTTAAAAACCAAAAACCTTTTAGGCCTCCGAGAACTTGAAAAAGATGACATAAATCTTATACTTGACACAGCGGAATCCTTTAAAGAAATACTGAAGCGCGACATAAAAAAAGTCCCAACATTACGCGGCAAACCGATAGTAAACCTGTTTTTTGAACCAAGCACTCGAACAAGGACATCTTTTGAACTAGCAGGAAAATACCTCAGTGCTGATGTGGTTAACTTCTCAAAATCTGCCAGCAGCGTGGCTAAAGGAGAAACACTTAAAGATACAGCAATAACAATTCAGAGCATGGGAGTGGAGTTGGTTGTAATACGTCACCCGATGCCAGGAGCGCCTCACTATCTCGCCCAAAACCTTGCGATACCGGTAATAAATGCAGGAGATGGGGCGCATGAACACCCTACTCAGGCACTTTTAGACATTTTTACAATTAGAGAAAAAAAAGGCCGTATTAAAGGGCTTAAAGTTGCTATTATCGGGGATATACTACACAGTAGAGTGGCAAGGTCCAACATATGGGGGCTTACCAAACTGGGGGCAGAAGTTGTTGTAGCAGGGCCTTCAACACTCCTGCCGCCAAAAATCGAAACCCTAGGGGTTAAAGCATACACAGATATAGAAAAGGCTGTGAAAGATGCTGATGTGGTAAATGTTTTAAGAATACAGCTGGAACGACAGAAAAAAGGGCTGTTCCCAAGTTTGCGTGAATATGCCATGTATTTTGGAATAAATTCCAGACGATTGAACCAAGCAAAACCTGATGTTTTAATAATGCACCCCGGGCCGATGAACCGGGGAATAGAAATAAGTTCTGAGGTTGCCGAATCACCGAACTCAACAATAAACGAACAGGTAACAAACGGTGTGGCGGTGAGGATGGCTGTACTTTACCTGCTCAGCGGAGGTGGGAAAATCGATGAAAAAGGTTATTAAAGGTGGAAAAGTAGTAGACCCGTCCAGGGGGATTTGTGGTATAATGGATGTATATATATGCAATGGAATTGTAAAAGCCGTGGACAAAAACATAGAGGTAGAGGACGCTGAAATCATCAATGCTTATGGCAAAATAGTAACTCCCGGTCTGATAGACATGCATGTACATCTTCGCGAACCGGGCTTTGAAGCCAAGGAGGATATAGAATCCGGGAGTCGCGCAGCTGCAGCGGGAGGGTATACATCTGTTGCATGTATGCCGAATACCAACCCGGTTATTGACAACAAAACAGTTGTAAGGTTCATAAAAGACCGCGCACGCGAAGTGCATAAAGTGAATATTTATGCAATAGGAGCAATTACCAAAGGCCTTAAAGGGGAAGAACTTGCAGAAATGGCAGACATGAGAGCAGCCGGCGCAGTGGCTTTTTCAGATGACGGAAAACCAGTTATGAATTCAGGCTTGATGCGAAGAGCTTTAGAGTACGCAGCGATGTTCGATGTTCCGATAATATCCCACAGTGAAGATACAAACCTTTCGGCTGACGGTGTTATAAACGAGGGCAGGGTATCGGCAGTACTGGGCCTGAAAGGGATTCCTGCTGCAGCAGAAGAGGTTATGGTTGCAAGGGATGTGATACTTTCAGAGATGACCGGCAGCCGGCTGCACATAGCACATGTATCAACAAAACGCTCAGTTGAGATCATACGCAGAGCAAAAGAACGGGGAGTAAAGGTTACCGCTGAAGCAGCGCCCCACCATTTTACACTTACTGAAGATTCGGTAATGAGTTTTGACACAAACACAAAAGTGAACCCGCCTCTGCGGTCTGCCGAGGACGTAGAGGCAGTAAAACAGGGGCTTAAAGATGGAACCATCGATGCTATAGCAACAGACCATGCCCCACACACATATGAAGACAAAGACACTGAATATGACAATGCAGCTTTCGGCATATCCGGTATTGAAACAGCAGTTCCCCTTGTAATCACTTACCTCATAAACACAGGGGTTCTTACATTAAGCCAGGCTGTGGAAAAGCTTACAATTAACCCCGCAAAAATTCTTGGAATAAACAAAGGCAGCTTAAAACCAGGTTCTGACGCAGATATAACAATAATAGACCTTGATGCGAAAACGGTTGTTGATGTAAACAAATTCGAATCTCGCGGCAAAAACTCGCCATTTAACAGATGGAAACTGAAAGGCTCACCTTTTATGACAATAGTAGGAGGAAGAGTTGTTTGGCAGAAGGAGGGATGCTGAATGAAGGCAAGGCTCATTCTGGAAGACGGCAGTATTTTCGAAGGCCAGGCCTTCGGAGCGATAAAACAAACAGAAGGAGAAGTGGTATTTAATACAGGCATGACCGGCTACCAGGAGATATTAACAGACCCTTCATATGCAGGCCAGATAGTAGCCATGACATACCCTCTCATAGGAAACTACGGCTTCAACAGGGAAGACCTGGAATCTACAAAATCCCATGTTCGAGGGTTTGTTGTAAAAGAAGTCTGCCGTACCCCCAGCAACTGGCGTTCTCTGGGTGACCTCGAGTCGTATTTAAAAGAAAACGGTATAACAGGTATTGAAGGTATAGATACAAGGGCTCTCACCCGGCGTTTGAGGGACAAAGGCACGATGAAAGGCATTATATCCTTAACAGATGAAGACCCTTATAAACTTTTAGAAAAGGTTAAAAACCTGCCCGGCCTAAACGGTGTTAACATGGTAAAAGAAGTAACAACACCGGAGAAATACTTCTGGGGGGGAAGCGGTTATAAGGTTGCGGTTATAGATTTCGGCGTTAAACACAACATCCTGCGTTCCCTAGTGGAAACAGGGTGTGAAGTCACTGTATACCCTGCATGGGTTGATGCTGAAGAGATTATGACGACCGGTTATGACGGAGTGCTCTTATCAAACGGGCCTGGTGATCCGAAAGCAGTAACAAATGCAGTTGAAACAGTAAAAAAACTTTTGGGGAGACTTCCGATTTTCGGCATATGTTTGGGCCACCAAATCCTTGCACTGGCACTTGGGGCCGACACTTACAAAATGAAGTTCGGCCACAGGGGAGTAAACCACCCCGTTAAAGACCTTCAAACAGGGAGGGTTTACATCACATCCCAGAACCATGGATTCGCCGTAGATGAGAACAGTATTGATTCAAGAATTGTAGAGGTTACACATAGAAATTTAAATGATGGTACGATAGAGGGTATACGCCATAAAAAACTGCCGGCGTTCTCCATACAGTATCATCCGGAAGCCTCTCCGGGCCCCACAGATTCGAAATACCTTTTTGAAAAGTTCTTGTCGCTTATGAAAGGGTGATGAATATGCCAATTGATAAATCTCTAAAAAAAGTAATCGTTATCGGTTCAGGGCCTATTATTATAGGCCAGGCGGCCGAGTTTGACTATGCAGGAACACAGGCATGTATGGCTTTAAAGGAAGAAAACATAGAAGTTGTGCTGGTCAACAGCAACCCCGCTACCATAATGACAGATTCAAACATAGCACACAGGGTATATATAGAACCTTTAACCGAAGAATTTGTTATGAGAATAATTAAAAGGGAAAAGCCAGACGGCCTGCTCCCGTCATTAGGCGGCCAGGTAGGCCTGAACATTGCGGTTAAGCTTTCCGAGAGCGGTTTCCTAAAACAGCATGGGGTCAAGCTTCTCGGCACACCTGTTGAAGCCATAAAAAAGGCTGAAGACCGCAAGCTTTTCAAACAGATGCTTGAAGAAATCGGGGAACCTGTAATCGAGAGTGTGATAGTGAAAAACCTGGAAGAAGCGCTTGAGTTTGCGCGTAAAGTGGATTATCCGCTGATTGTGCGCCCGGCTTACACCCTTGGAGGAACCGGCGGAGGAATCGCCTATAACAAAGAACAGCTTTTAGAAATCACAGAACGCGGCCTTAAGGCCAGCATGATAAACCAGGTGCTTCTTGAACGATGTGTTTCAGGCTGGAAAGAGATAGAATATGAAGTGATGCGTGACAGCAGGGACAACTGTATAACGGTATGTAACATGGAAAACATCGATCCGGTGGGTATCCATACAGGAGACAGCATAGTCGTGGCGCCAAGCCAAACACTTTCAAACAAGGAATACCAGCTCCTGCGAACAGCTTCTCTTAAAATAATCAGGGCTTTAGGCATAGAAGGAGGCTGCAACATTCAGTTTGCGCTTGACCCGCACAGCATGAAATACTATGTTATCGAGGTTAACCCGAGGGTCAGCAGGTCAAGTGCGCTTGCATCAAAAGCCACAGGTTATCCGATAGCGCGTGTGGCTACGAAAATTGCCATAGGAATGACCCTTGACGAAATTCAGAACCCCATAACACAGAAAACTTATGCAGCTTTTGAACCTGCTCTGGACTACGTGGTGTTGAAAATACCTCGATGGCCTTTTGACAAATTCTCAACCGCAAACAGAACGCTTGGCACCCAGATGAAAGCTACAGGAGAAGTTATGGCAATTGACAGGACGTTTGAAGGCGCGCTGATGAAAGCCATAAGGTCGCTGGAACTTAACATAAACGGGTTAAACCTGCCCTATATGAAAGGCCTATCAGAGAAAGCTCTAATTGAAAAAATAACCGCATCTGATGACGAACGAATTTTTGCCATAGCAGAAGCATTGAAACGGGGCATAGACCCTGTTGAAATAAACAAGATAACCCAAATAGACATGTTTTTCCTGAACAAGCTCAACAACCTTGTTAAAATGGAAGAGCGAATTAATCAAACAGGATGGGAAAAGATGACCCCCGAAATTCTAAGAGAGGCTAAAAAACTGGGGATGCCTGATATATATATCGGAGAACTTGTTGGCAAAACAGCAGCAGAAGTTAGGAAAAGAAGAAAAGAATGGGGGATAATGCCTGTTTACAAAACCGTTGACACGTGTGCAGCAGAATTTTCAGCAATGACACCATACTACTATTCATCATATGAAGAAGAAGATGAGGTAGAAGTAAGCGACAGAGATAAAGTTGTCATACTAGGTTCAGGTCCGATTCGTATAGGCCAGGGCATAGAGTTCGACTACTGTTCGGTTCATTCTGTATGGGCATTAAGGGAAGAGGGGATAGAGACAATAATAATAAACAACAACCCCGAAACCGTTTCAACAGATTTCAACACATCTGACCGTCTGTACTTTGAACCGTTAACCCCTGAAGACGTACTCAACGTAATTGAAAAAGAAAAACCCATAGGAGTGGTTGTGCAGTTTGGCGGGCAGACTGCTATAAACCTTGTAGAGACTTTAAAAGAAGCAGGGATAAAGGTTCTTGGCACGCCTGTAGAATACATCGACACTGCTGAAGACCGGAAAAAGTTTGACAAACTGCTTACAGACCTCGGAATTCCGAAACCTGCCGGAGGAACGGCTTTCTCTATAGAACAGGCTCTAAAAATTGCTGAAAACATAGGGTTTCCTGTCTTGGTAAGGCCCTCATACGTATTAGGAGGGCGGGCAATGGAAATAGTCTACTCAAGAGAAGAACTGATAGAATATGTTAAAACAGCAGCTCAGGTTTCACCTAAACATCCAATCCTTATAGACAGGTACCTCATGGGTAAAGAAGTAGAGGTTGACGCAATATCTGACGGTGAAGAAGTATTAATTCCAGGGATAATGGAACATATCGAACGGGCCGGCGTTCATTCTGGTGACAGCATAGCAGTATACCCTCCTCAGACATTAAGTGATGAAACCGTTGCTGACATCGTAGACTACACAGAAAGAATAACAAAAGCGCTGCATGTTCAGGGCCTTATTAACATACAGTTCGTGATTCATGATGAAAAAGTGTATATACTTGAAGTAAACCCGCGTTCAAGCCGAACTGTTCCCTTCATGAGCAAGGTTACGGGGATTCCGATGGTGGATATTGCAACAAAATCCATGATAGGAAAAACCCTGAAACAGCAGGGCTATAAAGGCGGTCTGTGGCCTGTCCCGGACCTTGTTGCTGTAAAAGCACCTGTGTTCTCTTTTGCAAAACTGTCAGAGGTCGACACCTACCTGGGGCCGGAAATGAAATCCACAGGCGAGGTTATGGGCGTGGACATAGATTACCCCAAAGCGCTTTATAAAGCATTTATATCTTCAGGAATAGATATTCCTACAGAAGGGGGAATTCTAGCTACCATAGCCGATAAAGACAAGGGCGAAGCAGTGCCGATCATAAAGAGGTTTAAAGAACTGGGTTTTGATATTTATGCAACAGAAGGCACTGCAGCAGCACTGGAAAAAGCCGGTGTAGAAGTTATTAAAGTAAAGAAAATAAGGGAAGGGTCTCCAAACCTCCTTGATTTAATTCGAGAGGAAAAGATAAACTTTGTTATAAACACCCTTACTAAAGGCAAAATGCCCGAAAGGGACGGTTTCAGGATTCGACGCGCGGCAGTAGAAAACTCAATCCCCTGTCTCACATCTCTGGATACGGCAAAGGCCATATTGAAAGTGCTTGATACAATAACATTTAGGCTCATGCCAATGAAATAACTACCGGCTCAATTTCAAATTAAGAAATTTTGTAGAAAGGCAGATGACTTAAGATGAAAGACAGGCTGATTGTGGCTTTAGACACATATGACTTAAGAAAGGCTGAACACCTCGTAGACTGCTTAAAAGACACGGTTTCGACTTTTAAAATTGGAATGGAGCTTTTTTACAGTGTAGGGCCGAAAGCGGTTGAGATGGTTCATGATAAAGGATGCCGTGTGTTTTTGGACCTCAAGTTCCACGACATCCCAAACACTGTTGCAGGAGCAGCGAGAGCAGCTGCAAAGCTGGGAGTATTCATGTTCAATGTCCACGCGGCAGGCGGTTCGGCCATGATGAAAGCTGCTGTGGAAGCTGCCCGCGAGGTTTCTGGGAAACAACAAAAAAATTTACCGAAGATAATAGCTGTAACATTACTTACAAGCATAGATGAAAAAAACCTCAAAACGGAGATTGGCATAAACAAAAAAGTAGAACAGCAGGTATCAGAATGGGCAGTGCTGGCTCAGGCTTCAGGCCTTGCAGGTGTTGTGGCTTCACCCCGGGAAATCCAAACTATCCGAAACACCTGCAGCAGTGAATTCATAATAGTCACACCGGGGATACGCCCGTCCTGGGCAGCTCGGGGAGACCAGAAACGGGTGATGACACCTGCTGAAGCAATAAGACTTGGAGCCGACTATATAGTTGTAGGACGCCCCATAATACAAGCAGACGACCCTCAAGAAGCAGCGTTAAAAATAATGCGGGAAATGGAGGAGTTCTAATGGACAGCCGAGAGATATTAGATGTTTTCAAAAAAACGGGAGGCATTCTTGAAGGCCATTTTTTATTGACATCAGGCCGTCACAGCGGTAAGTATTTACAGTGTGCTCTTGTGACTCAATACCCTGAGTATACCGAAATGCTGTGCAAAAAACTTGCCGACTTGTTTAAACATAAAAAAATAGATGTTGTTATAGGGCCGGCGACAGGCGGAATACTAATATCATATGAAACTGCTCGTCACCTTGGAACAAGAACACTCTTTACAGAACGGGAAAACGGAGTCATGAAACTACGCCGCGGTTTTAGCATAAAACCGGGGGAAAACGTGCTCGTAGTAGAAGATGTTGTAACTACAGGAGGGTCTGTAAAAGAAGTAATAGACCTTGTTAAAGCCCAAAAAGGGAATATAGCAGGTGTAGGCTTGTTTGTAGACAGAAGCGGAGGGAAAGTTGACTTCGGTGTTGAAACAAAAGCCCTGTTAAGCCTGGAAATAGAATCATACCCCCCTGATGAGTGCCCGATATGCAGAAAAAACATTCCCCTTGTAAAACCGGGAAGCAGACGAATAAACTTATAAAATAACATAATATTATTACTGTCCCTTCCTCGACATAAAGCATAACATATTATAAAAGGCGGGTTTCATAAAAGTTCTAAAAGAGGGAGGGACGATAGTGACATGGTTGAGAACTTTATTAAATGTAGTGACAAGTGAAGCTGTGCTTGAACCACTGCTGGCAGTAATTTTGGGATACGGTATAAGGCTGTACGGTAAAAGCCGGAAACACCAGATAATACTTGATACGACTGTGGACATAGTTGATTACATTGAAGAACACTACAAAGAATGGGGAATTAAAGGCAGCAAAAAAATGGATAAATTTTTGGAGATGTTTACCGAAGAATTTAAAAAACAGACAGGGCGAAGGCCCGGCAAAAAAGAGCTTGAAACGGCAAAAATCCGAGCAGAAGCTCATGTCCAGAGAATTCGCCGACAGAACAACAGGAAATGATATTGCCCGAAAGATGTGCTTAAACACATCATGACGGGCTCTTTTTATTGCTGTATTCACGGGCAGCATTACAAAAACTTGCCAACCTGTTAAAGAAAATATATAATATGTGTTAGCACAACTCAACCGAGCCCCTCGCCGCAACATACAGGCGAGCCGAAAAAGCAGGGAGGAATTAAAAAATGAAATACGCTGTAGAGCAAATACAGTCTGAGATCAAGTCGCTATTAGAAGATGCGCTGCAAAAGGCCCGCATGGAAGGAAAGATAAAATTTACACAGATACCTGAATATATAATAGAGGTGCCGAGGGAAAAAATACACGGAGATTATGCCACAAACCTGGCTATGCTGATGGCAAAAGAAGCCAGAATGGCACCCAGAAAAATAGCCGAAATCATTGTGAAAAACATAGAAAACGCTTCATCTAAAATTGAAAAAATAGAGATAGCCGGCCCAGGTTTTATAAACATCTACCTGAATAAAAGCTGGCTTCTGCCTGTACTGCCTCTAATAGAAGAAATGGGCGATGATTACGGCAAAGTAAACATCGGCAATGGCAAAAAAGTACAGGTGGAATTCGTAAGCGCTAATCCCACAGGGCCGATGCATATGGGGAATGCCAGAGGAGCAGCACTGGGAGATTCTCTGGCAAGCCTTTTGGAAACGGCAGGTTTTAATGTAAGCCGTGAGTTTTATATAAACGATGCAGGCAACCAGATAGAAAACTTCGGCCTGTCCCTGGAAGCGCGCTATCTACAGCTTTTGGGCCATGAAGCGGAAATCCCTGAAAACGGTTATCATGGAGAGGATATTATAGAACACATGAAAGAAATAATAAAAACAGAAGGGGATCGTTTTTTGCATGAAGACAGCCAAAAACGAAGAGAGTTCTTCGTTAATTATGCATTGAATAAAAATCTGGACAAAATAAAAAAAGATTTAAAGAACTTTGGAGTAGAGTTTGATGTGTGGTTTTCCGAGAAATCACTGCATGAATCAGGAAAACTCCAGCAGACTATAGATATTCTAAAACAAAAAGGGCTTACCTATGAAAAAGATGGCGCTCTTTGGTTTGCTGCGTCAAAATTTGGCGCAGAAAAAGATGAAGTACTTATAAGGCAAAACGGCATTCCCACATATTTTGCCGCAGATATAGCATACCATAAAGATAAACTCGATAGAGGTTTTGAAGAAATCATAGATATTTGGGGTGCTGATCACCACGGCCACGTTGCCCGGATGAAGGGGGCGCTGGAGGCTTTAGGCTATGACCCTGAACGTTTAAAAGTAATAATAATTCAGCTTGTAAGACTTTATCGAAACGGAGAACTTGCCCGGATGTCTAAACGAACCGGAAAGGCCGTTACACTGGCGGATTTAGTGGAAGAGGTCGGTAAAGACGCTGCGCGGTTTTTCTTTAACATGCGGAGCGCGGATACACATCTTGACTTCGACCTTGACCTTGCAGTATCAAAATCGGCAGACAACCCCGTTTACTATGTGCAGTATGCTCATGCGCGAATATGCAGTATTCTCAGACAGGTGGAAGAACGGGGAATAAAAATTCCTTCAGCTGAAGAAGCATATTTAGAATTACTTGAAGAGCCTTCTGAAATTGAACTATTAAAAAAACTGGCAGAATATCCTGAAGAGATAACCCGGAGCGCGCAAAAATTGGAACCTTATCACCTTACACGCTATGCAATGGAGCTGGCATCACTTTTCCACACATTCTACAACTCCTGTAGAGTTATTACAGATGATCAAAAACTGATGGGCGCAAGGCTTGTAATTATAAAAGGAGTTAAACAGGTTTTAAAAAACACTCTAACAATCCTGGGAATTTCCGCGCCTGAAAGGATGTAGACAGGTATCGGCAAAATTCCTGAAAAATAGTGTTATGTTAGTGATATGAACCAAGCAGGAATTTATTGATTTATCAAGAATATAATAATAATTGTGGGTGATTTTTAACACAACCAGAACATTACTCTATTTAGATAGACATAAGGAGAACCGAATGCGCCAGGTCATTTATGAGGAGGTTGAGAAAAATGAAGATTAAATGGTTCGGCCACGCGTGCTTTGGGTTGACGTCTCAAGACGGCATCAGATTAGTAACAGACCCTTTTGACGGAAGCATAGGTTATGAAGTGCCCAGGACAGAGGCCGATATCGTGACCGTCAGCCATGATCATTATGACCATAACTATGTTGAAGCACTTGTGGGAGAACCGGTAGTTGTGAAAACAACAGAAAAACGTTCCATTAAAGGAATACAAATTTATGGGGTTGAAACTTTTCACGACAAAGAAAGAGGAGAAAAAAGGGGGGGCAATATAGTTTTTGTATTCGAGATTGACGGCATACAGGTTTGTCACTTAGGCGACCTGGGGCATGTATTGACAAAAGAGCAGGTAAGTAAAATAGGACCAGTTGACATACTTATGATACCGGTTGGAGGCACATTTACAATTAATGCATGTGAAGCTTTAGAAGTCGTAAGCCAGCTTAAACCCAAACTTATAATACCAATGCACTTTAAAACTCCTGACGTAAACCTGCCCATTGATGGTGTTGAAAAATTCCTGGAAAAAAGTATGGGAGGAGAAAAACTGGAGAAAAACTTTATAGAAATAACGGCTGATGAACTGACAGATGAGCCGAAGACAATAGTACTTGACTACAAATAAAATAAATTTATACAGCAGCACACCGTTTTCGGTGTGCTGTAGTTTTTTTGCTTGATAAAAAGAAATATGTTATAATAATATCAAAATATATCCGTATATATCCGGAGGTGACAAAAGGATGTTGAAAAAAAGATTGGAAATTTTAATAAGCAATGATGAATTTCTTCTTTTAAAAGAAAAGGCTCGTGAATCCAAATGCTCCATAGGAGAATTAGTTAGGGAATCAATACGTGAAAAATATTTTGTTGATAAAGAAAGTTCAAGAAAAGATGCATTAAAAAAAATAGCTTCATCCGACTTAGCGCTTCCCGAGGCTGTTGAATGGGAAGATATAGAAAAACACTCATCACTACCCATATAACCTCTCCACTATATATACTGCTCCCAGAAAGGCCGCAAAATCAGCCATAAGCCCTACGGGTATGGCATATTTAGTCTTTTTAACACCTATCGAGGCAAAATATATTGCGATAATATAAAAAGTTGTGTCGGTGCTTCCAACTACAGCTGCTGCCATCCTCCCGAATAACGAATCAGGTCCGTATGTATCGAAAACCTCCATAGCCATACCAAGGGCTGCAGGCCCGGAAAGGGAACGGGTGATTGATACCAGAAGTATTTCACCAGGTATATGAAACACCTTTAAGATAGGGTCAATAAGCTTTATAAAAAGATATATTGCCCCAGATTCCCGAAAAATCCCTACGGCCACATATATCCCGATAATAAAAGGGATTATCTTCACCGCTATCATAAGCCCTTCCTTGGCGCCATCGACAAACACCTCAAAGATTTTTACTCCCTTTATGTATCCGTGTATTAAAATTATAAACATAATAAATGGAACCGCCCACATAGAAAGGTGGGTAACAGCATTAACAAACATTTACAACCCTTACCTCCCCCAGCGCTTTTTTATCCGGTAATATGTGCGAAAAATATAATCGGCTGTTATGGCTGTAGCTGTGGAACATGTTGTTGCAAAAAGAATACAGCTGATAATATCTGTTGGGTTTTTAGCCCCTGCCGAAGCCCTTAAGCCTATTATTGTAGCAGGCACAAGGGTAACGCTGGAAGTGTTTATTGCAAGAAATGTGCACATAGCTTCAGTTGCGGTATCAGGTTCATCATTAAGTTGCTGCATTTCAGCTATTGCTTTAAGGCCGAACGGAGTTGCCGCACTGCCGAAACCCAACAGGTTGGCGCTCATGTTCATTAACATAGAACCCATGGCAGGATGCCCCTCGGGGATAGAAGGAAACAGGTATTTTACAAGAGGATACAGCATACGGCTCAGGGCTTCTATCAATCCCGATTTTTCAGCTATCTTTGCTATTCCCAACCACAGGCTTATTATTCCAACAAGGCCGAAAATTTTTTCCACTGCAGATGCCGCAGAATTAACGGCTGCCTGTGTAATAACCTCAATATTGCCGTTAATAGCTGCAACAATAATCCCGATGACTATTAGAGAAGTAAAAATTATATTCATAAAAACCTCTCCCGTTTATAGATTTTGTTATGTATCATGTTATATATATTAACACCATTTTCTTAATATAACTTCCTTGCACAAACAAAACAAAATACGATAAAATGAAAGAAAGCCAAACAGGAGGAGGAGAATATAAATGTTTAACACCCAAAGCAAAAGACGGTATCTAAAAATCATAGCATTGGTATCGGTAATAGTGTTTATTGGATTTGTGCTTCTTAGTGCTGCGATAGCGTTTGCAGAAGACGAAGGAAGCAGCCAGGAAGAAACTCAGCAAAACCTGCAGGACAGCAGTCAGATTAAGCTGTTTATCAAAATAATAGAATACATACAAAAATATTACATCAAAGAGGTATCCCTTAATGACCTTATAAAAGGCGCTATCAGGGGGATGATAAACTCACTTGACGACCCGTATTCAAACTACTTTGACCGGCAGTCTTATGATGAGTTTAAACTAAACACTTCTGGCACATATGGAGGTATCGGAGTAGTTATAGGAATGAGAGACGGTTTTGTAACTATTGTTTCTCCCATAGAAGGCGGGCCGGGTGAAAAGGCAGGACTTCAACCGGGAGATAAAATCATAAAGGTAGACGGCAAAGATATAACAGATAAAAACACAAGTGAAGTAGCACAGCTTATCAGAGGCGAAAAAGGCACACAGGTTCAAATAAGTGTAGTCAGAGAAGGGGAATCACATGTTTTAAACTTTGTTATAACAAGGGACATCATAGAACTGAATCCAATTGAACATAAAATCATGGAAGAGAACCTGGGATATATCAAGATATCAAGCTTCAATGACAACACTGAAGAATACCTCGAAAAAGCCCTTAAGGAGTTTAAAGACAAAAAAGTTAAAGGAATAGTGCTTGACCTGAGGGGAAACCCCGGAGGCATTTTGGACCAGGCAGTTAAAGTGGCAGGAAAGTTCATGCCTCCAGGCCCTGTAGTAAAGATACAAAACAGGGATGGAGAAGAGAAGACATATTCATCAGAGGGAAACTACTACAGCTTTCCTATGGTAGTTCTTGTTAACGGAGGAAGTGCCAGCGCATCAGAAATAGTAGCGGGGGCACTGCAGGACCACGGTGTAGCTACAATAGTCGGCACACAGACATACGGCAAGGCAACAGTTCAGACCACCGCAAACCTGGGCTCGCTTGGCGGATTTAAACTGACCATAGCCAACTATCTTACCCCTAAAGGCCGCAACATAAATGAAAAAGGCATAACCCCAGATGTAGTGGTAGAACCTGCAAAGAAAGGCCCAAGCCATGACGAATTCGCTCCGTTGGGCAAAGAACGTTTAATAAAGAAAGGTACTATAGGCCTTGATGTTTACGGTATCCAGCAGAGGCTGGAATATCTGGGGTTTAACCCGGGGCCTGTTGACGGCATCTATGGCCAGAAAACCGCCCGGGCTGTTGCAAACTTCCAACAGGCCAAAGGCCTTCCAATTGTAGGAGTTGTTAATGCTGAAACATATGCTGCTCTCAAGAAAGCCGTATCCGAAAAAGAATCCAAAGAAAACTCAATAGATGTTCAGCTGAATAAGGCGATAGAAATATTAAAGCAAAAACTATAAGAAGAGCGTAGCTTGCCCTCAAAGGAAGAAGAAGGAGTTTTATCAGCCAATCGAATAGAAATTTGTGGATCTTAAGGAATTTTTAGAGTATATTTGAAGTAGGAGGTGTAGTTATGAATATCGAAACGATAAAACAAAAGGCTGTTCCTATTTTAAGAAAATATGGGATTAAAAAAGCTTCTGTTTTCGGTTCATTTGCACGTTACGAACAAACAAAAAATAGTGATATTGATATATTAATTGAATACTCTCCCGGAGTGGAAAAATCACTTCTCAAAAGAATAGAATTAAAAAATGAATTGCAAAAAGCCCTAAACAAAGATGTAGATGTAATGACAGAACAGGCAATATCACCTTTGATACGAGAAAATGTTTTAAAAGAAAAGAGGGAAATCTTTTGAAAAAGGATATAGTTTATTTAAAACACATTCTTGAAAGTATTGAATTAATTGAAAAATATATACAGAACATTAAAGAAGATAAATTTATAATGGACACAGAAAAACAAGATGCAATAATAAGAAGATTTGAAATTATCGGTGAAGCTACAAAAAATATCAGTACGAATACAAGAGAATCATACCCCGAGGTTCCGTGGAAACTTATGGCCGGGATGAGAGACATTCTAATACATGAATACTTTGGTGTAGATTTAGAAGAAATTTGGCAAACCGCTAAAAATGATCTACCTAAATTAAAAAAGCAAATTAATAGTATTTTAAAAGATTATAAGTAAACTATCTTTTACCTCCCTTGACATCACATACACGGCTTGTATAGAATTAAGAGTATGGTTTTAAACTAATGAGAGCGGACATGAATTGAGGGGGTTAAAACATGACACCAACAAAGTATATTTTCATCACAGGAGGAGTAGTCTCATCGCTCGGCAAAGGCATAACCGCTGCTTCATTGGGCAGGCTCTTAAAAAGCAGGGGATTTAGGGTTACCATTCAGAAGTTTGACCCTTATATAAACATTGACCCGGGCACAATGAGTCCATACCAGCACGGCGAAGTTTTCGTTACTGATGACGGCGCGGAGACAGACCTTGACCTGGGGCACTATGAGAGGTTTATAGATGTAAGCCTTAACAAAAACAGCAATGTAACAACAGGAAAAATATACTGGTCGGTAATAAACAAAGAAAGAAAAGGCGATTACCTGGGAAGCACCGTTCAGGTCATACCACATATAACAAATGAGATAAAAGACCGGATCATACGGGTGACAAAAGACGCCCATACCGACATAGTTATAACGGAAATAGGAGGCACAGTAGGCGACATAGAAAGCCTGCCGTTTCTTGAGGCCATCCGCCAGATGAAAACAGACGTAGGCAAAGAAAACGTGTTATACATACATGTTACACTTTTGCCCTACCTTGAGATGGCCGGTGAGCTGAAAACAAAGCCTACCCAGCACAGTGTAAAGGAACTTAGAAGCATAGGCATTCAGCCTGATATCATAGTATGCCGTTCAGCAAAGAAAATTTCCAGGGAACTTAAAGAAAAAATAGCGCTCTTCTGCAATGTGGATGTAGAAGCGGTTATCCAGAACTATGACGCCGAGACGATTTATGAGGTCCCATTAATACTTAACCAGGAAGGGCTTGACTCTATAGTCGTGGAAAAACTTAACCTTGAAGACGGAGAAGCAGACTTGGAAGAATGGAAAGAAATCGTAAACAAGATTAAGGCCCCCAAAAACGACGTATGTATAGCGATAGTCGGCAAATACGTTGATCTGCATGACGCATACATGAGCGTCGTAGAGGCTTTGAACCACGGTGGAATTCACGCAAATACAGAAGTCAAAATAAAATGGGTTCATGCAGAAGACCTTGAAGAACAGGATGATGTATCAAAACAGCTTGATGGAATAGACGGAATCCTTGTTCCGGGTGGGTTTGGCGACAGGGGCATAGAAGGCAAGATAAAAGCGATAAAACATGCCAGGGAAAACAACATACCGTATCTGGGCCTATGCCTGGGAATGCAGTGTGCGGTAATAGAGTTTGCGCGTCATGTATGCGGTATGAAAGGCGCTCACAGCACCGAGTTCAACCCCGATTCTCCATATCCTGTAATAGACCTCCTGCCGGAGCAGAAGGATATAGAAGAAATGGGCGGCACAATGCGCCTGGGAGTATACCCGTGCAAGGTGGAACAGAACACCCTGACATTTAAAGCATATGGTGAAGAAATAATCTATGAACGCCACCGCCACCGTTTTGAGTTTAACAACGAATTCAGAGAAGAACTGCAGGAGTGCGGCCTTGTAATAAGCGGCACCTCCCCGGACGGAAGGCTTGTGGAAGTTATAGAACTGAAAGACCATCCGTGGTTTGTAGGCACCCAGTTCCATCCTGAATTCAAATCCAGACCCAACAACCCACACCCCCTTTTCAGGGACTTTATACAGGCTTCAATAGAATATAAAAACAGGCGTTTCATATCCCCTCAAAAATTACCCGGGAAATAATTCTTACGTCAATCAATTGGTCCGGAGACCTGCAGCCGAACATTAACAGCAGCCCGCCATTTGGGGCGCGCGAATGCGGTCCCTTCAGTGTGGGCAATAGGAGGAAAAATCCGAATATGAAACTCATATCAATAACAGAAAAGGACAGAGAAACATTTAACAGCTTTATGGCCAGCCACCCTAAAGGCCACATTCTTCAATCATTTGAATGGGGGGAAGTAAAAGAAACAACAGGCTGGCAGCCTTTGCGGTTCCTGGTGGTAGAAAATGACGATATAAAAGCAGGTATTACAATACTCAAACGGAAAATACCATTCAGGGGGAAAAGCATATTTTACGCCCCCCGCGGCCCCGTAGCAGATTATGAAGACCATAAAACCCTTGATTTTTTGTTTAGGGAAATAAAAAACGTAGCCCGAAAACACGGCGCCATATTTTTAAAACTTGACCCGGATATTCCCGCATACAGAAAAGATGTAACAGATTATTTAAAAAAAAGGGGGTTTATATCTGCCGATAAGGGCTTAAACTTTGAGGGAGTTCAGCCGAAGTTTGTGTTCCGCCTGCCCCTGGACAAAGACGAAGACGAGATGCTTAAATCCTTTCACTCCAAGACCCGCTACAACATCCGCCTGGCATACCGCAGGGGTGTTAAAATCAGGAAAAACTGCGCGAAACAGGACTTAAAGGTTTTTTATGACATTCTTCAGGAGACTTCAGAACGGGATAAATTTCTTATACGTTCTTATGACTATTTTGAAACACTGTGGGACAAATTAGTAGAGAATAATCTTGCTAGACTGTTCATGGCAGAATATGAAGGCAGGCCCATCGCAGGCAGCCTCGCCTTTATTTTTGGCGATAAAGCATGGTATATCTACGGCGCATCAAGCAATAAACACCGCAACGTAATGCCAAACTATGCCCTCCAGTGGGAAATGATTAAATGGGCAAAAGCGCAGGGTTGCACAATGTATGACTTCCGCGGAGTATCTGGCGACCTCAGCCCTGATAATCCCCTTTACGGGCTTTACAGGTTTAAAAAAGGATTCAACGGAGAGTTTACCGAATTCATTGGAGAATATGACCTTCCCTTTGATAGGGTGCTTTATTTCCTGTGGGAGCGCGTAATTCCCTTCTACCGCAAAACAAGGCGGCAGATGGTGAACCTGAAAAGGAAGTTTTTCTGATTATCTAACATCGGAGGTGACAAACCGCATGAAAAAAATCCCGGAACTGCCGGTTGAAAAACTGAGGCGGCGCTGCGACCCCGCCCGTTTTAAATTTAAAACCACCGAAGACGTTCCGCCCCTTACCGGAATCATCGGCCAGGAAAGGGCAACTAAAGCAATGAACTTCGGCCTGAGGGTAAAAAACAAAGGTTACAACATCTTCATGGCCGGCCCGACAGGCACAGGCAAAACCAGCTATGCCCGTTCAATGATAAAACAGCTGGCGGCCCAGGGCAAGGCCCCTGATGACTGGTGCTATATCTATAACTTCAGGGAACCGGAAAAACCCATAGCCATAAACCTGCCTGCCGGAAACGGGGAAAAGCTTGTTAAAGACATGGAGAGGCTCATTGAAGAGTTTAAAAACGATATACCAAAAGCCTTGGACAGTGAAGACTACGAAAAACAGCGAAACGCTATAATGGAAAAATACCAGAAAGAAAGCAACAGCTTGATGGAAGCCCTCGAGCAAAAAGTCAGCAAACAGGGATTTGTCCTGAAAAGAACCGGGAAAGGCATATTCATTATACCCCTGTTTGAAGGCAAACCCATGGAACAGGGCCAGATGGAAGCCCTTTCTGACGAACAGCGCAAAGAAATAGAGGAAAAGTCAAAGGCTGTACAGCTGCAGATGGATGAGACAATGCGCAAGATCAGAACACTTGAAAACCAGGCCAAAGAAGAAATTTCAACCCTGGAAAAGAAGATTGTGCTCACAGTAATCAGGCCTGACATAGAATATATGAAACGCCGGTATGAGAAGTTTCCGCGAGTTGTGGAATACCTTGATGAGATTCAAAAAGACGTAATTCAGCACCTCGACAGGTTTAAAATCAAAGACGACAAAGATTCAGCCCTTCCTTGGTTTCTAACAGAACCGAGGGATGAGAGCTTCTTCATACGTTACAAAGTTAACCTTTTCGTAAACAACAGCGGTTGTGAAGGCGCGCCGATGGTCTGTGAAACAAACCCCACATACTACAACCTGTTTGGTAAAATCGAGGGGAAGGCCCAGTTCGGTGCCATTACCACAGATTTCACAATGATCCGCAGCGGCGCAATACACAGGGCAAACGGAGGCTACCTTGTCATACAGGCTCTGGATATTTTAAAAGAACCTTTTTCATGGAATGCCCTAAAAAGAACGCTGGATAACCGGGAGGCAGCGGTAGAAAACATCGGGGAAAGCTTTCGGGCAATACCCATAACCACAATAAAACCCGAACCGATACCCCTAGATGTCAAGGTTATTCTGATCGGAAGCCCCTTCATATACCATTTACTTTACAACTATGACGAAGACTTCCGAAAACTGTTCAAAATAAAGGCAGACTTCGATGTTACAATGGACCGGAACGATGAGAACATCGACAAATACGCTGCATTCATAAGTTCATTATGCCGGCGCGAAGGGCTAAAACACTTTGATGCTTCTGCCGTTGCCCGAGTAATAGAACACAGCTCGAGATTGGCAGAAGACCAGATAAAACTTTCCACAAGGTTTAACGAAATTGTAGAGGTTCTTTATGAAGCAAGCGCCTGGGCAGAATTAGACGATGCGGAATATGTAACTGAAGAACATGTAGAAAAAGCAATAGATGAAAAAGTCTACCGTTCAAGCATGATTGAAGACAAGATTCAGGAGATGATTATAAGGGGAGAAATCCTTGTAGACACTTCAGGTGAAGCGGTAGGCCAGATAAACGGGCTGTCTGTATACCAGACAGGCGATTACTCCTTCGGCAGGCCCTCACGCATAACCGCCCGCACATATCTGGGCGAAGAAGGAATCATAAACATAGAAAGAGAAGCCAAAATGAGCGGCCGCATTCACGACAAAGGAGTGTTAATACTTTCGGGTTACCTCGGCGGCAAGTATGCAGGAGAACGCCCCCTAACCCTTACCGCAACCCTTGCTTTCGAGCAGAGCTACGGAGGAGTCGACGGCGACAGCGCATCATGTGCCGAACTTATTGCCCTGCTTTCAAGCATATCAGGCATCCCCATAAAGCAGAACATAGCCATCACAGGGTCCATAAACCAGAAAGGCGGCATACAGCCGATCGGAGGGGTCAACCAGAAAATAGAAGGATTCTTTAAAGTATGCCGGCAGCGGGGCTTAGACGGTAGCCATGGAGTGGTTATACCAATCCAAAACGTCGACAACCTGATGCTGAACCGAGAAGTGATCGAAGCGGTAAAAACCGGGATGTTTCACATATACCCCGTAAAGACAGTAGATGAAGCGATAGAGATAATGACAGGCATACCTGCTGACGAGTTCCATAAAAAAGTAAGCGGCCGCCTTGACCGGATGGCAGAAGAAGCCAAAAAACATTCTCCCTTATCCCAGGAGAACAAAACCGATTAATGTTCATTAAAACAAACAGCTCACCCTTCAGGGTGAGCTGTTCCTACTCCAATATCTCAATCTCTAAAGCCTCTATAGTCTCTCCATCCACTTTCCCCACAACCAGAACCTGGTCTCCCTGTTTGAATTCCGGTTCCGTTTCCGTATATTTAACAACTACAGCCTTCCTTTCACCATTTTCATATACACTTATGGTAAACTTGTTCTCATTCCTATCAACATCATTTATGTTTCCGATAACTCTAACATATTTTTCTTCAGTTTCCTGCTGTTTGATTACCCGTATGAACATGATTTTACCTTTTTCATCAGTGACAAATGAAATACTGTAGCCTGAAACCAAACTTCCCAGCGAAACCCTTCCGGATTCGGAGAAAACATTAACATCTTCAGAGACTTTAAAATGCTGCATCCGGCCGTTTGCCAGCCTGAGGTTCAGGGCCTTCGTGCCTTCAGTAGATACCGCAAGGATTTCTGCTGTAAGTTCCTTTGAATCAGAGGGAACCGCCATATAGTCATCCAGCCGGGAAATCAAAACCGTCATTTCGGCCCGTGTAATAGCTTTATCCGGCCTGAAAGTATTATCTGTATATCCATTTAAAAGTCCCGTTTCTACCGCCTTGTCAATATAACCTTTTGCCCAGCCGGGGATATCCTCAGCGTCATCAAAATCAAACTCCGCTTCTTCAGATGGCTTTATATCACCTTCCATTCCCAGCGCTCTTACAACTATAACAGCAGCTTCTTTCCTTGTAAGTGAATCAACCGGCCTGAAGGTTTTCCCTCCCTCATCACCTTCCATCATTCCGAGCCGCCCCGCCATGTAAACATATGCCTGCTGCTCCGCAGGCAGTGCATAAGTGTCGTCAAACCCCGGGGTAAAACCGGGCGGTACCGCATTGAGAGGGTCATCATACCCTAAAAGCCTGACAAGCATCGTGGCAGTGTCAAGCCGGGTTATGGGGCTGTCAGGATGGAACGTAGAGTCAGAATAACCGAATGCCACTCCTTTTAACATCATACGGACAATTTCCCCTTCAGCCCAGTGACCGTCTATATCGGAAAGTTTAACATTTCCGCTGACATCGGGGTCACCGGAAAAAGCCGCCGCCAGAGAAACAATA
This sequence comes from Thermosediminibacterales bacterium, assembly GCA_029982205.1. Taxonomy (GTDB): domain Bacteria; phylum Bacillota; class Thermosediminibacteria; order Koleobacterales; family JARRCM01; genus JARRCM01. The sequence continues at coordinate 30,046 of JARRCM010000019.1, forward strand.
GAAAGTGAAAAGATAAAAGCGAAAAACAGTATTAAACTTAAAACTCTCTTTTTCCGCATAGGAATCATCCCCTAAAACAGGATTTGCATCAACTTTAATAAGGTTGTTGCCAATATTATACCACAATTAAACTATTTACAATAACCCCTTTTGCACATTAGTAACATAAATGTAAAAATTACATCAATTATAGAGGAATTAATGGAAGCAATATCTAATATAATAACGAAGGATAAGTAACAAACTAAGTTTGAAAACTGTCGTTACAAAAGGAGGGATCCCATGAACCGAAAAATAATCATAGGTATAATAATTGCCCTTGTTGTATTAACATCACTTGCCGGTCTCTTCCTTGCCCCAATATATTCGGCCGCCCGCCGAACACCGGAAACAGACGAAAACACCGTAGGCATCATATACTTGGAAGGAGTCATCATGGGCGGCAGCAGCGCACCGGGGTTGTTCGGCATTCAGTCAGGGAGTGATTCGGTTCTGAGACAGCTGCGCGAAGCCCAAAAGGATGATGTAAAAGCAGTAGTCATAAGGATAAACAGCCCCGGAGGGAGTGCAGCCGCATCACAGGAGATAAGAGACGAGGTGGTAAAGCTTAAAAAGAGCGGCAAAAAAGTCGTGGTCTCCATGGGCGATGTAGCAGCATCAGGAGGATACTGGGTTGCAAGCGCGGCAGATAAAATAGTTGCAAACCCTGCAACCATCACAGGAAGCATCGGTGTCATAATGCAGTTTTCTAACATGACCGAACTGTATGACAAGATAGGGATAAAACCCATAACCATAAAAAGCAAACCCTTTAAAGACATCGGATCCCCTGCCCGCGAGATGACTGAAACAGAACGCCAAATTCTCCAGGGAATGGTGGATGACATTTACGCTCAGTTTATTAAAGTAGTATCAGAAGGCCGTAACATGGATCCGGCAGAAGTAGAAAAGATAGCAGACGGAAGGATATTCACAGGAAGACAGGCCAAAGAACTGGGTCTTGTTGATGAACTGGGAAACTTCTATGATGCGATAGACATAGCCGCTGACCTTGCAGGCATAGAAAAACCGGTCAAAACAAAAACTTACACACGTAAATCCGCCCTTGACATACTGCTCGAACGCGCAAACAGTATCACAACCTGTTTTGGCCGATTCACCTTCCGGCCTGAAGACGTCCTCAGGCTCAAAGACAATATATTTTAGGTCTGCCCGTAATGGTAGACTGTGAGAAAGGACTGATTAAATGAACGATTTTTTAGACAACCTTTACGGCGTGTTATTCCGCCCAAATGACACATTAAAGAAAATAACCGGAGAGCAGAAAATAGGCCAGGGGCTGGTAGTCCTCATACTCAGCTCTGTATTTCCACTCATGGCCGCATTTCAACGCCCAAACTTTCGATTTACCTACGCACTGCCGCCGGGCGTGCCCTGGCATATACGCCACATTATCCCGCAGATGGGCCCCTATTTCTTGTTGATAGGCATAATAGCGGTTATCCTGTTCCGCCCTGCAATGATGTTTGTTTACACCGGAGTTCTCCACCTTTTATCAAGCTTTATGGGCGGCCGGGGCAGCGGCAGGGGCCTCTATGCCGGACTGTGCTTTTCAACATTGCCTATGGTTTTCGGAGCTCCTGTTACCTTTATATCTAGGATTTCAGGAATTAGCTTCATAAACGCGCCTCTATATTTTATATTCTTCGTCTGGATGATTCTGCTTCAAATAACATCAATAAAACAGAACAACGACTTCCCAACCATTACTGCTGTAGTCATATTTTTTCTGCCGTGGCTTTTCCTTATAGGTGTAATGATATTTATGATGATTTTCGTTTTTGCCGGGGCAGTGCCCTTTATTATTCCATACTTTAGATAACACGTATATCTAACCTCCAATGGGGAAAAATAACATCAACCAAGCCCCGATGGAGGTGAAACACTATGGTTCGACGCCTCTTTAAATTTCTTTTTTCCGGAATCATGCGAATCATAAGACTAGGCCGCAGGTAAACCTTAACCCCCGTTAAAACAGGGGGTGTTTTCTTATTCTGCTCTATTGAGTTGAATAGTTGCAAATAATGGAAAATTATTATAAAATTGTGATATAGAATAGAAGGGGGTAAAGTAAAGATGCCCAGAGAATTAGTAAAAATTGATATAGATAAGCTTAAAAAATACGTAAAAGAGAAACTCAATTCTTTTTCGGAAATTGCAGGAGTTTATTTATTTGGTTCCTCTTTAGAAAAAATGAGGCCCGACAGCGATATAGACCTGGGTATAATAAAGAGACCAGGTGTAATAAAAACTGAACGGGAATTAGAAATATTCTTGGAAAAAATAATCTTATCTCTTAACAGATTTGAAGGGCATTCCTTTGACATCGTTTCAGTACAAGATGTAAACACCATCTTGGCTTTTGAAATTTTAAAAAAAGGAATGCCTATATATATAAAAGATAAAGAAACAGTTACAGACCTGATTGAATCGGTGAGTCGTAAATACTCCGAAGACTATCCTCGTTATAAACAAGCTTTAGAACTTATCGTGGGGGCGAAACTACCTTAACCCCCGTTTAACAGGGGGATTCTTTTGTACAAAAATTGTTTACCATAAAAAAGAAGGACTTTCCAGAAATATCTAGAATATATTAAAAGGCAATTTGTTGCCAAAAAAATAATCATAAAATGAACCATGAAAAGCATATAATGAAAACGTACCCGGAGTTGTCCTACACAATATTACAATTCCGTTACAAACACCTTGTACGTATTGACGCCCAAAAAAAGCTGATGCTATAATTACACTAGACGTTGAACGTTGATAATTAAATAATGAGTTAAACATACTCAAATCCATGGGCAGATACCCTGAACAGAACTCATTATTTGAATAAATTTTTGGCAATAAATTAAGCACATCACGGGAACATCCCTAAAGGAAGAACCCGTGTAAATAAATAAAAATGTGCAGCTTTTACATAAGGAGCTGTGGGAAACTCCGCGCAAAAGCTTTACGCTCGCGGATAGAAGTTTTACCGGAAGGGGGGATCCACCGGAGGAGGATAAAAGAAAAGCCGTTTTAAACACTTATTAGACAAAAATCAAAAGGAGGATTTGAGTATGAAAATGAAAAAGGTTCTAGTAACATTACTAGCCTTAATCTTCATCCTTGGAACCGTTGCAACAGGTTTTGCAGCACCTGCATCATTTAGTGATGTAGATGATCAAGATGTAAAAGACGCAGTAACAAGACTTTCCGCTCTAGACATCCTTAGCGGATATCCAGACGGCACATTCAAACCTGAAAACACCATAACCAGAGCAGAATTTGCAAAAATCATAGTTACAGCCCTTGGCGTAGGCGATGCTGCCGAGTATGCCAGAGGCGTCACCAAGTTCAGTGACGTTCCCGCAACTCACTGGGCAAGCGGTTACATCAACGTAGCATCCGATATGGGAATCATCAACGGCTACGGCAACGGCAAATTTGGGCCTGAAGACAAAGTGACATATGCTCAGGCTATCACAATGATCGTAAGGGCTCTCGGATACGAGCCGAAAGCTAAAGCTTTAGGCGGATATCCAGGCGGATACCTTGCAATCGCAGCTGAAAAAGATATTACTGAAAATGTAACTATTGTAAACTCCTTAGCTGCTAACCGTGGCGACATTGCTATAATGGTAGATGCAGCTCTTGATGTTCCCATGATGGTTCAAAAGACTTGGGGACAATATCCTGAGTATGAAGAAGATCCAGATAAAACCCTACTTTCTGACAAGTTAAATGTAGATGAAATCGAAGGAAGAGTAATCGAGAACGCAAAACTAAATGAAGATCTTGATAAAGATGAAGTTAAAATCAAAGTTACAAAAGTTAATGGTAGCGAATTGAGTTCTGCAGAGACTAACAAATACAAATTATTGGCTGGCGATCCTAATGAGTTGTTAGGAACAAAAGTTAAAGCATGGGTTACTAGTGACGATGAAGTAATTTTTGCTGATATCAAAACAAATGCTGATGATATTTTAGCAGATACCGTTAACGATAATGGAGCAACAATTAGTTCTAACGCATTAAAATCCCTAAAACTAAAAGATGCAAATAAAACTTATGATGTATCTTCGGATGCTGATATTTATGTAAATAATGAAGCTATAGATGTTTCTGACGTAAGTACTTCAAGTTATGATACAGCAGCCAAATGGAATGGGTTATATGGTAAATATATTTTAGATGATAACGGAGACATTATCTTTGCTGACCTTTATAAGTGGGATGTATTAGATGGAGAAGTAGTAGTTTCTGTAGATATTGATGGAGACGATTATATAATTGAATACTTTAAGCAAACCGAAACAGTTAAAACTAAGAGATTGAATGATGTTGATAAGGTTACGGTAGTTAAAAACGGCAAAACCATAGATTTTGAAGACATTGAAGAAGATGATGTTATTTATATTGCTGACCTTGGAAGCGATGAATACTATGTAGTTGTGGTATCTGAAACAGTTGAAGGTGAACTTGATGCAGCAAGAACAGATAAAGTGAAAATAGATGGAACATACTATGATGTAGCTTCAAATGCTTCCTATTCAATTGATAACAACAGTGATATAGTTGCTTACAATATCAGTGATACCGATTTTGAAGATATGCTTGGTAAAGAAATTAAAGTGATTTTAGACTTGAATGGTGATGTAAGACATATTATAGCTGATGTAGAAACTGCAAGTTCAACAGTATATGGTGTGCTAATGAAAGTATGGGCAACAGACAAGAACTATGCTAAGTTCTTCACAGATAAAGGTGAAATCGTAACTTATGAAGTAAAAGATGCTGTATTTGGTAGTACTGTTGGTGAAACAGGGAAAATAGTAGATGGTGAAGGCTTAGAAGAAATAACTGATACAGGAACTACATTTTATGTTTATAAATTCACAATAGATAGCGATGGTGTTATTGATGAAGTTAAAGAGAAGGTTGGAGTACAAAACATTTTAGCTAACTATGATGGCACAAATGATTCATATATTGATATTGCCAAGGGCGATTTAGATAAAGATGAAGATTACTTCATAGTTACAAATGGAGATTTCACAAGTGATGGAGCAGGAAGGTTTTATGTAAACGACGATACTAAATTATTTAACCTAGATGTTGATACTGATAGTACCTTTAACCAATATGATGACAGTAAATTTGAAATGATTGAATGGGCAGATATAGAAGATGCAAAAGAAGGCCAATTGTATGTAGCAGTTATTGGAACTCCAGCTAAAGATGCAGAGGCAGTATTTGTATTGAAAGGTTTAGATGCTGTAGGTGCTGACGATGTATACACTGGTTTGGTTACTGATAAGTATAAGAACGCTGATGCAGATTGGATAGCAGTGCTTCAAGATGGTAGTGAATATGTAATGACTGATAGTTCCGCTGCTTCTATTGGTAACTTCATTACTTATAAACTTAACACTTCAGACGAAATGACTAATGTTGAAAATATTGATTCCAGCAGCTATGGTAGTACTGTTGTAGGATATGTATATGATGTAGATGGCCAATTCGTAAAAGTTAAAGATGCTAGCTCAGGAACAGAAACAACTTATTACAAAGTTGCGTCTGATGCTATAATGTACGACTTAACAAATACTGATCAATTCAAGCCAAGTGTTATAACAGATGCTGCTACTGCAGTAACTGAATTAAGCAATGTATTAGTTGAAAATAGCAATTTTGATGTTGACGATCTAGTAGAAATAGATGTATCTGACTTAACAGATGCAGACGATACAGTTTCCAATATTGATACAGATGTAGATGTAGTTAAAGTATTTGTGAACCAAGATGGTTTGATTGAAGTAATTCTTGTTGGTAAATTCGCTAACTAAGTAGAAGAGAGTTAGTAAAACCGGTAGGGAATTTCCCTGCCGGTTTTTTTAAAAATGGTGCCAGGCACGACAACTCGAATATTCAGAAAACATTTTTAGACCAGTGGGAAACAATCCTGCTGGTCTTTTTAATTTAATTCCAACCCCGCTTCACAAAACAAATACTTAGAAATCCACATAGCCGTCTACCTAACCATTTACAAAAACATAAACAAAGGAGTTGATATAATGCCACCCAGAAGAAAAATAAAACTAAGCGAAGCGGCAGCCCAGGCACTCAAGAACAAACCTGAAAACAATCAACCCCCTCTCCCTCCAAAACAACCTCCCTTTGAACAGCGGTACCACAGGATTACCACATACCTGGAAAAAGAAATACACCAAAAAATCAAAGAACTAAAAACCTCAAACAAAATCTCCAGCATCACAGTCCTCATCAACATAGCCCTGAAAGAATTCATAGACAGATACTACTAAAAACCGAAACAAACCATCTCACAAACATATATCATAATAATGAAACAATACAAAATAAAGTAATACAAAAACCAAAAATTCTAAACCAAAACCCCAAACTCGCTGCAAAAACCCACAAAAACTCACTGCAAAAAAGCAAACCCAAAAGGCAACAAATCAACCCTTCAGCAAACTCAATAATTCCCTGCAAAAATCACCGTGCCAAACTCACTGCTTAATACCAATTCTGCAGCGAACAGGGTCAAAAAACTCCATCCCCAAGCCCCCGGGAAGATGCCATTCCTTCCCGGGGGTTTTTTCATTTCAAAAAAGAAAGGAGGACAGCCTTGATTATCCACAAAATCAACTTCGACGGCACTATCCACTACAGGGAATACGACAAAGCAACAGACACCTACGGAAAAAGGATCAGCCCAGACAGGATTCCCCAAAATGCAGCCATCTAGGGGGTAACAATTTCAACAAAAAAGATTTCGGAATCATTCTGCCTGATATACGACACCGACATCGGCCAAACTCTCTACCCGTATATAAGATTTCTCGAAAGAATATACTTCGGTCTGGAAAAGCAGGAAAAATCAGACACTATGGGAGGTGATGACGATAGCTGACCTTTCAAGAAAACTTGCCGAGGACTTCAAAAACCACCTCACAGGTGAGGGAAAAAGCAGAACAACAATCCTCTCCTACGTCGGAGACGTAAAAGGATTCCTTGACTGGCTAAAAAAAAGAAGATAGACTTTACCGGCAGCATCAACCGCTTTTTCATCACAGCATACAAAAAACACCTGCTGGAACAGGACTACGAGATAAACACAGTCAACAAAAAAATCAACTCCCTCCAGTCCTTCAACAAATTCCTCATACTTAAAGGATACATGAACCAGCAGGTTGTAACCCTTGCCCGGGACGCTGTCAAAACTGCCAGAGGCTCCGGCCAGGAGGTGGAGGTGTTCTCAGAGGAAGAAGTGGAAAAGATACTGTTTTACATACAGGACGAAAAAAACGCAAGCATTCGGGATAAGATGATAGTATACATGCTGCTCTACACCGGAGTCAGGGTGAGTGAACTGGTTTCCATCAAATTAAGGGACATAGACTTTTTCACAAGAGAACTCAGAATCATTGGGAAGGGAGGAAAATACAGAGAAATACCCCTGAAACAGGAGGTGATAGAGACAATAAAGGAATACATGGAAACCGAAAGAAAACAGAACAAATTCAAAGAAAGCTCCTACCTCATACTCACCCAGAGGGCAGGCAGGGCCCACAGGGACGCAGTCCTGAAGATGCTGAAAAGAATCGGCAAAAAGCTAGGCATAAAAATGTATCCCCACAAGTTCAGACACACCTTCTGCAGCATGCTGCTGAAAAGGGGCGTTCCCATCACAACGGTGAGCAAGCTGGCAGGGCATTCAAACATCCGGACCACATCAGACTACTACATCAACACATCAAAGAAAGAAAAAAGAGAAGCCGTCGAGCTTCTTTGAAAGAGGTGGATAAATTGAGAATAATAAAGACGCTGGAGGATATAAGGACACTTGGTAAAGCGAAGGTGATGAGCCCTTGCTACCTTGACTACCTGGAAGAATACTTCATACAGCTTCACAAAGCCCTGGGAAACGGAGAATCCGTGGAAGAATTTTCCCTTGAAGACCACGGATACTTTGTGATCCTTGAAAAAGGAGACAACGTGAGAAACCTCAGCAATGTGGGCCTAAGCTCCGAGTCCGGAGGTCTTCTGGGCTGCTGGCCCGAGTTTGTGGAAGAGGAAAAGTGTTACGCAGCAAATTATTTCACCCTCCAAAAGTCAAATTAATTACACCTAAAAATGAGTAATAATCTGCATAAAAAATCAGATTAAATAATCTGTAC
>JARRCM010000044.1 GCA_029982205.1 Thermosediminibacterales bacterium
TCCTGAGTTTTTCAAAGAAGAAAAACTCGAACCAAACGGTTATGTTTTTGATGTGGATGAAGGTGAAATGAAAAAGGTTTTTGATTTCCCTTCTAAAACTAGCTAGTCGACCCCTTAATATATATTTTGCGGCAGGGTAATTACCTAAAACAGGTATTTCCCTGCTTTTTTTTTACTGATTTATCCCAAAGATTATAAATAGGAGGAATTTGAATCAAGTGTATCGAAGAAGTATAAAAATTAATACTTTAAAGGGTGTTGAAAATGAAGGTAAAACCCATCAAAAGGCAGACCATATGTGATCAGATAGTTGAACAAATAAAGGAAATGATTAAAAACGGTGACTTGAAACCCGGTGATAAACTTCCAGGAGAACGAGACTTGGCTAACTTGTTTAATGTTGGGAGGTCGTCAGTCAGAGAAGCGCTTATTGTTTTAAACTCATTAGGTTTAATCAGAAAGACTACAGAAGGCAGCTTTGTAAATAATGTTTCTATTTATGAACATCTTGAAACTGCTTATAAATCAGCTTTAAATGAAATTGATTTTGCAGAACTTATAGAAGCAAGAAGATTAATCGAAACAACTACTGCTGAACTTGCAGCTCAAAAAGCTAATGAAGAAGACATTGTTTTATTAGAAGAAATTCTTTCAGAAATGTCAGATGAAAATCTAGAACAAAAAGAATTTGCAAAACTTGATTCAGAGTTTCATCTGAACATCGCCTTATCCAGTAAAAATAAAATTTTATACGAGTTTTTAAACATTGTAAGTGAGCTTTTAGAGTCTCTAGTTGAAAAGAGGTTATGGAACTATAAAAGCTTTCGTATAAAACAAATTCTAAAGGAACATCATCAAATTCTAGATGCAATAAAATCAAAAGATTCCTTAAAAGCAAGAGAATATATGTATAAACATCTTATGACAGCTGAAGATTTTCTTAAAAAGGATAAACAGCAAAAGACCAAGCCTTCCCCTTGACTATAATTCAAATACGGAGTAAAATATAATTCGTAAAAAGTAGTTTATGAGCTGATGTGGCTCAGTGGTAGAGCAGCGCACTCGTAATGCGCAGGTCGCGGGTTCGAATCCCGCCATCAGCTCCAGGAAAATCAAGGGTTTCAGCGATTAACTGAAACCCTATTTTCATCTCCATGTGCCCGATTTGTGCCCAACTTAAAAGAAATTTTTTTCACAAGCTCAAAAAATGGGCTTTTTATGTGCCCAAATTTATTTTTCAATCGCTCTAGGCCAGTCATATCAATGCTTTCCGGATTTAGCCCATGTGCCCAAACTTATTTTAAAAGATTTTCTAACTTGTTTACCGCTTCTTTTTGCATGCCCGGCATGAGGTGGGAATAGATGTCATAGGTTATTCTGATAGAAGAGTGGCCAAGACGTTCAGAGATTACTTTTATATCGACTCCAGCCTGTAAAAGCAAACTTGCATGAGTATGCCTCAAGCAGTGGAAAGTTAATCTTGGTAGTCCGATTTTCTCTAAAAAGTCCGGGAACCAGCTGCTGGGAGTATCGGGGTGCATCGGCGCGCCGTTTGGCTGGCAGAATACCAGGTCATTGTCCTGGTAGGTCTGTCCATGGAAAAGTTTCTCCTGAAGTTGTTTTTTTCTATGCTCCTTTAATACCTTTACAACCTCATCTGAAATATCAATTTTGCGCCGGCTTTTCTTTGTTTTGGGAACTTTGAAGTATATTCCTTTCTCAGGTGTATATCCGAGGGTCTGCCGGACCGTTAAAGTTTTTTCTTTAAAATCAATGTCCTTCCAGCGGAGGCCTAGTAATTCTCCGCGCCGGAGACCGGTCCTGATAGCCACAAATATAAGCGCATAATAAGGAGTATCTTTGGATGCTTCTTGTAGAATCTCAATTTCCTTGCCACTCAATACTTTGACGTTTTCAACTTCATCTGCATCATCTATTGTAGGAGGCGGTTTTGGGATTTCCACGGCATCCGCCGGGTTGACCTGTATAAGCTGCTGTTTCAATGCGCTGTCTAGGGCTTTATGGATAACTCTGTGGTGATATACAATTGACGCATGGGAAAGCGGTCCCTTGCCGTCTAATCTGCCTTCTTCAATCAGCTGACGGTAAAAATTTTGGATGTGAAAAGGTTTGAGCTGGTTTAAGGGAACTTGCCCAAGTTTGGGAATTACTCGCAAATTAATGATTTGACTGTATCTGCGCTGGGTAGTAGGAGAAAGGCGGATTGAGCCGTAATCCTCAAGCCATGCGGTCAGATATTCGCCAAAGGTCATTTTAGAGGTATCAAGAAAAGTTCCTTTTTCTGCCTCTGCAACCAGGCGGGCCAGTTCCCGTTCTGCGTCTGCTTTTTTGCCTTCAAAGACTCGCCTGATTCTTTTTCGTTTACCGGTCCCGGGATCTTTCCCTGCCTCTACAGTTATGAGCCACTTCCCCGGGCCGTGCTTTTTAATGTGGCCTGCCATGTTATTACTCACCTACCTTTTCTAATATTTTTTCAAAAGAGCCTTGTTTTAACTCCTAGAATATCTGATTCATTATTTGCTGGGAGCATTTGACTGATTTGACTATTCGTTTTCTTTTTCCGTTTACATACCTGCCGACATCTATGACGGTTGTCTAGCTGCTTTCGTAGCGTTTTTCCAGATGGCCGGTAGCCATGGAAGCACCCCCCTCAAACTGATGTTCGGTTATGAGACAAAAAATAAGAGGTTATACTGTTCCTGTGTTGAAACTCTTATGTAAATGCCTGCTTTTTTCATGATGATAAATTACCTCCAAAAATTTTGAAAAAAATAAAGGATTTTTTATGCTTACGTAGAATACAGTTAATATAAACAATTTGTCCACAGAGTTATCAACAGGGCAAAGCAAGAAATTAGAGATATAAGCTGTTTTATTTAGTTACTAACAGTATGAAACAGAAGGTAATCTATAAGGACTAGAAATGGTTTTTTTTCGATATTGCATATTTTTAAGGAATATGGTTATAATTTAAACACAAATAAAAAAGTTAATTAAAAATCAGGCATGCGCTAGACAAACTCAAGGGGGTGGGAAACGCCCCAGCACGCTTCGACGTGTGGGATCCTTGAGCTAGGGGCCTGAGGAAAACTAAGCGCCACTGATATCCGAAACCTGCACCAAGTCGTGCAGCTCATCTGAGGGTTTTAGCCCGAAGATAGGACTCAGGGCGCTATTATTTTTTTATTTGGATTTTCTTTTGGCTTTCCTAAGATCCATATACCAAATATGAAAAGCAGGACTTGCGTATTTTTTGTGAGCTAATGCCAAACTAGGCATTCCTGCTTTATTTGCTATGTATTTAGCCATTTCTATTTTTGCGGGGCTTGCGTTTTTGACAAAATCTTTTCCGTTCCATTTATAACCTATTGCGCCTGTTAAAATATCAACAGCCTGAATAAGATTGACTTTATGTGACTTTCTAGCTTCAATGTTTCTAATTGGATCATAATCTACACCGAATTTTTTTCTTATTCCTCTGTTTAAAATAATCTTTAAAGCTTCTAATCTGTATTTATATGAATTCTGTCTATCATCTGGATATATTAAATATCTATAATCTCTTATGTAATTTTGAAGCAATAATTGATAGTAGATTTTGTAAAATCCAAGTTCTTTGTCTCCCTTATTATAAGTCTTATTGTCAAACATTTTCATATCAACAACTACACATCTATAAAGTAAGTATGAGTATTTTATATAATCATCAAAAATAATGTCAACAAATTTTTTGTATTCGTTTATTTTCCCTTTAGACACTTTCCCCCATTTTAATTCGTTTATCATGTTATGTTCATCTCGGAATTGATTTATTTTATTATCAAAGCTAGAAATATTTTTAGCAGGGATCCAAATACCTCCGATAACCATAAATCGGTTTTTGGTTTGCGAACTCTCATCACAGTAAACATGTATAAGTGGAAGTTTTTCTTGTTGTTGCAATTTGATTTCTCCTACTCCCTTCCATATTTGATTGATAAACTTTCCCTAAAATACTTTCTTTACCCAAGAACATCTTCATAGTATAATGAATTCAGAGGTTAGGGGGGTGCAAAATGGTGTATGCTTATTATCATGAACATTTCGAAATAAATACCTGGGACAATCTTGTCAAAGTAACGTGTGTTTGTGGTAAAGATTTTATTTGGAGTGTCAAACAAAATGAAAATGGGGTCCCACATCACTGTCCTCACTGTAATGAACGTTGGTTGTTAGGGCTCGTTGGAGAGGATTTAACTTTAACTAGAGCTAAGACAGGAGCAAAGATAGTGTTAAGACTTGAAAAGAAACAGGCTGTTTCTTTGGTTCCTAACCTATTTTGGAGTGGTAAGCTTCAGAATCAGAAAGAGTTGTAGTTACTCGTTTCTTAACTTTCATTGTATTAGCCCAGCGTCCAGCTTCTTCGCCTGTATCAAATTTTTGTTTTCTAGTTTTGACTTTACCAAAAAGGACCATTCTTACTCGATCCAATACTTCTTTCTTTGGATTATATTTACCAAATAATAAGTTGATATATTGTTTCCATTTTGAAGGTTCAATTTGTTTGTTATCAAGTGTTCCTAAAATATCTTTACTTGCACTTTTGAATTTTACTACAGCACTTGTTGAAGGTAAGTCAGACAAAACTTCGTGCAAAACAGCCTGTATTTTTTTGGCGTTCAAAAGTTGTTTCTTCTTATAATCAAACAAGGCGTTACTTTCTTCTTGACTAGTGGTTCCTCGTAATAAAATAAATCTTCTTATACAACTACTGCCTACTTTTAATTTTTTACTAGTTAAACTATTGGAAATAATATAGTTAGATTTTAAACCGACTTGATTACAAAGTTCACATTGTTCAACAAAATCCGTATCTTTTTCATCGATTATGTCTTCGAAATCCCACTCCGTCCTAGCTTTTTCGTAATCATTACTTGAACTATTCTTTAATATATTTTCCCTAATTAAGGGAAAATCATTTTTACACTCCGTTTCCTCATATCCAATTCCCACTTCTTTCCTCTTATGTGAGAAAAGTTGTCTTTTTGCTTATTTCAGCCCCCTTAAACAATTTATCTACTTAACAGCTTGTACAAAACGTGTATGAGGAAGAAATATGGGAACCCCAAAATTATTTTTGATTGGTTTTAGGTTTTTTAAAAACTCCCGAATACACACCGTTTATTATCAATTCTTTAATAGGGTAGACAATATCCTTATATTCAGGATTCGACGCACGCAAAATAGCCATATCTGATCCTTCTGGATTATAAACATGCTTCAAACATGCTTCTTCCCCGTTGATGATCACGGCTGCTATTTGGCCGTCATGGTCTATGTAATTTTGAACTCTGATTAAAACGATATCTCCTGGCTGAATTCCGTCTCCTATCATGCTATCCCCTTCAACCTCAAGTAAGAAATGTTTATAACCAGGAGTCAGCATCTTTTTAGGGAATGGCATTTTTCCTTTTAGATGTTCATCGGCAAATAAAGGACGGCCAGCATGAATTTCGCCAAGGATGGGAAGAGTAACCATTTCAACAGGTGTTACGTTTGATTGTTCAGTTGGTTTATATTCAATATAACCTGCTGCTTTCATTAAGTCTTCATAAGATACAACTAAAAAAGGTGCAAGTTTTTTTAATATTTCAGGTGAAGGAGGCCCCATTTTGTTATTAGCTATTTTTGATATATAAGTAAAATCAACACCTGATTTTTCTCCTAATTTTCTATAAGAAATATTACTTTTGTTGATTGCACTTTTAAAATACTCTGCGAAATTCATAAGTCTCACCTCTGTAAATATTATACAGGAATTGTTGATAATCATCAACAAATAAATTCAGAGGATTTTTAAAAAAATGTTGACAAAAAGCAAACACTAGTGTAATATAATATATGAGAGTTGTTGATAATAATCATACAATATACATGGAGGTGAACAAATTTGAAAGTTATTAAATTAAACAAAGCAATTCTTGAACAAGTTATAAAAGAAAAAGATTGGAGCTTACGTCAATGTGCAAAAGAAATGGGAATAGACCCAGCATATTTATCTAGGGTATTAAACAATGAACCTGGTATAGGTATAGGCAATAAGTTTATAGCTGGTGCACTTAAAGTATGTAATAAAGCTTCTTTTGATGAGCTGTTTTTTTTAGAAGACACCGTTGATAAAAATCTAACAAAAAGAACAAAAAGAAAAGAACAAAACACCGCCTAATATTATATCCATTAGCTTGAAATGTATTCAGGGGAGGAGGTGAGGAGCATTATATACGACGGCTGGAAAGGCTGGAAAGGGTGCTGTAGGCACTGCAGCAGAGGCGTGAGCGTTGCGGGGCCTCTGAATGAACGTGGTTTTTGCGAATTCTACGTGAAAAAAGGATATGACACGCTGTATAGCGATGAAAGGGAAGAAAAAAACACCGCATGAAGGGAGGTGAGTGAATGGGAGGGGTAAGTAAATGATATTAACCAATATAGATGACTACTTAAAATTAATTACAAGATATTATGAACTATTAACTGAACTGCTAAAAATTGAAGAAGAAATTAAAAATTTCGAACTAATATATGTTGATTCCTGTGAAGAAGAAAAAAATGCAGGTTAGCAGGGCGCCGGGTGTTCGTGGGCAGTTTATTGGTATCGTCCTCACTGCCTATGCGTTGCACCTTCCAGGGTACGCAAAGCGAATTCCCCTGGCTTGGCTCATGGTCACCCTCGACTTTACGTTAGGGCTTCCCATGAATTTACCCGGTTACTACCTCTGAGTTGCCTCAGAGGAGGGCGATAGCCACCCACTTTGAACATTTTAGACAATTTCTCAGTTTGTTCAGTCAATGGTTGAAAACGCTCAAAAATCTTTTTCATATTCTCGGACACCTCAGTTAATTGTTTAAAATGTTCACCTTTAATGGTATCCATAATGTTACCGTACAGGCTTTTTATCCTGTACTTCTGCATGTTTCCATGCAGTTCAGCATACTTCTTCGCCCTGCCAACCTTAAAAAATTTGGTGTCTAGATGCATACTAAATTTTCGACATAAGAAAGGTAAATCCTGCCATAAAAACACCGCATGAAGGAGGTGAGGGGAGTGGAAAAACATCAAGTTGAGTTTAAGCAACAAATGAAGATAGCGGAAAAGATTATACGACTACTGGAAGATGAAAATGTTAAAACAGCTGATGTGCCTAAAATATGTGAAAAAGTAATTTTGCTTTCTGGTAAATCGCCAGTTAAATGGACCGAAAAAGATTAACGTTTATACTTTTGTGTCAAATGGGGAGGTGAGAGGGATGTATAAGACACTGAATCAGCGGATTGAGGAATTAGAAAAGAGGGTGGCTGAACTGGAGAAGGTAGTCCAGCCAAGAAAGTTTGTTCCAGAAGATAGTGATGGTAGATATCCTGAGTTAGTAAATGCAAAAGGAATAAGCAACGTTAAGTAAAAATATGGTTGTTTAAACAATCCCAAGCTTCTTTAGGCAGCCAACCCTGCTTATTATTCTTTACTTCAATAATTAACAGATAGTCATTTTTATCCATTTTAGGATGAATATTATCGAATATTTCTTCTGGTGATAAGCTGCTTTTAACTATCCAAACTGAATCTAGGTAATGGCAGTAATATGAACAACTTTTTTTAATTGCTTCATATAGTTCGCTATAATCTTTGCCGGGTGTATTTAAATCATATGTAATCAAATAAGCAGCCATACTTTTCACCTCCTTCCTGTTTCCATAATTCAACAGGAAGAGGTAAAATCCTCCAGACAAATATCGACACGATTCTAAGGGGGGGTTAAGGGTGAACGAGCTTCAAAAAGTTTTCAATTACGAAGGCCAAAGCGTAAGAACAATAATCGATGATGGAGAACCCTGGTTTGTTGCAAAAGACGTATGCGATGTTTTGGACATAGCCTGGCGAGGCCAACAAACTCTAGTAAACATCAGAGAAGACTGGAAAGGGGTACGGAATTTCCGAACCCCCGGTGGAATCCAAGAGATGATAGTAATTAAAGAACCAGCAGTTTATAAACTTGCTTTCAGGTCCAGAAAAGAAGAGGCCGAAAGATTCACCGACTGGGTAGCGGGGGAAGTAATTCCATCTATAAGAAAAACCGGGAGATATGAACTATATCCGCATAAACCACAATGTATCGAGGACCTCATCATTATGCAGGCCCAGAGTGTGAAAGAGTTAAAAGCCAGGGTTGAGAAACAGGAAAAGATGCTTCAGATAGCACAGCACCGATTGGACAATTTAGACGCAGTGAACCTTGAGGGCGATCTTCGCCAGAGGCTCAATCAAATGATTAAAAAATATGCTTTTGAGAGAGGAATCACCTTTAACAAAGCATGGGGAGACTTCAAGCAGGCTTTTAATCTTGCTTATAAGACAAATATCGAGCTATTGAAAACAAACTATTTTAAAAGCACCGGTAGAGAAGTATCAACGCCTGAAATTTTAGAGTTTAAAGGTCTACTTGAAGATGCTATTCGGGTTGCAGACAAAATGCTTAATCAATCAGCCTGAGGGGGTGATGGACAATGACGCACGACGGCTGGACCGGTTGGAAAGGGAGCTGTAGGCACTGCAACAGAGGCGTGAGTGTGGCGGGGTCTCTGAATGAACGTGGCTTCTGTGAATTTTGCGTGAAAAAAGGATATGACATGCTGTATAGCGATGAAGGGGAAGAAAAAAACACAGCCAAATCGAAAGGGGGATTAAGTTGAAACCGGAGGATTACCCTTTGATCCTGAATACTATGCAGGCAGCCAAACTACTACGGTGCGGTAGAACAACCATATATAAACTTGCCGAAAAAAGGATTATCCCTGCCATGAAGTACGGGAAGGGCTGGAAATTTAACCGGGATGCTCTGTTAAGGGTCGTAGCCAATGGGGGATTAAAGAAAGTAGAGGAAAAAGTAATGATTAAAAAATCTGATCTTCAAAAAGTACAACGGAAAAGACTTGAGTGACTTAAATCCGAAGTTCAACCATAAAACTCCGCAAAAGCCTTGATTTTACTGGGTTTATACTCCAAAAACCCGTTTTGTAGTGTAGACTTTGTTAGCTTATTAAAGT
>JARRCM010000045.1 GCA_029982205.1 Thermosediminibacterales bacterium
CATTTTTATAAAATATTTTAGAAGCTAATTCGTATCCTTCAGTTTCTGTTAAGATTCTTTCTGACACAAGCTCGTCAATTATCTCCGAAAATAATTTTTTACCCCAATATGCCCCCAGATAATATAATTCGGGACAAATAAATCCATCCGAACCGAACAAAATTTTATTAAATGGTGCCATATCTAACACCTTTTTTATGGCACTTTTTGCATCAAAAGTTATCCAGGGAATCATTTCAGAAAAATCGAGATAAACATTAGGATACATAGCGGCTAAATACCCTGCTTCAAAACTATAAGGATACCCACCGTGGACAAGAATGATTTTTACTTCTTTAAATTCTTCAGCATCCAATATTCTTTTCAATAACAGTGGATTGTTCTTCAATAGGTTTACATTAGATTCCCCAAAAGATGCATGAACCTGAAAAGGCATATTATATTTTCGGCATATTCTTATCGTTTCATTAAAGAAAAAGTCTCTGAAACTTTTTTCATCATCATTATTATTATATAACCTTCTCGCATCTTCTTCCGACAATATATCAATATCTAAACCTGTTCTATAACCAATAATACTCTTAAAAGCAATAACGCCATTTTTAACTTCTTTTTCTAATGTTGTTAAAAAATGCTCTCTCGCATCATCAAAATTCCATCTTTTATTCCAGTAATCATCGATAAGCGTCTCTATTCTATAGACGTATTTCACTTCTACAGGGGCAAATTGTTTAAAATCATTTAAATCGACTTTCGCTGGTTTATAGCCAATATCTATTATCATTCCTTTGATATTTGCTTTATCAAACAACATTTTTACGTAACTTTTATAATCCTGCTGACAAAGTGTTTCTCTGGTTTGTAACACTACTTTTTCATCAATATTAACATTGTAAGCTATGGCTAAGTCTCGTATAGCTCTTTTATAAAAAAGTGTTTCTTTTAATATATCATCATCCCATTGTTCCAGAGATAACGAAAGAAGTTTTGAAAAATTTATTTGCATATATTCCATATTAAAAAAATGACAGTGACTATCTATAACGGGGATATTATCAATATTCATAGTTATACCACCTCAATATAGTAGATTTTGGGGGAACTCATATCCTTAATATTACAGATTTCTACAGAAAATATTTTTATTTTTTACCTTTAAAATTTCATCATATAAAAATTAATCTTTATATGTGCCTTGACATTTTTTATTAATTGATAACCAGACCCCATTAGGTCTGATTATCAAAAGATGTCTAGATACTTTTTAACTTCCCAGTCGGTTACAAAATGCATGAATTCAAACCAGTCGTTTTTCTTCATTTTAATATATTCATCTACCATCTCATTGCTGAAAAACTCTCTCATATACTCATCTTTATCTAGGGCATCCAACGCTTCAGCTAATGTTTGAGGAAGGCGTTGTATTCCCCTTTTCTGTCTTTCTTCTTCTGACAAAAGACCAGGATCACTCATTATTGCAGGACCAGGATCAAATCCATTTACTACACCGTCGTTACCCGCAGCTATAATCGCAGCAATTGCTAAATAAGGATTTGATGAACAGTCGGCAGGCTTATATTCAATCCGCGCAGTTTTTTCCCAATTTCCGAATTGAGTTGAAGGTATCCTTATAGCTGCCTCCCGATTGTCATATCCATAGCAGCCAAATGCTGAGGACCAATGCCCGGGTAATAGCCTTTTATATGATGTTATCGTTGGAGTAGTGAAAGCACATAAAGCTCTTATATGTTTTAAGACGCCTGCAATAAAGTTGTAAGCGAATTTACTCAATCCAAACTGATCATTTTTATCATAAAACAAGTTTTTTCCATTCTTCCAACAGCTTAAATTAATATGGGCACCGCTTCCTGCTTTATCATTAAATGGCTTCGGCATAAAACTTGCGATTATTCCATATTTTTGAGTTATAGCTCTGACGGTTTCTCTAAAATAAATCTGATTGTCAGCAGCCTGGAGAGCTGGTCTGTATTTCAAGACGAACTCTTGCTGCCCGGGACCGTATTCAGGGTAATATTTTTCCAACTCTATGCCCTGTTTTTCAAGAGCATCAACAATCTCCAAAACTATTTTATTATTTATATTCATTCCTTTTGTAGAAAAACACAAACTGTCCTCAAACGGTACTATTTCACCATTTTCTTTTTTTAACACAAAATATAGTTCATTTTCTATTGATGCAAAAACTTCGTAATCAACTTTATTTAATATCTCTTTCAATTTTGTTCTTGCACATATATTGAGAGGTTTTAAATCAGGTGATTTAATATCACATATTAAAGCAGCGTTTTTTTCCGCATAAGGAAGTATTTTAAAAGTATCCATATCTGGGACTATTCTAAATTCCCCTACAGCTCCAAATTTACTGTCAGGAACTAGCAGATCAAAAGCAGTAAAAAAAGGCATTGCAACTGTTATTGAATGGCCTGACTCTAGATCAGATTTCATCTCCTGTCTTTTTGCCATATATCCCCTGATAAGCCCTTCATTGTCAATGTAAAGAAACCTCACCATTTTTATATCTTCTTCTTCCAATTTTTTTAATATTTCTTCTTTGTTCATTTATATACCCCCTTTATTTTGTTAGCATAGTTAAAAATCTTACCATCCCGCATAACGCTGCAGTTCTTCGTCAGACACCTTTCCGTTTAATACTTCAATAATAGATTCTTCCAGGATGCGCAATCCTGTATCTACATCCTCTTTTGTTATGTTCAGCGGTGGTGTGAATTCAAGAACATTGGAATGTATTCCTACATAAAATATTATTAAGCCCTTTTGAAAAGCCCTGTAGCATATTTTAGCAGTTTCCTTAGAAGCTGGCTCTTTCGTCTTTCTATCTCTAACCAATTCCAATCCCAAAATTAACCCCTTACCTCTTACATCCCCTATTATTTCATACTTTTCTTTTAATTCTAAAAGTTGGTGCTTTAAATAATTACCCATGTCTTCTACATTTTTCATAAGCCCCTCGTTAACAACTATATTAATTGTTGCTAAAGCCGCGGCAGTACTGATAGGGCAACCTCCTGTAGTTAACATATGTGTAGCTACTGACGAATCAAGAATCTCTTTTCTTGCAATTACTCCGCTGAGGGGTAACCCAGAGGCTATTGGCTTTCCGAAAACTACGGCGTCCGGTATTATGTCAAAATGTTCAAAGCCGAAAAATTTTCCTGTTCGACCCACTCCTATCTTAACTTCATCAAATATTATAAAAATATTATTCCTTTCGCATATTTTTTTAAGTTGATGCATATATTCGGCTGGAGGTACTATATCACCTCCATCGCACTGTATCGCTTCAACAATTACAGCAGCAGTATCTTCTGGCGGGCAAATTGTCTTAAAAATGTAATTTTCTAAATATCTTAAGCAAGTAAGGTCACAATTTTCATGGGTTTTATCAAAAGCACATCTATAACAATAGGGGTATGGAATTTTAACAATATTTCCCGTCCCGATAAATTTTGCTTGGGCTGTATGGCCTGACATAGATAAAGAACCCATCGTTTGCCCATGATAAGCTCCAAAATATGAGATTATTCTGTGTTTTCCGGTAGCCAGAGTAACTAATTTTGATATACAATCATTGGCATCCGAGCCCGATAATCCAAAAGTGACTTTTTTTTCAAAATCTCCAGGAGTAATTTCTATCAATTTTTCTGCAAGTTCAATGCCTGACTCAGTGATTACAGTGGTAAAGCTGGCAAATGTATTTTTTTCAGCTTGCTTTTTTATTGCATCAATAATTTTAGGATGGCAATAACCCGTGTTGGCAACGCCCCAATTGGCGGTGAAATCTATGTATTCTTTTCCATCTACATCAAAAATCCTAGCCCTTTTAGCCTTGTCAGCAACGAGAGGATACATTCTAATCTTCATTGAAGACCCGATGACTTTTTCTTCTCTGTCAATTAACTGAAGTGACTTTGTTAACAACAATTGATCACCTCCTCGTATAATTAGTCTTAGAAGTTGTCATAGAATCATTTTAAGTTCTAATAATCAGGTGTGTCCTTGCAAAAATTAATTTAGGTTTATCTGGGGTTATTCTTAACACCTCCTTTAACCCGGTAGAACCGGTGACTACTCAAAAGGAGTGAGCTTGCGGTACGGCATAATTTTGCCGCGTGAGCTAAGTCAGTAGGCCATCCGGCCCCTGGGGTCAGCAGACCAGGGGTGCACCCCCGGCTGTCCTGTCAAGCTCTTATCGCCCCACGAGGTTGTTATGTACCACACCCGCAGGGCACACCCCTAATCCTGACCAACTCGAAGAGTATATAGGGCCTATTATCAGATCAAAAAGGTTAGTAAGTGTTATTTTTATCCTTTTTTCCTTCACAAACTTTAATTCTCAAATTTAGGGTATTGGTATTTGCCGCGAGTCTTTCTCTTGTGAAAATATTTTTTTTATTATTTATTGATATAATTTTAAGTCACTGTTTTTCCGATTAGTATATTGATAATATAAGTATAACGGTATTATCCACCCTAGCGATCCAAACAGAACCTGCGGTGTATTAACAAAGGCAAAATAGATGCTGATTATAAGCCCTAATATAGCAATAGTAAAAGTTAAGAATGGCACTGGTATTTTAAAGGGCAACCCGGCTATTTCTTCTGGAAATCTTTTTCTGTATAATATTGCAGCTAGAATAGAAAGTGCATAAGTGATATAACTGGCAACTAAAAACTGCATTGAAATTGTCACATATATATAATCTACATTAAACTTGGCTATAGCAATAAGCGAGATGCTTATAATCCATATAATAAATAATCCCCATGTGGGTGTTCTCCATTTTGGATGCAAATAGCCAAAAATTTTCGGCAGTCTTCCATTACGTGCTTCGTAAAATAAAATCCGCGATGCTCCATAAAAAGTTCCCATCAATACAGTTGTTGTAGCTGCAATAATTGCAGCAAGATTTACTATACTGGCGGCGCTTTTACCGAAGATCTTGTTTGCAAAAGTAACATAAGGAGATTCGCTCATTGATAACTCCTGCCATGGTGTGGCACCGATCATGACAATTAGTGACAAATTATACAAAACTATAAATGTAATTGCTGACCATATTAAAGCTTTGGGTAAATCTTTTATATCCTGCACCTCAGATCCTGATGTAGTAAGACTTGCAGTTCCCATAAAAGCATATCCTGCCAATGGGATTGCTAAAAACATGTTTTTCCAGCCATTAGGAGCAAAAGGAACAAAGTTCTCCGGAATACCTTTTATTGCAAAAGGTATTCCCACTATTGCTAGACAGGACATAATTGCTACAAGAATTATAACCAACCATAATTGCGTTGTTGCTGCTATTAAAGAACCTCGTAAATTCAGCAAGAAGAATATGGTAACCGCAATGCCTGCCAAAATCAACTCATTAACGGGTATAAACCATGCAAGGAATCTTCCAAGAGCTATAGATGTACATCCTCCCACAAATATCCATGCCATTGCCCACGCCATTCCTGCTAAATAACCCCACCATTTACCTAATAACCTTTCAGACCATACGCTCATAGCCCCCGCCGACGGCATACCAACTGCTAATTCTGACAATGAAAGTTGCAAAAACAATTCCAATAAACCTGCAATAATAAAAGCCATGATTGCGCTGGGGCCCGCCATCTGGATACCCTGGCCTATGAGCAGAAAAATTCCATCACCCACTACTGCTCCAACGCCAAGTGCCCAGATATGCCAGAACTTTAGATTTCTTAATGGTTCAATTTCTAGTAAGTTTAAATTATTATTAGTCACATAAAAACCCCCTTTCTAAGTATTTAAATAACTAAATCATCTATATTAGCTCTGTTTTCAGTTTTTCATTCTTCTCACTCCTTCCAATTAGAGTCGTTATGTCAGAAAAGTTACCAAAAGTCATCTAATCATTTAAGTTTCCAATATATAATCGTTGTATTTTAATTACATTCTTTAATTACATTTTAGCGTTAGATCAGAAATCTTCGTTTAGCAATTCCATAGCTATATAACAAATACTCGCTGACCAGATAGGAAGCATATTTTCATCAAAATCAAATTTAGGTGAATGTAGTGGATTAATTAGACCTTTTTTTTCATCTCTTGAACCTAATCTTAAATAAATCGCAGGAATTTTTTCCGAGTAAAAAGCAAAATCATCTACTCCCATTGATGGTTTCTCGATAAAAATTAGATTTTCTTGACCAAAATGTTTTTTTATTACTTTTTCTGCTAAAAAACAAAGTTTTTCATCACAACGAAGCGGAGGCTCCCCTGGAACTATTTCCAGTTCGTATTCCAAATTAAATGTAACTGAAATGCCTTTTAAAATATCTTCTATTTTTTGAATCGCTAAATTTCTCGAATTATAATTAATACTTCTGATTGTACCTTTCATAGTTATTAATGCCGGAATAATATTATATCCACTACCCCCCATTATTTCTCCAACAGTTATAACCAAAGGCTCAAGCGGGTCTTTCATCCTAGAAACAATTGTCTGGAGTTCGGTAAGAAAGTAGCCCGCTGCAACTATTGGATCAGGCGATTCATCAGGATGAGCTCCATGGCCTCCCGGGCCTTTTATTTTAATGGTGAATTCATCATTTCTTGCCGTCATAACTCCATACCTTATACCGAATTTACCAGAATCTATCCCGGGAAAAATATGATACCCTATTATGGCATCGACTTTGGGGTTTTCTAAAACTCCGTCTTTTATCATTATCTTAGCTCCACCAGGGTATTCTTCTCCTGGTTGAAATATCAGTTTAATAGTTCCTTCAAAATTATTTCTCATCTTAGACATTATATTGGCAACTGCCAAACATATAGCCGTATGGCCATCATGCCCACATGCATGACATTTGTCTTTTACTTCCGATGCAAAAGGAAGCCCTGTATTTTCACGCACAGGAAGTGCATCAATATCTGCCCGTATTGCTATTATTTTACCCGATGATTTCCCTCTAATAATCCCTATTACACCAGTCTTTGCAAATCCGGTTTCCACCTCAATATCCATTTTTTTTAGTTCGTTTTTTATAAAATCAGAGGCAATGTAACAGTCAAGGCCTGTTTCAGGATTTCTATGAAGATATCTTCTCCATTCTACTATTTGATTTTTTATGGCCCCTGCTTCTTTAATAAAATCAAATTTGTTCAAACTATCACCTCTCTACGGATATTTTGTTTTGTAAATGCGGCTCTATCGCCTATCACAAGAAGATTCTTGATTTTAAGTTTTTTTGCAGGATTTTTATGTTGTTTAAAGCTTCTTTTTTATTATTGTTATTGCCCGGTAAAATACTATGTGTTAATGGGATACCTTCTTTGCTCACATTAAGCCCTATAACTGCCTGTTTCTTGTCCGGCTTATTATCTCTGCTGGAACCAAATCGCTTGGAGTATAAATTCGTCAAAAATTTGTTTGCACTTCCTTTTTGTGGAAATTTATTTTATGGTATTTTTTAGAAACTACCTTAATGCGAAAGATGAGTAAAGACTTTTATATATGAATCAACGTCTAACTTCATATTTTTATAATTCCACAGGTTGTTTTCATTTTATAATCACCTTTTAAATGTCAATTAAAATGTCAATTTTTATTTTATTTTATAATTTACACCGACTCTAATTTTTGTATTTTGGATTGCTTATTATTTTTGTAAAATGTAATTTGCAAATTGTATGCCATGTTGGAACTTTTTTAATATGCCTTATTATCACGAAAATGAAAATATGCTAAGTTTTGCAAAAATATGATGCAAATTTTTTTGCGCATTTTTTTTTGCATAATAGATTTTGCGTTTTTTTGGTTAGTGCAAAAAATTTTATAAATGAAAAGCTTCCCTACATGGGTTTCCTTTCCAAAAACATAAAAGCATAGCAGGAGCTTCCCCACTGTTCCGAACCTGTATAAAAACTTGCAACAAAATTTCAACTGACTGTAATTTTATCTACATACTTAGACGTCATAAGGCTGAGCATTGCCCCGTAAGACATATCAAATTCGATAATATCCCCAACCCTGATATCTACACACTTTGTCACATCTATGAGCAAGTGGTCGCTGCTCGCACCAAGGATTTCCATACATTTATCTACTGGTGTTAACCCCTCAATCCGACAGTCTTGTTTACCAAGTGCAACGATAGCCCTCCTCATAGGACCTTTGTCTTCATATACCTGCACATTACCAAAAGCGTCTCGCCCTATTTCTCCGATGGGGTAGGACGGTTTGACCTTAATTTCTATTACTTCGGTTTTGAGTTTCATCGTCCCCTGCAAGGTCCCCGGCACTTTCCGGAAATTAGTCACGTCGGTGCCCAATAGGATGGCCTCTCCTATCCTGAATTGATTTATTCCCGGCGCAAGCTCGCCTTTTTCGAGCAAAGACAGAGTGGCCGTATTTCCACCCGACAGGGTTTTAACCTTGATTCCATACCTTTTTTCAATGTCACCGGCCAGATCCACCAGTATTTTGGTATTTTCATAACTCGGCAGGATTCCGCCATAACAGCCTACATTGGTTCCAAGTCCTTCAAATTCTATACTGGGGAGGCCGATAATTTGTCCTACCACATCCAATACATCTTCCGGCATAACCCCTTCCCGCAGATCCCCAACATCCACCATTAAAATGACCTTGTGGGTCCTGCCGAGCGCTCGAGCTTCCCGTGACAGCGCCTTAACCACATCCACTTCAGAGTTAAGGCTCCCATCTGCCAAACGCACCGCATCCCGTACCTCCGAGGGCATTGGAATGCGTATGAGATATATGGGAACTTCAAAGCCTGCTTCCCTCAATGCCTTTATATTATGAAGGCGAGAATCTCCAAGTTTTTTTACTCCCCCATCTAGCATGGCCTTTACTACCAGGTGAAGGGCGCAAACTCCTTTTGTGACGCCCATTACTTCAATGCCGTTATTCCCACAGTAATCCACCAGATAACGTGCATTATGTCGAATTTTATTAATGTCAATTTCCACGCAG
>JARRCM010000020.1 GCA_029982205.1 Thermosediminibacterales bacterium
TCGGGAATTTGTTCTATAAGTTTCAGCAAAATTTTTCTTGCAGTGTTCATCCACAACACCACCTTTTGATGTTGGATTTGTATATATTATATCATAATTTTGCTATAATAAAAAAGAATGAAACAAGGGAAACCAAGGGGACGGTTCTTGTGGTTATATATGTATGAAGAAAAATAATCTTATCTATGCAAGAACATGCGTATACAATGTTAATTACCACATTGTTTGGTCGACAAAATACAGAAAAGAGGTTCTTGACGACAATATACAAAAAGATTTAAAAGACTTATTCCTTGAAATTGCTAAAGAAAAAGGATTCACTATAGCAACTATGGAAATAATGCCGGATCATGTCCATATAGCAGAAAACCTCATAACATACAAAGCAGAAGATAAAGGCATAAAAGTAAAAAAACAAGAAGAAAGTTACACCAGTCAGTGTAGTCCCTATGAAGAAAAAATCTCCGAAAAAACTGCGAAGAGAACAAACCGCAAATACAGAGGGTTATACATTGTCAACAATAAATTATTAAATGCTGATTGTGTAGGAGCATACAACATAATGAAAAAGTATCTGCAGAGGGTGGGGAAACCCGCCACGGCAGTAGTGGGGTTGGACACTCCGGTTGCGTACCGATGGGACTTTCAACGTGGTTTCATCGGGAGCACGAAACTCGCTAATTCATTGGCGATGTAGTTCATAACAAGAGGGCTTTGATGTGAAAAGTCCTAGAAAAACAATACAAACAGCTTTTCAAATACAGCTAATTACTGATGGGCATACATGGATTGATGCATTGGAAAAAAGGAATCTAATGGCACATACTTATGATGAAAAAAGAGCAATGGAAGTAGAAAAGCTAATAAGGGAAAAATATTATAAAATCATTAAGGAGCTTTATTTTAAGCTAGCTCTTCATGCCATGTTAGAGGAAAAGGGGCCGTTACCGTATTTTTTTGATATTGTAGATTATACCCATCTCAGCCATAAGGGACTAAAGGAACATATTGATAGAGTTGGGAAAGTTATTTATGAAAAAGGAAAGAAATAAACCCAATATGCCGAGAACAGCAAGAAAGGAAAAGTTGTTCTTTGCTGTATTGATATTATAAGGTAAGAAACCGTGGAGTTTATACTTTTGATAAAAAAGTCAAACAAATGCTAGGCTAATATTATACTAATAAAAGGCTGTAAAAGATACTTTGGATAAACGCACAAAGAGGATTTTAAAAAAATTTATTAACGACCTCCCTAAAATCTTACCATAAAACGTATTTATTAGTAGACAGCACCAAAAAAACATTTTTATAACAATAGGAGGAGGGAGCATTATGAAAAAACTTAGAAAAATTTTTTGTCTAATTACTATTGTAGCCCTGGTTTTAAGTTTTACATCTGGCGGTTATGCCAAGCAGGGGATCGGCCCGAAGATTAAAAATGCAGTTGCGCATGCGCAAAGCTTAATGACAGAAGAATTAGAAGAAGATGAAGTTGTGGATGAAAATGAAGATGTAAAAGAAGATGAAGAAATTGATGAAGATGAGATAGAAGAAGAAAGGATAGAGGAAGATGAAAACATTGAAGAAGAAGATGAAGATATAATTGAAGAAGTAGCAGAAGAAGATGAAGATGTTAATGATGAAGATGTTAATAAAGAAAAAGTTATGAACAAAATTCAGGAAAAGCTCATGAAGAAACTTATAAAAATGCAGCAAAAAGCAAATAAAGAACAGGGAAAAATGCAGGAGAAACTAAATAAATTTCAAGAAAGAATACAGGAACAGACACAAATTGCAAATGAGATTCAGGAAAGACTTCAGGAAAGGCTTGAAATACAGCAGGATATATTTGAAGCAATAGACAGCATTATTAATGAAAATATTGAAAAAGAGGATGCAGAAGAGCTAATAGACATGTTGGAAGATTATGTTAAAGCAAACCACAAGGCAAAGAAGGCTTACAAAGAACTTGGCAAGCTCTACAGGAAGATGGGAGAAAAAGGTCTAAAGGTTTTCGTGAATGGCAGGATACCTGAATTTGATGTTCCGCCCGTAATCAAGGCCGGGAGGACTCTGGTACCCGTAAGGGCTATAACTGAAGGCCTGGGAGCCGAAGTGAGTTTTGATCCTGAGACCAGCCAGGTTACTGTTACGAAAGGTGATATAGAAGTGGTTTTAACTTTGGGTGAAACAGTAGCGCTGGTAAACGGCGAGCCCGTGGAAATAGATACAATACCTGATGTAATAAGTAACAGGACTTTCGTGCCTTTGAGATTTTTAAATGAAATCTTCGGCGCAAATGTCGAATATGATGCAGAAACACACATGGTAATTATTGATGAAGACAGTGAAAACCAGGAAGAAGAGGAAGCAGCAGTGACAGCCACAGAAGAAACCTCTGCGGAAACAACGGAACAAACAATAGAGCAAACAACGGAAAGCAGCCTGACAACTACTGAATAGGTATCTTTGCTGTATGCTAAAATCTATATAAACAGCAGGGTGATTTTACCCTGCTGATTTTTTTTGTTTGCTAAGTGTCCAGCAAATTGGTTCCTGTTTATGTAACCTTTTTTCGACAAGGTCATATTATAAAGTAGAAAAAACAAATCGAAGGAAACGAGTGCTGATGATTTTATGGTCTTTACCTCCTTAAGCGCAAATAAAGGTAACTATATAAGGGTTGGTGTCTCACCGGTCATTTACTTTAGTATCCAGGAAAAGTTCGAGATAGCCAGGGTAACCCCCGCTAATCTGCTTGTACCTGTTTGCGCAAGTCCGGATTGTCCGCCTGATAGGATTGACTTAATTAAAGTAACGAAGGTTCTAGATAACTGTCAATTTGTTTCCAAGAATATTATATTCTGGGACTTATTCTTACACCCTGTAGTTCCGCCGCCTGCAGTAATAATCGAGTGCAAGACAAAAAACATAGATATCGCTATAAACAGAATTCCATACGACGAAATAGAAATTGTCCTCTTGCATTACAGTTATGATGTAGATATTAAATACATTGACACCGCCGGCAACCAGGGAACTACTCAACTCTTTTCAGGGCCTCGATTCTATGAACTGGAGTTTAAAAAACTTAAATACCAAACTGATTTTCATATACAAACCCATTTTTCATGCAGGCCAAGGGTGTTTAATGATTTTGGTACATTCCCGGAGGTAATAACCTTCGGGATGAAAAAGCAAGGAGGTGGAAAAAATGGCTTTCACTTTTACGGCAGTAGCCGATCCAGCGGTAACAGACAATAGCCTTGATAGCGCCAATGTGGATATAACCGTTTCTCCTACATCAGGCGTAATCTCGGAGTCCAACATGTTGCCGGGCGATTCGACACAAGGAGTTGTAAACGTTTCAAATACCGGTGACGTAGACTGCTACTACTTCATTTCTGCCGACTGGAAAGCAGGCGGCACCACCACCGCCAGCAAGGCAGCGCTGTTGGCCAATAAACTTGCTGTCAGTGTCTCCAGTGGTGCAACTTCTCTGTACACCGGCACCTTAGCAAACCTAATTGACAAACCCGATAGCCCCGGCAGACAGCTTACTTTAGCTACCGGTAACGAAGATGTAACCATTTCTATTAGCCTGCCTTCTACCGCCGGAAGCATATATCAGAACATCGATGTTGATGTGGACTTCCTGTTTGTAGCAACCCAGTAAGACACAGCCCCCCTACCCTTCTACAGAAGGGTAGGGCTGTTACATAAAAAAGATAAGGAGGATATTTTTATATGGCAAAAATCAGCATCCTTACAACCAACCATTACAGCCCTGAGGGAAACCGCATCATATACGGCGGAGCTGAACGCTACGGGGTGGAATTCACAAAAATGCTGGTAGAAATGGGCTTTGATGTGGAATGGTGGCAGATAGGTACCGGATGGGAAAGTGAAATAATCCCGGGTGTTAAGCTGAGAACCATTCCTGAGTCAGAAGCCCCGCTCAAGACTCTTCCACGCCTTAACCAGGCGTTTTACGAAAAAACCGTTGATGCTGATTTGGCGGTTTATTTTGTTACTTTTTTAGCCTATCCGCAGGTTAAAGAAAAAAGCATTTCGATATCCCACGGAATCTTCTGGGATTATCCGGGCTTTGACACAGACTTACAAACTGATACAGAACGAAGGGAATGGCTCCGAAGACTTTATATAGCTTTAAACGGCCCCCAAAAGGTGGTATCTGTAGATACCGCTACCATTCAATGGGCGGTATCTACATGGCCGGGGCTCTTTAATAAGTTCGAGTATATACCCAACTTCGTAGATACCGAAAAGTTTAAGCCGGGTGATAAAGTTTTAGGAAACAATAAAGTCCGGGTGGCATTTCCTCGCCGGATGACATCGGTGCGGGGTATTAATGAAGCCGCCTATGCCGCCGAGGTTCTTACAAAAAAATATAAAAACGTTGAGTTTCACTTCATCGGGAGAGCCCATTCCGATGAACTGGAAAAACAGCTCACCCAATGGGCAAATAGAAGCCAAAACATCTACTATTACTGGAAGTCGCCTGAGGATATGCCGCGGGTACTGGTAAATATGGATATTGTACTCATACCATCAAAGTCCACTGAAGGCACTGCGTTATCCTGTTTGGAAGCCATGGCTGTGGGGCTTCCGATAATAGCCGGGTATGTAGGCGGCCTATCCGATTTAATCATTAATGGCTACAACGGCCTGCTCATAAAACCAACACCTAAAAACCTGGTAAATGCCATTGATTACCTCTTGAAAAACCCTGATCTCCGGCAGAAAATCGGCCGAAATGCCAGGGAAACCGCCCTTGCCTTTGATATAACCATTTGGAAAAAGAGATGGGCGGAAGTTATAAGTGAGGTGTTGGGAAAATGAGCACAAATGGTAAACACAAACTTACCGCCATGATGTTGGTACGGAATGAAGCGGAACGCTACTTAAACACATGTCTCAGCCACTTAAACGTTTATACAGATGAAATAATAATCCTTGATGATGCATCCACTGATAACACTTCTGAAGTTTGCCTCACTTATCCCAAGGTTAAGCTTTATCGCAATGAAGAGCCTATGTTTATCGCAAACGAGAGTTTGGCCCGAAAAAAGCTGTGGCAGCTGGTGGAAAAATCAAACCCCGACTGGATACTGGCAATCGATGCTGATGAGGTGTTTGAAGACCAGATTGAGAGTCAAATCGGGTATATCATGGCCGGAGATGATTATGATGCGGTAGAGTTTCGGATTTTTGATTTTTGGAAGAGTATGACACATTATAGGGTTGACGGACTCTGGAACCCATGGAACCGGTTCAGTACCCTTTTAATCAGATATCAGCCCGGTAAGGTCTACTCATGGCCGGATCTACCCTTACACTGCGGCAGGATTCCGATGGAATATCGTTCCCACCGGATCAAAAGGTTTCAGTCAAATATCAGGGTCAAACACTTCGGCTGGGCTGATGAAAAGGACCATATCAAAAAATATGCATTTTATAAACAAAAAGACCCGGAAGGGCGCCTCCAGGCTAAAAACCATTTAGAAAGCGTGTTGGATAAAGAGGTCAAACTGGAGGAGTGGACCGAGTCAAAATCACTGTCTTTTTAGGAGGTATAAAAATGAGCCACAATCGGTTATCGATTATAATGCCAAATCTTTTAACCTGGGACGGAAAAAAGCCCGTAACCGGCGGGCTGGAACGGTATGTATGGAACCTGCTGGCTCTCCTGAAAGAAATGGGCATATCCCCGGACGTCCATCAAAACGGGAGTTTTGACTGGGAGCGGGAGGTTAATGGTATAAATATCCGTGGTTATGGTATGGCCCGGATCGCTATAGAAGCGGCTATCCAGGAGATTCACGGCAACACAGACAGGGTGTTTTATGCTTCAATAATTTATCACCCCACCCTATATAAACCCGATTCGGTGGTTATATCTCATGGAGTATGGTGGGATTCAAGCAACTATGACCCAGTAGCCAATCTTGCCATATGCCGGCAGGCACTGGAGCAAGCCAAAACCGTTGTAAGCTGTGATTATAACTTCTTAAATGTAATGAGGGCCACCCTCCCGACGCTCTCTCATAAAATCGAGGTTATACCCAATTTTGCAGACCTGGAATTGTTTAAACCCAGGCAGGCCCTTAAGGTAAAAGACGGGGGTGACATTACCATCCTTTTTCCCCGCAGGCTGGATATTTGCCGGGGCATCGATCTGTTCTTAAATGCCGGCATCCGGATTGTAAAAAAACATCCGGGAGTTAAACTCCATCTGGCAGTAGATACCAATCACCCGGAATTCAACAGGGTAGTGAATGAATATATCAATTCTACCCAGGAAAAGAATCGCATAATCACAGGAAGCTACAGTTTTGAAGACATGCCAGAGGTCTACGCCACTGCTGACATTGTAGTGATTCCGAGCATCTTTAGTGAAGGTACTTCCTTTTCATGTTTAGAAGCCATGGCATCGGGCTGCACTCTGGTGGTCACAAATGTAGGAGGGCTCACCAACCTTATCATTGACGGCTACAACGGTCTGATCATTAAACCCGATGAAAACGAACTGGTTCATGCCCTTGAGACTTTAATTGCCAATCCCCGTCTCAGGCTAAACCTAAGTAGAAATGCCCGATCAGTAGCCGAAAGCTTTTCCCTTAACCTGTGGAAGGAGCGATGGCGTAAGATTATTAGGGAGGTTTATCCTGATCTTGTGTCACCGGTCTTTTAAATCTCTTATACACCATTTTTCTCGGCTTTAGTTCCGGTTCCTGTATGTTCTTAACCGGCATAACTTAGATTTTTTCAGGAGTGATTTATGATGAAAGCTATTATTTTGGCAGCAGGTATGGGTCTTAGAATTCGATCTAAATTTGTTGATCCAAAGGCCCTTATTAAAATTGGAAAAGAAACAATTTTAGACAGACAGTTACGCCTTCTTAAGGAGGTTGGAATTAAAGATGTTTATATAGTTACAGGATATAAAGAATATCTTATCAAACAACAATACCCTCAACTAAATTTTATTACAAACCCTTTTTATATGGTTACAAACACTCTGGCATCTCTTATGCTTGCTTTAGTTCATGTAAAAGAAGACACATTTATAATAAACGGTGATACTGTTTTTTCTGATGACCTTTTACCAAAGATGATTGGAGCCGATAACTACTGCGGGGTGCAAAATATTGACCGAACTTCAGAAGAAGTAACCGTAACTATTGAAAATAATAAAATAACAAATATAGGCAAATGGGTAATGAATGATATTGAGGCTGTTGGTGTTTACAAACTTAATAAAAGTTTTTTATTAGACTTGTACAGGGTTTCTGAAAATACGAAAACCATCTTTATAGACTACTATGAGGATGGTTTTAACAGGATTTTGAGGAGTCATTTGTTTTATCCGGTATTTACCTTTGCAGAAGAGATAGATACCTACGATGACTATAAAAGAGCCCAGGAGCGATTTGGATAAATTTCAAAAACCTCTTCCGGTTTTAATAGGAAGGGGTTTTTAACAGACTTAATATAACATCCGCTGCTCTTTTTCCCGAATAACCGTCTGTAAAAGAAAAAATCTCTGAAACAGCGGTCTGGCGCAAATAACGGAAATTGTCCTCATTATCTAATAACCAAGTTGCGGTATCAACAAAGTGCTGGGGGTTTTCGAGTTCGATACCCATTTTTTTTCTTAAAACTACTTCTAACGAATCACCATAGTTTTTTAAGGCATTACGAATTTTAGGAAATGAGAGTTGGATAATCGGCCTATTTAAAAGAGCAAATTCAAATATTGAAGAGCTTACATCTGAAACCAGCAAGTCGGCAACAGCAAAAAGTTCGACATTGCTTAAACGGTTGCTAATTTTGATGTTATCAGACCCGTGAAAACGGGTATTATAGTCTTTAGCCATTTTAGTTCCATCATGTAGTTTAACAATGAGTTTAAAAGGCAATTGTTTTTCAATCGAACAAAACAGTTCAAACATCTCTTTTTCCGTTGACAGATTAGTGTGTGTGGGGCAGTATAAAACAATTTTTTCAGCATCCTCTATTCCTTCTTCTCTCAATATTTTTTCCCGATCGTATTCGCCCCGGAGAATCTTATCCAGTTTTGGAAAACCAACTTCAAAAATTTTATCCTTAGATATGCCTTGACTTAATAACCTCTTGTATGCGAATTTTCCCGGGACAAGTAAAGCATCATAATTCTTTATGTCCGGGTGTTGATATGTCCAGTTTTTTTCTATAACCCCATGAAATATCTGAACTTTTTTACCTTTAAATCCTGTAAACAATCCACAGAAATCAAAATCATACATTATCAGGATGTCAAAATCTAAAATAGTTCTTGCCAGATTTTTTGAGTCATTATCATATAAACAATTTAACCCTAATTGTTTAGATGTTCTTCTTATTCCTTCTCTATTTGTAGCAATAACTGTATATGGTATATACGGTAAAATGTTTTCAATTAAAGAAAACGCTAAATTATATGCTCCAGCTGCCCAAAAAACAATTTTTCCCTTTATAGAAAATCACCACCAATCAACTTTTTGGCCTATTATATATTCTTTTTGATTTTTATAATATTCTTTATCCGGTACAATGGACACATTGTTGTTTGAGAAATAGTATTTTTTGCATCAGTATAATCTTTAATTGTTTGCTGTATTTTTCTGCATTTTGCCATATAATTTAGGATATGGTCAAGAAAAAAAGAAAATGCGAATATTACAGTTGATATCAAAGCAGTAGATTGATATACTATTATATAGAAATACTATTAACAGGAGGTGTTAACAGTGCATATAGCGAATATCGCTGAAATACGTCAAAATGCCAGCAAGATTATTGCTAGAGTATTAAACGACCGAGAACCAACGATTGTTTTACAACGTTCTAAGCCGGTGGCATATATAATAGAAGCATCAGTTTTTGAAGAGATGCAAAAAAAATTAAAAGCTGCTGAGAGATTGAATAAAACAATAGAAACAAAGACAGCCATGCAGAATCTCAATGAATTGAGAAAAAAGATGGCAGAAAGAGGTAGGCAATCAGATTCTACTCAAATACTCAGAGAAATTAGGGAGGGTTTAAGGAATGAATAATCCCATATGTTTGGACAGCAGCGTAATTATTAAATATTTAACATGGGAAGACGGTAGCGAAGAGGCGGTCGATTTAATGAATAGCATTATTGAAAAAGACCAAACCATTGTTCTTCCTGATTTCGCGTGGGTAGAAATAGGTAGTGTGCTGCGAAAAAAGGTTCGACGAAACGAGATTAAAAGTGAAGAGGCAGAGGAAATATGGCAGTTGTTCTGCCGGTTAAAAATAATTAACTATGTCCAGGACGATAATATAATCAACCTGGCTTGGCAAATAAGCAATGAAGAAAATTTACCTACTCTTTATGATGCTGCTTATATTGCTGTTGCAAAAGTAAATAGTAGTGAAGATAAACCGTGTGAATTTTGGACTGCGGATGAAAAATTGATAAATTCACTGACCAATAAAGATAACATTAAACTTTTGACAGCCGATTACAGTAACAAGCAGCGCTAAAACCCTAATCCCCGAAACTAATACCGGTCTTTCTTGCTGCATAAATAACCTCGCTGTCTGTTGGGACGTTCCTGGTGGTTGTTTTGAGGCCTGCCAGGCTGGTTTTTTGTATCTTTCCGTTTATGAGGCTGACCATAACACCATATTCGCCTTTCAAAGCGAGTTCTGCAGCAGCTACGCCGTATCTCGTGGCAAGGATTCTGTCAAACGGCGAAGGAGATCCTCCACGCTGCAGGTGGCCAAGTACGGTTACCCGGGTTTCAAAACCTGTAGCATCTTCTACCATTTTCGCTACTTTTTGACCTATTCCACCTAAACGCAGAGGGTCACCGCTCTCATCTATTCTTTGTTTTACAACAAGTTCGCCTTCAGGTGTTTTAACACCTTCAGCCACAACTATTATACTGAAGGGTTTCCCCTCTTCTTTCCTCTGGTTTATTTTTTTTACAACGTT
This sequence comes from Thermosediminibacterales bacterium, assembly GCA_029982205.1. Classification (GTDB taxonomy): domain Bacteria; phylum Bacillota; class Thermosediminibacteria; order Koleobacterales; family JARRCM01; genus JARRCM01. The sequence goes on from JARRCM010000020.1 coordinate 10,010, forward strand.
TTCTAGCTTCCACGGAATTTCCGGGATGAGGATAACATCGGCACCGCCTGCCAATCCGCTGTATAGGGCTATCCACCCGGCATAGCGGCCCATAAGTTCCAACACCATTACACGGTGATGGGATTCTGCTGTTGTATGCAGTTTATCAAGCGCTTCGGTGGCTGTGGTGACAGCGGTATCGAAGCCGAAGGTCTGCTCTGTGCCCATAAGGTCGTTGTCTATGGTTTTAGGCACGCCTATAACCTTTGCGCCTTTTTCCCACAGCTCACGGGCTATCGCAAGGCTGCCGTCCCCGCCTATGGCAATAAGGGATTCTATATTCAGGTCGTTTAGGTTTTTGACTGCCGTATCTGACATGTCTTTGAAAACTGTTTTACCGTTTTCCTTTACTGGGTAGTTAAACGGGTTGTCTCTGTTATTGGTTCCCAGAATCGTGCCTCCACGGTGCAGCAGGCCGGAAATAGCCCATCTGTCAAGCACCCGGTATTTCTTTTCTACAAGCCCGCTGTATCCGTCGATAAAACCTATGAGCTCGACTCCGTGTTTGAACAATACCTTAGCAGCGGCCCGGATTACAGCATTTAAACCAGGAGCATCGCCTCCTCCTGTAAGTATGCCGATACGTCTCATGATAATCACTCCAATTATAAATTGTATTTCTATTGTTGAACTGTATTTTAGTATATATTACCATGTGTATCGCAAAAAGGTCAAGAAAATCAAAAAAGAAGGAACTTTTTAAAGAATGAATAAGTCTATATATATAAGGCCTAGTATAAGGATCAAAAAGATGTGATAAAGGGGGTACAGGTTTTTGGCACTGCTGGAACTTAAAGGTATAGCGCGCAGCTATAAAACCGGTCAAATTAAAGTTGATGCCCTTAAAGGTATAGACATAAGTATTGAAGAAGGTGACTTTATATCCATAATGGGGCCTTCTGGTTCAGGAAAGTCTACACTACTTAATATTATCGGATGTCTTGATAAACCGACTTCAGGTACATATGAGATCGCCGGACGGCGGGTTGAGAAAATGACAGACGGGCAGCTGGCAGATATACGCAACAGGTTAATAGGTTTCGTGTTTCAGAGCTTTCACCTGCTGCCTGATTTGGATGCCCAGGCAAATGTGGAACTGCCTCTGATTTACCGGGGTATTAGTGGCCGGGAACGCCGAAAGCGGGCTATAGCAGCCCTTGAATCGGTTGGTCTTGGGGATAGGCTGCATCATTTGCCTTCTCAGCTTTCAGGAGGAGAACAGCAGCGTGTGGCTATTGCCAGAGCAATAGTTGGAGATCCTGCTGTAATCCTTGCAGATGAGCCTACAGGAGCACTGGATTCCCGCTCAGGGGAAAACATAATGTCTATATTCCGTGATTTAAACCATAATCAGGGAAAAACCATAGTACAGGTGACCCATGAGAAATCAGTCGCACGTTACGGGCATAAAATTTTTCACCTTTTAGACGGTGAAATAGAACGAATAGAGGTTGTTAACGACAGCATATCTCAGGAGGTGCGGGTAAAATGACCCAACGAATAATAATGATAGCCGTTATTCTGGTAATTGTGTTAGGGGGAGGCTTGTATGCATACAAGCAGCTGGTCCCGCCTGTAGAGGAGGAAACTCAAGGGCCTGTATATTCGACAGAACCGGTTGTCCGGGGAAATATTTCTGTAGGTGTAGATACAACAGGCCAGTTAAACCCATCCCGAAGCGGAGGCATTCGGGCACCGGGTTTTAAGGATTCGGCAGGAGGAGCAATTGAATATGTTATAGATGAGTATTTTGTAGAAGAAGGGGATGAAGTGAAAAAAGGCCAGGTGATTGCCAGGCTTGAGGCGCCGAACCTTGAATCTGAGATTGAGAGTTTAGAAGACAGGCTTCAAACCGATAGGGAGATGCTTGCTGAACTGGCAGGTGTATCTGTTGATGAAATTGACAGGATTAATCCTGCTCACGGGATAACATTACGGGCGCCTATTGATGGTCGGGTCAGGGACCTCGTAGTTAGAGAAGGTGATGAACTTAAACAGGGGCAGATAGTGGCGCGTATTGTTGATGATTCACGTTTTAAAATGTTCGTAAAACTGTATCCAGCTGAATTCAATCGGGTAAAAAAAGGGCAGAAAGTGGCATTGAGATTTTCTATATTTGATGCCATATATTATGGCGAGATCACAGATGTCAACCCGAATCCTGTTCCGGTTACAGGAGAAGATGATGCAGCAAGGGGTTTTGTTTACTGGATTACCGTTGAAGGCAAAAACCCCGGGCTTGTAACCCCGGGTATTGAAGTATATGTGGGCATACCTGGTCAAAACGGTAATGAGACATCGGTTGACTGGTTTGCAAACAGCACAAAAGTAGACAGTTTTGTAAAAGAAGAAAAGGTATTAAGCACGGTTGAAGCCATAGCAACAGAAGTACACGTTCGGGATATGGAGCTTGTTAAAAAAGGCGATCCTTTAATTTCCATGGCAGGGTCGGATGTTCAGCAGATGATTCAGGAAAAACTTGATGAAATTTATGACAAAGAAGCTGAATTGAACGAATACAGGTCAAAATTCAACGAACTGGAAATAAAGGCGCCGATGGACGGAATTGTTGCAGCATTGAACAGACAGGTGGATGAAACAGTAAGCCCGGGTGAATGGCTGGGGTATATATACAACACCTCGGATATGCGGATGTGGGTCCAGGTGGATGATATAGACGTCCTGCTGGTTAAACAGGGAGCGCCGGTCAGGGTGACAGTAGATGCACTTCCGGGCGAAACTTTTGAAGGTGAGGTAATGCGTGTGGCAACAATGGGAGAAGATGTTAATGGAATCCCAAGGTTCAGTGTGGATATACAGGTAAAAGGCGGGCCACAGCTAAAACCAGGCATGCAGGCACATGCTTATATTGATGCCGGAAGCGCAGAGAACGTTTTACTGGTCCCGCTTGAAGCAATATTTGAAGAGGACGGTAAGTCTAAAGTTGAAATCTTAAACCCTGACGGCACTACAAAAGTAGTTACCGTTAAACTCGGGCTTATGAATGACAGGGTAGCTGAAGTAAAAAGCGGAGTGAAAGAAGGAGACCTGGTTATTACAGGCAGCAGTGCAGATTTGCTCCCAAGCCAGCATATCGGTTCCCAGGACACACTGCTTCCCGGGAAACAGAACAGCAATAATGGACAGAACGGGCCGGAAAACAAAAGCGGGCCCGGTAAGACTGTCAAATAAAGGGGGAAGGGAATAATGACCAAACGTCTCTACTCCTTACTGATAAGGTTCTGGTTTGCTGCTAAGATGGCAGGCCACGGGATTTTAGCAAACCCGCTGCGTTCAGCCCTTACTATACTGGGTGTCGCAATTGGAGTTACATCAGTTGTGAGTTTGATGGGGATTGGTGAAGGAGCACGCCAGGCTGTGGTTGAGCAGTTCGAGAGTTTCGGCACAAATGTTATTGCAATAAAAGCACAGGACGCTTCTGTTGAGTTCAAACCTGAAGAGGCTGAGGAACTGGTTGAACGTGTAGAGGGCCTAGAAATGGCTACACCGGTTGTTAATACTAAAGCTGTAATGCGCTGGCGCAGGGCCAGGGGGTATGTTAATGTTATTGGTGTTAACAGCCAGTTTCCTCAAATAAGGGATCATGATGTTATAGCAGGCCACTTTTTTACCAGGTGGCATGTGATGCAGCGCTCACCGGTAGCCGTCTTGGGCTATAATATGGCAGTAGGTTTGATGGGAGGGCGCAGCCCAGTGGGGCAGACAATCTCCCTTAATGGAGAAACATACAGGATTGTAGGTGTGCTGGCAGCCAAAGGGTCAGGGAAGGCTGAAGGTATTGATGACAAGGTTGTTATACCCTATACCACGGCCCAAAAAATAGCTGAGAAAAGAACTGTTGAAGAGATATGGGGCAAAGCCGCATCATCTAAGGAGGCAGACCTTGTGGTTGTCCAACTGGGCAGGATTTATAAAAGAAAGCTTGGCCTCGACCAGAGCGCTCCGACACCTGTTACGACAGAAGTTGAAGGCGGTCCGCCTGAAGCTATGATGAAAGCCGGTATGGTAAAAACGGTTATGAAACCTGGCGGTGACAGGCCGAAAAAGCCCTCCATACCAGGTGGTGAAGATCTTATTACTATCACAAACTTAAACCAGTTGGTAAAAGAAGCTGATAAAGCAAACCGTGTGATGACATTGTTGCTGGGTGGGATTGCTGCTGTTTCCCTGCTTGTAGGGGGGCTCGGGATAATGAACATAATGCTTGTTGCGGTAACAGAAAGGACAGAAGAGATAGGTGTCAGGCGGGCCTTGGGCGCAAAACAGGCCGACCTTTTAATCCAGTTTCTGCTTGAGGCTTTATATGTCAGCGGTATTGGCGCTGTTGCCGGTATAGTTGCTGGTATATGGGGATTAAATGTGTTTGAAAGGTATGGTTTTGAAACTGCCGTGAGTTTCCAGGCTGTCAAAACAGCTGCTGTTATAGCTATAGGTTGCGGGCTGTTGTTCGGCGTTTATCCGGCGGTATCGGCATCTTCTGTGCCGCCAGTTGAAGCGCTCAGGCGTCAATAAGAAACAAAAACGCCATAAACGATATTTATGACTGCATCTGCAGCAGTTCTTGTCTTTTGCTGAAGACTGACTTCAGGATGTAGTAGACCATATACGCGTTTCTAACCACCCAGAGTAACGTCCTGAGTTTCATACCATCTAAGGGCTTCATAGAATTGTTCGGGTTTGAAATCTGGCCATAGTTCATCTACAACGTAAATGTCTGTGTAAACAGACTGCACGGGCAGGAATCCGCTGAGCCTTCTGCGCGCTCCCCAGCGTATGAGCAGGTCAACACGGGGAATATCTGAGGATGCGATTGAGCTGAGCAGATCGGTTTGTGTTAGTTTGGAGCTGGTGTTTAAAGATTTAAACGCGCTGTTTAAGTCCCATTTCCAGCTGTAGTTTACCAGAAAGTTTATGCGTATTAAATCCCTGCCAAAGGTCTGTCTCTTTGTGTAAGGTTTAAGTTCAGGAGGAAAAACGGGAGATGATGAGTCACCGATCACAAGCAGTGATGCATCTCGGTTTGAGAGCATTTTTACCGCTTCCACACATGCCTTTTGGAACGCCCTCTTTTGAACAGCAGGGCGTTTTGTGTTGTCCTGGGTGAAACCGTAGAACGTCAATTCCTTGATTCCAAGTTCAAGACAGAGTTCATACAGTTTGATACCGGGTTCTAAACCTTTCTCATACCCTGCTTCTTTTGGAAGACCGTTTTTTTCAGCCCATCTTCTGTTTCCATCTGGTATAACCCCTATATGTTCCGGAAGACGGCGAAATGTTGGTATCGACATGTTTTATACCACCTCCACGGTTGTTTTATGAATATATTTTTACGAATATAAATTGATTGTTTTTGCCAATAATATTTGAAGGAGAAGCAAGCCAATAGTTATTTTTTCCTCAAATGTAATTATTTATACCTGAGAAAACAGATGTTTAATTTATGATAATTTGACTCATGTTTTTTGGATTGGTAATATATAGTTGTAGCTTATGAAAAAGGTAATTATAAGGAGGAAGTGACAGGAAGTGGATTATTTGAAAAAATACAGCTACTGGCTTACCGACAGCTGTTTTGATGAAGATACAAAAAGAGAACTGCTAAAGATAAAAGGAGACAAAAAAGAAATAGAGGACAGGTTCTACAAAGACCTGGAGTTCGGCACCGGCGGGATGAGGGGAGTGATTGGTGCCGGAACGAACAGGATAAATAAATATACCGTGCGGAAGGCCACCCAGGGCCTTGCCAATTTTATTTTGGATAAAAGCAATAACGGGCAGGACAGGGGAGCCGTAATAGCGTATGATTCCAGGCATAAATCTGATGAATTTGCGTTGGAAACCGCCCTTGTTTTAAATGGTAACGGTATAAAGGCATACCTGTTTGAGGATTTGCGACCGACCCCGGAGCTTTCTTTTGCGGTAAGGCTTCTAGGGGCCGCAGCAGGTGTGATGATTACTGCAAGCCATAACCCTGCTGAATATAACGGTTACAAAGTATACTGGGAGGATGGAGGCCAGGCAGTGCCTTCCCTGGCCGGGGAAATTACAAAAGAGATTAGCAAAATAACAGACTATTCGGATATTAAGACAATGAGCAGGGAAGAGGCGGAAAAAAGAGGGCTGTTGAAGTTTATAGGAAAAGAGGTCGATGACTGTTACATTGAGAAGGTTAAGTCCCTCTGTCTGAGGCCGGAAGTTATAAAGCAAGTGGGTGATGAGTTTAAGATAGTTTACACACCTTTCCACGGCACCGGAAACGTACCTGTCAGAAGGGTGCTCACAGAGCTGGGGTTTAAAAATGTAATTGTTGTAAAAGAGCAGGAACTGCCCGATCCTGATTTTTCTACCGTAAAATACCCGAATCCTGAGGAACATGAGGCGTTTGAACTTGCTGTTGAATTGGCCGAGAAGGAGAATGCGGATATAATTTTCGGGACTGATCCGGACTGTGACAGGGTGGGGGTTGTTGTAAAAAACAGGGAAGGGTGTTATGTAGTTCTTACAGGCAACCAGACAGGGGCGCTTCTTTTAGATTATATATTATCAGCCAAAAAAGAGAAAGGGGAACTCCCTGATAACGGGGTAATGGTTAAAACCATAGTTACCAGCGAGATGGGAAGAGCTGTTGCAGATTACTATGGTGTTGAAACCGTAGACACCCTGACAGGGTTTAAGTTTATCGGGGAAAAGATTAAAGAGTTTGAAGAGAAAGGTGATAAACAGTTTCTGTTTGGCTATGAGGAGAGCTACGGTTACCTCGCAGGAACATTTGTGAGGGATAAGGATGCTGTAATAGCCTCTATGCTAATTGCTGAGATGGCACTATATTATAAGTCAAAGGGAATGACTTTGTATGACGCTCTGATTAATCTTTTTGAAAGGTTCGGCTACTATAAAGAAGGCCTTGAATCTTTAAAGCTTGAAGGCAAAGACGGCAGTGAAAAGATGAAACACATACTTAACGGTATCAGGCAGAATCCCCCTAAATTTATAGGTGGTAAAAAAGTAACAGAAGTGAGGGATTATTTGAGAGGGAATTACAACCTGCCGAAATCCAATGTGCTGTATTTCAAGCTTGATGATGAATCATGGTTTTGTATACGGCCATCCGGGACTGAACCGAAAATCAAGGTTTATTTCTCGGTAAAAGGGGCCAACATGGAAGAGGCCGATAAAAAGTTTCAAAATTTAAAAAAGTCTGTAATGAAGCTGATTGGTTGAGTATATGTTGATTGAGAGGTGTGAGGTGTGCTGATTGAAGAAAAAGAAATCAATTTAATAAAGAATTATTTAATAGAAAAAGTTTCGCCATATCTCATTGTTTTATTTGGTTCAGTTGTAAAGGGAAAGGCGAGGGGAAACAGTGACATAGACATAGCTTTTTTAAGCGATTATAAATATAAAAACTATGAAATTTTTATGATAGCTCAGGGATTAGCGGATTTACTTAAAAGAGATGTGGACCTCATTGATTTGAATAAAGCCTCAACTGTTCTTCAAGCACAGGTAGTAAGCACGGGTAAAGTAATTTATTGTTCAGATGAAAACAGGAGGATGTTGTTTGAAATGACTGTTTTGAAAAAGTATGTCAAGTTAAATGAAGAGAGAAAATGTATAATGGGAAAAATTAAGGAAAGAGGTTCAGTATATGCAAAATGATGTAATCTTAAATAAAATAAGTACAATTGAACGTTGTATTAAAAGGGTTCATGAAGAATATAACAACAATCCCGATAATCTAAAAAATTATACCAAACAAGATTCAATTATTTTGAATATACAAAGAGCTTGTGAAGCAAGTATTGATTTAGCTATGCACATTGTTTCTGAAAAAGGCCTGGGAATTCCTCAAAGCAGCAGGGAAGTTTTTGATATTCTTTATAAAAACAATTTGATTGATGAAAATCTGGCAAACAAATTAAAAGCTATGGTAGGGTTTAGAAATATCGCTGTTCATGATTATCAGGCAATTAATCTAGATATTGTCCAACAAATCATTATAAAGCATTTGAATGATTTAAAGAAATTTGCAGAGATTGTTTTAGGGAGTGAAGAATAAGTGGCTCCAATAATCGATGAATTAAAGAGTTTTGCCGGGAGTAAGATATTTCACAGAGGTGTACAGTATTATCAAGACGGTCTAATCGAAGATTATGCAGTTTTTGTTAAAGATACGTTATCAGGGAGAAGGTATAGCATAGAAGCATGTGTTATTGGAACCGCGGTTTATGAGGTGAATGTTGAAATTCTTGTGGAAAATGGGCAAGTTAGGATTGATGAGCTCTACTGCACTTGCCCGTATGACTGGGGTCCTGTTTGTAAACATGAGGTTGCTGTTTTATACAAGTTTTTTAATGAAAACTATAGAATAATAGAAAAAAAACCTAAATCAAAAGGCTTTAATAGTTATAAAGCAGAACAAGAGCGGATTAACCTTTTTCAATATGAGAAACTGAAAAGTATTATTGATTCCGAACGGCTGCCTGAAGTTGAGTTTAAATATTACATTAAAGGGCTTCTCAGTGACAGTATGAGAAATTTCAGGTTGACGATAGATTCTGACGGTTTAACAGAGTCAGAGCTTAATATAATAATAGACTACATTCTTGACGGATATGCATATGGCTATGGAATTAAAGAAATCAGAGACAGAATATCTATTAACGATATGGCTGCTATTGAGTATCTGTGCAACACGCAAACGAGCAAAACCCGTACGCCGAAAAGCGTCTTGTTTCCTAAAACGTCAGGCAATTTTAACTTTATATGTAAACTTATTCGGGAAGGTGAAGTGTTTTTTGAGGAGACAGGAGAAAGGGCTTCGGTAGGTGAAACTATATCGCTGCCGTTAGTGATATCCGGAGATGAAAATGAAATAGTTATAGATATGAAAGACATTGGGTATCGAATATACGGTCAGTACTATGCAGATGTTGCATGGACAGTTATAGATAACAAGCTGCACAAGGTAAATATGAGACACAGATACAACCTGCCCCTTGTAATTCCGATTCCCGAATCGAAAAAAGGAGAGTTTCTTTTTAAAATAATTCCAGAATTAAAACAAAAACTGAATGCGGAAATAAATATAAAAACACCTGATTACAGACTGATTGTTAGGGAACCTGAGATAAGATTGGATTTTGATTACATGGACGGTGTAATAACATGCCAGGCGGAAGCAGTTATTGATAATAAAACAGTAACGGGGATAGAACTTTTGAATCCTGAACTTAGCGAAGATTCATACAGCAGGTCAGAGGAAGATGAACTGCTATGGTACAAGGATGACATGGAGCAGTTAAGAAAACTGATAAACTTTTTGGAAGAAAACGAGTTCATGCTGACAAATCAAAGATTCGTAATAAAAAACCACAGCGACATTCAAAACTTTATAACAGATGGATTTTTACGGATACCTGAAGAGTGGGAGGTTAAAACAAGCGACGCATTTAAAGAACTTGAAGTCGTTCCTGTAAAGCTTGAGCCGAAAATTGAACTTGACACTGAAGGAATCGATTGGTTCGAGTTTAAAATCACGTATAACCTGGGCGGTAAGACTTACACCCGTAAACAGCTGCTGAAAATGCTTAAAACTAACCGCCGTGGCGAGAAATATTTACATGTAGGCAACAGTTATTTTGTAGTGCAGTCTGATGGTTCAGAAGACGATATCATTGAACGCGTTTTAGACATGGCAGAAGAAAAAAAGGACGGCAGCTACAGGAGCAGGTTTTTTAATCTTATGTATTATAATGACCTGTTCGCTCGTATGGGTATTGAGATAAAAGGTGATGGCATCTACAACCAATTAAAAGAGGATATCAGCAGGCAGAAGTTGGTTGAAAGTGTCGATGTTCCCGAAGAAGTAAAAAATGTTTTGCGAAAATACCAGCTTCAGGGGTATTACTGGCTGAAGTTTTTAAACAAATACCGTTTTGGCGGTATCCTGGCTGATGATATGGGACTTGGCAAGACTATTCAGGCATTAACTTTATTAAAAAGTGTAAGCAATAACAAGCCTTCACTTGTAGTGTGCCCAAGAACCCTGATTTATAACTGGGCAGGCGAGATCGAAAAGTTTTTTCCCAAAACGAAATATCTTGTATACCATGGGTCACCTGATGAAAGGGCTGAAATGAGAAAAAAATTTAATGAACATGAAATCATAATCACCTCTTATGATACTGTCAGCAGAGATATAAATAAACTGTCCAAATTCGGTTTTAACTACTGTGTATTAGATGAGGCTCAGCATATAAAAAACCATAAGACAAGGCGGTCTAAAAACCTTAAAAAAATAAATGCAGACTATAGGCTGGCGCTTACAGGCACCCCGCTGGAGAATTCGGTAAGTGAGCTGTGGTCTGTTTTTGATTTTTTGATGAGCGGATACCTCGGCAGCTATAATGAGTTCAGCCGCAGATACCTTACTCCAATAAACAAGAAAAATGATAAGTCTAAACTGGTTGAGCTGAAACAGCGTGTAGCGCCTTTTATTCTAAGAAGAACGAAGAACGAGGTGTTAAGAGAGCTGCCGGAAAAAGTAGAATTGATAAACAAGGTATATATGACTAAACTGCAGGAAGATACGTATAAAACAATTCTTGAACAGGTTAGAACAGATTTGTTTAAAACTATAAACGAAAAAGGGTTTGAGAAAGCTAGGATAAATGTTCTTGCTGCGCTGACAAAATTACGTATGGCGTGCAATCATCCTCGACTGGTTTTAAACAGTGTTGATGAGAAAACAACATCTGGGAAAATTGAGGGCCTGATGGAGATAGTGGAGGAAACCATAGCAGGAGGCCACAAGATAATCATCTTCAGTCAGTTTGTCAAGATGTTAAAGATTATAGAAGAACAGTTCAAACAAACAGGGTTGAAGTACGAGTATCTTGACGGCAGCACACGCAACCGCATGGAACGTGTCAGGCGGTTTAATGAAGATGAAACTGTCAAAGCTTTTCTGATAAGCCTTAAAGCAGGAGGAACGGGTTTAAACCTGACGAGCGCAGATATCGTTATACATGTTGACCCCTGGTGGAACCCGATGGTGGAAAGACAGGCAACTGACCGCGCACATCGAATAGGCCAGGAGAAGAAGGTTATGGTTTATAAGCTTATTACAGCAGGCAGCATAGAGGAGAAAATGTTAAAACTGCAGGAAAAAAAGAACAACCTGTTTAAAGCAGTAGTGGAAAACAATCAGAATCAGGTTTTTAATCTTACCTGGGAAGATATTAAAGAACTTTTCGAATGGGAAAAACCCAAAATTGCAAATTGAAGGTGAATAAACGATGTATGCCGATTTACACCTGCATTCCACGGTTTCAGATGGAACGAATACTCCTGAAGAAGTGGTGAAAAAAGCTAAAGAGATGGGGTTTGCTGCGATTGCCCTTACAGACCATGACACCGTTGATGGGCTGGAGCAGGCGCTTGATGCCGGAAGGAAACTCGGCATTGAAGTGATCCCGGGAATTGAGATTTCTACACTTCAAGGTGAAGAGGAGCTGCATGTTTTAGGCTACTTTATCAATTGGAGAGATGAAACTTTAATTAAGAAGTTAAAACTTTTTGTTGAGTCAAGGAAAACCAGGGCTGAAAAGATGGTTAGGAAACTAAATGAACTGGGCATAAAGATTTCCCTGGAGAGGGTCAAACAGATTGCAGGCCCTGATTTTATAGGCAGGCCCCATATTGCAAAAGCCCTAATAGAGAAGGGGTATGTGAAGAGTATACCTGAAGCTTTTACCGAAAGGTTTATCGGAAAAAACGGAAAGGCATATGTGGAAAGATATAAAGTAAATGTTGAAGAAGGAATCAAAATGATACTGGATGCAGGGGGCATTCCGGTGCTGGCACATCCCGGCTTGATGCACTGGGACTACGGCAGGGTGTCTGAAGAAACGATAATAAAATATAAGGGTATGGGGCTGAAAGGTATTGAGGTGTTTTACAGCAAACATGATAAAAACACAACAAAAAGGTTTTTTGACATTGCCCAAAGAAACGATCTGTTGATAACAGGCGGTTCCGACTGTCATGGTGACAACGGAGAAGGCCGCCTTATGGGGGCGGTAAAGCTGCCGTATATGTATGTAGAGAAGCTAAAACAGGCAAAAGCAAAACTTATTTCTGGTTTTTAATTATAGGAATGAAATAATCAAGTAAATAAGGGTCGAATTGTGTTCCTCTGCACCTGTTAAGTTCATGAATTGCCTGTTCTATGGTTAATGCATTACGATAGGGCCTGTGTGATGTCATTGCGTCGAAACTGTCGGCTATACATATTATTCTGGCTTCAAGCGGTATTTCTTCGCCCTTAAGGCCGTTTGGATACCCTTTGCCGTCCCACCTTTCATGGTGAAACATGATGGCAGGCAGGCCTGCTTTTACCAGGTTTATGGATTTTGCAATTTCTGCTCCCCATACAGGATGCTGTTTTAAAATATTCCACTCTTCTTTTGTTAAGCGCTCACTTTTGTTTAAAATAGACCTGTTTATCTCGATTTTACCTATATCATGAAGCATTGCGCCGTGCTTTATAGTGATTATTTGATTTTCGGAAAGCCCTATCTTTTCGGCCAGCATGGTTGAAAGCTCTGCTACCCTTTGAGTATGAACATATGTAAAGCTGTCCTTGACTTTAAGAACAGAAAGCAGGGTTTCGATTTTTTGTTCAATGTTTCTCATAAAACTCTATCCCCTTATTTCTTTTCTTAAAAACAACAAAAAACCCATCCACTGAAAGCTGGATGAGTTTAAGTGACGTTTCAGTGGAAGTCTGGCAGTCATAGCTTGTTAAAAGCTTTAGACCCATGACTTTGCGTCCTTGCCTTTCGACAAGTTTGCCCTTTTTCACTGGAAATATTTACTTTTGTTATGTTATTCGCTAAAAAAAAACAAAATCCTTCTTAAAACAGTAATTTTTTTTATTAAATCGAGTTAATCTAATAATACAAGGCCAGTCCATACAACCTGGTCTTTTTTAAAACATACGGGCATACCTGCTTTTCGACATGTGGCTAAAACATCAATTCCCATAGCTTCCATGGAAGGGCGGGCTTTTTCGCGATTAGAGCAGGTCTTGCTGCATTCGGCGCAGAGTTTGCAGCTGCCGCCGATAAGGCCTGCTGCAAACGGAAAGCCGAGGCTGAATGCTTTTTTTTCGGCTTTATATACATAGTCGTGGAGTTTTAATGCATAAACATCTGTTTCTTTGACCCAATCTTCTCCCTTAATTTCACCTTTAACCTGTACCAAAATCCCAAAAGTGTACCTGTTTAATGTTTTATTAAAACTCTCAACATCAGGTACGTTAGGCGGACACATCGGTTTTCCGAAGTTCGGGCAGCCGGAATGCTGGCACTGAAACCTTACACGCTCATCTATAACTATGTCCCTGGTTTTAATTAATTTAACACGATAAGCCCCCAGTTCTTTTAGAAATTCTATTATTTTTTCGGCGTTTTGTATTTGTTCTAAAAAGTCCATCTGTTTCATCTCCTTTAAAATATCTTTAAAATATATATTATCAAACAAAAAGGCAATTTAACAACAATAGCGCACCATAGCGGTGCGCTGTATTTTAATCGTGTTTTTGAAGCAGGTTTTTAAAATACTCTAAGTCCATCCAGCGGTAAATGTTGTTCCGTTTAAGTGCCATAAGGTCGTCTCCCTGTTTGATGCTGCCGTTTTTTGTGGTGAATGCCATTTTAAACCCTGCTTCCTGAACATATGTTTTTATGGCGTCATTGTATATTCCCTGCGGATAGGCGAAGGCATATGCGTCCCTTTCAACAAGCGCTTTAATAAGTACCTTTGATACTTCAAGGTCTTTAATGATTTCAGCAGGGCGAGTAGAGAGAATCTTGTAAGAAGCTCCGTTGGCACGGTACATGTTATGGGTTATGCTTCCAATCTCAAACACCCCTGAGTCAGCCATGGTTTTCAGCTGTTCCCATGTTAAATAACCCGGGCGGCCTATGGCACTTGTTTCAACAAATATTACTCCTTTCAAGCCGTATTTTTTCAATATCGGATATGCGTAACTGAAACTGCTGGGGTAACCGCCGTCAAAGGTCAGTAGAACAGACTTGTTATAATAGTTTTTTCCATTAACGAAGTCTTTGAGCTGTTCCAGATTTAAAGAACTGTAACCGTGTTCTTTTAAATATTTTACATGGCTTTCAAAAGCCTCGGTGCTTATAACATCAACTTCACCGGAGTGTTTAACAAGTTCGTGGTTCGGCATAAGTTTTTGATAGTTCAGAACAGTTACGTTTTTGATGGGTGGATGTAGCCTTATGCTTTTATCGCTGCCGATCCATTGAACCATTATGTCAATGAATTCTGAAACTGCTCTAAGGGGAACATAAGTCCTTCCTGAATATGAAGGGAACGTTAACTTTATGCGCCTCCCGGACTTCTGTTCAAGCACATATCCTTTTTTGGTATCGAACTTTAATATATAGTTTTCATAATAAACTGTTATGATGTGGTTTGAAGAGTCTAAATAAGCAACACCGCCGAGTTTTTCAAAAAAAGGTATTAAAGGAACAAAAGTTGTGTTAGTAAACAAAAGAGGTTTCGGGGAAAGCCAGACAGGTTTGTCATCTATGTATATTTTCGGAGATACTGCAGCAGAGACTGAAGGAGCGACTGCTGTAACGATTAACGATATGGTGATGATTAGGGCAATTGAAATAACCGGAATTTTTTTCATAATGCGTCACCGCCTAATAATGTAAAGATATTCACATATATATTATATTAACATATTCTATCAATATAATTATTTACCTTCTTTTTTTATGAGGCAATTCTTTCTAAAATAAACTTAATTTTTTCTTGACCGTATAAGCTTATTGGCGTTATAATTGAAATAACACCGACTGACCAACCGGTCGAGAATTAAAAACGCTGAATGGAGGGTAATAAATGTTTGTAAGGAAAAACAAAACAATCGTTTTAATTATTTTGATACTGACTGTTGTTTTTTACATAACCGGATGCGGGGCAAAGAAATCAGATACAAAGCCTGCAGGCCAAGAGGCAGTTCCGGTAAAAGTCGTCAAGGCTGTAAAGTGTGATATATTACATACTGATGATTTTTTTGCCGTGTTATCACCTAAGAATGAGGTCACTATTACTGCAAAAGCTGGCGGAGATATTACAGCGGTAAAAAAAGAACTTGGGGACAGGGTAGAAAAAGGTGAAATACTTATTGAACTTGAAAAGCAGGCTGCCCTGGCCCAATTGAAACAGGCTGAAGCGGGGCTTGCTGCAGCAAAAGCTAATCTCAAGGCTCTGGAGGGCAGTAATCTTCTGAGTCAATTAAACCAGGCGGAAGCAAACTATAACAGGATGAAAGAGCTCTTTGAAGCCGGAGCTGTGTCAAAACAACAACTTGAGGCCGCAGAGGTTCAGTATAACTCAGTCAAAACAGGCTATGATGCGGCATTGGCGCAGGTGAAACAGGCGGAAGCCGCAGTGGAGCTGGCCAGGACTAATTATGACAACACGGTGATTGAAAGCCCTATAAGCGGGTGGGTTTCGATGGTAAACGCTAAAGTGGGGCAGGTGGCAGCACCCGGCAGCCCGCTTATGAGGGTAGTGGATATAGATACTTTGACTGCTGAAATAAGCATACCGGAAAGTATAATAAACAATATTGAAGTTGGCCAGGTTGTCAAGGTTGAAATAGATGCGCTGGGCGGAAGGGTGTTCAAAGGAATTCTTAAAAGTATCAGCCCTTCTGCAGACCCCATGACACATTCGTTTATAGCAGAGGTGGAAGTTGAGAACCCTGGCAGGGTTATAAAAGGGGGAATGTTTGCAAAGGTTTCACTTGTAACAGACAGCCACATGGGAGCGGTTACGGTTCCAATAGACGCTGTGCTGGGAGATGTAAATAAATTCGTTTATGTTTTGGATGACAAAACTGCAAAAAAACGGGATGTTGCTGTTGGTATATCCAGCGGTGGTTTGGTTGAGGTTGTTAAAGGGTTAAAAGAAGGAGAAGAAGTGATTGTTGAAGGCAACAACATGGTTTCAGACGGGCAGGAAGTTGAGGTTGTTTCAAGGGGTGATAACCGATGAAGCTTTCAAATATGGCGGTTAACCGCCCTGTGACAACAGTTATGGTTGTGCTTATTATCGTGATTTTAGGAGCGGTTTCTCTGAGCCGTCTTTCTGTTGACCTTTTTCCAGACCTGACATTGCCTGTGGCAGTTGCATATGTAACATATGAAGGGGTAGGCCCTCAGGAAATGGAGTCTCTTGTAACAAAACCTCTTGAAGAAGCACTGTCTACCGTTAACAACGTAGAATCTGTCAGCTCAACTTCGATGATGGGTATGTCTTTCGTAACAGTAGAGTTCAACTGGGGCACTGATATGGATTTTGCAACATTACAGATGAGAGAAAAAATCGATATGGTAAAGAGTATGCTACCTGATGATGCCTCAGACCCGGTTGTGTTCAAATTCGACCCTTCTTTAATGCCCATCATGGTATTCGGGGTATCAGGCGGCAATGACATGGCTGAACTGAGGGAAATCGGCGAGGACGAGATTAGTGATTTGTTAGAACGCCTTGACGGCGTTGCAGCGGTTGATGTATACGGTGGCCTTGAGCGGGAGATAAGTATCATAATGGATCCTGCCAAATTAAACGGCTACGGCCTTTCTTATGACCAGATCGTAGCTGTTTTAAGAAGCGAAAACATGAATTTACCCGGCGGAAAGGTGGAGGAAGGCAGGAAAGAATATATTGTAAGGACTGTTGGAGAGTTTGAAAGCCTTAATGACATAAAGAAAATAATTATACCCACACAGACAGGGTTTATACATCTGGAAGATGTTGCTGAAGTAAAAGAAAGCTATAATGACGATACCGGATACGGCAAGGCTTTTATGGACGGCGAACCTAATATAACCGTTGTTGTTCAGAAACAGGCCACAGCTAACACGGTTGAAGTCGCAAGAAGAGTAAAGAAGGCACTGGACGGTTTTGTCAGGGAAAATCCGGATTTAGAACTCAACTACGTTTTTAACCAGGCTGATTTTATTCAACGGTCTATAAACAATCTTATAAATACGGCGATTTTTGGGGCTTTTTTAGCAGTAGCGGTTCTGTATATCTTTTTAAGGAACTTCAGGACTACACTTATTATAAGTATTGCTATTCCGGTTTCAATTATTGCAACTTTTACTTTGATGTATTTCGGAAACCTCACAATGAACATGATGACACTGGGCGGTTTGGCTCTGGGTGTTGGAATGCTTGTTGACAGTTCGATAGTTGTGCTTGAAAACATATATCGTTACAGGCAGGAAGGTTACAGTAGGATTGAAGCTGCAAGCGAAGGCAGCAGTGAGGTGGGAACGGCGGTTACTGCCTCAACCCTGACTACTGTTGCGGTGTTTTTGCCGATAGTGTTTGTTGAGGGCCTTGCTGCACGGCTTTTTAGAGAACTGGCCCTGACTGTGTCTTTTTCACTTTTTTCTTCTCTGTTTGTGGCGCTGACACTTATACCTATGCTTTCTTCGAAGATACTGAAGGTTTCCCGCGACAGCAATAATGGAAACGATAACGGAGGAAAAAGTTTTCTGGATAGAGTATTTAAAAAAGCCGAGCAGTTGTTCAACTCTGTTGAAAACAGATACAGAAACCTTCTGATATGGTCTTTGGGACACCGAAAATTGATAGTTTTGATTACAGTTGTGAGTTTTATAGGCAGTATTGCTCTTGTGCCTTTTATCGGGGCCGAGTTTATACCTAAGATGGATGAAGGCATGATTAATGTTGATATTAAACTGCCTGTGGGGTCAGTAATGGATGAAACACATAAAGTTGCGCAGGAAATTGAGAACAGGATAAGGAAGATTCCTGAAATAGATACTATATTCACAAGCATAGGCTTTACGGATAGTATGATGAGTGTGTCTAGCGGGCCTGAGATAGGCCGTCTGACTTTAAATCTCATAGATAAAGACGAACGTGAAAAGTCTTCAGATGAAGTGGCTGAAGAGATACGGCAGCTTGTTAAAGACATTCCCGGAGCTGATATCGAGGTCAGCGCGCAGGCGGGTATGACAGGCCAGGCATTGCTTTCAGGAGCCCCTGTTTCAATAAAAATAAAAGGGAATGACCTTGATGTGCTGAGAGAATTAACCGGAAAGGTTTCAAAAATTGTAAAGAATGTAGAGGGCATCAGGGAAGTGAACTCAAGCTTTGAAGAAGGAAGGCCAGAAGTTCAGATAGTTGTTAACAGGGAAAAAGCTGCGTTATACGGGCTTGGAGTGCCTCAAGTGGCTTTAGCCATTCAGACTGCTATTAAAGGGCAGGTTGCGACACGTTATAAAGTTGAGGGGACTGAAATTGATGTAAAGGTTCAATTAGATGAGGATTTCAGAGAGAACATAAGCGACCTTGAAAACATATACTTAAAAACACCTTTGGGTATTCAGGTTCCCCTGTCTGAGGTGGCTGAACTTGTTAAGACAAAAGGCCCTACACATATAAACAGGGAGAACCAGGTCAGAACGGCTACCGTAACGGCTAACATAAGCGGCAGGGACTTAAAGAGCATATCTGACGACATAAGTATTGGCCTCAGCAAACTTGACTTACCTGAAGGATATACCGTTGAGTTTGGCGGTGAACAGAAAGAGATGGTCGAGGCTTTTGGAGACCTGCTTTTAGCTTTCGGCCTTGCTGTAATACTTGTATATATGATTTTGGCTTCCCAGTTTGAATCACTGCTTCACCCGTTTGCAATAATGTTCTCGGTTCCTATGGCATTAACAGGGGCGTTTCTGGGCCTGTTTGTAACAGGGAGAACCATAAATGTGCCTGCATTTATAGGAATTATAATGCTTGCAGGTATAGTTGTGAATAATGCTATCGTGCTTGTAGACTATATCAACACATTAAGACGAAGGGGAATGGACCGAAATGAAGCAATTACCAAAGCAGGGCCTGTAAGGCTTCGCCCGATATTAATGACGGCTTTGACGACAATACTGGCGCTGCTTCCGCTGGCACTAGGAATCGGTGAAGGGTCAGAGGTAAGGGCGCCGATGGCAACTGTAGTTATAGGTGGATTGACACTTTCCACACTTTTGACCCTTGTGGTTGTGCCGGTGTTTTATTCCATACTTGATGATATTGGAAACAGGGTGGTTAGGCGTTTTAGACGAGATAAATTAAATTTTAAGGAAGGGGAAAAACAATTATGTTAAAAAGATTTGTTTCATTGTGTCTTATAGGATTATTGGCTTTGACAATTGCTTTCAGCGCTGTTTCCGCCGACACTGTTGAAGGTCAGGAGGATGAGGTGCTCAGCCTTTCCCTTGAACAAGCCCAGAAACTCGCAATAGAGAACAATCCAAAAGTAAAACTTGCTGAACTGGAGTTAGAAAACGCAAAACTGGAAGAAGAGCAGGTTGAAAGACAGCTTGACAAGCTTGATGCATTAGAAAAAGCGGAAAAATTAGGATTATTACAAGAAGGAATGGGGAAACCATCCGATTTTGATACGAAAATTTTTGAAAAAGTTGGAGAACAGCAGGTAGAGATGGGTGTCAAGCTTGCGGATATAGGTTTAAAACTTGTAAAACAGCAGATAAAAATGGCGGTTGAAGCTGCTTATTATGCAGCATTACAGGCAGATGTAAATTTAGAAATATATAAAAGAAGCATGGAAACTGCAGAAAAGCAGCTGGAGTTTGCTAAACTGGAAAAACAGGTAGGAACTGCATCAGATTTCGAAGTTTTGGAAGTTGAGGTTAAAAAAGCACAGGCTGAAGCTGATTACAAAAATGCGTTAAGGGACAGAGACATAGCGTATATTAAACTTAAACAGACCATAGGCATTGACCTTGACCAACAGATTGAACTTACTACAAGTTTTGAATATGAACCTTTGAAAGATATGAACTTGGATGACGCCATCAGCCAGGCGCTTGACAATCGGCTGGAAATGGTCAAAGCGAGGGAAGAGCTGGCTGTTGCAGAGGCAGAATTAAAAGTGGCAGAGTCCTACTATACACCAAATGTGTTTAAATATAGAGAAAAAATGTATGCTGTAGAAGAAAAGAGGGCTGCCTTAAAGGAACAGGAAGATGCTGTTAGGCTGGAGGTTATAGAGGCCTATTTAAACATGCAGGCGGCCGAGGATGGCTATAAAGTGCTGGTAAAGGCAGAAAAGCAGGCAAAAGAAGGATTGAGGCTGGCCGAGCTTCGACGTGAGGCGGGATTGATTCGGCCTATCGATGTTGTGCAGGTAGAGACAAGCTTAAAGCAGGTTCAGCTTTCTAAAGCTAAAGCGCTGCATGGTTACAATCTGGCTAAAGCCCAGTTTAAAAATGCAATTGGAGAGGGTCTTAAATGATAAAAGATAAGAGAGAGAGAATTCTGCTTGCAGCTATAGAAGTAGTTTCGCAGAAAGGATATCACCAGGCGAGCATTGAAGAAATAGCCAAAACCGCAGATATCGGAAAAGGCACGGTTTATGTGTATTTTTCAAGCAAGAAAGAGCTGTTCCGGGAACTGGTTAAATACAGTATACAGAAATTTTTTGAAATGCTGGAACAGGAATTGAATGGTATTCGGGACCCAAAAGAAAAACTCAGGGTTATGATGACTGTTTATACAAGATTTGCAATAAAACATACAAACTTTGCGAAAATAGTTTTAAACGATATTGGTGCAGTTGGGGAACCGCTTAAACGGTGGATGATGACCGCCAGAAGAAAAATGGCTGACCTTTTGAGTGATATTATTGATCAGGGTATTAAACAGGGGATGTTTCGAGAAGTTGACAGACAGACTGTAGCTTTAATGTTTATAGGTTCAATGGGGGCAAACATTGCTCCGAGAATTTTCTTTGATGAAACTGATGTTGAAGAAAAAACCTATGATGAATTAATTGAAAAAATACTTGAGATTTTTCTTAATGGTATTAATAAAAAACAGGTATGGTAAATAATTGCTGTAGTTTGAATAAAGCCAAATCAATTTTGCTTTTAAGGCAGGAAAACGGTAAAAGCTGTCGAAATTAACTAAATAAGACAGTTATTACCGGGGAGGAGATGTAATGGGTTTTAAGAAGCTTTCTAAACTGACAGCAGTAATCACAGCAGTATTCATGTTGATTTCTGCCCTTGCCGCGGCGGCACCTGTGGATTTCAGGGATGTTCCCGCTGGCCACTGGGCAGAACCGTATATTACAAAAATGGCTTTAAAAGGCATAATCCAGGGTATGGGCAACGGTGAATACGGGCTTGGTGAGCCGTTGACCAGAGTGCAGGCAGTAATCATGCTTGTGAGGATTTTGGGTTATACTGATGACACTATTCCCGATGATAAGCCGATACCATCTTCATTTAAAGCGCCATATGACGTTCCTGACTGGGCTAAAAAGTATGTGGCTGTTGCAGTGGAGCAGGGCATAATAGCAGGTGAGGACCTGGAAAACTTCCGCCCGATGGAAAACGCAAAAAGATATGAAGTTGCTGTGTTCGCGGTCAGGGCGCTGGGGCTTGCCGATGAGGCAGAATCAAGGGCAACGGTTAACCTGGATTTTACCGATACTTATAAAATACCAATGAGTGCCAGGTCATATGTGGAGATAGCTGTTGAACAGGGAATTATTAATGGAATGGGTGACGGCAGGTTTGCACCTGAACAAAACCTGCTTCGGGAACAGGCGGCAGCCCTGTTTTCAAGGATAGATGCCAAGCTGGAAAACAGCCTTGATGAAAAAGAGATACGGGGAGTTCTTACAGGTGTTTCGACAGCCGACCTTTATTCTGTTACTGTAAAAATGCCTAATGGTATTGAAAAAACCATTACTGTAAACAATTCAACTTCGATTTATAGAAATGGTAAGAAGGCTTTGTTGGGTGACCTGGTTATTGGCGATAGTGTTACTCTCATCCTTAATTCTCCGGTTTCAACTGCTACATATGCAGAGTTTCTGGAAGCAACTGAAGGCGATCAGCTTGAACCTATTAATGACACAGAAAAGGTCAGCGGTAAAGTCAAATACATTGATTTAACAACAGGTATTATTGTTATAACAGGGGATGACGATAAAGATGAATACTATAAACTCTTAGACACAACACTGTATATTGCTAACGGGGAAGCCGTTTCGGCGAGCGATATAAAGCCGGGCCAGCAAGTTGAGCTTGATGTTAAAAAAGATTCTCATGATGTTTTAAGGGTAAAAGCCCAGGGGATTGACAAGGAACTGCGAGGCAAAGTTATATCAGCTATGTTTTACGGTGTCTCCGAACCTTTAATAACAGTATTAACAGCGGATAATGAAAGAGAAACATACTACGTGTCTGAAAAGGTTTCAGTAGAAAAAGACGGTCAAGAAACCGTTCTTGAGAATATAAGAATGGATGATATTGTGGATATTGAGGTAAAAGACAGCCGTGTAGTATCAATAAAGGCCCTAAGCTGTGAAAAAACAGTTAAAGGAAATATTAAACAGATATCTTATGTTGATGAGCCTAAAATGACAGTTGTGTTAAAAGACGGCAGTGAAGAGGAATTCCTGATTAATGAAGATGTTGATATAGAGAGAAATAACAGAAACGCAGAATTAAAAGACCTCAGAAAAGGTGATAAAATCGTTGCAGAAGTTTCATACAATCTTGAAAAAGACGGTTATGAAATAACTGAAATAACCGCAGAAAGTGAAGATCGAAAGCTTGAAGGGGTTATTCAAGGTATAAGCATTGGAGAGGATATTACTATAACTATATTGACCGAAGATAATGAGATGTTAAGTTTTGTTGTTGACCCTAACGCGCGTATAAGGAAAGACGGAGAAACCATTTCGGTTTCGGAGATATCAATAGGTTTTCAGGGTGCATATGCAGAAATAGAGGTTGAGAGCGACGTCATTGTTGAAATGGATGTGGAGAAAAGGAACATGCAAAACATGATAACCGGAAAGGTTGAGTCTATTGTAGAGAGCGCGGAGGTAATCGTTGTTTCATATAGAGAAAAGATAAATGATGTATGGTTGGATGCCAGGAAGGAAATTCATATAACCGATGATACCGTATATATGAAAGGGAACAGTTCATCTAAATTGAAGTATCTGGATGTCGGTGATACGGTGTCTGTATTCGGCAAATATGAAGCAGGTTTGTTCTTTGCTGACCTGATTGTAATAATGGATTAATTTAAGAAGGGATGATGGCCTGTATGAGATGGAGGGCTTACATTTCGCTTTTTCTGGTGTTGATGCTCATATCAGGTATATCACCTCAATCAGCCCGGGGTCAGGAAACTGCTGAAGTTTCCTTTGAATCCCCGGGTTTTGTTTGTGGCGATACTTTTAGTACATATGTGATGATATCAGGTATCGAAGACCTTTACGGGTTATCGATTGAGCTGGAGTATGACGCTGGGATGATCGAGGTTGAAGAAATTATACCAGGGGATTTTGTTTTGGGCGATGTTAAACATACGGAAAAGCAGGAAAACAGAGTGCTGTATATTGAATCAAGAAAAGGGAAGACAGCTGGGGTATCCGGTTCCGGAAGGCTTGCTGAAATAAAGTTCAAGCCCCAGAAATCAGGGTTAATAAACATGGTGGATATAATTACCATTAAGCTTGGAAACAGTTGGGGAGAACCCATTCCTTTTACGATTATACCTCAAAATATAATTGTTGACATGGATGCTCCTGAAATCGATATTGATGAACTGCCGGAAAAAACATATGATTCGAAAGTAACCATTTCCGGCAAACTGTCAGATGCAAATCCAGACAGGGTTATGATAGATAACACTTTAGTAAGCTTATTAGATAATGAAACAGGGAGATTTAATTTTTCTTTACCCATTGTAAAAGGCATCAATGATATCATTATTGAAGGTTATGACAAAGCAGGCAATAAAACTGCTGTTAAGAAAACAGTGACCCGATTAGTTCACCACCATCATAAAAAAGATGAAGATTCATGGGTTAAAGATAATAAAGATGAAACCAATAAAAAGGTAGAAATATTGGACACCGCAAAACATTGGGCGAGGTCCAGTGTTGAATGGGCGGTCAAGAAAAGATTAATGAGGCTTGATGAAACCAAACATTTTTATCCTGAATTACCCATCAATCGAAAAAGGTTTATTAAGTTGTTTAGAGACATGTTTGAACTGATTGAATTACCTGAACAGGTTCTACAACAATATATAAATAGGTTTAAAGAATACAGTCTTGAGTATGTATCTAATGAAAATAACACAATAACCCGGGCTGAGATGGCCAGGATGATTTTCGACTCACTTAATATAAAAGATTCCACAGGGCTGGAAACGTATTTTACTGATTATAAAGACATTCCGGGAGAAACCCTGAAGGCGGCAGGAGCACTTCTTGCTTCAGGGATAATTCAGGGATACAGTGACAGCAGTTTTAGGGGTAATAAACCCGTAACCAGGGCACAAGCTGCAGTTATAGCACACAGAGTTTTTGTTTATCTTACCAAACCTGAGATTGACTTTGTTCGGGATAGCAAAAAACAGACGATTCAGTCCGAAGGGCACGGCCCTTTGGTTATCGAGTCTCCTGCTGAAATATGCACTTTTACCGATAGAGATACTTATCGTGTAAAAGGATGGCTTGAACCAGGCTACAGACTTTATGTAAACTACAAAGAGGTAAAAACTGATGAAAACGGGCTTTTTTCCTTTGACTGTGACACAGGTTATGGATATAACACGGTGAGGTTGGATTTTTATTATACGAACGGCAGCAATACAGGAACTGATGTAAGGTACATAAGAAGGGAACTTAACCCGCCTGTAGTTATATCAGTCTATCCTACTGATAACAGCTTTTTTAAAGAACTTACATCACCCATAGCTGTAAGTTTAAAAGTTTCAGATACAGAGTCTGGTATAGATTTAGACAATTCAGTTTTTACGGTTGACGGAATAAGCAGTAAAGAGATAACGGGCTTTACTAAGACCGATATAGGCAGTCCTGCTGTTATGACAATTTACTCAGAGCTTGAACTGTCATTCTACAAAAATTTTCTTGATGAAAAAATTGGCGAAGGGGCTCACACTGTAGAATACAGCGTTTACAACAATTTTGGACAAGCCGCATGCGGCAGCTGGCAGTTCACCATTGATTCGACAAATCCTTATGTTGAGATTTTAAGCCCTGCCCCCGACACCTCACACTTTGACCGGATCACCGTTACAGGTTCAGTATATGACCAGAACCTGCAGGAATACAGCCTTTATTACTTCCCAAAAGACTCGCCTGGCCAGCAGGTTTTGATTTCATCTGGCAGTTCTTCGGTTGATGGTTCGGAGCTGGGAACAATTGATTTGAATTCTCTGCCTGAAGGAGAATACGTTATAAGGTTAACGGCTGTTGATAAAGCAGGAAACAGTTCGGAAACTTTTTTGAACTTTACTATAGAAAACCCTCCCGAAGTGGGGAGCATAACAGGAACGCTAAGCTTGGAGGCGAAGGGGCCGGCAGAAGGAATAAAGGCTGAAATTGTTTTGCCAGGTGGTGAGAAGTTACAGGAAACATTCAGTGGGGGAAACGGAATTTTCGTTTTAGAAAATGTCGAGTGTGGGAGCTATGAAATCAAATTTAGTTATCCGGGTTACAAATCTGAAACACTACATGCAGAAGTGTATGCTGAAACAAGCGCACCAATCAACATAACGCTGAAGGCTGGAGATATAAATGGAGATGGAAACATAAACGATACAGATTTGCAGATGATGATAAACAAGCTGAATGAGTCAGAACCTGTAATGGACTTTAACCTGGATAATATTATAGACATATATGATATAATTATATTATTAAGAAATGTATATTAAAGCAAAGAAAGGTTTTGAGGAGAGAGTTAAATTGAGATTAGTGAAAAAGCCAGTGGCTTTAGTGGTTTTTATAATTTTTGTTTTATTTTTTATTAATTTTTCCCCGGTACTTGCCAACAACCTCTGGGATACTAGAGGACACTGGGCTGAAAGGGAAGTCAGTTTGCTCGTTACCAAGGGAATTATAAACGGGTTTCCGGATGGAAGCTTCAGGCCGGAAAAAGAAGTAACGAGAGCACAGTTTGTAAAGATGATCGTTGAGGCCCTGGGCAGCGGGAACGATGCCAAAATACTTGAAACAGTTTCATCTCCTTTTAAAGATGTTGCTGACAGTCACTGGGCAAAAGGCTATCTATTATCAGCAGTTGAACGAGGAATCATCAGTGCTGAAGATAAAAACTTCAGGCCGGACCAGCCAATAAAAAGAGTAGATATGACTGCTATGGTAGTAAAGGCCTTGGGTCTGCAAAAGCAGGCGGAACTTATGATGAATCAGAAGCTTCGTTTTGATGACAGCATAGATATACCTGATTGGGCTGTCGGATATGTAGCTGTAGCCAGCGGTTCTAGCATAATAACAGGAATGCCGGATAATACGTTTCGGCCGAACCAAACAGCTACAAGGGCGCAAGCAGCCGTAATAATAAGCAGAATGCTGGAACAAATGGGAACTACTTATGACGTATATGGTTTTATTAAAAAAAAGGTTAGAGCCTTTAGATGAAATCGGAATAGTGCTGGATGAAAACCACAAGGTAGGATATATTGATGCGTTTTTTTACAGCAGTGAAGGAATTATAAATGATGTTAACTCAGATACGGGACTAATAACATATACTTGTCAAGGAAAAACATACCAGTCACATGTAAAAAACAGCGCTCAGTTGTTTTTGAATGGAAGGCCTGTGTATTTAGAGGACCTTCAAAAGGGTGATGAGGGATATTTCGTTTTTGAAAACAGAAGCGGAAGTATCAGAATGGCTTTTATAACGAGATTCAATGTTTCAGGCAGGATCAAGGTTATCGACAGGAGCGATAACAGCCTTATAGTAGTATCTGACAACAAGACCGAGAAGAAGGTTTTTGTAAATGAAAACAGCATGATTTATCAGTCGTCGGGGGCAGCTATTACTCTTAAAGATATAGAAATTGGAGAGTATGTAAACCTGGCCGTTGATGACAATGGATTTGTGAAATATGGGGAAGTTCAATAAGGAGGCCTAAAATTATGAGTAAAAAGGCGGCAGTCCTGATTCTAATACTTATTACTGCCATATTATTTACTACAGCTGATGCTTATGAAGTCGCTAAGGCTGTAAATATTACCTGGCCCAAAGACACATTGCCCGAAAACGGTTATCGAAATCCCCAGCTGAGCCTTGATATTACAAAAGGAGAAATAAAAGCACTTCAGTTTTCCGAACAAACAGGGGCTACCGGCGAAGGAGTCACCGTTGCAGTAATAGATACCGGTATAGATGCCGCTCATCCTGACCTTGCCCGAACTACCACAGGGGAGACAAAAATAATAGACTGGGTGGATTTTACAGACGAAGGGCTTGTTGATACAAGTTACAATGCGGTATTTATGTCAGCCGGAAACGGCCTTGAAAAGAAGAAAATTGAGACTTTTAAAGGCAGTTACATTGTTGACGGCATCATTACAAAAAGCGGAAGAGCCCATTATGGTTTTTTATATGAATACCAGCTTGATAAGACTGAATTCAGCATTGGAACAATTGAACAAGACCTTAACAGGGATGGTGACAGCAACGATTATTTTGGAGTCCTTGTGGTGGATTCTACTGCGCCCGAAGTTTATGATACCGTTTATGTGGATACAAACCAGAATCAAGACTTTACGGATGAAAAATCGATGAAGATTTGTTCTCACAGGTTTGATGTAAACTTTTTCGGTGAATCTTCTTTTGTTGTTTCTGAAATAAAAATTGATGGAAGCAGTGTAAAACTTGGGTTTGATGGGAATGGTCACGGTACTCACGTGGCAGGTATAATCGGCGGCAATGGGATTATCCAGGGAGTAGCGCCTGGGGTAAAGCTCATGGCCTTGAAAGCTTTAAGTTCTTCAGGTGACGGTGTTTGGGGAAACATATCAAAAGCAATGGAATATGCAGCAACACATGGAGCAGATATAATAAGTATAAGCATAGGGACACTGATTGATACAAATGACGGCACTAATTCACAGGCTCAATTGATTAATACTCTTAGTGCAAAACATAATGTGGTTTTTGTGGTTGCTGCAGGCAATGACGGCCCCAGCTTAAGCAGCAGCGCGGCTCCGGGGGATGCTACAGAAGCTGTAACCGTGGGAGCATATATCTCTCCTAAAATTTGGAAGCTTAATTATGGTTATGAAATAAAACATGAAGGTTTGTGGTACTTTAGTGCTATGGGGCCAAGGCTTGATGGTGCATTGACTCCCAATGTGGTTGCGCCGGGAAGTGTTGTGTCAACGGTTAGTCTGTGGAAGAATGGAGGGTATGCTCTTCTTGACGGAACAAGTATGGCTGCCCCGCATGTGGCAGGAGCAGTTGCTCTGCTGATGGAACAAGCAAGGAAACAGAAAATACCTTATAACTATAAAAGTATAAGGAGAGCTCTGGAAATGGGGGCTCGCCCTATCAAAGGCTATAATGTAATCGAACAGGGTTATGGGTTGATAGATGTTCAAGAGGCGTGGAAACACCTCAAGGCTATGGGAAAAGTGCCGAAAATAACTGTTTCTACGTACAATCCTGTGTTAAAACAGGGCGAAGGCCTCTATTTACGGGGCATGGATGCTGGAGAAGTTGAGTTAGATTTGACAAATCTTGATTATCCCAGGACACTCAAATTGAACATCAACTCAAATAGAGAATGGCTAAAAGCAGACAGATCGATGCTTTTTCTTCCAAGAGGCAAAAAACGAAGTGTGAAAATAAAAACAAACATACCTGAAAAACCCGGTTTATATACAGGTATTTTAACATTTGATGACCCTTCAACACATGTAAAGGATGTAGATTTTCTAACAACTGTGATAAAACCGTACAGGTTTAGTGCCAGCAACAATTACACAATTGATATTGAAGCAGAATTAGCTCCTGCCCGCTGGCAGCGATATTTCTTTGATGTGTCATCAGCCATTTCTGAATTGGACTTTTTTTTGAACATACCGAAAGATGATCTGGGTTTATATCAAGGCAGGGTGAGGATTCACATAATAGACCCTGATGGGAATCAAGTCTATATGTCAGAATATATCGGCAGTGATTTGATAGAAGCACAAGGAAGTTTTAGATATTCGGTGAAAACACCTAAAAAAGGCATTTGGGAAGCAGTTGTATACTGCGATCCCGGTCTTTTGGACTTCGGCATGGAGGTTTCGAAATATTTTTTAAGGGCAAGTGTGAAAAGTGTTTTATGGGAGGAACCAGGTTTAGAAATTTCTATACCAAAAAACGAAGCAATTGAAAGTGTTATTCAGGAATTAGAAGTTAAAAACAACTACAGAGATTTTGAAGGTGGTGTTATAGGACTGGGTTTGGAGGACGTGGAAAAAGGCATTTTTAGAAGTAGAATTACCGTAAAAGACAGGGATGTATCTACAGGCCCTATTATAGAAGTTCCCCCTAATGCCATGTCATTAAGAGTTTCCTTGGGCAGAAGCAGCGACCCAAAAGTTGATATAGATTTATATTTGTATTATTATAATGAGGATTTGCAGGAATGGAAGGAAGCATCCTCATCTGTCACCCCTGACACCTCAGCAGAGAGTATTGAGATTCTAGCGCCTGAACCAGGACAGTATATTGCTTATATTGATGGCTATAACGTTCCTGCCGGAAGCAGTGAAGTGGAATATGAACATCAAGTTCTAAAAGATAAAGGAGATATTGAAGTATCTGACCCGTTTAAAGAACATAAAACGGGAGAAACATGGCGTTTTCCGGTAAATATAAAAATACCGAAAAGTGAGGGCAAATATGAAGGCTATTTGTTTTTGAAAGATGTAAACAACGAGGTGATTTCTTATATTCCTGTTGAGGTTATGGTACATCCTAAACAGCTGATTGTCAGTGTTTTCAGATCAAATTTTAAAATTTTTATTAAAGTTTTGGATAAACAAACAAAGGATCCGGTAGATGCCGAAGCATTTATAGACGGAAAATTCTATCAGATAAAAAACGGAGCACTAACTTTAAATGCCGAAAACAATGATTCTAAATCAATGTTTGTTAAAATCAGCGCTCCGGGTTACGGGGTTTACAGAAAAAGGATAGACATGCAAAAAACCCCAATTCCATCCTTGATATCAATACAGAAAGACAATACAAAACGAAAGATGCTGCAAAAAATACTTATTGGATATGAATAAAAATTCAAACAAATTAAATATTTTTAAAATAAAAAGAAGGATTTTGCAAAATTTTTGGCGAATTAAAATACGATTATGTACGAATATGGCAATGGGGGAGGGGCTGAAGTATGGAAAGGCAAGGGAAAAGCATCCTTGTTGTTGATGACCAAGTAGGTATTAGGCGGCTTTTATATGAACTGTTTAACTCTTCGGGTTATAACACTCATGTGGCGGCAAATGGCGTAGAAGCAGTAGAGAAAGTAAAGAAGGAAAGTCCTAATGTTGTAATTCTTGACATGAAGCTGCCGGGTATGAATGGTATTGAGATACTCCAAAAATTAAAAGATGTTTCGCCCCAAACAAAAGTGGTTATGATGACAGCATACGGTGAAAAAGATACGATTCAGCAGGCTTTAGACCTCGGAGCAGTGTGCCATTTTTTTAAGCCCTTTGATGTTATTGAATTAAAGCAAAAAATATCGGAAATATTGGAGGCATACATTGCAAACTGAGCAAACTGACATCGGAGGGGGAATTGACATGACAAAACCGCCAAATACAGAACATGATAAAGGGCTTAAATATTTTATGACTTTACAACAAAATGAATTATTTTTAAAAGAAGGAAGCCACAGACTGATTTTAAAAAACAGGGAATTGGGAAAAGAGGATGAACGCGATATAATATATGACATTGACACACTTGTTTTAAAGAACAGCAAGGGCAAAAATGTAGGATATGTTATTTTTTGTGAGAACCTAACAGAAAAATATAAACTCCAGGAAAAGCTCCAATCTATGGAAAAACTTTCTTTAGCAGGGCAGCTGGCGGCAGGCGCAGCGCATGAAATAAAGAACCCGCTTGCATCAATAAGAGGCTTTGTTCAGTTGCTGCAAGAGAGTTTTCATAAAAATGATAAAAGGAGAGAGTATACAAAAATAATTATAGAAGAGGTTGACCGTTTAAATGAACTTGTCAGAGAGCTTCTTTTCATAGCGAAACCTTCCCCAGATGTCAAAACACGTGGAAATATTAATAAAACAGTTGATGATACGATTCTTGTGGTAAACAGCAAAGCGATTATGAACGATGTTGTTATTCACAGGGAAAGCAGTGAAGTTCCTGAAATAATTTTCAATCCTGAACATATGAAACAGGTTTTTTTGAACCTTATGAATAACGCCATTGACGCTATGCCTAAAGGCGGAAATCTTTTTGTCAGGTCTTTTCATAAAGATAATCGAATACATATTGAGATACAGGATGAAGGGTGTGGCATTAAACCAGAACATATTGACAGGTTGTTTGAACCGTTTTTTACAACAAAAGAAGATGGAACAGGTTTGGGTTTACCCATTACTAAAAAGATAATACAAAACCATTCAGGGGAAATACAGGTTAAAAGTAAGCCTGGGAAAGGAAGCTGTTTTACAGTATTACTTCCAACCATGTGAGCAGTTTGGAGGAGAAAGGCCGGGAAAGGTCTTTTTTTCGTTTTATATCTATTTCTATTTTCACATAAGCATACATATTTTTTATCCGGGCAAATTATAAGTATGGCAGGAGAACGGCTAATAATATAGAAAGATAATATTAAGGCCGAATGATTGTTTTCGAAAACAACTAACACAAATTAAGGAGGGAATTTTTATGAACTTGGTTCCGGTAAAAGATATCCTTCTCGAGGCTCAAAAAGGCAAATATGCAGTCGGTGCTTTTAACACAAATAACATGGAGATAGTAAAGGCTATAGTTGAGGCAGCAGAGGAAGAAAAAGCACCTGTTATACTGCAGGCAAGCCAGGGCGCATTGAAATATGCAGGGATAGATTACATAGTGGGTATGGTGAAAGCAGCATGCGAGACTGCAACAATACCCATAGCTCTTCATCTTGATCACGGTACGAGTTTTGAACAGATAATGCTTTGTAT
>JARRCM010000021.1 GCA_029982205.1 Thermosediminibacterales bacterium
ATAGAAAGACCAATGATATAATTGTCGCAGCCATCACATCTAATATAACCCAAAAAGACTATGCAGTATTTATATCAAATAAGGATTTGAAAACAGGAAAATTAAAAGTTAATTCCTGCATAAGGGTAAATAAAATATACACTCTTTCACAAAATATTGTTATTAAAAAGTTCGGAAGTGTAAAAAATTACATTTTAGAAGAAGTAAAAGCAAAACTAAAAGAACTGCTTTTTTAAGCCCACTAACACCTATTAATTTGTGCCGAATTGGGATATTCCCCCAAAATCGTGAGGGTGCACACAAATCTTCACCCTGTACCACAACAGTCCCACCCATTCATGCAGCACCCTCAAACACCTGTCCAGAGAACCTCCATTGGGCAGAAAATCCAGCACATTCACATCCGAGCCTAGAAGATAATCACAGGGAGCCGGAATAATCTCATACTCCCAGTTGTGTTTAAAAGAATACACAGCCCTTCTCATGTGAACGGCGCTGGTAACCAGTATAATCCTTCTGTATCCCAAATCTTTTAAAACAGAACAGGTATTAACCGCGTTCTCCCAACATTTTTTGAGTGCTAGGGGCGTCAGCCTTCACCCTACCCTACTCACACTGAAGGCCAGGGAAATCACACTGGCAACAACCGCCACATTGCTTATCCCCTCGGTGATAATCTTGGTCACAAGAGAAACCACCAGGATAAACACCACCGGAGAAATCCTTCCAATCGATTATTTGTTATAACCTTAAAACAGCCGTACAAAAAATTCTAAAGGACAAGAAACGCAAGGAACAGGAAATCTTTTCAACAAGGGTGGTACACTTTTTCATTACCATACTGGTAACACTTTTTAATTGACTTTTACAATTGTATAATTATTGAAACTTTGGGAAATAATTTTCTGTATAAGAAAACAAAAATATTTTTAAAGACATAGGTGAATATTAACATGAAATTTTTTAAAGGCTTGTTATATGCTTTAGTACTGGCAGTTCCTTTTTGGATACTTATTATCTTAATTCTTTATAAAATTATTTACAAATCCTTTTTTATAATAAAATAAACATATCCATATATCTAAATCACAATTCTCCAACTACATATTCCAAACCACCGATTCTACATAAATCTCTTCGTGCAAATCCTTTTGATAAAAGAAAATTTATTACATCCTTTTTTAGATTAGCAACATAAGTTTTTAAAATTTTACTATTGCCTTCTACTTTAAATTCATCCATGTATGCAGGAATAAGAACGGTTTCTCCCGCCTCTATATGTTCACTCCCATCTTCGTAATAAATATCTGCTTCTCCCTCAACAACCATATAAATGAAAAACTTATCTCTACCCGTTTGCTCCAAAATATTTTCTTTAATATTTAACAGTTCAACAGTAAAATAGGGATTTGCAATAAGGTATTTCTTTGTATAACCCGTGCCTTCAATTTCAAGACCTTCTACTTTATCCCCGTTTAATTTACCTTCAAAGTCTATTACTTCAAGAGCTTTATCAACATGCAGTTCCCTTGGCTTACCATCCGACCCCACTCTATTCCAGTCGTAAACCCTGTATGTAGTATCGGAATTTTGCTGTACCTCTGCCAGCAGTATTCCCTCTCCAATAGCATGGAGCATACCGGCAGGTATGTACAATACATCCCCCGGCTGTACTTCTATTTCATTAAGGTATGTATGTAAACACCCTTCTTCCAGAGCTTTTCTGAAATCTTCTTTACAAACACCGTTTTTTAATCCTAAAACCAATTTCGATCCCGGTAATGCATCTATTATATACCACATTTCTGTTTTCCCGGATTCACCGTCTTCATTTATCCTCGCATACTCATCATCAGGATGAACCTGGACAGATAATTTTTGAGAAGCATCTATGATTTTGACCAGTAAGGGAAACCTAGCGTATCCTCTACCCAACAATTTTTTATCATATTTTTTTATCAGTTCACTCAGAGCGTAATTTTTAAAAAAACCATTTATCACTCTACTATCACCATTTTCCCTACATGCAATTTCCCAGCTTTCTCCTATTCTCTTTTTCTTACACAGGTTTCTTTGAAATTTCTTACCAATATTAATGCCCCCCCAAATTTTTTCTTTATAAATTGGCTCGAACTTTAAAGGATAAAGCATAACCCTTCCTCCTGTATTTATTCGAGTTATTTTGTTACAGCAACCCGTAAATGAAAATCCACATTAAAACCGTAATCTTTCTTTCCAATACAATAATACTCGAAACCCATTTTGATCATTTCTTCAGGCTTGAATACATTCCTGCCGTCTATAAAGACAGGTGTATTCATCAAATTTTTTACTTTTTTTAAATCCATACTTTTGAATTCTTCCCATTCTGTAACAAGGATTACGGCATCTGCTTTTTTTACGACTTCATATGGATTGTTCACAAACTCTACATTTTTGATGACCATTTTTGCTGATTCCATAGCTTTAGGATCATATGCCTTTACTTTCCCACCCAACTGTTGAATCCTGTTAATTATTTCTAAAGAAGGAGCTTCACGTATATCATTCGTATTGGGCTTAAATGCCAATCCAAGTATACCTATTGTCTTTCCTTTTATGAATCCCAAAGCTTTTTCCAGTTTTTCTATGGGTTTCAACTTCTGATTGTTATTAACTTCAATAACATCTTTTGCAATTTTGAATTCATATCCGACCTGTTCCCCTATTTTAATTATTGCCTTTAAATCTTTTGGAAAACAAGCTCCTCCAAAACCGATTCCTGCCCCAAGGAACTTGTCAGAAATTCTTTTATCCAAACCCATTCCTCTCGCCACTTCCTGAACATCTGCCCCCACCCTCTCGCATATATTGGCTATTTCATTTATAAAACTTATCTTTGTGGCAAGAAAAGCATTCGACGCATACTTAATCATTTCAGCACTTTCCGGATCAGTTATTATAATAGGGGCTTTAAAGGGTTCATGCAACTTTGCAATCACTCCTGCAGCATAAGTATTATCTGCTCCTATAATAATCCTGTCCGGATTCATAGTATCATAAACTGCTGTCCCTTCTCTTAAAAACTCCGGGTTTGATACAACATCAAAATTGTAATTTCCCTCATTGTTTTCAGAAATAATTTTTGAAACCCATTTTTGGGTACCCACCGGTACAGTGCTTTTGTTAACGATTATTTTGTATCCATTCATAAATCTGGCAATCCCTTTTGCCACCGATTCCACGGCTGTTAAATCGGCATTACCATCAGCAAGGCAGGGTGTACCAACCGCTATAAAAATAATATCTGAATTTTTTACACCTTCTTTCAAATCATTAGTAAACCTAATACTCCCCTGTTCAACATTCTTTAGATATAACTCTTCAAGGCCTTTCTCATAAATAGGAATTCGACCACTATTAAGCATTTTGATTTTTTCTGTGTCTTTATCCACACAAATAACATTGTGACCGATATGAGCAAAACATATCCCCGATACAAGTCCAACATATCCCGTACCAACTACGCAGATGTTCATGACTTATTTACCTCCCCGTTTAATATGCTCCGTTTTTATTTAATAAAACTGGTATGGTTTTTAAGATAATTATTATATCAAGCCAGAATGACCAGTTGTTTATATAATAAACATCCAGCCTTACCCTCTCTGAAAAGGGTAGTTCATTTCTCCCACTAACCTGCCATAAACCGGTAATACCGGGATGTACTTTTAATACTAACTTACCATACTTACCGTATCTCTCCATTTCATCCTTCAGCATGGGCCTGGGACCTACAATGCTCAAATCCCCTTTAATGACATTTATTAGCTGAGGGAGTTCATCAAGGCTTGTCCTCCTCAATATTTTACCAATAGGGGTAACCCTGGGGTCATTCTTTAGTTTTCTATAAGTTGTATATTCCTCTCTTATTTTAGGATCTTTCTCCATTAACTCCTCCAAAACTTCCTCTGCATTTTCTATCATGGTTCTGAATTTTATAATTTTAATAGACCGACCGTTTATTCCATATCTATTCTGCACAAAAAAAATACTACCTTTTGCAGTAAGCTTTATAAGAAGCATTATTATTACAAAAACCGGCAATACAATGATAAAAGCAGATAGTGCAACACCCAAATCAAAAAGCCTTTTGATTTTAGCCTGAATGGATGATAACATTCCCTCTTTAAATTTTATAAGAGGTATGGTGCTTATCTGGCCTATATCCACAGGATTGCTTGTTATATCAAGTATGTCCGGAATCATATAAACCTGTATGTATTTATCCTCACAATACTCAATTATTTCTTTGTGTTCATCTCCCCTACTAGAAGATATAAGGATGGCATCAATACTCTGTTCATCAATTATCCTTCTGTATTCTTTCATTCCTCCAAGATATGAATAATCATTTACATTTCTATCCTTTTTATCCAAGTAACCGACTATTACATACCCAAATTCTCTGTGCTTGTTGAGATAATCCAGCACACTCAGGCTTCTCTCATTTATTCCAATACCAAGCAACCGTTTTACACCCACGCCTTTCTTATACAACTGCTTTATTATGTATATAGACACATATCTCCCGCAGAGAAGCAAAATAACGGCGGTTATAGAAAAGTAACCTATTGCCAGACGAGAATAGGATACTTCTCTTACATAAAAGGAAAACAGAGCAAAACACAGCATGGTATAAATGAAAGAGTTTATTATCTTTGGAACCTGAGCAAACCATGACCTGTATTTAAGATCATATAATTTATTAAAATACATGATTATTGTATTTACTATTGCTATAAAGAAAAATGCAATTACATACCACTTAACATTAAAGCTACCCAGATCAAAAGAAAACCTAAGGCCTACTGCTATCAACGCAGCTATAAATAGCACTAAAATATCTAACACATATAAAATAAACTTTATTAACTTTTCATCTTTATCATTCATAGGACCACCCTACTCAACACCTAGTTTTGCTTTGATAAACTCAACAATTTCTTTTTTAAATCTATTCACACCAAATTTAAGAGCATGATTTCTAATCACTTCTCTATTGAATTTGTGTGCTTCTTTCTCAAAAATCAAAACAGCCTGCTTAAGTGACTCCTTGTTCTGTTTATAAAAAAATAATCCCGTTTTACCCTCAACAACCGTTTCCAGTGCTCCGCCTTTCCCATATGCAATAACTGGTCTACCACAGGACTGTGCCTCCAGAGGTACTATTCCAAAATCCTCTTCTCCCGGAAAAATAAGAGCTCTGCATTTTCTGTAATATTCCCTCACCTCTTTATCGGATAGCCTCCCCATCAATGAAACATTATCATTTGCCATACTCCTGTAGTTTTTAAATTCCGGCCCATCACCAATTATCACAAGAGGCAGTCCCAGTTCGTTGAACACCTCAATAACAAGGTCAACTCTCTTGTATGGAACAAGTCTTGATACAACAAGGTAGAAATCTTCTCCCTCATCTGAGGGTGTAAAAAACTCTGTATCAACAGGTGGATATATTATTGCTGCATCTCTTCGGTAATGTTTCTTTATTCTCCTTTTAACATTTTTGGAATTGGCTATAAAATAATCAACCCTATCTGCAGAAACCCTATCCCATAATCGAATATAATTCATAGCTACTGCTATCATCGATTTTGTAATAATATTCTTTCCTTTAACATATTCATGATAAAAATCCCAGGCATACCGCATCGGTGTATTGCAATAACAAATATGCAGAGTATCTGTCCTGGTTATTACACCCTTGGCACAGCAGGTTGATGAACTTAAAATTACTTCATACTCCGATAAGTCAAACTGTTCCACAGCTATGGGCATCAACGGTAAATACATCTGATAATTTGTCTTAGCAAAGGGCATTTTCTGAATAAAAGAAGTCCTGATATCCATATTCTTGAATTCATCTGGCATTTTCTCTTTATTAAATACCAGCGTATAAATAGGAGCTTCAGGGAACATTTCACGAAAAACTTTAATTATCCTTTCAGCCCCACCCATATTGGTAAGCCAATCGTGGACAATTGCTATTTTCATTTCTCCACTACCTTTAACTTAATTTTTAAAGTCCTGGAACCTTTATTTGCAAACCATGTAACCCCTTCATGAACCATGTCAAATTCCAAATAATACTCCCCGAGTTTTTCCGGAGAAACTACCTTTGCTTTTACAGTCACAGATTCCCCTGAACGCAGGCCCCCAGGCAGTAGGGTTCGTTCCCCATCATAGAGAAAAACCTCTCCTCCTGAACTTAAAATATGATAAGAAAGAACTATAGGATTTTTACCCTCAGACATCCATACCATGGTTCCTGAATTTTTTATCCTTACTGATATCAGTTTTTCTTCCCCCGGATAAACAGTCAATTCCTTAATCCCTGATGTAATTTCAGCTCTATACTGGACCATATCCATGCCTGTATTTTTATACTTTTGGGCAGCAAGCTGAGCATTTAAAACCAATAAAAGTATAATCACGATCGGTATTATGAAAAAAACAATAAATCTCTTTATATTCACAAAATCACCCCAGTACTTCATCATATATTGCTACTACCCTTTTTGCAGCCTTTTCCCAATCAAAATTTTTAGCCCTTTCCAGGCCTGCAACGGATAAATTGTTCCTTAATTCCTCATCTATCAACAACTTATGAATACCCTCAGCTATGGAATTTTCATCATATGGATCAACATACATTCCGCTACTTCCCACAACCTCAGGTAAGGATGATCTGTCTGACACCACCACCGGTACCCTACATTCCATTGCTTCCAACGGCGGTAATCCAAATCCCTCGTAAAGAGAGGGATAAACAAACACTTTGGCGCCGCTGTAAATAGCTGGCATATCCTCATCTTCTACAAAACCCGTAAAACAAACCCTATCCTCTATCCCCAAATCCCTGGCTGTTTTAAAGATTCTTTCATAAAGCCAGCCTGTTCTTCCCACTATGACGAGATTTTCTTTTACGTTCTTATTTAATAAGATTCTGTATGCTAAGAGTAAACGTTCAATGTTCTTTCTCGGTTCCAGGGTACCAACAAATAGAATATAATCCCCTTTTATCCCATATTTTTCTTTTACGCTTTGAATCTTTTGTGTATCCGTTACCCGGACAAATCCCGATCTTCCCGGATAAACAACAACGACCTTTTGTTCATCAGCAGAAAACAAATCAACAATATCTTTCCTGGTATTTTCTGAATCTGCAATAATCTTAACGGCTCTCTTTATACTAACGGGACCTATTATTTTTTTAATCATCCTTCTTCCAAAGGTAAAACATTTCGGAAACCTGTAAAAAGAAAGGTCATGAATTGTAACAATATACGGAACTTTTATATCAATCAAAGGTGAACTGTAATCCATAAAGTGTAACAGATCAAACTTTCTAAATTCTTTCAACAAACAAAACTGCTCATCCAATATTCTCTGATAAGTTCCGTTATAATTTTTTCTTGAAACACCCTTGAAATCCTCTTTTAAATGTTCCTGAAAAAATACGGTATAATCATGATTTCCTACCTTTAATATGTTTTGTATAAGGTTATAAGCATAATTACCTATCCCGGCCTTTTTTTTGTCTATAATCAGACCATTCAAACCTACTTTCATTCCAATCCACCCAATTTTTTATATATACTTACAAGTTTTTTGGCAGATTTCTCCCACGAAAATTTTCTACACTGCCGCAAACCTTTTTTAATGATTTGTGTCTTGAAATCCAAATCATATACTACTCTTTCAATAGCATTGGTGATTTCTTCAATATCATACGGGTTAACGAAAACCCCCGCATTACCTGCCACCTCGGGCAATGAAGATGTCTCAGAAACGATAACAGGAATACCAGCTGCCATAGCTTCCAGCAGAGGCATACCGAAACCTTCATACAGAGAAGGATATATGAAGGCTTCAGCCATTTTGTATATTAAAGGCTTATCCTTTTCATCAATATATCCGGTAAAATTTACCCTGTTTTCTAAATTTAATTTCTTTACAGTTTCAAATATATTATTATACATCCATCCCTTTTTCCCTGCTAAAACCAGACTTATTTCATCATCATTTTTACTGATAAACTCTTGATAAGCTTTAATAATACTTATAATATTTTTTCTCGGTTCAAGGGTTCCCAGATAAAGCAAGTATTTTGAAGGGAGGCGGTATTTCTTTCTTACATCAGTGATTTGTTTATCGGTATATTCCTTTCTGAACCTATCCATTTCAACACCGGGATAAATTATCTCAACCTTGCTTTCTTCTATATTCAAAATGTCAACTATTTCCTTTTTTGAATTTTGGGATATAGTAACTACAACATCTGCCCTTTCTACTGATCTTTTTAGCTCCCTTTCAAGCCTTACATAATTTCTTTTATCCATTGTTTCTGGAAAAAGTTTATACACCATATCATACACTGTAACAACAACTTTACCTTTAATATTATACGGTACAATATAATTGAAGAAATGAAACACATCCGCATTGCTATCAAACAATGCATTATAGGATACTGGTATAAACCTCCACAGTCTTCGATAAAGCCCATATGGAATCAGCTTACATATTTTTGTTTTAAGAGGAATTGCATCCAGAGCCTGTTGAATACTATTCCTACCCAAAAAATTAAAACCAAGGCCCTCATATTCAAGGGCCTCGTCAGGTAAATGCTCTATTAACTTTTGAGTATACCATCCAACACCAGTTTTATCCTTTAAAACAGGTTGTATTTCTAAGGCTATTTTCATTTTTATCACCTTTATTCTTCCTTAGTAGCAGCCACCTCATCTAAATATGTATTTATACCATTTTTATCCTTTACATCTCCATACTCCAATTTCTTGACTCTATAGAGCAGTTCATCATTTATTTTCCTGATGGCTGAAATAGCATCAGCAAGCAATCCAAATACACCTAGCTGGAATCCTGTAGTTATCAAAATAGAAGATAATATAAGAGATTGTATATGCCCCTGGCCCTGACCATTAAAAAAGAAATATAAATATCTAATACCTATTAAAAAACCTATACTAAAAAATATAATTCCCAGAGATAAAAACACCTTTAACGGCCTGTACATAGAATATGTTCTGATTATGGTAGAGGCTGATTTTTTTATGTACCCCCACATGCTTTTAAAAAGCCTTGACTCTCTCAATTTCTCATTAGTCCTTACTGGAACATTTGCAATGGCGGTTTTCTTTCTACCAGCCTCTATTATGGTTTCCAGCGTATATGAATAGTCAGATATAACATTTAATCTCATCGCTGCATCTCTACTATAGGCTCTGAATCCACTGGTGGTGTCAATCACATCAGTTCTAGAAGCAAGCCTTACAACCCAGCTGCCCAATTTCTGAAGTTTTTTCTTTAGGGGAGAAAAATGTTCTATAGTATCCGTCTGCCTGTCCCCTACAACAACCTCTGCCTTACCTTCTAATATAGGCCTTACCAGCTTTTCGATATCCTGTCCATTATACTGATTATCTCCATCCGTATTAACTATAATATCTGCACCTAATTTCAAACAAGCATCTATACCAGCCATAAATGCTTTAGCAAGCCCTCGATTGTTGGGAAAACTAACAATATGATGAACCCCTAATTCTCTAGCTACTTCAACAGTTCTATCGCCGCTACCATCGTTTATAATAAGATATTCTATTTCATCTATGCCATTTATTTGTTTAGGCAAATCCCTAATAGTTAAAGGTAATGTTTTTTCTTCGTCATAACATGGTATTTGTATGATTAGTTTCATTAACCCTCCTCCTCACATATACCTTTTCAAATTCTTTTTTATACTGATTACATATCCTTTCCCAATTATATTTACTCTTAGTATATAAAATTGAATTTTTCTTAAAACCCTCGTATTTTTCATAATTATTTATAACATCTTTTATTTTTTCTATAAATTGCTGAGATTCCCCTGATTTAACTAAATAACCATTTTCCTCATTTATTACTGCATCTTTTATGCCTTCTAAATCAGAAGCAATTAAAATTAGTCCAGCTAAACTAGCTTCCAAGGCAACGATACCAAATCCTTCCATATCTCCTTTTACTTTTATATTTGGCATAACAAATATATCTGAACTCTTATAAATTTCCATTAAATCTTCATCAGATACTCTACCTAAATATTTTACGTTTTTCTCTAAATCCTTCTCTCTAATCTTATCTAATATTTTCTCTTTGTCTTCTCCCGTCCCAATAATTAAATAGCTAACTTTTTCATTTTTTAGAAATGGCATTACATTATCTAAAAACCACAAAACCCCTTTTCTTCTAACTAATCTCCCTACTGTAATCATTATTAAATTTTCTCTTGGTATTTTATACTTTTCTTTTAGTCCCTGTTTATTTGGTACTATATTATCAAATTTGTTTATATCAATTCCTACTGGTATAACTTTAGTTCTTGTTATACCAATTTTATTGGCCATTTTTTCTGCATACCTACTTATACAAATATAAGAATCAAATTTTTTACAAAATAAATTAAGATACCATTGATATAAAGGATTTTTATACGTTACGTCTAGACCATGAATAGTTACTATAACAGGTTTTTGAGGAGAAAAAAGTTTAGCAAAATATCCAACAATAGATAATACAGGGTCTCCTAAATGAATTATATCCCACTTTCTGAGAGTTAATAAGGTATATAACAAACAATATGGAATAAACCACAACAAGTGAATTTGTCTTTTAGTTAATGCAACTATTTTTTTATTGCACTTTATTCCTCTTGTAATATTGTAACTTAGATTCTCCATCCCCCCTATCTGAGGTGGATACTTCCTTGTTATAAATAATACTCTCACCTCATTACCCCCTCAATTTTATAGCTTTTTTAGATATGTTTCTTTCAATACTTGTCATAAGTAGTACAAAACCTCCTGCCACCATTTCTCCTACAACAAGCCATATTCTAGACGCTAAAGATATTATAATAGGAATAGGAAAATTATAATAAAAAGAGAGAAAATATTTCAAAACACCTTCTCTAATACCTAATCCACCTGGAATGGGACTTAAAAAACCTACAATCCATGAAGAAGGAAATATACTAATTAGTATTTTCATATTTCCATAAACGCCTAAACTATTACAGAATAATACAAAAGCAATACCAAATATAATCCAAGATAATGTATAAAATAACAATATGCCAATTGCATCTTTTCTTTTTAAATTTATTTCATAGCCATTTCCTAACTTTTTAGAAAGTAAATTCAATAAAAAGTTAGGTACTCTTAAATCTAAGAAAAGAATAAAAATAAGAATAATCACAAAACCAATTATAGACAATAAAATGTTTTGATTATACAAATCTTTTAGAAAAATAATAGCTAAAATAAATCCTGATGACACATTATAAAACATTTCCAGTATTAAACTTGACACAGTAACAGTCTTAGCAATACCTACTTTTTGTGCTAGATATACTCTACCAAATAAGTTCATAACTCCGCCCGGAAGATATCTTGCTAATTGAGATAAATAAAAAATTATAATAGCCTTATTTAATGGCATCTTTATTTTCATGCTAAATAGAATTAAGTTCCATCCAATAGCCATACAAAAAAGATAAATTATATAAATAATTAAAGAACTGCATAATAATTTTATATTTACATTCAAACTAAATTCTTTAATTTCTCTCCAATTGTCTGCTAAATTTTTCCCTAAAAATACAATAATTAAAATCCCTAGTGAATAAAATATAAACTTTGAAATTTGCTTCTTAGTCATATTTATATCTCCTTTTTATTATTGCAAATAAGTCAAAATAATCTTCTTCTTGTAATATCCTATGAAAAGATTCTATAAAAGTCTGTAAATATTTCTTTTTTATCATTGAAGACTTTTATTATGCCACCTTTATTAAGACCTATAACTGTATAATATTTATCATTTTTATAAGCAAGTAATTTTGAATTATCGAAATATTCACTATGACTTATTCTGCATGGTAATAGAGTATTTTCATGTAATTTATAATCACCTTTATATTTAGATAAGGCTCTTAAAAATGAATGTAGTACATAATGTGTAAAATATCTGTCATCTACTGAGTTTTGAAAATAATCACCTTTATTCACGTTTTTATAAATATGGTTTCTAATAAGAATTGCGCTTTCATTTTCTAAGTTAGCTAATACCTCTAAACCATTAGGTAGAAAATATATTATATTTCTAGAACCATACTCTCCTCCAATAGTACCATCTGGATGACAAAAATATTTTATAAAGTAAAGTTAGGAATTTTATTTAAGGCTTCTAAAACTCTTTTATCATTACTTTGCCAGAGTCTCAATTAAACCTTCTCGTAAACTCGCTGCAGCACCAGGATGGTTTTTTTCAAGACTTTGGGCCAGATTCTCCAGTTTTTTTCTGAGCAAGCTGAACATCCCGTTCCCGCCAGGCTTTATCAAGTTCCATGGATACCCTGCTCTGCTCTTTTTGGGATAGATGGTCAAGGACATTTTTTTTATGCACACGGCAGCGCTGGATTAATGCCTTATTTCCAAAAACATCTTCCACTGCACGGTGTAATGCTTTGGAACCATCTATTATTACTAACAGGCCTGTATCGGTATTAAGGCCTCGTTCTACCAAGCTTGATAAAAGTTCTCGGCAGACAGTAGCATTTTCAGTAGCACC
Organism: Thermosediminibacterales bacterium; assembly: GCA_029982205.1. Taxonomy (GTDB): domain Bacteria; phylum Bacillota; class Thermosediminibacteria; order Koleobacterales; family JARRCM01; genus JARRCM01. The sequence continues at coordinate 12,676 of JARRCM010000021.1, forward strand.
TTCGGCTAAGCCTAAGATGTGCTTGTATCCTTCAGCATCAACTCCAGGGGCTGCAGTTACCGTATTTCAGCCACTACCATTCCATTAATAAATAATACCAAAATATCAAGATTATCCAGAGGTCTATTAAGAAGTTTAGCTAAAGCTGTACGGGTGCACTCGACAAACCGGCAGCTTATAGTACTCCTGGATATTGATTTACTCTCCAGTTCCTTACCGCAAAACTCAAGCCCATAACTATAGTTTCGGCTGGATAATCCAGGCAACACGCGTTCCAGGGCTATTGGGGTAAGGGGAACTTCCTTTTAGAATAGAATGTAGCTTTGGAGCTATAGTTCATAGCCATCAAGAGTTCTAGCCAAGAGCCTATTTACCTGTATTTTGTGACCACCAAGCATTACTGAACTTCTTTCACAGCCATGGCGTAACGCTTTACGTTCGGGATTATGTTTGCCTTTAGGACCTACAAGCTCAGTAACCTCTTCTTCCATTAAAGCCTGAAAAACTTTTAATCCTACACTAACAGAGAGAACTAATAGACCTTCCCTGGTAGACACAACAAGGTCTTGAAGGAATTCTACTACCTGTTTGGATAGGTGAATTTCACTCAAATCAATACTGATAAGTTTTTGATCTTACTCTCTTTACTCACATCCTGTTCATGGTATAACGCCATTGGCGACTCCTCCTTTTGTATTTTGTTTTCCCAACCCTATCATACTATAACAGGGTCAGGAGTCGCCACCTCAAATTCTACGAATTATGGGGCATCCATTTTTAACATTATATTTTTTACTTAAGGCTTTATATAATAAACTTGTATAGTGTGATATACCACCTTTATAAGGGTAAACAGGCCCAATAAAACAATTTCTTTTAAATTCATGTAATTTTCCTCCATATTTTCTCCATATTATTCTATAGTAATAGAATGTACATCAATTCCCAATTTTCGAGTATCGTTGTTTATCCCTAATTCCTTAGGAACAAACGTAGAAGATATTATATTAATTTTTTTAATTTCTTTAATATCATTATTGTTTATTTTGAAATAATATGAATCCTTAACTTTTTTTACATATTTTAACTTTTTACCATTAACATAGATACTTAAATTTAATTTTTCTAAATTATTTTTAAAAGGATTTAATCCATAAGTATTTACAATAATATATTTATTTTTTGAATGAAGAGGTAAATTAATATTATTTATAATTCCATTTCCATTAGTCCAATTATTATCCTTATAAAAACCCTTTTTAAAAGAATACTTTTCTGGTAGAATAACAAGCTTTTTTAATTTATAAATTGATACGTATATCGGATACAATTCCATTTTTTTATGAAAAATGTTTCTCCAATAATGTTTTTTTATTGTAATAACTGAATTAAAAGATTCTATATGTTTTAAGTTAATTCCTGAATTCATAAACTTTTGCTCTATTTCATTATAATAATCTTTATCAGAATCACTAATAATTAAAATATATACAGTTTTACCTTTTTGTAGAAAATGCAATATTTTACTTTTGTTTATTGAACTATCTTCACTAAAAGCCGAATTATAGACGTCATTATCTTCAATATTTAAATTATAACTAAACTTTAATGGATAAAGTATGCAATGTCTAAAATTTGGAAATAACCATTTTCTGTAGTATCGAGATTCTAAAAAAATTACAGAATCTTTCTCATAAATAGATTTATTAATATTTTCAATGACTTCAAATGCATTATTAAGATAGTTAACATTATAATTGATTTGTATCCAGAAGGAAGAAGTGGTTAAATATACTACAAAAAATACAATTAAAATGAACTTATAGTAAATATTTTTTTTATAAATAATAAAAGAAGAAGAAATCATTATAGCATAAATCAAAAATACTTCACTATAAAAGTACCTAAACCAATATAAATATAAATCATGATTTCTTGTATATACAACTCTTATATAGTACAAAATTACAAAGAATATTGAAAATAACCAAAGTAAAGATAATGAATTTTTTTTAAATGGATTATACTTCTTAGAAAAAATTATAAATCCCAAAGGAAAAATTAATAAAGAACCATAACTAAAAAACGATTTTAAATAATAAATATCTTGTACAATCAAATTTTTTAGATTATAAATAAGATTTACAAAGGAAATATTATTTAGATCTTTAATAATAACACTTATCAAAAGCGTAAAAATTAAATACATAGAAATTGTTGCTACAAAATGTCTTCGTTTAATGTAGATATATAATAACTTAAACTTTTTAAATTTTTTATTTCGAACAACGAAAAAAGGTAAAAGTAAAATTAATGCCCAAATCAAATGTAAAAAATACACTTTTTCTTTACTATTTATGAAAGGAATATATCCTTTTAATTGCCAATTAATATAATAATTAGCTCCAAAATTTAGAGCAAAATAAACTGAATAAATATACCCTAAAAAAGCAATTACTATTAAAATAAATTGATACTTTTCATCTTTTTTAACAAATAAAAGATTATAATAATAATTACATGATAATGCCATCATCCAAATTAAACCTGTTACACGTGTTAAACAGGCTAAAGTAAAAAAGCAACCAGTTAATATTAAATAATATAATTTTAACCTACTATTTTTTTCTTTAAAAAATTTTATGTAAAACAACAATATGTTTATATTTAAATATAACATTAAATTCTCAGAAAATGGTAACCTTGCAAACCATATGCTCAATATATTAAATCCTATTAATACAAAACTAAACAAAGCAACTTTTGTATCATGATAAATTTGTTTTATAAGATAAAAAAACGAAATTGGTATAATAGTAGAAATATATAAAGCTCCATATGAAGTATACTCTCTCCCAAATATAGCACTGAAGACTCCTAACCAACTCTGATTTAAAGGAAAAAAACCACCCAAACCCCTTCCTGTTAAAACCATTTTATTAGCTGAATTTACATAGTGGCCCGCATCACCAATGTAAAAAATAAAATTAGATACTGGAATATAACTGTAAAATGAAATTGTAAATATAAACAAAATTAAGATTAAAATATTTATATTACCTTGCCGTTTAATTAAATTGGAAACATTAATATAAAAGATATTTATTAAAATACTTATTAATATAATTAAATGAAAAATAAAATTAAAATAATTGAATGTTCCCAAATGAAATAAAATTAAACTAGTAATTAAAACTACATTTAAGCCTATAGCATACTTCTCATAAAATGTTACTTTAATGTGTTTTTTTAATATATTTGCAATAGCAAATCCAATTAACAAGAATGCAAAAGTTAAATAAATGAACATAAATAAAATTTTCATTCTATAAATTTTCCTCCCCTTGAAAACTAATTTTGTAAAATTATATGTGCAAAAAATTATTTAAATTAAATTTCATCAATAATTTTAATAAATTTTTGTTCTATAATAAACCAATTATAATTTTTTGAAACATATTTTTTACCATTAATCCCCATTCTTTTTACAACATATTTTTTACTTAATATTACATTTAAACATTCCTCAAATTCATCAAAATTTGTATAATACAAGCCAGCATTACTTCTTATGCAGTGACCTTTTAATACCTTACACTGTCCATTTACCAAAACTGGTTTCCCCAATTTCATACTTTCAAGAACAACCATAGATAAGCTTTCAAAGTGTGAAGGCATAACAACCAATTCTGCCGCTGAAATTCCGTTAAATTTATCCTGATCAGACACAAACCCCAAAGGAATAATATCAGGATGTTTTGGAATTTGCATAACAGGTTTTCCCATAAGAACCAATTTTATGTCATTTTTATTCCTTTCCTTATATTTAATAAAATAGTTGAAAAGCTCATCACAACCTTTTGAAGGATCTACTCTGCCAATATATAATATAAATTTATCTCCTATTATCATATTTGTTCCTATATCATATTTGTTCCTAAACTCTTCAGCATTTATTTTATTAGGAACCTCGACTCCTACACCTGCTATTTGGGAAGGAATGTAATCATTTTTAAATTTACCATGAATAAATTCTCTTTCTTCTATAGTGTTATACATGATTGCCCTGGGGAGATGAAATAATGAATAATAAATGCTTAAATATATAGGTGGTTCATCATGTGCAGTAGGTACTAAAATACTTTTCTCCGGGGCTATATGTAAGCCAAAATATGTTGTAAAATATAGATATGTCATAAAAATGATTACATCATATTTAGATTTGTTTTTTCTTAAATAATTAAGCAAGCCAAGGGCAAGAGGCCCCTGCTGTTTCATCCACTCCAGTTCATCAAAATAGGAGTGATTTTTATCAGAAAAGATTTTTTGTGATAATTGATTGAATTTTTCAATCTTCCTTGGTTCTTTAACCGGAAAACGTCTTACAGAAACTCCATTAATTTCTGTTAACCCTGCCGGATATTCATTTTGCCAGGTTATATAATCTATAGCACATGTTGTTAAAACCTCAACATCGTAAGTTTTAGAAAGTAATTCCGCTAACTGTCTTGCATGTAGTTCTGAGCCGCCATTTACTTCCAGACCATATCTTTGAACCACCATACCTATCTTTTTTTTTGTCATATAATCACCCTATAATCTGCTTAATTTTGTTGCAGAAAATTTTTTTAACATTTTCATACGAAAAATCTTTTAACCTTTCATTTTGTTTTTTTATTATTTGGCTTCTAAACTTTTCATCTCTAACAACCTGTTCAATCATTTCAGCTATTAAATAATAGTCTTTTTTATTTACCATGATACCGGCATCTCCTAAAGTATATGGAATAGCTGATGATTTATATGCAATTATTGGTACTTTAAAAAACATGCTTTCGATTAATGGGACACAAAAACCTTCATGCTCGCTCATACATAAAAATACATCAGCTATTTTGTAATAGGCCAGTAATTTACTAAATGATATGTGACCTGTAAAATACACATCTTTTAAACCCAGTTTCGACACCAATTTTTTTAATAAGTTATAGTAAGTTTCCATTCCCTCATAAGAACCAATTAGGAATAATCTGCTATTACTATTTATATATTTCTTATAGTAATAAAAACTTTTAATTACATCCTCCTGCTTTTTATTGGGAGATATTCTGCCAACAAAAATAATATTTGTTTTTTCGTCATTATATCTCTCCATTGTATAGTCATCTGCTTCTTTTTTATAGTCATCAAAAGGAATTAATATGGGCACAACATGAGTATTTTTATAGCCGTATTTTATTAACTCTTTCCTATTATATTCGGAATCAGCAATTGCATAATCAAAGCTGTTACTCAACATTTTTAACTGCTCTCGCCCCTGTTTAACAAGTTGATAAATTTGACTATTGTAAAATTTAAAATATTTAGCCGGTGTTATATTATGATACATCATTACTTTTTTTATATTTTTAAGGTCTCTCATCATAAAAGATAATTTGGTGCCTGTAGACATATGGTATATAATTACATGGTTGCTACTTTTTATTTTGAACTCACTTATATGCCTGGCTATTTTTTTGACTTTAGTGCCGATATTTTCTGCATATATATCTGATTCAAACCCCATTTCTCTTAATATCTTCATTATAGCTATTGTATCATTGCTTACAGCATCACCATAAGTTATAGTGGGTAATATCTGATCAATACATTGCACTTTAATTCCTCCATTAATCATATAAGTTTTGTATAAATTTGATATATTTTTCACTAACCACATCCCATGTAAAGTTTTTATTTACAAAGTTTTTACCCTGTTTTCCTAACTTCATAGCAATCTTTTTGTTATCTAAAATGAATCTTATACATTCTTCAAATTCATAAAAGTCATTGAAATAAAGTCCCCCATTGGATTGTCTACAGAAACTTTTTGTAACTTCACACTTGGCGTTAACCAGCACAGGTGTTTCACAAATCCAGCTTTCCATTATTACAATAGAAAAACTTTCATGAGTCGATGGTTGACATAACAAAGCCGCAGCTGAAAAAGCATCATACTTATCCTGTAAAGGAACAAACCCAAGGTCAAAAACGTGTTCTTTTATTTCTACAGGTATATCTATATGCCCTCCGCCTATTAAAACCAAATCAAGAATATACTCTGGATTTCTTAATTTAAATTTTTTGAAATAATTTAGTAACAAATCGACATTTTTACCCTTATCTTTTCTACCAGCATAGAGAATAAATGGATTCTTTAAATTATATTTTTTAATAAATCGTTCACTATCATAGTTTAAAGGAACATCAATACCTGTTCCTATCACTTCTTTTTTTATTGGATCTATGTTATAAAGTTTTTCTGCAAGCTCCTTCTCGGGATTTGATAAGAATATAATTCCTCTTGAAAGTTCAAATATCTCTTTAACTGACTCCAGATAAGCATAACTTTCATCATGTAAGCAAGGTATAAGAACACTTTTTTCCGGACATTCCTTTATACCATAGTAGGTAGTACCGAACATGTATGGTGTAAATATAAAACAATGATATTTTTCTTTGTTTTTTCTTATATAATTATAAAGTGCAGGACTGTTTATCATTTCTTTAAAAAATATTTTTTCTTCTTCTCTTGTTATTTTAATTTTGTTTATAAGTTTGTAGTTAATTTGATCAAAGGCATGAGTGTTCCTGAATCTAATTTTAAATCTTCTCACAGGAACATTATTAATTCTATCTAAACCTTCACTATAATAATTCACGTTCCAGTCACTTGCAAACTCTTTAACACAAGTAGTAAGAATCTCTACATCTAATCCTTTTTGTTTTAAGTGTTTAGATATATTTCGACATGCTGCTTCCGCACCACCTGGAATTTTTTCCCCGAACCATGGAATTACAAAGGCAATTTTTTTCAAATTATCACATCCTTATTTGGTTGCAATTATTGCATACTCTCTTTGTCCAAATAATAAATTGTTTAATCTGTTTATCGCTTCATTTACCTCTTCTAAATTATCAATACTGGAGCTTCGAATAGCAGGAAACTTTTCTTTCATATTAGAGAAATAACTCACTTCTATATTTCTAAATCCTTCTGTTTCCAAAATAAATTTCAGTGTTAAGGGATGAATTGGTGTTTTATGAGTTAAATCGATATAAAAACCATCTACCACTGCAGATAAACATTGGGGATTAATTGTCTCAATAATTAAAACTCCGTTTTTTTTCAATCTTTCGTATGAAAGTCTAATTAATTGAACTATTTCATGTGGTTCCAAATGTTCTATAACCTGAGCTGCAAAAATCCCATCAAACTCTGCCTTGTTGACATTTTTAAGATACTCCAGCCCTTCTGCTAATTCAACAGGTAGACCATTTTCCTGACAATATAAAACCATATCCTCATTGATATCAATTCCTTTTACTCCTGTTTTCCCCTGTTCCATAAGCAGTTCAACAAACTCTCCCCTACCGCATCCGATATCCAATATATTTTCCTTATCCTCAAAATATTTTAAATACCTTGATTGTTTCTTCTTTATTTCTTCCCTGCTACCTCTATAAATTTGTTCAAACATGAAATAGTCGATATCTATCTTTCGATCATCTTGCTCAGATTTTGAAGGCATAGATTTTGTTAATTCGTTATTCATCTTTCTTTGGTTTTTAAGAGTTCTTTCTATCCTTCTCAACCTTTCTCCAACTACCAAATCTGTATTTATCTTTTTTTGATAAAAATTATTTAGGCTTCTAACATTTTCCTCAACCCTATAAACTCTGCCCTTTAAATCTTCAACATTTTCCACTAATTTTTTACAGCTTAACAAATCGCCTTCTAAATTTTCCAAAGAGATTTGATAATCTCGTTTTGCTTTTTCCAGTTCTTCTTCTACATACCCTATGTATAATTTCAGTTGTTTCAACTCTTCCTCTAATTCTTTTTTAGTTACGGTCTTCTCTTTAAATAAAGTTATTTTCTCTTCCAATTCTTCCAATCTATGCTTTATGAAACTGTTTGTTTTTTGGCTTTGCTCTATTAATTTCATTCTTTCTTTAACATTATTTATCTCGTTTTCTGTTTCAGAAACAAAACTTTCCAATTTTTTTAAACGATTATAATTTGCTGATTTATCTACATATTCTTTTAAAAGCAATATTTTTTCATTTAATTGATTGTACATTGTTAGATTATCATCTATGAAAGCTTTTATTTGATTTAAACTCCTTGTCACACTTGCATTAAATTCCCTCTGTCTATAAAAAGGAGGATTAATGTACCACCGCAAGAGCTTGCGTAAAATTTTCTTTGCAAAAACAATGAGTCTCCCAATAATTTTCCTGTGTGAAGTTATTTGATATTCGGTTTGTATATTCCACGCTATATTATTGTATTTTACATTTTCTTCAAATTCGGTTCTATTGAAACTTGCATTGTAATCATTATCTTCTAATGCGAGGGATTCCAAATCAGGCAAATCAACCTCTTTTATTTTTCTTTTTTTTATATTTTGCCGTATTTGTTCCATGATTTGTTCTACATTAATTTCTTCATCATTAATTTCAAAAATGCTTTCAGGCATATTTTTTTCTGGCATGTTTTTCACCTCTTTAATTAATTTGCCACTCATGCTCCAGTCTACATATTCCTACATCTTTTAAAACCGATACAACTTCAAATTCATATCTCTGACGCTGGTAGTCGTACGCCCTCCCATCTTCTGCATGTACAGCAACATCCAATAGATATTTCCCCGGTAGTAATAAAAGGGATTTTATTTTAAATTCTACTACTCCCCGATGTTTTACATTGTTAATTTTCATCCCATCTATGTGTGTGTTTGTACCATAACACGAAATACCCTCATGGTTAAAAATTCCGACGCCAAAAACATAATTTTCTACATCTTTATGCTTTTTATAATAAATTTGTATCGTTACCCTGTCCCCACAGGAAAAACAATGTTTTTCATTACCATTCAAATCCAGCATTTTAACATTATAAATTTCAACTTCTTGGCTTCCCCAACGTTTTGTAGAAGTACCAATCGAGTTATTTTCCTTCTCTGTTTGTTTTTTATTTTCTGTTTGTTTATGGCGTTCCTCAATTCTGTTTTCTTCTTTTGTCTTCATATACTGTAGATAATTATCTATTATTTTTGGTGGTTCACCCTTTAACTGAATAACACCTTTATTCAACCACACAATTTTGTTACATATTTTCTCTAAACTTCCGGTATTGTGGGATACTATAACAATTGTAGTTCCTCTATTTTTCAATTCTTTTATTTTATTAAAACATTTTTTTTGAAAAGAAACATCACCTACTGCAAGTATTTCATCTATTAGAAGAATATCTGCATCAACATTAATTGCCACTGAAAAAGCAAGTCTCATATACATACCCGAAGAGTATATTCTAACTGGGTTATCTATGTAATCTTCAAGCTCTGAAAAAGCTATTATATCATCCAATTTATTATCAATTTCCTTCCTGGTAAGGCCAAAGATGGATGCATTGGTATAGATGTTTTCTCGGCCTGTCATGTCGGGATGGAATCCTGCGCCCAGTTCAAGGAGACTTGAAACCTTACCCCTTACCTTTATTTCTCCCCTGTTGGGATATATTATCCTGGATATCAATTTAAGCAATGTGCTTTTGCCTGAACCATTTTCCCCTATCAAGCCAACTGTCTGGCCTTTTTGTATGTTTAGATTTATCCCCTTTAGAACCCATCTTTCCTCATATTTGTTTCTGTTTCTAAATAACAATTTTTCTTTTAATGTACTTCCCTTATCATGATAGATTCGGTACTTCTTCCACACATCTTTAACTTCTATCACATTCATGTCTATATTTCCTCCGCAAAGTTTTTCTGAAGTATTTTGAACACGTTATAGCCAAATATAACTGTGAACAGTCCTATTAACAGCGTTAAGCCCAACATTACAAAATCAGGAGCTTTTCCATAGTACAGAATATCTCTAAAGGATATAATTATGGGTGTTATGGGATTAAGAAAGAACAATTTCAAATAGCTTTTAGGAATCATCTCTACAGGGTAAATTATGGGTGTAAAATAAAACCAGCCCATCAGTAAAACTCCCAGTATGTGTTCAAGGTCTCTAAAATAAACATTCAAAGATGATACAAGCAGTGAGATACCAAGAGTTATGAGATATTCTACAAAAATAACTAGAGGTAAGTATATAATGTTTATTGTTATCCCTATTTTTGAAATAATTAGGACAATAAACACTATAACAAAACTAAACAATAAATTCATTAAACCCGAAGTAACTACGGATAACGGCAGTACTGCTTTGGGGAAATAAATTTTTTTTACCAGATCCTTATTTGCAATTATGGTTCCTGCACTCACCTGAACAGATGTTGAAAAGAAAATCCATGGAAGCAGTGCAACAAATAAAAACATGTAGAATTTATCTATGTTGATTCTCATTACCGTTGAAAAAACTATGGTAAATACCACCAACTGAAGCAAAGGGTTAACAAAGGTCCATAAAAACCCCAACACCGATCCTTTATATCTTGTCCTTAAGTCCTTTTTTACAAGGTTTTTTAGCATTTCTCTATACTGATAAAGTTCTTTTATATCTTCAATCATTCTTATCCCTCTTTTATACCGTTTCTCTCCAGTAGTTTAACACATCCCTCAGTGTCTGTTCAATAGTATATCTGGGTTTCCAGGCTGTGAGGTTTACCAGTTTTGTATTATCACATCTTAGAATGGGTACATCTGAAGGTCTGAGTCTGTTGGGATCTGTTTTTATCTCTATATCCACAGTGGATAGGGAAAGTAATATATCGAGAATGTATTGAATTCTGTAGCTCTTTCCGGATCCTACGTTGTATATTTCTCCTTTTTCACCTTTTTTAAAGAGTTCATAGTATGCCCTTACAATATCCCTTACATCTGTAAAATCCCTTTCTGCTTCAAGATTTCCTACCATCAAAACTGGTTCTCTTTTTCCCTTTTCTATTTCTGCTATCCTTTTAGCAAAATCTGAAACCACAAAGGTAGGGCTTTGTTTGGGACCGATATGGTTAAAGGCTCTAATCATTATAATGTCCATATCGTACGCCCTTTGATAGACCTTGCCCATCATGTTCTGGGCTATCTTGCTGACGGCATAGGGGTTTCCCGGTCTTAGTTCCTGTTCTTCTTTAATTGGAATATCTTCTGGTTTAACAAAACCGTATTCTTCGCTTGATCCTACCAATAAAAGTCTGGGGTTTAACCCTGTTTCTCTGATGCTTTCCAACAGGTTTATTGTTCCAATAGTGTTTACATTTATAGTAAGCTGTGGATGTTTCCATGAGTATGCGGCAGAACTCTGGGCTATCAGGTGAAATATACAGTCAGGTTTGACTTCAGTTATCACTTCTGCTACCTGCTGTCGGTTTGTAATATCCATTTTGTGGGTTTTTATGTTATTATAGCTGCTTATATTTTTATCTTTAACGGTTCCGTGGACTTCTACATTCTTCGTAAGGAGATATTCTGCCAGGTATTCTCCTACGAATCCGCTTACTCCTGTAATTAAAGTTCTCAAAATAGAATCACCTCTAAAGTTATCGTATTTCTGCTTTCACTTGTTTCAAATCTGCTTCCACCATTCGTTTTACCAGTTCCTCGAAAGTTATTTCCTGTCTCCACCCCAGTTTTTCTTTTGCCTTAGATGGATCTCCCAATAGCACTTCAACTTCTGCCGGTCTAAAAAATTTGGGGTTTACTGAAACAAGAACTTTCCCGGTCTTTTTATCTATACCCTTTTCTTCAACCCCTTCTCCATCCCACTCTATCTCTATATCAACGTGTTTGAAAGCCAGTTCAACAAACTCCCTTACCTTGTGAGTCTCACCTGAAGCAACCACATAATCATCAGGAGTATCCTGCTGCAGCATAAGCCACATGGCTTTTACATAATCCTTCGCATGACCCCAGTCTCTTTTGGCTTCAAGGTTTCCAAGTTCCAGCCTGTTCTGTAAACCCAGCTTTATTCTGGCTACAGCATCGGTAATTTTTCTGGTGACAAACTCCTTGCCCCTTCTTTCTGATTCATGGTTAAAGAGTATACCTGAACATGCAAACATGTTGTAGCTTTCTCTATAGTTTTTAGTTATCCAGTGGCCATAGAGCTTAGCAACTCCATAAGGACTTCTGGGGTAAAAGGGTGTATTTTCATTTTGAGGCATTTCCTGAACAAGCCCGAACATTTCACTGGTTGATGCTTGATAGAACCTGGCTTCCGGTTTTACAGTGCGTATTGCCTCCAGAATGTTTGTTACGCCCAGAGCATCTATCTGAGCTGTTGCTATGGGCTGTTCCCAGGATGTTGCAACGAAGGATTGAGCTGCCAGGTTGTAAACCTCATCTGCTCTAGATATTTTCATGGCATTTATTAATGATATAGGATCAGTCAAATCCCCATGTATGAATTCTATATCATTTTTAAGGTGTTCAACATTGCCAAAATCCACTTTGCTTTTACGTCTTATTAGACCATACACCTTATAGCCTTTTTCCAGTAATAATTCAGCTAAATAGGATCCATCCTGACCGGTTATTCCGGTAATAAGAGCTTTTTTTGTCATTTCTATCTCTCCAATCCTTTTATTTTTTGTATTATTTGTACTATAGGTATTGTACTATAGGTAGGTTTCAAGTTTATTTCTCTTAACTTCCTGCAATAGTCTTTTAATCTCCTGAGCTTTGTCTTTGCTACATATAAGTGTGGCATCTTCTGTGTCCACTACAATCAGGTTCTTGACTCCCAGGGTGGCTATCAGTTTACCGTTTGCCTCAATTATACACTTTTCTGTATCAAGGCTTACAATATTTCCTTTCATTATATTGCCGTTCTTATCCTTTTCATAAATCCTTTCTAGAGATGTCCAGCTTCCCACATCATCCCATCCAAAATCACCTGGTATTACAAAAATTGAATCCGCTTTTTCCATAATACCATAGTCAATGGATATGCTATTAAATTTAGAGTATTCTACCTCAAGTACTTCATCTTCTTCCTCTGTTCCAAGGGCTCTTTTTAGGTTAACCAGGCCGCTGTACAATTCAGGCATGTGTTTTTTTATTTCCTGTAAAATCGTTGAAACCTTCCAGATGAACATCCCGCTGTTCCACAGATAATCGCCGCTATTTATGTATTTTTTAGCTGTTTGAAGGTTCGGTTTTTCAACAAACCTCTGCACTTTAAAAACCTGGTTACCTTCAATTTCTTTTATTTTTTTTCCTGCCTGGATGTATCCATAACCCGTTTCGGGGCGGGTTGGATTTATACCGAGAGTTACCAGGTTCTCTCCTTCCTTTGCTATATGTGCAGCAGCTTTAATAGTTTTTAGGAACTTTTCCTCCTCTTTTATCAAATGGTCTGAAGGCAGAACTATCATAACTGCCTCGGGATCTTTTCTTTCTATATGTAAAGCTGCCAGACCTATACATGGTGCCGTGTTTTTCCCCATGGGTTCAACTATAATGTTTTCCTCGGGAAGAAGGGGTAATTGTTGTGCAATTGCTTCTGCATAATCCTTGTTGGTCACAATGTATATGTCTTCATAGTCCAGGATGCGGGTTAGGCGGTTAACAGTCTGCTGTATCATTGTCTCGTTTCCGAAGAGTTTTAACAACTGTTTAGGCAGTTTTGTTCTGCTTTTCGGCCAGAATCTTTCTCCTTTGCCTCCCGCCATTATAACTGCTGTTAACATCATATCACCTTCCTATTATTTACATTCAACTCTTGTTCAGAGTTTCGTAGAGTTCTATTGCTTTTTTAATTCTTTCCTTTGTTTTTTGTGTAAGTTCTATGGGTTTCATTTTTTGTCTATTCAATTCTTCTACATCTTTTTGGATATCGGCTACTTCTTTAAAGTACTTCTCCGCTTTTTCCGTTTTGCCTTTTTTCAAATAATACAGGCCTACTTGAAAATAGGCCTCTGCCTTGTTTTCATAGTTTTGAGGATTCAGAGGTTGAGCTTCAACTGATTTTTCTATGTAAACCAGACCTTTCTCAATAACACCAGATTTTAGAAAAAGGCTGGCTGTTGCAGCATTTAGTTTTGAATTGTATTGATCAAGTTCAACGGCTTTTTCCGCCAGTTGTAATGAGCGTTTAATTAGTTTCTGGGATTTTTGTTGACTTCCCAAAAAATGCAATATTTTTGCAAGGTCAATTTTGTAGGAAGCCGTAAAAGGATCAAACTTCGATGCTTTTTCAAAGTATATGCTGGCTTCATTAAATTCTCTTTCTTTAAATGATTTTACGCCCTTCTGACCGTATATGAAACCAGTATAAAGAGAGATGGTTAGTATTAAAACACATATAGATACTGCGATGGCAAGCGTGTTATTAATAGGAAAAATTTTTAATTTAATGCCTTTTTCTTCAGGATTCTGTTTATAGAGGCCATTGATAAGACCAAACAAAGACCATAAAACAAAGGAAATGGCAGCAAGGGTTAAATCAAAATCTATCACACTATGAGCAAGTAGGGCAAAGGATGCTGTAAAGGCTCCAGTTATTATTGTTCTAAATTCATTCTTTTTGTATTTATTAAATAAAATATAAGAGATATATAAATAACTTACAACCAGAACCAACAAAATCACGAAACCGATTGTTCCTACCTCAATCCATAGCTGTATGAAGTAGTTATGAGCCTGTGTGGTATAGTATGAGAACGATTGGTACATAAAATAGAGGGAACTCCATCCGCCTCCACCGACACCCAAAACCGGATGGTCTTTTATTATTTTTAAAGCATCTTTATAAAATACAAATCTTTCCATGGCAGTACGGGTTGTTAAACTAATGCTTTTTAATCTCTGCAACAAGTCTGGTGGAATAGCACTCAGAAGTTTGTTTTTGAAGATCAGACTAATAGCTAAAATTATGGGAATGGTAATCCCGGCTATCAATTTGTAATTTGTCTTTTGCTTCTGTAATCTTGCTAAGGCAAAATTTAAAAAATACGTAATGGCAATACAAACCAAAATACCCAATATTATCCAAAGCCACGATTTGGCAGGAGTTTCCGATGAAATTGTATTACTAAAAGGTTTAAGAATGACACCAACACCTGTAATTAGTCCAAGTATATTACTTATTAACTCCCTTCGATATTTAGAATTAATTAATAATAGGTAAATAATAATTGTCAGGGGAAATAAAAGCCATGCTCCCCGAGAATAAGAATAAACAAATCCAAAAAAGAGAATAAAGTTTATAAGATAATAGATCGTTTTTACATATTTTTTGCCTGATAAGTGCATCTGACTTAAACTTAACAGCAAAACTGCCAGCATGTATGCACCAAAGGTATTGTGATACTGAATGGTGGAATTTATCATACCCTCAACAAAAGCCCCATTATATTTAAAAGTCCTGGCAGCTGCTCCGATTCCTATCAAGGCTACTATGAACCCGCTAAATATGAGTATATTTAATAGAAACTTTATTCTACTTTTATTGGTTACCGTTTGACTAATAAATAGAAATAAAACCAGATAATTGAAATATTTTAATGCTTCTCCAATGGCAAGGCGTATGTTTACAGCAACTATTATTGAGATAAAATACATTATAACCAGACCCACTGCTGCATAATCCAGTGGTGTTTGTAGCGAAATCTTTTTTTTGCCAAGCATTTTTGATATTATCCAGATAATAAATAATGAAAAAGAAATTATATGAGTAGGCAACAGTTCTTTGTCAAAAAACAGCCCTCTGAAAAATGGGGCGAAAAAAATTACTGCACAGAAAAATATGTATATAATTGTCTCAAACAAATCTGTGTTTTCATTTCTTTGTTGATTTTTCTTTTTTGTTTTTTTCCCCATAATCAGCCCTCTTTACATAAAAATAGTCATAGACTAAAATAAATACATAGCAACAAAAAAACTAAAAATGCCTGCTAAAAGCTGGCAATCAAATTTTAATCCTTATTATTTTACTTAAAATCACTTTTAGTTTTAACTGTATGATTAAAACATTATGAGATGTTTCTTGTAAATTAGTTTTTTTATGGAATTTATTTCTTCCTTCCAGTTGCTTTATTATTCAACATTTTTTTATTCAACATGTTTTTGGAAATTCCTTCTTTTAATCAGGAAAAAATTATCAAAAATCTATTAATGAGTGCTGTTGAATTTTAAGCCAGTTTTTATAATTTGAGATTGTATTTTCGGTCTCAGAAGCATGATTTCATCTTGTAAATACTTCCTGTAATCCATGCATTGTACGGTTCGTTTATCAATATATCCACTGGGTAGACAAATTTATTCAGGTCATCTATATAACCCAGCTTTTACATGAGGGTTTTATTGTTAGAAAATACTCTTTTGTAACGTTGGTAGGTATCTATAAACAGCAGCAGGTATATTTTGTAGTACTTGATGCCCGTAGCTTCTTCTTTCAATTCATTTGAATTTCCATAATTGAAACCTTTTTGTATTTCTCTATCATCATTACGTTTTAATTGTATAACTTCAAAGCCCTCTTCTTTTATTTTTTCAATGGAGCCTTTAATTTTACTTAGAAAACATGGGAAACCATCATCAATATTTTTATGCATTACTTTTACCTTTCACTATTCCTCCTTTAGAATTCCTATTTTATGTAGTTAATGTAGTTAGTTCCCCCTTGAAAAAGTCATGGGGAACTAATTACGCTGAGGTATACGAATGCCCTTCTTTTTACTAAATTATTTTTTCAACTAAAATGGAGAAGAATCAAAAAATTTAGCAGGGTATAATCACCCTGCTGTTTATATAATGAATGTGTATAAATCTTGTTTTGATAAGCAGCACCTCTTTTTACAGCAAGGATGCTTATTCAGTGGTTGTC
The DNA here is from genome assembly GCA_029982205.1 of Thermosediminibacterales bacterium. Taxonomy (GTDB): domain Bacteria; phylum Bacillota; class Thermosediminibacteria; order Koleobacterales; family JARRCM01; genus JARRCM01. Next base: position 29,500 of record JARRCM010000021.1, read on the forward strand.
AGGCTGCTTTCTGGTGTTTGTTCAGTTATTTGTTCTGGCGTTTGTTCTATTGTTTCCTCAGTAGTTTCTTCTGCACCCTGCTCTGCTGTTTCCTCAGTGGTTTCTTCTGCTGGTGTCTCTGCTGCTTCTTCTTCTGTTTCCTCTATTGTTTCTTCAGTTGTCTCCTCTGTCGCTTCCTCTTCTTCCTGGTTTTCACTGTCTTCATCAATAATTACCATGTGTGTTTCTGGATCATATTCAACATTTGCGCCGAAAATTTCATTTAAAAATCTCAAAGGTACGAAAGTCCTGTTGCTTCTCATATCAGGTCTTGTATCTATTTCCACGGGTTCGCCGTTTACCAGTGCTACTGTTTCACCCAAAGTTAAAACTACTTCTATATCATCTTTCGTAACAGTAACCTTGTTGGTCTCAGGATCAAAACTTACTTTGGCTCCCAGGCTTTCAGTTATAGCTCTTACGGGTACCAGAGTTCTCCCGGCCTTGATTACGGGCGGAGCGTCAAGTTCAAGTATCCTGCCATTTACGAAAACCTTTATCTCTTTTTCTCCTATCTTCCTGTAGAGCTTGCCAAGTTCTTTGTAAGCCTTCTTTGCCTTGTGGTTTGCTTTAACATAATCTTCCAGCATGCCTATTAGTTCTTCTGCATCCTCTTTTTCAATATTTTCATTAATAATGCTGTCTATTGCTTCAAATATATTCTGCTGTATTTCAAGCCTTTCCTGAAGTCTTTCCTGAATCTCATTTGCAATTTGTGTCTGTTCCTGTATTCTTTCTTGAAATTTATACAGTTTCTCCTGCATTTTTTCCTGTTCTTTATTTGCTTTTTGCTGCATTTTTATAAGTTTCTTCATGAGCTTTTCCTGGATTTTATTCATAACTTTTTCTTTATTAATATCTTCATCTTCTTCTGTTTCTTCTTCATTGATATCTTCATCTTCTTCAATTATATCTTCATCTTCTTCTTCAATGTTTTCATCTTCCGCTACCTTTTCTTCTTCTATCTCCTCTTTTTCATCAATTTCTTCATCTTCCTCTAATTCTTCTACCATTAAGTTTTGCTTGGGCTCAACTGCATTTTTAATCTTCAGACCGATTCCTTTTGGTAATTTAAAGTTTTTATTATCACTGTGCTTGGCATAACCCCCAGATGCAAAACTTAAAATCAGGGCTACAATAGTAATTAGACAAAAAATTTTTCTAAGCTTTTTCATAACGGCTCATTCCTCCTCCCATTGTTATAAAAATGCTTTTTTGGTGCTGTCTACTAATAAATACGTTTTATGGTATGATTTTAGGGAGGTCGTTAATAAATTTTCTTGCGTAAGACATTCGGATGTTCTTATTTGGCCCGCCTGAGTTCACGGATCTGTGCTTCATTTTCCAGAGAACGCAGGGAAAGAACCTCTAAAACCCGCTCCTGTCTGTGTTGACTATCTAGAACAGTGTTAAGAATTTTGGCATTTTCTTTCTGGTTTTCAGATATTTTGGTCTGTTCGTCTGCGAGGCGTGCGACATTGCTTTTAAGTTCGACTACATCGCTTCTGAGGTCGTCTGCATCGCGCTTGAGGTGAGTTATATCGCCCTGCAGGTAATTGGCTTTTTCCTCTAAACGAGTAACCGCAGCGCCGGTAATATCAGCCCTGTGTTCCAGTGCACGTAGAAGCTGGCTGTGTTCCTGCAGGGTTGATTTGATACCGGCAATCTCTAACTTGATGTCGTTAATTTCTGACTTCATATCCTGCTGTTCGGATTTCATTTCCTGTATTTCGGTTAGAATCTGGTTTAGAATTTCTTTCAAATTCCTCACCCCCTCCTGGTAATATAATAACCGGTCTCTGAAAGGAAAAGCCTTTATTTCAGCTTAAATGCCTCTTTTATCATTTTTGCGGCTTGAACAAAAGCGTTTTCGTCTTCATCAGTTTCGGGAAGGCTTAATACCGTTTGACGCAACCGTTCGAGCACTTCATCATACATAACTAATTTTACCGGTAGACCCTGCTTTAATGCCGATTCTACTGTTTCTGTCACCCTGATATTGGCAGGTATAAAACACCAGATTTCATATAATGGAGTTATCGGAGTCTTCCTTTGAATACCCATCAGTTTACAATAGTTTTCAATCGCCTCTACTCTTCTTTTTACTCGCCTGACAAGGGTTTTTGGTTTTGCCTGCTCATCGAAATGATATAACGTAGAAAAGTCCATGCCGTAAACCGTATCTTTACTGTAAGCTACTGCTACAAAAGGTGTTCTAGTAAAATACTCGTCATCAATATTAACAGAACATTTCTTTATGTATTTGTAGTATGCAACTATAAAACCCCGTTCTATATCGGCTTTTAATTTTCGGGAAATACGCAAACTCTTTTCCTCCCTTTGCCTGTACTGTAAACATCAAAAAACTACCCTACTCCCTGTTTATATTCTCCTTTTTATGCAATTTTCCTTTATAAAATACGATTTAAAACACTAAACCCGGATACTAATATCCGGGTTTGTCATACTTCTCGATTGTCGAAAACTCTTTTTGTTTTCTTTTCGCTCCTTGGCAGAGAGCCTATGGGCAGCAGCTCTATATCGGCATGTATGCCAATCTTCGCTTTAATGTTTTTCTGCAGCCGTTTCTTTACAGCCGTTAAATCACTTCCTTCTTCACCCTCTGCTTTGATGAGGATTTTGTCCTTTCCATGTTCCCTGAAAAGATGTATCTGGTATTCGCTTCCGCATCCTTCGGTAATACGCAGTATATGGTCTATCTGGCCCGGATAAATGTTTACTCCCTTGACCTTGATCATGTCATCACTACGGCCCAGTATCCTGTCTATCATGGGATAAGGATTCCCGCATGTGCAAAATTCAGGAATAATACGGGTAATATCATGAGTCCGGTAGCGCAGCAAAGGCATCCCTTCTTTGGTAAGTGTAGTAATCACAAGTTCACCCTGCTGGCCGACAGGCAGCTGTTTGCCTGTTGCAGGATCAATTATCTCAAACAGCAGATGATCCGACCAAAAATGCAGGCCTTGGTGCTTTCGGCAATCGATAGCTATGCCCGGGCCATAAATTTCGGTGAGGCCGTAAATGTCAAAACTCTCGATGCCCAGGTAATCCTCTATTTTGCGCCGCATTTTCTCGCCCCAGCGTTCAGAACCAAAAATGCCAATTCTTAAATGAATTTTATCTTTCAGGTTGCGGCGGTGTATTTCTTCAGCCAGCAAAAGGGCATAAGAGGAAGTGGCGCAAAGTACTGTAGACTTAAGGTCTATCATCATTTCCAGCTGTTTTTCTGTGTTGCCCGGGCCTGTGGGGATTGTCATTGCCCCCAGGTATTCAACTCCTGCCTGAAACCCTATGCCGGCAGTCCAGAGGCCGTAACCGGGTGTTACCTGTACCCGATCTTTTTTAGTTACACCTGCCAGTTTATAACACCGCGCAAACATTTCTGCCCAGCATTCCACATCTCGTTTTGTATACGGTACGATAACAGGTTTGCCGGTAGTTCCGGAAGAAGAATGAATTCTTATAACCTCTTCTTCATCAACCGCCATCAATCCCAGGGGATATTCCTCTCTTAATTCACTTTTGGTGGTAAACGGCAGTCTGGCCAGGTCCTCAATTGTGGTAATATCCTCCGGTTCTACGCCGGCTTCCTTTAACTTGCGCCGGTAAAAAGGAGACTTTTTCATTAACCTCTTAATAAGGCCGGGCAGCATGGATTCCTGCTGCCTGAAAACAGCTTCCAGACTAGGATGTTGCAGCGGCATTCCCATAATATCCCTCCCCTGCTTGTTTGCCAAGGTAGAACGCTTTGGCGTTAACTTCGTGTAGTTTGGGCGGCAGTAGTTCCAATGCAGTATTCAGCAGCTCGTCTCCTGCAAATGGCAGTTTTTGGGCTGCAAGGACACCTAACAGCACCATGTTAGCCGCTTTGTGATGACCCGCTTTTAAAGCAAGATCGTGAGCATCTACAAGTGTTAAATCATAGGGCTGTTTCTTTAAATATTGCAAAATTTCTTGGTCTGAATATCTAGTTTTTCCCATGGCGGCTAAAACAGGAACAACCCTGGCAGAGCTTGCAATAATCTTCCCACCGGCCTTTAGTTTTTCCAGTCCTCTTACCGTTTCAGCCAATTCAAAACTCAGCAGTATATCAGCAGTCCCGTTAGGTATTAAAGCCCCAAAGAGGTTTTCCCCGATCCGCACGTGACTGGTCACCGAACCTCCTCTTTGAGCCATCCCGTGAGTTTCTGAAGTGCGTACCTGCCAGCCGTTTTTCATGGCTGTTTGTGCTATTATCCGTGAGGCCAAAACCACTCCCTGGCCTCCCACACCGTTTATTACTATATCGAGTTTAATGGTCCCACCTCCTAACAACCTTGTCCATGAACTCTTCAGCCCGTTAAGGACGCTGAACCGGCTTTATAGCACCGGAAGGGCAAATCTGGCTGCAGACGGAACACCCATTGCAATCGTCCGCTATCTTTACCCTGTCATCTTCTATGAATAATGCCGGACAGCCGAATGTCTTATAGCAAACCCCGCAGTTGCTGCATTTATCCATTTCGACTTCATAACGGGTTGAAGGCCGAACCAGGTGAACACATTCACGCTCCATAATAACCACCGAAGGGCCGCTGTCTTCAAGCGCTTTTGAGGCAATTTTTTGGGCCTGCTCCAGATTGTATGGATCAGCTTTATAAACATTCTTTACTCCGCAGGCCTTAACAAGAGCTTCAATATCTATAGGGTTTTCAATGTTTCCCATAGCCGTCTGCGGCAGGCCCGGATGAGGCTGAAAACCCGTCATGGCCGTGGTGCGGTTGTCCAAAATCACCACGGTTATATCGGTCTGGTTATAAACCGCATTTACTAGCCCTGTTATCCCTGAATGAAAAAATGTGGAATCTCCTATGAAGGCTACCAGTTTTTTCTGCGGCTCGGCCCTTTTCAAACCCTGGGCCTGGGTTACTCCGGCCCCCATGCAAAGGCACGTATCCAGAGCTTCCAGGGGAGGAGCGTTTCCCAGGGTATAGCATCCGATATCCCCTGTAAAAATGGCGTTCTTTTTCCCCGTTGCTTTTTTAAACACATAGAACGAAGCCCGGTGGGGGCATCCTGCACACAGGGTGGGCGGCCTTACAGGCAGTTCAGGTGGTGAAACGGGTGATACCGTCTCCTCAGATAGCCCTAAAAACTTGCGGATGATCGCAATAACCCTATCCGTATCAAGCTCTCCTTCACGGGGAACGTTGCTGTCATGTTTGCCGCTTATATCTACCCTCAAATCGTTCTTCCAGGCCAGTTTTATCACTTCATCTTCCAGCACGGGTTCTTGTTCTTCAACCACAAGCACCGTATCCATTTGCTTCAAGAAGTTAGTTGCCATTTTCTGCGGTATAGGGTAAGTGCCAATCTTCAGCACGGATAGATTTTCTCCCAGGATTTCCAGGGCTTCCATTACGTAATTGTAGCTGACTCCGGTAGTAATGATGCCCTTGTTTCCTCTAATAATGCTTTCGTTAAAAGGTGAAGTTTCAAACATCTCTGCAGATTTTAAATATTTAATATTCAGCTCTTTGTGCTTAATGTAAGATAGTTTAGGCATGATCACCCACTTGGGGTCTTTCTCAAACCTTATCGCCTTTTTGGATTTCTTCACTTCCCCCAGCTCCACATCCTGACACACGTGGCATGTGCGGGTGGTGGGACGCAAAATCACCGGCAGGCCGAATTTTTCCGAGGTTTCAAATGCCGCCAGGGTCATATCTTTAGCTTCTTGAGGAGTGGCAGGATTAAAAACCGGCAGCTTGGCAAACTGGCCGAATTTACGCGTATCCTGTTCGGTCTGTGAACTGTGCGGTCCCGGGTCATCAGCAACCACCAGAACCAATCCGCCTTTGACTCCTATATAAGCCAGACTCATCAAAGGGTCTGCAGCAACATTTAAACCTACCTGCTTCATGGTGACAATGCTCCTGGCACCGGCGTATGAGGCCCCTGCCGCAACTTCCAGGGCTGCCTTTTCATTCACAGAGTATTCGGCATAGAAACCGTATTCCGGGGCCATTTTTACAAGTGTCGTAAATACTTCTGATGAAGGTGTTCCGGGGTAAGCAGTGGCCACATCAATCCCTGCTTCAACTGCGCCCCGGGCTATAGCTTCATTTCCCATCAACAACTGTTTCACTTCCAGACCCCCTTGCTCCTAAAACATTAAAAAAGCCAGACATAAGCCTGACCAAAACAGAATTCACTTCATTCTGACCTGACTCATACTCAATTCAACTCTTATAATCTAAAATGTTTATATGATTTTCAACTTTACCAAGTATCGTTATAATCTTTGAATATTATAACATAAACAATTGCCAAATGTCACTATTTCGTCCCTTTTGTTTCACCTTGTTCTTTTATAGAAAATTAATAACTAAATTGCAATAATAAATGCAACATTTCGCGAAAAACATGATGATATTGGCTATCCAGTCTTATCAAACCTAACAACAACAGTTGTTGAGGGCAGG
>JARRCM010000022.1 GCA_029982205.1 Thermosediminibacterales bacterium
AACCAAGAGTATTTTATCCGACCGGTCCAGAGCGGTAAGATTTGTTTCTCGAAAATTTGAAGCGGTATCAATGATTATATAATCATAATTCTTTTCCAATATTGAAATTATCTCACTAACATAATTCCTGTTTTTATCCTTTCGACCGTCCCCTTCAACCACTGCGGCTAAATCCGGAGTAGGTGGAGCAACTAAAACTTTCGCCTTTGTCATAACAGGGAGCTGAAGAATTTTTTCCACAAGTTCCGAATCCAACGGACCATCAGTGTTGCATAAATCTACTATGTTTGGATTCGGCCTCAACCCAAACATTGCAGCCATACAGCCAAACTCAAGGTCAAGGTCAACAACCGCCACTTTCTTCCCGGTATTTTTTTCAAGGCATACAGCTGTGTTTGTTGCTATTGTGGTTTTCCCCACTCCGCCTTTAGTGCTGAAAACCGTAATAATTCTGGCTCGGTCGTTTCCTTGAACACCCTTTTTATTTTTTTTCCTCAAGTCATTAATTTTTGCAAGAGATTCTAAGACTTCTTCAGAATTTAAAGGTTTTATTAAAAGGTCTCGAGCACCGACCTGCATTGCCCTTCGAAAATATTCCTCCCTGATTTTGTCCGAAACCAGTATTATTTCCGATTCATGGCTGGCTTTGAATGTTTCGGCCATTTCAAACCCTGTCTCTAGCTCCGATATGTCGATAAAAAGCACATCTGGCTCATCTTCTTCTCCAACCATTTCGAAATCATTTTGTCTTACAAGGATTCTTTTTAAGTTTTTTGTGAGTTCACCTGATGGTGAAATTGCTGCTATTCTCATTTCGGCTTTAGGGTCACCTCCTGTCCAAAAGCGGATATAAAACTATAATCAGTTCTCTCTTGCCCTCTTTTAATTCATCTGTAATCTGCTGTTTCGGAATGATATATCTTGTAACCCCGTTATTAGGCATCATGAAATCTTTTGGTCTCAAAAGCCCGCTTATTATGACCATTTCAGTGACATTAATTCTTTCAACACTCCTGGCTTCTCTAATCAAAACATGCGGAGTCGCCTTATCTTTATCCTCAGCAAGTTCTACTATCTGAGCTTTAGGAACAATGGTGATATCCAGCACAGGATTTTTGTAGACTGTTGGATTGATATTCAGTCTAATTCCATAGTTATACCAGTTTAAAAACCGCTCACCTTCAAAGTAATCATAAAGCGGTATTTTTTCTTCAAGGGCATAAACAGCTTCTTCACCTTCTAGAGTTGTCAAATCAGCTTGGTCTAAAATCTTAGCCTTTTTTTGTTCAATACCTGCTAACAATTCTTCCATTAAATCTTTTGGAAGTTCATGAAAAGCAACTTGTTCAGTTTGATTTATGTTTAAACCTCTTAAAACATCGGGATCTGCTTCAATCACAGTAATCTGTAACCTTAATTGTTCTTTCCAGTGGTAATCCGGAGTTGCCTTGTTTTGAAAATCCTCTTTAGTTACTTCAACGCTTCCTACATCTCTTGCCCCTACTACAGGCCGCAATGCAGCCCTTATAGTTCCCCTTTCTTCAGCAAAAGTCAACACAGCCGCCTGCCGTGGAGTAACAGCAAGAGTAAGGGTTTTGCCTGATTCGCGTGATGCATCTAAAACGAGTAAATTTTCTAGAATCAACCTTGTCTTTTCTGTGCCTGCGATATCCTCAGAAAATGTTGCCAGTATATCCACAAAGTCTCCGGGTTCGACATGGTTGTTTACGCCCGTGACTTCATTTATTCCTATTGTAACCGCTCTCAAGTTCCCCGGTATCTTATAAGACAGCCCTAATTTTTCTTTATTAACAGCCAGTTTTGATTTAAGTATTATTTCACCTTTTGCCAGTGGGACTGTAGTAATCTCTCCCACGGCCTCTTTTAGCTTAACAAGTGAATTGGCATCATATAATTTCTTGGGAATTTTTTTCAACTCTAACATTTCTTCAGACAGCACGGTCTTGGCAGGTATGCCTCTAGCAGCTACAACGGCCTCGATGAATTCATCTTCATGAACCTTGTTCGATTCCACCGTTTCAATATAGTAATAAACCGATCCGGTAACCATTAGGGCTATTACAAGAGGAAGTAGTATCATTTTTAAAAATCTTATTTTACTCATGCTATTCTCCCTTTCAAATCATTGTTTTACTAATTTTACAACCCTTAAACCCCAGTCAATCTCATCATTGTATTCCATCATTTCTCCCTGGGTAAGCAGACGAATAAATCTTCCTTCCACTTCATCACTGCTGTTATAATCTTCAAGAAAAAAAGCGCCGAAACTGATTATTTTAACCTTTTTTCTACCGTTGACATTGAAATCTTCTACAATCGGCACATATACAACTCTTGGTGAATTTTTGGGGAAATTATCAAAGGTTGAATAAGGATCCTGGTTTATCCTGTACCTCACACCGCTTTCGGTAGGGCCTTTCATGTTGCCCGGTTCGGTATCCACCTCATCTCCTATCTCAAGATAATCCTGGTAACCGTATTTAATGTTGTTTAAGTAGTTACTGGCACCTTTACCGCCAAGGGCCAGTGCTCTGAAGTTTCCTTGCTGTGAATCTCCTGCCCCCACCTTCAGGCTGTATATCTCTCCATAACGAAAATCTTCTTTTATTGCAGCGAAAGGCTGAGCGCCTTTAATCTTTTTCGGCACGCCTACCCTGGCTTTTGATTTCGCTTTGATTGTTGCTTCATTCTGGTTAAAAATCGAGGCAAAGGAAAACCTTACCCTATCTTTTACTGTTACTTCGATTGTTGTCTTGTCTTCTGAAACTGAAACCAAAACGTCATCATTTTCTACACCATTTAATAACGCATATTCTATAGCCGCATCTTCAGCAGAATCCGGCTGTTCAGGCAGGAATTGAACACCTGCCAATGCTGCGGTATCAGCTTTATCAATTAGATGCTGTTTTGCGATATACATTTTACCAACATCTAGTGTTAATGCTGCAAATCCTAAAAAAACCGGCATCAATAATGCTAACAACAAGGCCGCAGAGCCCTTTTCCTCCAAAATCCATTTTTTAAAACAAAACATACCATGCCCTCCCAAATTCACTCAATTCGCATTGTGATACTCGACCTGAGGGCAACTTTTTCTCCCACTATATTAGAAATTATTGGAATGATTACCGGAAATTCATACCTAACTTCAACAGTTATGCTTTCACCGCTCATTCTTTCGGACTGTTGGGGTGAAATAACAACAGTAATATTGTTCGAGTCTAGAAACGAAGCCACCTCATAAACTTTATCCACTATCTCCTGATCTGTCGAACCGACTGCCCCCATCCTGGCAGCTTCTCTCGCAGCATGGCTTATGGTAAGATAAGAATTCATCATCATACTGAATTCAATGATTCCTGCCAAAATCAGAAAAATCAACGGTAAAAGCAAAGCCATTTCTACAACAGACTGCCCTTCTGAATTTTTCACAAACCTTAGTAATGAAAACATACTTACCCTTCCCTTTAATACATGTTTAGCAACAGTGACAGAATACCGCCCAGAGCTATTGCAGTTCCATAGGGAAAAGTTTGAGCATGCCTGTATTGTTCAAACAAAAAACCGGGTTTGCCTCCTGAGGCAATCGTATAACCTATCAACATAAGATTTTTTGCTGAAGATTTAATCATACCCCTTCTATATATTAAATAAGCTGCAATAACCCCTCCGATCAGACCGCCTAACAGTATTGTTTTTACTGCAAACAAAGGGCCTTTAAGCGCACCTACCGCTCCTAAAAGCTTCACGTCTCCGGCACCGATTCCTCCTAAACAATAAGGAATAAAAAGCAGAAATATCCCTGTAACTAACCCCTTTAATCCAAACAGAAATCCCGAAAAGCCGGTTCTATAACCGTTAATCAGTAAAGCTGTAATAATAACCGGCAAGGTTATTTTGTTTGGAATGATATTGTATTTTACATCAGTATAAAAGGATATTGAGAGAAGAACAAGCAATAAAACATTTATAAAAATATCTATCATTTCACCTTCACCACCTTTGATTTTCAAAAAATTAGACCCTACTCACCCGGGTGAGTAGGGTCTAAACTGAAATATATTTATTGCGGTGTGTTTCCTTGAATTTTTGTTTTAACAGCAGTGAAAAAGTCTGACAAAGATCCTGTCATAGCTGTTATTGCGGCTATTACTGCTATTGCCACCAATCCTATTATTAGCGCATACTCAACCATGCCCTGACCATTTTCTTCCCGGACGAGTCTTTCTAGAAGGGTTAACATTAATTTCACCTCCTATTTGATTTTATTCCTCCCGAATTCTCCGCAAAATATAAAACCTGTTTCCAAGCTACCAAAAGGAAACAGGTTATAATCATATAATCGTTTATCTTTCGGCAGCCCGGCTGTCATAGCAAACGCCTTAGACCCGTGGCTTTGCGCCTGCCCCTTTCGGAAGCATTTGCCTTTATCGAAAAAAAAATGCTATTTTATTTCATATACATAATATCATATGTTGCTTCTTGTGGTCAAGTCCTATATTTTTCTACAAAACAAACAACTTCCTACTTAACTGCTTTCTTTAGATGAAAAATTTCTTCATCGTGTTCCATTTGTTTGGATTTAAGATAATCCATTGAATTTTTAATTTTCGTGATATCCCCTTTAACATAATTCATGTCTTCTTGTATGCGTGTTACGACAGCATTTGTAACAGATGTTCGTTCTTCTAAGGCTCGTAAAAGCTGGGTATGTTCATCAAGGGTGGATTTCATGCCTGATACTTCAGTCTGTATGCCTTTAATTTCTGATTTCATGACTGACATTTCGATTCGTATGTCTTTAATTTCCGTTTTCATACCTGATATTTCAGTTCGTATGTCTTTTATCTCGCCAAGTATTTCTTTTAATATTTTTTCTTCCATATAAAATTCACCTCATTTTTTAAAGTGACAGAAAAGCAAGTTATTATCTACCCATATTAAATATTTAAATAGAAAAGTAAAAAGTCCTTCTAAATTTTAATAAAAATTTAAAGCAAGAAAACCCCCAAGATACCTGAACCGATTATTACTATTATTGGATGAACCCTTTTATTAAACAGCGAAGCTAATGATATTATAAAAATCAGACCCATTTTATAGTCTATATGAATCGTTTGCGCTACATAAACTGCCGCAACTGATATAAGTGCTAATACTGCAGGTCTTATCCCTTTAAAAATTTTTTGCTGAATACTGTTGTTTTGAGTCTTTACAACAAGAGTCGCCAGTGCTAAAACAATTAAAAATGACGGTAAAATTACAGCTGTTGTCGCTACGAAACTTCCCAAAAAACCAGCTATTTTGTAGCCAACAAAGGTAGCCGAATTAATTGCTATAGGACCGGGAGTCATTTCAGCAATTGCAATAATATCAACAAATTCGTTGGGGCTTAACCATTGATGTGTAGCAATAATCTCTTTTTGAATAAGAGGAATCATTGCATATCCCCCGCCGAAGCTGAACAAACCTATTTTGAAAAAAGAAATAAACAAATATAATAATTTCAAGGGTCGTTCACCTCAATATTCTCAATATCTTCATAAGTAAAATAACCTATAAGGCCAGCTGTTATTAGCACGATTATAGGATGTATATTAAACATCAATATTCCAAAAAAACTCAAACCGAAAAGTGCAATTTCTTTAACCTTTTTAATTACTCTTTTTCCTAAATGATATATTGTGTATACAAGCAGAGAAACAATAGCAGGTCGGATTCCCATAAGCGCTTTTTGAACTATTGGGTTTGTTTCAAATGATATAAATACAGATGCTATTAAAAGTATTATCAAAAAAGATGGTAGTGCTACTCCTATTACCGCAACTAATGCACCTTTCAGTTTTCGCAGCCTGTATCCCAAAAAAACCGCCGTGTTTATAGCAACTGCACCGGGAGCAGTTTGGACCAGAGCAATGATATCTACAAATTCATCATTGCTTAACCATTTTTTGTCTTCTACAACTTCCCTTTGTATAAGCGGTATCATCGCATATCCGCCGCCAAAGGTAAACGCACCTATCTTAAAAAGTGTCAAAAACAATGTCAAAAGAGAACAATTTTGCTTTTTGTCTGCCATGATTCTCCCTCACCAATTAACATTAATCCATTATTTCAATACCTCATTATTAATCCTTTTAATCCTTTTTCTATATTTCTTTCACTTTTCCTTTAAATTATTTTTGCCAATCAAAAAAATAAGCGGCTTGATAGCCGCAACAGCCTTTCTCAAAATTATTTAATCTTTAATCACTTCTTTATTAACAAGGTTTGGAGGAACCTCTCCTTTTAGACCTGCAATCATGTTTTCCGCCACCATTTCAGCCATTTTAGTTCTTGTAGCAACACTGGCACTTGCTATATGAGGAAGTATTACTACATTATTCAGTTTTAAAAGAGGGTTGTCCATTTTTATAGGCTCAGGATCCGTTACATCCAGACCGGCTCCGGCAATTTTTCCGTTTTTCAACGCATCATAAAGGGCTTTTTCATCAACAATCGGGCCTCGGGCAGTGTTTATGAGTATTGCATTTTTCTTCATCATTGAAAGGGTTTTTTCATTTATTAAATGTCTGGTATCTTCAGTTAACGGTACATGTATACTCACGAAATCAGAACTTCTTAAAAGCTGCTCCATTTCCATGTATTTTATCCCGTATTCTGCCTCAAGCTCCTCTCTTCTAAAAACATCATAATAACATACATTCATATCAAAACCTTTACCACGCCTTGCCATTGCCAAACCTATTCTCCCGAGCCCTATTAGCCCCAGTGTGCTTCCATAGATATCCTGACCCAAGAGCAGTTCAGGCCCCCATGTTTTCCACTTGCCTTCCTTTACAAACTTATCAGCTTCTACTATTCGACGTGCAACTGCCATTAGAAGCGCAAACGCCAAATCAGCGGTGGTTTCGGTTAAAACCCCCGGAGTATTGGTTATATAAATTCCCCTATTTGTAGCAGCCTTTAAATCAATGTTATCAAATCCTACGGCATAGTTGCTAACAACTTTAAGGTTTTTTGCCACGGAAAACAGTTCTTCATCAATCTTTTCCGTAAGCAGTGAAACCAAACCATCCACCTGCTCAACCTCTTTTAAAAGAACATCTCTTGGTGGAGGAAGTTCTCCATCCCATACCTTTACTTCAGCAAAATCCCGAAGCATTTTTAAGCCTCTTTCAGGTATTTTTCTTGTAACATAAACTTTTGGTTTCAAGTAATTCTACCCCCTTAAATAAATTTATATTTATTGCCCTAATGAGCCTTTCGGCTGCCCTCTCTACAAGTTTATCCGCTAAAGCAATACATTCTTCTAAGCTCATCGGTTTTTCTAAAATCGAGTAAATTGTATCTATGCCGTTTTCATAAAGAACCTCTGCGCCTTCCCCTATGCTGCCGACTATAGCGGCAACAGGCAACCCTTTTTTCTTAGCCGCTTTTGCTACACCATAAGGAGTTTTCCCGTGAATCGTTTGGAAATCCATCTGGCCTTCTCCTGTTATAACAAGATCAGCTTCATCCATCTTATTCTCTAAGTGGGTGATTTCTATTATAATATCAATCCCTCTCCTCAGTTCAGCATTGCAAAATGCCATCAGTCCAGCCCCAAGACCTCCAGCTGCTCCCGCTCCGGGTATATCTTTAATATCTTTGCCGAGGTCCCTTTTTATTATCTCTGCCAGGTGTGCAAGGTTTTTATCAAGGGTTTTCACCATTTCAGGAGTTGCCCCTTTTTGAGGCCCATAAGTGGCAGAAGCACCTTTTTCGCCGCACAGCGGGTTGTCCACATCAGAAGCTACTAAAAAAGTGCTGAGTTGAATTCTTTCATCAATTCCTGACATATCTATTTTTTCCAGCTTGTCTAAACTTCCTCCACCAAATCCGATTTCTTTACCTTCTTTATCCAAAAATCTTATACCTAAAGCCTGGGCCATTCCTACACCACCGTCATTAGTAGCGCTCCCTCCTACACCTATAATAAATTTACGACAGCCTAAATCCAGCGCGCTTTTTATCAGCTCACCTGTCCCATATGTTGTTGTAATAAGAGGGTTTTTCTTATGAACCGGGACAAGAGGTAATCCTGAAGCTCTTGCCATCTCTATAACAGCGGTCTTTCCATCTCCCAGAATTCCAAAGCAGGCATTTATTTCTTCACCAAGGGGCCCTTTTACTTTCTGCTCAACCAGTTTTCCGCCGGTCGATTCTACCAGTGTTTCCACAGTGCCTTCCCCGCCATCGGCCATTGGTGTTTTTATGATTTCAGCATCAGGGAAAACCCTTCTAATGCCATTTCCAACAGCATCACATACCTCTTTGGCAGTTAAACTGCCTTTAAATGAATCAGGTGCCACTACAATCTTCAAACACAGCCCTCCTATTCATATTCTTAATTTTATTTTACAGTTAGAAAATATAAAATAAAACGGGTGATTTATATGAAATTAAATCATGTTTTCAGGTTTGGTTTTGTTGAAATTGCACAAAACAAAAAAAAGAAAGCGGCTTGCACCGCTTCTCAACCCTTCTAATTTTCAAGTTATAGTAGCTCCTTCATCAGCAGGTTTAACAATTTTTTGGTAGGTTTTCATAAAACCTTTAATTTCTTTTCTAGAAGTATAATGCCAGGCCTTTAACCTCCTGTTTATTTCTTCATCAGAAATCTCTATTTCTAAAATTCTATTTGGAATATCTATTTTGATAATGTCTCCATCTTCCACAACGGCCAACGGGCCGCCCTCTGCAGCTTCTGGAGTGACATACCCAATACAGGGTCCCCTTGTAGCACCTGAATACCTTCCATCAGATACCATTGCTACCGATTCACCAAGGCCCATACCCACAAGAAGAGCCGCAGGTATTGATAGTTCACGCATTCCCGGCCCGCCTTTCGGCCCTTCATACCTAATAACAAGAACATCTCCTGGTTTTACTTTCCCGTTCAGCAGCATATCCCTAACCTCTTCTTCAGAGTTGGCAACTTTTGCAGGGCCTCTATGCACCATCATCTTTGGAGAAACTCCACTTTGTTTTACAACAGCACCTCTAGGAGCAAGGTTTCCTTTTAATACTGCCAAACCTCCTTCTGCGGCCAAAGGATTCTTTATACTTTTTATAACTTCTGTTTCCTTATGTTCAACATTTCTTAAATTCTCTCCAAGGGTAGTTCCTAAAACAGTCAAAACATTAGTATTAATTAATTTCTCCAGCTCTTTGAGCAATGCCTGCACTCCGCCGGCTCTGTGAAAATCCTTGAGAGTATAGGGAGAGGCTGGTTTGAACTTCGCTAATAGAGGAGTTTTTTTGCTTAGTTCATCAAATTTTTCCAGGGGTATCTTTATACCCATTTGTTTGGCAATGGCAGGTATATGTAAAACCGCATTAGATGAACCTCCTATTGCAAGTGTGTACCTAATAACATTCTCGAAGTTTTCTTCCGTCATAATCTTTGATGGAGTTAAGCCCTCTTTCACCATATCAACTATCCTTGCTCCGGATTCTTTAGCAAGCCTCAATCTAGCCGATGATACGGCGCTTAAAGTACCGCATCCCGGAAGTGATAAGCCAAAAGCCTCTACTATTGTCCCCATTGTGTTTGCTGTGCCCATCATCCCGCATGCTCCACAAGTCTGACACGTTTCATCTTCTATTTCATCAAACTCTTCCTTAGTAATTTTTCCTGCTTTATATTTCCCCATCGCCTCTTTCACATCACTTAATACCAGCATTTCTCCATTATGTTCAAAGGGTTCCATCGGGCCTCCTGTAACAAATATTGTAGGTATATCTAAAGATGCCGCAGCCATAAGCATTCCAGGCACTATTTTGTCACATGAACACAGCATTACAAGCCCATCAAACCTGTTTGCCTCAACCATGAGTTCTATTGATGCACATATAATATCCCTACTGGGCAAAATATAGTGCATACCTCTCCCCTGAGCAATCCCGTCACATGGAGCTATTGTGTTAAATTCTACAGGCATACCTCCATTTTCCCACACACCGTTTTTAACATGTTGGCTAAGCTGTCTTAAATGAAAATGGCCAGGATTCGCTTCTGTCCATGAATTCACTATACCTATAACAGGTTTCTTCAAATCTTTATTTGTATAACCCATAGACTTGTATAAACTTCTCGGATATGCCCCTGCCAGCCCTTCAAGCATTGATGCACTTCTGTTTTTCATTGTTGTATATTCCTCCTAGCGTCAAATGTCAAATCAAATCGTTTTTCAAAAAAACCTTCCCATAAATATTGTAGCACTTCCAAAGTAGATAAACAGCCCTGATATGTCCAAAGCCGTTGTAATAAACGGCCCCGAAGCCACTGCAGGGTCCTGCCCAAGCCTGTTTAACAAAAGGGGTATTAAAGTTCCTATAATTGCTGCAGCAGTTAAAGTGATACTCATAGCTGTACCAACTACAAGGCCTAGAACAGGCATCTTCTGCCAAGCGACAGCAACCCCTGCTACCACAATGCCACAAAAAACTCCCACAAGCAATCCCACAACTGTTTCTCTAAACAAGTTTTTACCAATTTCATAGGGATTTATATTTCCCGTAGCTATCCCTCTTACGATTATGGCAGAAGACTGTGTTCCAACATTTCCGCCCATATCCATCAACACAGGGATAAAGAAAGAAAGTGCCACTACAGCTTCAAGTGTATGTGAAAAACCGTCTATAACCCCACCTGATATAATTTCGCCAAACAATGCTACAAGCAGCCATGGGAGCCGCCTCAGCGCTCTATTGAAAGGGCCTTTTTTTTCGATGTCAATGTCTTCTACCGTTCCTGAAAGTTTCAATATGTCTTCTGTGGCCTCGTCTTTGAGTACTTCCATAATATCATCTACGGTAACAATACCCAGGAGGTGGTCTTTTTCATCAACTACCGGAATCCCAAGAAAACCATACTTATCTATCATCCTGGCAACCTCCTCCTGGTCAGTGTCAACAGTTACCTTTTTAACATCTTTTAACATAATCTCTTCCAGTTTGCTGTCAGGATCAGCCAGGATGAGGTCCCTTAGAGAAACCACACCAATAAGGCGGTTTCTCTTATCAACAACATAAATATAGTATATTGTTTCTGCGTCAGGAGCCATATCTGGAAGCTGTTTCATAACTTCTTCAACGGTGTTTGTGTTCAAAAAGGATACAACTTCTGTTGTCATTATACCGCCGGCAGAAGTCTCAGGGTAGGTAAGCAGTGTTTTTATATTCTCCCTGTCTTCTTCATCAAGGTTTTGAATCCATTTCTTTACAAGGGATAAAGGAATCTCGCTTAAAAAGTCTACCAGCTCGTCATGCGACATCTCCTTAAGCAAATACCCTGCATAGTCTGAGTTTATATTAGACAATATGAACAACCTGTTATCATAGTCAAACTCTTCCAGAACTTCCACAGCTTTTTGGGGATTCAAGAGTTTAAAAACAAAAATCTTTTTTTCTTCAGGAAGGTTTTCAATGATTTCCGCAGTATCTGCAGGGTGCTGTTCTTCGAGAAGTTTCTTGATTTCGTTTTTTTCCATGTTTTTAATCATTTCCGTTGCTTTATCCAAATTCATTCCAACACCCCCTTTAAAGAACGCCCTTCAAGAGCAGCGTAACCATAGCAAAATATATTATCAGGGTATTCACATCAACTAAAGTAGTAATAAAAGGCCCGGAAGCAACTGCCGGATCAACGCTAAAATAATTAAACAGCATAGGAATTGCCATACCTATAAAGGCAGCAATGGTCAAAGCAATACTCATTGAACTGCCCACTACCAGACCTAAAACAGTGTTCTTCTGCCACAAAAAAGCCACCGCAGCGATAATACCGCCGCAGATCAAACCCACAAAAAGACCTGCAACAGCTTCCTGAAACATGTAGCGCCAGAAATTTTTAGAATTGATTTCTCGTGTTGCCAGGCCGCGCACTGCCAAGGCTAAGGATTGTGTCCCCGCATTCCCTCCTGTAGCCATTAAAACAGGGATAAAAAAAACCACCGCCAACATTGCTTCCAAAGTAGGCGAAAATATTTTGATCACACTTCCTGCCAGTAAATCTCCAACAAGGCAGAACAACAGCCACGGTATACGCTTCCGGGCTTCATGAAAAGGAGAACCTATTAGAATCTTGTCTTCTTCAGCGGTTATACCTGCCAGCCTGTGAATATCTTCAGTAGTCTCTTCTTCCAAGACTTCAATTGCATCGTCTACCGTAACTATTCCAAGAAGCTTTCCTTCAGAACTGATAACCGGAACCGCCAGTAATGAATATTTCTCAATAACTTTTGCAACCTGTTCCTGGTCTTCTCCAACATCTACCGCAATTACCTGGCGGTGCATTACTTCTGATATTTGGGCGTCTCTGGGAGCCCTTAAAAGTTCCCTTAAAGACATTACACCTACAAGCTCATGTCTGTTATTAACAATATATAAATAGTATATTGTTTCGGCCGTCTTCCCGAATTTCCTGACCATTTTAATTGCTTCATCAACCCTGGCTGTGTCTGGTATGTATACATAATCGGTGGTCATTATACCTCCGGCAGTGTCCTCTTTCATTTCTAAAAGCTCTTTCACAACTTCGAGGTCCTCAGCCGGAAGACGCATAAGCATGTTTTTTACCTGTTTTGGAGGCAACTTTTGTAAAAGGTCTGTTACTTCGTCTACTGACATTTCCTTAAAAATATTTGAAATTTCGTGTTCTGAAAGGCCTTCCATTAAGTGTTTCTGTACAGCTACATCAAGTTCTTCCATTACTTCTGCGGCCTTTTCCGCATCCAGCATTTTGAATAGTGTTTCCTGGCTGCCGTTTCTAACCTTTTCTAAAACTTCAGCGATATCTGCCGGATGGAGGGACGCCAGGGTCTCCTTTAGTTCTTCGGCTCTTCCCATCTTCAACAGGGCTTTGACGCTTTTTTCTAGGTTTACTCTTTCTGTCATCAGCCTTACCTCCTTTTAGGGGAGGGTCAGCCTACAACAGAAAACTTTCGGCAATAAGGCAGACCCTCCCAATGCTATAGTTTTTGTTTATAAAGCCCAATATATAACTAGGATCGGGGTCCATAAACCTTATCGCCTCCTCCCTTAAAATATCAGCAAAAATAAAAAAGTGCCCTTTCATGACAAGTATAAAGGCACTATAAAAACGCCCCTCACTTGTCAAGTTTTTAGCACTGTACGACTTTGGCCTCTGCTTGAATACCAGCCAGGCCAGCCACATTAAGTAATGCCTTAATCCGACAATACCTGTTGACCCATTGGCGTCTCTCGACATTTCCGGGCAGTGGCATATATTCGTACAGGAGCCTCACCTAACTGAAGGACACTATCTGTTTTCTAATTCAATTTTATACTCTTAATATACGTGTGTCAAGGATTTTACATCACACATCAATTTTCATATCGCCTGGTTTTATATAACCCAATCGACGCATAGCCTCAGATATCAATAGTGTTAAAACAGCGGGAAGTATAAAATGGAGCAAAAAAATCGCAGGAATAGCTCCCATGCCCATAGCCTGAATGGTACCGAACTGTCCCACAAGACCGCTTGTACCCATACCTGCTCCTTCCGGCACGTTTTTCATAGGTATTATGGTGGTCGCTATAGGACCCAATATCGCGCTTGCAAGGGTAGGCGGCACCCAAATAAACGGATTTTTTACTATATTTGGTATCTGTAACATTGAAGTGCCCAGCCCCTGGGATAAAAGGCCTCCTACACCGTTTTCTCTGAAACTTGCCACAGCAAACCCTATCATCTGAGTTGAACAACCCACTGTAGCGGCTCCTGCAGCAAGACCGCCTAACTGGAGCATAATCGCCAGGGCAGCACTGCTTATGGGAAGTGTAAGAATCATTCCCATCATTACAGATACAAGGATCCCCATTGGTATAGGATGAAGTTCAGTAGCCCTCATTATGACCTGCCCCAAACCTTTCATGAAAGCAGCAATTCCAGGACCCACAAGTTGTGCAGTTAATATTCCTGCAGCAATGGTTACAGCAGGTGTAACAATTATATCAAGTTTGGTCTCTTTTGATACCATTTTCCCAAACTCAGCGCCGATAACCGCAGCCGCAAACGCTCCGGCAGGTCCGCCCAGCTGTGCTCCGGCCAATCCGGTTATAGTTGAAGGAAGGAACACAAGCAGCGGAGCTTTCAGGCCATACGCAACCGCCACGCCTATGGCAGGCCCCATCATGCTCATAGCGGTTTTGCCGAATTCTACAAGCAGGGCAACTCCCAGTTTTTCACCTAACACCTTTAATATAAGCCCGACTATCAATGAAGCAAACAGGCCCTGAGCCATTGCTCCCAGCGCATCAATCCCATACCTCTGCAGAGAAATCTCAATGTTTTTTCTCTTTAAAAACTCTGACATGGTTTTACCCCCTTATTTGTTAATATAATTCCAAAGTTCTTCTGCAACCTTTCTGTTCATCCCTTTAACTTTTGCCAGTTCTTCAACTGATGCTTTTTTCATGTTCTCAACAGAGCCGAATTCTTTTATGAGTGCTTTTTTTCTTGCAGGCCCTATGCCGGGAACTTCATCAAGTATTGATTTGATTGCCCGATTCCCGCGAAGTTTCCTGTGATAGCTCACGGCAAATCGATGGGCCTCATCCCGGACTCTCATGAGAAGATGCAGACCTTCTGAATCCCGCGGCAGTACTATCGGATGTTTTCTTTCTTTTACAAAAACGTGTTCAAATTCTTTTGCAAGGCTTATTACAGGTATTCTTTCAAGGCCGAGTTCTTTAAGTGCCTGGCAGGCAGCATTTAACTGGCCTTTACCGCCATCTATGAGAATAAGGTCCGGGAACTGAGAAAACTTCCCATCATTATTACCCTGTTCCTGTTCTTCTAAACCACGTTTAAACCTCCTGTAAATTACCTCTCTCATGCTCGAAAAATCATCAGGGCCTTCAACGGTCTTTATTTTAAACCGTCGATAATCTAATTTCTTTGGCTTTCCGTCTTCAAACACCACCATTGAAGCCACTGAATCTGAACCCTGAATATTTGATATGTCATATCCTTCTATTCTGATAGGCGGTTTGTTGAAATTCAGGTAATTTGCAAGCTGGGTCGCCGAATCATCAAGACTTAAAAGCGCATTTTGAGCAGCCATGTCCAGAAGCTTCCTTTTCTGACCGCGCTGAGGTACTTTTATATACACCCTCGAACCTTTTTTATCACTCAACCACTTTTCAATAAGCTGTATGTCTTCAATTTCTCTTTCAATAAGTATTTCTTTAGGAATAAAGGTCGAACCGGAATAATGCTGTTTTATAAATGACTCTATTATCTCTTCCCTGCTCTGGTTATCCGTACCTGAAAGTGTAAAGCTTTCCCTTTCAACAAGCTTTCCTTTGCGGATGAAGAACACCTGAACAAGTGTCTGGTTAAATCCTCGCGCCATAGCTATAACGTCCTGGTCCTCCATTTCGGAAGAAACTATTTTCTGACGTTCGGTAACCCTTTCCAGTGAAACAATTTGATCCCTTATTTCAGCTGCCCTTTCAAAATCAAGTTTTTCAGCAGCATCCTGCATATCCTGTTTCAGCTTTTTTACAAGCTCATCAGTTCGGCCGCTTAAAAACATCATAACATCTTGAATCATAGACATGTAATCTTCCCTGGAAATCTTATTCTGGCATGGTGCCGCACAGCGTTTTATATGATAATTTAAACATTCCCGATCTTTTATAGGGGTAGTTTCCAGGTTCTTTTTGCATGTCCTGATAGGAAACATTTTTCTTATCAGCCTTAAAGTTTCACGTAATGCCCCTGAGTTTGTATACGGCCCGAAGTATTTCGCTCCATCCTTTTTCATCTTACGAGCTATAACAAGTCGGGGAAATTTTTCATTCAATGTTACTTTAATATAGGGATAGTTTTTATCATCTTTAAGCAACACATTATAGCGCGGCCTGTGTTTTTTAATAAGGTTACATTCAAGAATCAATGCTTCTACTTCTGAATCTGTAACAATATATTCGAGATTTCCCATGTGTTTGAGCAGTGCTTTAGTTTTTACTGAACGGTTTGAATCCGTAAAATATGACCTGACCCTGTTTTTAAGGGAAACTGCTTTTCCTATATATATCGGCTTTCCTTTTTTATCTTTAAATATATAAACCCCAGGTTTTGAAGGAAGATTTTCTAAAAGTCTATCTTTATCAAACATTTCGGCCTCCTTATGTAATCACAGGTGTCTTTACACCTATGATTATTATTATACCACAGTCCTTTTTGTTTGTCATTAAAAATTTAACTTTTTTTATTATCCTGATCAGGCAGTTAACCTGCTTTTCAATTATTTTCAGTATAACATCTTTGTTTTTTTATGCAAAGTTCTTATCTTGACAGAAATAAACTTTTGTGGTATTATACCCTTAGGGGGTATGGGCATCATTGTAAAGGAGTTGAAACACATGAGTAATACAGCAAAATTAAACATCAAAATCAAAGGCATGTCATGTGCGGCATGTGCCGCAAGAATTGAAAAAGCACTGAACAGCATAGAAGGTGTAACAAAAGCAGTCGTAAACTTTGCAGCAGAAACCGCTACAATAGAATACAACACAGATAAAATAACTGTTAATGATTTAATTAATGTAGTAAAAAAATCTGGTTATGATGCAGTCGTAAAAGAGAAGGTTACTAAAGACATGGAAAAAGAAGAACGGGAAAACGAAATTAGGTCTCTTAAAAACTCATTCATTGCTTCAGCTATATTATCAATCCCTTTAGTGTTAAACATGGTTTTAGAAGCTTTTCTTGGCGTCGAAACGATTTTATCAGACGGTTACCTACAGCTTGCACTGGAGACACCGATTCAGTTCATAATAGGTTACAGATTTTATAAAAACTCTTATCATGCTTTAAAAGGCGGAAACCCGAATATGGACGTGCTGATTTCTATGGGAACACTGGCAGCATACTTCTTCAGTTTATATAACGTGGTGAATAACATACAAGGGCTTTACTTTGAGAGCGCAGCGGTTATTATCACTCTAATATTACTAGGCAAATACCTGGAGGCTGTTGCTAAAGGCAAAACATCAGAAGCCATCAAAAAACTAATGGGGCTTGCTGCCAAAACCGCACGGGTCATTCGAAACGGTACAGAAACAGATATCCCTGTAGAAGAAGTAGAAATTGGAGACATCGTAATAGTAAGGCCCGGAGAAAAAATACCTGTAGACGGTATAATGACAGAAGGATATTCTGCAGTTGATGAATCAATGCTGACAGGAGAAAGCATACCTGTTGAGAAAAAAGCAGGCGATGAAGTTATAGGCGCAACCATCAACAAAACAGGAACTTTCAAATTTGAAGCCAAAAAAGTTGGAAAAGACACCGCCCTTGCCCAGATAATCAAAATGGTAGAAGACGCCCAGGCCTCCAAGGCTCCCATTCAAAAGCTTGCCGACAAAATAGCGGGCATATTCGTTCCAATCGTAATATTAATCGCGATATTGACATTCGGTGTATGGCATTTTTATTTCGGAAACTTTACCGCAGGTATAATAAATGCGATTTCCGTGCTGGTTATTGCCTGCCCGTGTGCTTTAGGTTTAGCTACACCAACTTCGGTTATGGTGGGGACAGGAAAAGGTGCTGAAAACGGTGTTCTAATAAAAGGCGGTGAACACCTTGAACGCGCTCACAAGATTAACACAGTAATCCTTGATAAAACCGGGACAATCACCAAAGGAGAACCCGAGGTTACAGATGTTATCTCCCTAAGCAGTCTGGGGGAAGATGAAATACTCAGGCTTGCAGCATCGGTCGAAAAGGGTTCGGAACATCCACTGGGAGAAGCTGTTGTAAAACATGCAAAAGAAAAAGGGATGAATCTGCCCGACCCGAAAGATTTTAAAGCACTCCCCGGTCATGGAGTATATGCTGTAGTCGAAGACAAAGACATTCTTTTAGGCAACCGCCGGCTTATGAAAATAAAAAACATAAAAACAGAGTCAATAGAAGAAACGCTTTCAAAACTGGAAACCGAAGGAAAAACAGCTATGATATTGGCTGCAAACATGAACGACGGCAAAAATTATGAAGTTGTTGGAATAGTGGCTGTTGCTGATACTATAAAAGAACACTCCAAACATGCCATCAAGGCACTTCAAGACATGGGACTTGAGGTATGGATGATAACAGGTGATAATAAGCGAACAGCTGAAGCCATAGCACGTCAGGTAGGAATAAAAAACGTTCTTGCTGAGGTACTGCCTGAACACAAGGCTGAAGAAGTTGAAAAACTAAAAAAACAGGGCAGGATTACTGCCATGGTAGGTGACGGTATAAACGATGCTCCTGCCCTTGCTGCCTCAGATGTGGGTATTGCAATAGGCACCGGAACAGATGTGGCTATGGAAGCTGCAGATATAACCCTTATGAGCGGTGACCTGAGGGGAATAGTTACAGCAATAAAACTCAGCCGAGCCACCATGCAGAATATAAAACAGAACCTTTTCTGGGCATTTATTTATAATGTGATCGGTATACCCATTGCTTCCCTCGGGTTTTTAAACCCTGCTATAGCAGGTGGGGCTATGGCCTTCAGCTCTGTATCTGTGGTAACAAATGCTTTGAGATTGCGGAATTTCAAACCTGAAAAACAGTCATAAGGCGGGCTTCCGCCTTTTTTAATTGTATAAATTATATACCGAACTGGTTCAAAATTCTGCAACTACACCCTTTCTTTTTATTGTTTTTTCTACAGTTTCCTCTTTTCCGAATGCTTTTTCCACCAAGGATTCAGGAAGTCTCTCTGTTACACGGCTGACCGCTGGAACAACCAACAGCGGAACCAACATCGCCAATGAACCCACTAGAGGAATCTGCTTCGGATACAAAGTAGAAAATACCACCGATATCATAAACCCTGAAACCAAACCTGCCCATGCTCCGGCAGCAGTGGTTTTGCGGGATAACAAACCGTAAAGATAAGGGGCCAGAAATGAACCGGCTACAGTGCCCCACGACAATGCCATCAAGCTCAAAATCACATTCGGTCTGACAGCCAGATACAATGAAAACCCTATAAACACCACACATAAAACCCGCATAAGATTCATTATTTTTGTTTTATCTGCGTCCGGTTTTATAGCCCGGACCAGGTCAACTGCAATGGAGGAACTGGACACCAGCACCAGTGAAGCCAATGTGGACATGGATGCCGAAAAGACCAACAGCAAAATAACCATTGCCACCACATCCGGAAGCGTCTGATTAATGATGGTTGGCATAATCATGTCCACATTTCCGCCCACTTCCTCAAGACTCCGGAAAAACAGGTGGCTGAGACTTCCGGTAAAATAGGCGCCAAACGTCATTAAGAGCGCAAATCCGGTAGTCACCCAGGTAGCGGTGTTAATCACCTGTTCATTTTTTACAGCATAAAATTTTTGTATCATCTGCGGAAGCCCCCAAGGCCCTAAGGAAGTCAAAACTACCAATGACAGCAGTGGAACAATACCGGGCGGGCCTACAGGAGAGGCAAGTTTCGGATTGACAGCCTGTAAAGCAGGAACCACATTTGTCCATCCTCCTACCTGTGGGCTGCCCACCACAAAGAACAGCATTACTACAACCCCGGCTATCATTACCAACCCCTGAATAAAATCAGTCAGGGTAATTGCAAAATATCCCCCCATTACCAGGTAAACCGCAGTAATGGCAGCAATAAAGAACAATGCGTAAACATAAGGAATTCCGAAGATAGACTCAAAAAAGTAGCTTAGTCCCATATACACAGATGCCGAGTAAGGTACCAAAAAGATGAATATAATGAGGGCGGAAACAACCTTCAACGCCTTACTGCCATAGCGTTTCTCCAAAAATTCCGGCATGGTGATTGCGCCCAGGCGAACCGTCATTTCCCGGGTGCGTTTTGCCAGCACCTTCCATGCCAGCAAACTGCCCACAAGAGCATTCCCCAAAACTATCCATAAAGAAGAAAGGCCAAAACCCCATCCGACTTTACCTGCATAACCAATAAAAAGAACGGCCGAAAAATAGGTTGTCCCATACGCAAAAGCCGATACCCAAGGCCCTATCGACCGGTCTCCCAGGAAAAAGTCGTTAAGAGTTTTGACTTTTTTCATGCTCACAAAACCCACTACAAACAAAACACCAACATACGCCAACACAAAAAGAATTTTCATGTCTTTCTACCATCCTTCCATCTTACTATTTTTTAAATTTAATCTACCTAATTACCCTACTACCTTCCTAACCATGCTACTATATTTTTATTTCTTTATATTTCAAAAAAATCCTCCCTGCTTATGCAATAAATAAGCAAAAAAAGTTTCCGTCCCCTTATGGGGTTATTTTTGTTTTAACTGCACATCATACTAATTTTGTTTCAATAATACCTTTAAATACCTTGCATTAAGAACTTTGTTTACTGGTGGTTTTATCAATTGATCACTTTAATTAATATATTTCTATTGTCCGTAATTTTTTTATATTGCAACGTAATTTTTTTTGTAGGAAAATAAATTAAGTTACAGAATTTTTTTGATTGAATACTTGAATTGATTTAAAGGATGGTGTTTTTTATGATAAGTGATTATATAAAAAAAGGGCCTGATAGAGCTCCTACCCGTTCACTTTTATACGGGATTGGTTTAACCGAAAAAGAAATAGACCAGCCCTTAATCGGAATCGTCAATTCCCAGAACGAGATTGTAGCAGGCCATATTCACCTAGACAATATAGCTCAGGCAGCCAAGATCGGGGTTGCCATGGCAGGCGGAACGCCAATTGAGTTTCCTGCTATAGGAATCTGTGATGGAATCGCTATGGGTCATAAAGGAATGAAATATCCGTTGGCAAGCCGAGAACTTATTGCCGACTCAATTGAAGCAATGGCGGTAGCCCACGGCTTTGATGGACTTGTCTTAATACCGAACTGTGACAAGATAGTGCCGGGAATGATGATGGCGGCTGCAAGGCTTAATATTCCCTGTATTGTTGTAAGCGGAGGCCCAATGTATGCAGGGAGATACAACGGGAAAACTCTGGACTACAGCAGCTGTATAGAAAGTGTTGCAAGTTTTAAAGCTGGTATTATAACTGAAGATGAACTGGAGCACATCACAAAAGAAGCATGCCCCGGCTGCGGTTCTTGTTCAGGGCTCTTTACTGCCAACAGCATGAACTGTATGGCAGAAGCCCTGGGGCTTGCGCTTCCCTATAACGGGACGATTCCCGCTTACTCAGGCGCCCGTGTGGCACTCGGCAAACAGGCGGGGATGAGAATTGTAGACATGGTTAAAAATGGGTTGAAGCCAAGAGACATTTTAACCAAAGAGGCGTTTATTAATGCAATAACTGTTGACATGGGGATGGCAGGTTCTACAAATACTGTTTTACATCTCCCGGCAATAGCTCATGAAGCAGGTATTGAGCTTGAACTTGATTTGTTTGATGAGATAAGCAGAAAAACCCCGTGCCTTACCAAATTAAGCCCCAGCGGGCATCATCACATGGAAGACCTTCATCTGGCAGGGGGAATACCGGCTTTAATGAAGGAACTCAGCAAGAAAGGTTTATTGAATCTTAATATTATTACAGCCACCGGGAAAACAGTAGGTGAAAACATTAAAAACGCCGAAATCAGAGATAAATCTGTCATAAGGACAATAGAAAAACCTTACAGGAGTGAAGGCGGCCTCGCCATACTTCGGGGAAACCTCGCACCTGATGGAGCGGTAGTAAAGGCAGCCGCAGTAGCAGAAGAGATGATGCAGCATGAAGGACCGGCTAAAGTCTTCAACTCAGAAGAAGAAGCCATAGAAGCAATCTTTAATAACAAAATCAAAAAAGGTGATGTCGTTGTAATCAGGTATGAAGGGCCTAAAGGCGGACCCGGCATGAGAGAAATGCTCTCACCTACATCTGCAATAGCCGGAATGGGCCTGGACAAGGACGTGGCTTTAATTACAGACGGCCGCTTCTCAGGAGCTACAAGGGGCGCCTCCATAGGCCATGTGTCTCCTGAAGCGATGGAAGGAGGGCCGATAGCCCTTATCCAGGATGGTGATATAATTTCGATAGACATAACCAACCGAAGACTGGATGTTAAACTTTCAGAAACAGAATTGGAAGAACGGAAAAAGAACTGGAAGTCGCCTGAGCCTAAAGTCAAAACAGGTTATCTGGCAAGATACGCACGGATGGTAACCTCTGCAAACACCGGAGCGGTGTTAAAGTAAAAATGTCGAAAAAAGGAACTGCTGTTTTTTAAGCAGTTCCTTTTGTAAAAAAATATCCGCTCAACTCACTCTTTTCGCTTTTCAAATTATAAATCACAATGTAACACCATGTTTAAAAATAGCTATTTCTCTATGACCCCTGATTTCATTTTTTGTTTTTATTTCCCCGCTTGCAACTTTTAATAGATAGCCAATAAATTCTTCGACAAGCTGTTCCATAGGAATCCCCTCAGTAAGCACACCTGCATTGAAATCCATCCAATTCTGTTTGTTGTCAAACAACCTTGTGTTTGAAGAAATTTTAACTGTTGGAACAAACGTCCCAAAAGGCGTGCCTCTTCCTGTAGTAAACAATACCATCTGACATCCAGCTGCAGCTAAAACCGTTGACGCAACCAAATCATTTCCAGGCCCCTGCAAGATGTTTAGCCCTTTAGCTTTAAGTAAATCCCCATATTCTAAAACATCAACTACCGGTGAGGTTCCACCTTTTTGAATACACCCTAAAGACTTTTCCTCCAGAGTAGTAATTCCTCCCTTTTTGTTCCCGGGTGATGGGTTTTCATAAATGGGTTGGTCATATTTCATAAAATAATTTTTAAAATCATTTATAAGCTTCACTATTTTATGAAAAACCTGTTCATTGACCGCTCTATTCATAAGAATAGTTTCAGCTCCAAACATCTCAGGAACTTCGGTAAGGACTGTTGTACCACCCCACTTAACCAGATTATCAGAAAATGCTCCTACAAGAGGATTAGCAGTTATGCCAGAAAAAGCATCTGATCCTCCGCATTTTAAGCCAACTTTTAGTTCTGATATAGAAACCTCTTTTCGTCTAAATCTCTTTGCATATCTTGATAGTTCTTCAGTAACAATTTTTATCCCTTCTTCAACTTCATCTTCTACTTCCTGACTTATTAAAAATTTTACCCTGTCACTGTCATAATCTCCTAAGAGTTTTTTAAACTCTTCCACATTATTGTTCTCACAACCAAGTCCTAATACCAGAACTGCTCCTGCATTTGGATGTTTAACCATATTTCTTAATATTTTTTGTGTATTCACATGGTCTTCTCCAAGCTGTGAGCAGCCATAAGGGTATTCAAAATGGTATACTCCATCAATATTACTATCAAACTTGCCTTTTATTGCTTCAGCTATCAATTTCGCACTTCTGTTCACACATCCAACAGTAGGAATTATCCAAATTTCATTTCTTATTCCTATTTGACCATCATCTCGTTTGAACCCTTTAAAAGTCAGTTCCGATTTCTCTTTTTTAAAGCTTATATCGATAGGGTTGTAGGTATAATCAAGAATTCCCGATAGATTTGTTTTGATGTTGTGGGTATGAACCCATTCCCCTTCATTAATATCTTTGGCTGCATGTCCTATAGGGAAACCATATTTTTTTACCTTATCACCCTTTTTTATTTTTTTAATGGCTATTTTATGGCCAACAGTGATGCTTTCTTTGACATAGATACTTTTCCCGTATATTTCTATAACATCACCCGCTTTTAAATCTTCAAGAGTTACTGCCACGTTGTCTTTTCCATTGATTTTCAGGACTTTTTTCATGTAAAACTACCTCCTTACTCGTAAAAACCAAACTTCATACACTTAAATAAAGAGAGTGCTGGCTATTTAGCCAGCAACCCTTTAAAATTACCTCTGAACCCTTCCTGAAGCATCACCTTCTACAAGGGTATTCACTTCATCCACAGTTACCATGTTAAAGTCTCCAGGAATGGTGTGTTTTAGACATGATGCTGCAACGGCAAACTCCACTGCACGCTGACAGTCATATCCGTTGAGAAGGGAGTATATTAATCCACCTGCAAAAGAATCTCCTCCTCCTACTCTGTCTACTATCCTGATGTTATATTTTCTTGAACGATAAAACTCTTTGCCGTCATACAACAGCGCCGACCAGCCATTGTCTGATGCGGAATAGCTCTCTCTTAAGGTTATGGCTGCTTTTTCGAAACCGAATTTTTCTACAAGCTGTTTTGCTACCTGTTTGTAGCCTTCTTCATTGAGCTGACCGGTAGTTATGTCTGATTCTGCTGCTTTTATGCCAAATACTTTTTCTGCGTCTTCTTCATTGCCTATCGCTACATCTACATACTGCATCAGTTCTGTCATGACCTCTCTTGCTTTTTCGGGGCTCCAGAGTTTTTTGCGGTAGTTTAGGTCACAGCTTACTTTTACTCCGTGTTTTTTGGCTGCTTTTGCTGCGGCTTTTGTTACTTCTGTGGCTTCATCACTTAATGCAGGGGTTATTCCTGTAAAGTGAAACCATGCTGCCCCGTCAAAGATTTTATCCCAGTCAAATTCTTCGGGTTTTGCCTTGGATATGGCTGAACCCGCTCTGTCATACACTACTTTGGAGGGACGCTGGGATGCTCCGGTCTCCAAAAAGTATATGCCCAATCGGTCTCCTCCTCTTGTGATGTAGTCTGTTTTTACTCCGTATCTTCTTAGGTGGTTTAATGCTGCCTGGCCTATGGGGTTGTCTGGAAGTTTTGTGATAAAATATGCATCAAGACCGTAGTTTGCCAGGGATACTGCTACATTGGCTTCTCCTCCTCCATAGGTTACATCAAAGTTCTGGGCCTGAATGAACCGCTGATAACCCGGTGTTGAGAGCCTCAGCATTATTTCTCCCAGTGTAACTACTTTTTTCACCATTGGTCATACCTCCTTATCTATTTGTTTTGCTTTGCTTTTTTGATTTTTTCTACAAATTGTCTGGCTTTCTGGGTTATTATACTGTAATCGTTTTTCTGTATGGCTTCTTTTGTGAGGTCGCCTCCTACTCCTACTGCTGCTGCTCCTGCTTTTATCCATTCTTCTACGTTGTCAAGGCTTACTCCACCAGTGGGAATGAGTTCGGCTTGGGGTAGGGGACCTTTTACGGCTTTTATTATTTTGGGACCAAAAAGACTGCCAGGGAATAGTTTTACTACATCGGCTCCGGCTTCCATGGCTTCTACTATTTCTTTTATGGTCATTGCTCCAGGCATGCAAATTTTCTGATACCTGTTGCATATCTTTACTACTTCCTGGTTGAGATGAGGACTTACGATGTATTCTGCCCCAGCCAGCATGGCCGCTCTTGCTGTTTCGGCATCTAACACTGTGCCTGCTCCTACAAGAATCTGGTCTTTTGGGTATGCCGAGGCTACCTGTTTTATGACATCTATTGCTCCGGGCACTGTCATGGTTATCTCAATGGATGTTATTCCACCTTCTTTGCAGGCCCCGGCGATTTTGAGTGCCTGCTCCGGCGATTCTGCCCTCACTACGGCTATTATGCCGCTCTCAAGTATTCGTTTGAGATTCTCATATTTGGGTATCATCTACCGCACCTCCTATTCCTCAATGAGTTTTTCTACACTTTCTTTCATACCCTTTTCAATGATTTGTTTAAGGTATGCCGCAACTGCAGCATTAATACCTTCTATTTCTCTTAAATCTTGACCACAGAACTTTTCATGGCTTAAAACCTCGTCAACAATTGCTTTGAAATCTTCTTCGTTTTTAACTTCTCTGTCCCACAAGTTTTTAAAAAATTCAAGTGCTTCCATGTTATCCCTGATTTCATATTTTTCGCCATTTCTTTCTGCTGTTAATTTGCCATCTTTAATGGCTGTTCCTCTGTAAAAGGCTATAAGGGCCGCCAGGGAGAATGTAAGGATTTTAGGAAGTTGGCCTTTTCTTTTTACATACTCGATTATTGAAGGAAGCACCCTTGTTTTGAATTTGGATGTTGAATTAAGGGAAATGTCTATCAAATAATGTTTTATAAAAGGATTCTTAAATCTTTCAACTACATCATCGGCAAATTTAAGCATATCTTTTTCGGCCAGGTCCAGGCTGGGTATAATCTCCTCATAAATGCCTTTTTCCATGTATTTTCCAATAACAGGATGTTCAACAGCTTCTTTAACTGTATCGATTCCATATAAAAATCCTGTTGGAACAGTCATGGTGTGGGCTCCATTTAAGATTCTAACTTTTCTTGTTCTGTAAGGAGTCATATCATCCGTCCAGATTACATTTAATCCAGCTTTGTGAAAAGGCAGCTCTTCTTTTAGCTTTTCATCCCCTTCTATAACCCATAGGTGGAATATTTCACCGGTATCAAGGTTTTTGTCTTGATAACCGTATTCTTTCTGAATTTTTTCCACATCTTTTTCAGAATAGCCTGTAACTATTCGATCTACAAGAGTGTTTAAAAACTTGCAGTTTTGCTCAACCCATTCTTTAAACTCTCCCGGTAAATTCCAATCCTGAATAAGCTTTAACACTATTTCTTTTAGCCTATCACCGTTTCTATCAATCAACTCACATGGTATGATAACCATTCCTTTATCCGGTGCGCCGTTAAAGTGTTTAAATCTATGATACAGGTATGCTGTTACTTTCCCTGGAAAGGATTTTGGAGGTGTGTTCTCAAAACTGTCCTCTTTGTCATAGGCTATACCAGCTTCTGTCGTATTGGAAATCATATATCTTATTTCAGGGTTTTCAGCACATTTTAGTAATTCATCATAGTTTTCATATGGATTAATGCAGCGGCTTAATGAAGTAATGATCTCTTTTTTCTCGATTACCTGCCCTTGTTGAATACCTCTCAAAATAAGGGTGTATAGACCATCCTGTTCGTTTATTTCTTTTGTCCTCCCGAAGGGAATAGGTTGAACAGCTACTACTTTACCATTGAACAATCCTTTTTTGTTCATCTCATGAAACATCCACTCTACAAAGGCTCTCAAAAAATTGCCTTCTCCAAACTGAATTACTTTTTCCGTAAGCCCTTCACCTTTAAAAGAAACAAGTTTTTCATCTATTTTCCCTTGCTGTATAAGTTCCCTTTTTAATAACATTTACACCACTCCTAATAATTTTTTAAATGAAGTGTTTAAGCTGCATAACTAGTAGAAAAGCTCAACTATACCTGTAGAGAAAATCGGGAAAAATGTTAACAACATCAAACATATTAGAAGAAGAATATAGAAAGGAACTGCTTCCTTAATAAAATCCTTTATTTTGCATTTTGTTATTCCACATGTTACAAATATAAGGGTTCCCATAGGTGGAGTTAAACAACCAATAGCAAGGTTAAAAATGAATACCATTGCAAAATGAATTTCATCAATGCCAAACGCCTTTGCAACTGGCGACAATAACGGCACAAGAACAATCATGGCTGCATTACCCTCGATAAACATGCCGACTATTATCAAAAACACATTTACAGCCATAAGGAATATGTATTTGTTTGATATCATGCTTACCAGCATTTCAGTTACCTGCTGTGGAACACGTTCTTTTGTTAGTACCCATGCAAATGCTGATGCAGCACCAACGATAAGCATTATAGAAGCGGTGTTGATGATTGTTTCCTTAATTCCATTAATTATATCTGGAAGCTTCATTTCACGGTAAATAAGCCCAAGTATAAGAGCATACACAATTGCAACAGATCCTGCTTCAGTTGGTGTAAAAATTCCAAGACGAATACCGCCGATAATTATAACCGGCAGGCAAAGTGGCAGAGCTGCATTCCCTAGTGCACTCATAAATTCTTTAAATGTTACAGGAGTCTCTCGAGAAGATTTGTAACCACGTTTTTTGGAAATTATGGAGACAAGAATCATCATAGAAATACACAGCAATAAGCCTGGTCCTATTCCTGCTATAAACAATTTGCCAATTGAAACATTCGCTATTGATCCGTAAATAATCATTGCAATTCCAGGTGGAATCAGAGGTGTAATAATAGCTGAAGTTGCAGTAATGACCGTAGAAAAATCTTTAGAAAAACCCTTCTTCTCCATCTCAGGGACAAGCATTTTTGCCTCCATAGCAGCATCAGCAAGATTTGATCCTGACAAACCGCCCATAAGTGTCGATAATAATACATTTACCTGTGCAAGGCCGCCCGTCATATGACCAGTAACCACTTCGCAAAAATCCATAACTCGTTTTGTAACACCTGAATAATTCATAAACACACCGGCGCAAACAAAGAACGGAACTGCAAGCAAAGGTATGCTTTCAATACCGGCAATTACTCTTTGAGCAATAATTTGTGTTGGGACATTTGGCGTTAATGCAAAATATACAACCGACCCGGCAAGAACCGAAGCAAAAACTGGTAGTTTTAAGAACAAAAGTATAAGCATAATTAAAGCCGCAAGGCCAACTGCACTCATTTCCATATTTATTCACTGCCTTCCATATCGATATTCTTTGAAAACAATGTATTGAATTTAACTATTGTGCAATTTATCATCATTAGCACACAACCTATTGGAAGTGCTGAATATATAATCGGATATGGTATATCCAATACATTTGTGGTTCTGCCTGTATAATTCAGCTGGTTAACGAGTCTTGAACCATGTATCATTATATAAAAAAGAACAAACATGACCGCCAAATATCCAAATATTTCGACTGCCTTTTTTAAAAAAGGCGGCAACCGATCTACAAGTATTTCTATAGCGACATGACTGCCACTGCGAAATGCCGCGCTAGCCCCAAAAAAAACCACCCATACAAAACACCAGAGCTGTATTTCTTCCTGCCATACAAAAGGATTATTGAAGAAATAACGCATTATAACACCCAAAAAAGTAATAATCACAAGTAGAATCAGTGATATGCCTGATATTATAAGATCAATATTTATTAGAAGCTTAAGGATTTTATTCTTTAACCTCATGGGCACACTCCTTTTAAGAAGTATAATCCAGAGGCAATAAATGCCTCCGGATTCTGATTGACTCCAATTATCTTTTTTTATTCTATTAAGAATCTACTTCATAGCAGCTTTAACTTTATCATACAGCCCATCAGACCACTTGGATGTAAACTCTGGAAGTGAATAAAAAGCTTTAGCAGCTTCCTGAAATTCTGAAATATCTACCTCGATAACCTCAACGCCTTCAGCCTTTAACTTTTCTAATGTTTCCTCCGTAACCTTTTCCTGAATTGAATTGTTGTATAAACCTGCTTCGTCACCTGTTTCTATTAAAATCTGCTGTTGTTCAGGAGTAAGAGAGTTGAAAAATTCGACTCCGCAAATCCAAGTAGTGAAGTTTTTGATATGACCGTCTAAAGTTAGGTACTTAGCAACTTCATGAAATTTACCATTATACAGGACTGGAAGTGGATTTTCGAGGCCGTCGATAGTACCCTGCTGAAGGGCTGTGTAAACTTCTCCCAACGGCATTGGAGTAGGTGTTGCGCCCATAACTTCGAAACCCTTAATCTGTATCGTGTTGTTTGGAACTCTAATCTTCATACCTTTAAGGTCTGCTACTTTTCTAACGGGTTTAATTGTAAGTGTGTGGCGGTCTCCGTAAATCCAGTTTGCCGTCAGTAGTTTTAATCCTTTCTCTTCTAGTTTTGCACATTGTTCTTTCCACCAATCACTTTTTGTAAGTTTCCAGCATTGATCCCAGCTTTCAAAGAGATATGGCCCAAATGTGATACCAAAATCTGGCACTCCTCGGTCTGCATAGAAAGCCCCATCAGCTAATGTTATAACTGAATCGCCTGCTAGCATTTGGTCGATTAAATCGTTCTTTGAGCCAAGCTGACTGGACGGAAAAAGTTCAACCTTGATGCTGCCGTTGCTCCTTTCCTCTATAAGCCTTTTCCATTCTTTGCATGCAAGGTCGATCGGTTCACCTGGATTGTTTTCATATCCTATCTGAATAACTACCGGTTTTGCTTCATCTGCTGCTTTAGACGCGTCTGATGAACTCTGCCCTTTTTGATCAGCATTGGATCCACATGCAGTAAGTAAAGGCAATACCAACAAGGCTACCAATAAAATTGCAATAACTTTTTTCATTTTATTACCCCCTATTTTTTGTAGTGTACGGTACAAGTGCCTTTGTAAGGGCAAAAGAACTAACCATATGAACATTTATAACACTCAAAAAATCTTCAACAGACATTTCTTCGATGGATTTTTTACAGTGGTTTTCTGCATTGTTTACAAAAATTGATATTGGACCCTCTATCGGCAATGATTTGATCTACAACAACCTATGTTTTCTCAGTTTCTGTTATGTCAAACATATAGTAACATGCCTTTTCACTAAGCTCCTGGCAAGCTTTTTTAAGTTGTTGTTCATTTCGGCCAATAATTACTATCTCAGCATCGCTTTCGTCATACATTTGGACATCACAAAGCCCGTATCCATACCACCGTCAGTTATAATTGCTTTTTGCCCTCCAAGACTGAACGGATTAGCTAACAAACTTTCTTTTACCTTTTTTTACACCTCCTCTCTATCTTAATTGTTGGTTTTGTGGTATTTATAACACAACTCCTTCAAATAACTAATAGAATTATTTATAATCTTCTCAAAGTACTCAGGGAATTGTTTTATCATACACCTCATTATCAATCAAATTTCACTAAAACCTTCATAATTGAACCGTCATTATGTCTGAGGGATTCAAATGCGTCAACCGCTTTTTCAACAATGAAAATATTCGTTACAATATTATCCAATCCAACATCTTTCGCTGCTACCAAATCAATTAGATCTTCAAAATTATTTAAGCTGTTCCGTGAACCATAAACATTTAGTTCTTTCTTTAATAAAACCGAATGATTAAAAGTAGTCTCTTTTTTGCCGTTTCCTATCAAAATAACTTTACCTGCAAAAGAAACATTTTCTATACATTTTAAAAAAGTTGCAGGCTTTCCTGCTGCTTCAACACAGACGTCCATAAGATCGCCATTTGTTATTTCATATACAGTTTTTTCTAGATTTTCCGTTTTCCCGTTTATCACTCCATCAGCACCTAATTCCAAAGCTTTTCTGAGTCTCTGATCAAGTATATCTGTAACATAAACATGAGCCCCTCTTAATTTGGCGGATATCATGGCAAATATCCCTATCGGACCTGCGCCAAAAACAAGTACATTATCATCTTCAGAAACATTTCCTCTTTCAATGGCATGATAACCTATGGTAAAGGGTTCAATTAGAGCCAGCCATTTTGCCGACAGGGTTTTGCCTTGATAAATCCGCTCAATGGGCATTGTGATATATTCGGCAAAAGACCCGTCTCTTTGAACGCCCATCGTTTCATTGGTTTCACAACAATTTACCTTGCCTTTTCTGCACGGGTAACATTTCCCGCAATTAAAATAAGGGTTGGCAGTAACAAGCATTCCAGGTCTCAAACCCACATTGTTCTCATCGATATCAACAATTTCAGCAGAAAATTCATGACCAGGTATTCGCGGATATGTTGCAAAAGGTTGATTCCCTGTATATGTAGCTAGATCAGATCCGCAAATTCCACAATACTTTATTTTAAGAAGAGCTTCGCCTTTCTTTCTTTCAGGTATATCTTTTTCTATTATTTCAATCTTTCCCGGTTCTTTTATCAAAACTGCTTTCATCTTTTGTCCCACAACAATCACCTCATTTTGAGTCAAAATATCTATTAGAACAATTTTTTCTTAATTTTTTCTTAAAACAAGCCGCTTGTTAGAAGGCGAATAGGTTATCTGTTTTTGCACTATAATGCGATATAATTTGTTTTAAAATATTTTTTAGCAATAATCATGCCAGCTAAAAAAGAGTGATTTTAGGCAAAAAAGTTTCTTTTTGTTTCATTTTTGAGTTTCATTTTTTTCATTTTTGTAATAGTTTAATTTCCTCCATAACGTAACCCTGCTGATACCCAATTTGCTGCACAGCTCTTCAGGTGTATAATATTCACTCATCTGTCTTATTATTTGGGCTTCAACTTCTTTTAAACTTTTCACTTTATCTATTTCTATAATTTTTTTGGGTTCTTTAGATGATACCTCTTCATTTAATAAAGATGAAACCAGTTTTAAATCCACTATTGAACCTTCACACAAAACTATTAATTTTTCGGCAAAATTTCTCAATTCTCTTATATTCCCCGGCCATTTGTATTTTTGCAAAATACGGATTGCATCATCTTTTAAGATAATATCTCTGTTTCCTTTTTTATTGTATTTTTTAATATAATATTTCAAAATAGGTAATATGTCTTTTGTTCTCTCTCGCAGTGGTGGTAAATTCAACTTCAATACATTGATACGATAATAAAGGTCTTCTCTAAACTTTCCCTGTTTCACCATTTCCAGCAGGTCTCTGTTTGTGGCACATATTATTCGGACATTGATTGGTATAATCTTGTCATCACCAAGTCTCATGATTTCTTTCTCCTGAAGAACTCTCAACAACCTGCCTTGAATTTCCAAAGGGAGTTCACCGATCTCATCCAAAAAGATAGTCCCCTGATGAGCCAACTCAAAAAGACCAGGTTTACCGCCTTTTCGCGCACCAGTAAAAGCCCCTTCTGCATAGCCAAACAATTCACTTTCTATTATGCTCGGAGGTAGTGAAGCACAATTGATAGACACAAAAGGACCGCTGTTTCTTTCGCTATAATTATGTATACTTTGGGCAAATATTTCTTTCCCTGTGCCTGTTTCACCAACGATGAGTACATTTGAATTAGTAGACGCATATTTCTTGGCTTTATCTATTATTGATTTAATACTCTCAGAATCTCCTATAATGTCTTCAAAGTGATATTTAGCATAAAGACCTTTTTTATGCAGCGAAAACCTTATTTTCCTTTCAAAATCCTGAATATTGCTGACCTTTTGTAAAGTGATAATATTACCTTCATATTTTTCTCTAGAATAAACAGGAATGACTTTGGCAAAAACTTCTGTACCGTTTATATCAGTTATCATCTCTCTTCTATCTGAATTAAGAAAAATTTTTATATCACTGTATCCTAATTTGTTTTTTTGATTATAAATTGTTTTTGCTGCACTGTTGCAAAAATTAATGTTTTTATCATTTGTTATGGAAATTATGCCTTCTTCAATATTGTCAATTATAGCATTTAACTGAGCCAATCTTAAACGTTCCTGCTCTTTAGCCTTTACTATATTCAAAGCTTCTTTTATAGCCATCATTATAGATATTTCACCTGAATCCAGCAATTCAGTAACAAGATTGTATCTATCGGCAAAATCCACCGCCAGTTTATCACCTACTATAGCCTGAATGCCTTGATTATACAAATTTTTTATTTCTTTTGCTATTTTTCGCACATTTTCACAAGGCCGCATATATATTTCGGCACCAAATATTTCATAATTTATGTTCTTTTCAATCAATATGTTTGCCCTATTCACCACTCCTATCTTATTAACCCCTCTTTTTGCCACATTAGAAATAGCCTTCATGAAATCATTAATAGAAACTTTGATTTCTACTACTGATGTTTCCTTAAAGCTGCTTATCATTTCAGCTGTACCACCTCTGCTTATAATTACATCAATATCCTGATGCTTGCAGACAGCTTTCAGCCCTTCTTCCATATTCCCCGTTTCAATAAGTATATTAGCACCCATATTTTGGGCTACTCTGTATGCAGATTCAGCAATATTTTTATATGGCGCAACCAGCAATATTTTGCTCATATATACCCACCCTTGACCGTTTATTTTAAAAGATACCAATTTAAACATAAACATTTTTTCATAAAATTAAAGAAATCAACTCTACTATAAAGCAATTTGACAAAATCATCAAAAATCCTTTGTTAGGTTAACCTCCTATTTTTGGACACGCTGCGCGACATCAAAAAAGGAACTGCTGTTTTTTAAGCAGTTCCTTTTGCCTCTAATCCCAGTCAACTAAACCTCGCTTTATAAATTTCTTTAAACATCGGTTTTATCCCGCCGTTTTCTAGAATTCGCAATATAAAGTCTGAAAGGCCTTCTCCCTGAAAACTTTCTCCGGTGGTTTTGTTTTCTATTTCACCTGTCGATAAATCTATTTCTAAC
Organism: Thermosediminibacterales bacterium; assembly: GCA_029982205.1. Classification (GTDB taxonomy): domain Bacteria; phylum Bacillota; class Thermosediminibacteria; order Koleobacterales; family JARRCM01; genus JARRCM01. The sequence goes on from JARRCM010000022.1 coordinate 34,163, forward strand.
AGCTCACCTTCCTTTACCCTGTTTGAAATTCCCCTGCATGTAATAATAGGCAAGCAGTTGTTTCTTCTATTTCCTTTATTTGTAATTTATATCATTGTTCCACACAAGGCAGTGTAGAATTGGCATAAGGCAGTACCACCACTTTTGCTCTTTCTCCATATTCTTTTAGTACTGTATTTAAGGCATCCTGGGCCGATTCGGCAGGAATAAAAAATACATCCTTAACTAAATTTTTATCCAAGCATGATACAAGATAGACCTTGACTCTTTGAAGGACCATACAAATCACCGCCGCTTTATGAGCACCAAGTTTAAAATCTTTTTGAATCCATTCAACTGGGTCATGAGGTGATTTGGCCTTAAGCATCCATTCTTCAAAGGTGGCCTCCCCCAGACCTTCCCGACATTCCGCCAGCAGGATTATGCTTCCACCATCTTTTACTGCATAGCTGGCGTTTTCAAGGCCTTTTTGAGCCTGATAAAGGTTTATGTCTTTGGGGAACCCACCGCATGAGGCAACTACTATATCCACTTTTTCCTTTATATTTCTTTTATACATCATATCAATGTACTTTGCGCCTTCTCGATGAGCTTTAACGGGATCTCCGGCTACAACCTTCACAATTTCTTTGTGGCTGTTTAATACAGCATTTACTATGAAACTGACATTGGCAATACGCCCTGCCTCTTCTATATCCTCCCTCATAGGATTGCCGTCGGCTTTACCCGGCATTGTCCCCGGTCTTATCATCATGATATGATTTGCCTCTATGCTCCTTTTGCTACATACTCCAGGAAAAAGAGCTTTATCACCGCCGCTGTAGCCGGCTTTATAGTGAAACTCCAGGTTTCCTGTAGCTATCAAAAGATCCGCGCCGGCAACAGGCCTGAAAACCTCCACAGGAGTGCCTCTTGTAGTTGTCCCCATGTAAACACAATCATTTATATCATGGTCAATACACTTTACCTTGCTGTAAACCTCTTCTCCCACTAATTTTTTCTTTTCCTCTTCGGTATGTTTCCGGTGGTAGCCAAGGCCGAATACAACAGTAATATTGTCATAACATACTCCTGCTTCTCTCAGTTCTGCAATAATAGGAGGAACCAGAATATGCGAAGGCGAAGGCCGCGATATATCACTAGCCAGAATGACGATATTCTTTTTCCCTCTGGCCATCTCTTTTAAGGAGACACTGCCGATGGGATTTTTAATGGCATTTTTTACTTCCTGTAGCGGATCTTTAACTTCAGGCAGGTCTTCAGGATTTAAAATTGAATATAAATTAGAATCAGGAATATCAACTTTTACCTTGGAAGATTCATATTTCAACTCTACAACCGGCAATTAAATCACTCCTATCTCAATATTTTAAGATTAGCTTTTAAAAGCTCTTAATTACATAGTTTTTTATTAAATCACAGTGATTGTTACTGTGGATATGT
>JARRCM010000023.1 GCA_029982205.1 Thermosediminibacterales bacterium
TAGTTTAGAAAAAAATGAAGAAAAGTCAAAGAACCTGGATGAAATTATGAAGGAACTGGATTCTTTAATCGGATTAGACAAGGTAAAGAAGCTTGTTAAGGAGATTAAGGCTTTTGTTGAAATACAGAAAAAGCGAGAAGAGGAAAAGTTAAAGACTGAACCAATTGTTTTACATATGGTTTTCGGGGGAAATCCAGGCACAGGCAAGACTACGGTTGCAAGGATTTTAGGCAAACTGCTTAAAGAAATGGGAGTTCTTCAGAAAGGCCACCTCGTAGAAGTAGAAAGAGCAGATCTTGTAGGAGAATATATCGGTCATACTGCTCAAAAAACCCGAGAACAAATCAAAAAAGCTTTAGGAGGAATTCTTTTTATTGATGAAGCATATTCTTTAGCCAGAGGAGGAGAAAAAGATTTTGGAAAAGAAGCAATTGATACGTTAGTTAAAGCTATGGAAGATCACAAAAATAATTTAATATTAATTTTAGCTGGTTACAAAAATGAAATGGAGTTTTTTTTAAGAACTAACCCTGGTTTGAGGTCCCGATTCCCAATACATATTGAGTTTTCCGATTATAATATTGAAGAACTTTTACTTATCGCTCAATTAATGGTAAAAAAAAGAGAATATAAACTATCTAGAGGAGCATTAAAGAAGCTTAGAGAAATTTTGGAAAAAAATAATTTTAGAAATCAGGACAAACTGGGAAACGCCCGGCTGGTTAGGAATATTATAGAAAAAGCTATAAGATTACAGGCCGTTAGACTGGTATCAAAAAAAAGAGTCACCAGAGAAGAACTTATTTTACTTGAAGAGGGAGACATTCCGGAGGTGTATGATGATTGAAAAAATGTATTATAATCGGGAAAACAAATGTTGGTAAAACTCTTTTTACAATAAATTTTGCAAATTACTTGGGATCAAAAATTCTTGAATTTGTTTTCGATTATCATGATAATGGTCAAATAGTCAAAAAATACAGTTTAGAAAAAGCCAAAAAAGAGTTAACAAGCATTAATCCCCACAAGACTTTATGCCTACAAAAGATAAATATTAATATTCCCGTTGGCAAAGGCAAAAAACAGTTAGAAATCATTGATACAAGTGGTCTAATTGATGGGATTCATAAGGAAGAGAATGTGCGAAAAGCAATCTCACATACATTAGCAGCCATACGACATTCGCATTTGATTTTACATATGGTTGATGCATCGGCGGTTATTAAAAAAGATACAATATCATCTCTTGGAGAAATAGATTATCAAATAGCCCAGTTTTGCCAGCTAAAACCAGGGTATGCTATTCTTGCAAACAAAATGGACCTTCCTTTTAGTGATATAGGATTCAAAAGATTAAAAGAAGAATTCCCAGGTAACTTAATTATACCTATTTCAGCTTTAAATCAACAGGGATTTAAAGAGGTGATAAGGTTTGTTAAAAGAAATCTTTAATAACATTTATATCAATAAATTTTTTGCGGTTTTCTTTTTAGGTTTTGCCATCAAAATTCTAGATGATTTTCTAGATGATAATGAAAACGCTGGAATCAGAGCTATAATGCCTTATAGTTTGTTGTTTTTATCTGTTTCGGCACTTTTAGACTTGTCTTCTATTAGCCTGTTTTTAAGTAGTTATATCATAGGAATGTTTAAAGATTTCAAATTAAAGCTTCCGTCAGGTTTTTTTAGTTGGGGTGAATCAGTCTTTGTTTATATTTTAGGAATGTTATTTTTAGGATTCAAAGAAATGACAGCATCTATTTTTATTATCATTTTTATACAGTTGATAGATGATTTGATTGATTATAAATATGATAAAATAGTTGGTCAAAAAAATTATGCAATAAAATACGGTAGTATAGAAACGGCTCTAATTGGGGTTGTTTTTTTGTCTGTTGCTCTTATGATGGATTTTTCAAAAACTATTATAGTTATATTATCAACTCCTTTAGTATTATTATGCTATAAGCGGATTAATAAAACAGGAGGGAATACCAATTGATGCGTGGTATTTTGTTTATAATGTATATATTTGTTTTATTGATAGGTTTTGCTGCCGGAAGAAGAATAGGCATAAAACAAGGATTTGAGATCGGGATTAGATATGCTCCAATTGAATTAAAAAAACAGATGTTTGAGTCAGGTTTGTGTCCTGTTTGTAATATTTCGATTGATTCTTTAAAAAGTTTATGATAGAATTATAAAAAGAAATGTTAAAAATTTAGAAAGGAATGTTATATGTTAAAATCAACCAAGAATTATTTACAAAAGGTGTACAAAGTTGATAATAAGGTAATTAGCCTCGCTGAAAAATGTCTGTCTGAGCTGAAACCTGTTTTTGAAAGAATTGACGATATAAAATTACATAATCAAATTAAAGTTTTATCAGCTATGCAATCTATACCTTTACAGGATTACCATTTCCAATCATCTACAGGATATGGTTATAATGATATAGCACGTGATGCTGTGGAACAAGTTTATTCTAAAACATTTGAAACAGAGGATGCATTAGTAAGGCCCCAAATAATTTCCGGAACACATGCATTGACCGTGAGCCTGTTTGGCCTTCTAAGACCTAATCAAGAACTGCTTTCGGTTACAGGAACCCCATATGATAGTTTAAAATCAGTTATAGGTCTTGGTTCTAATTATGAGGGTTCTCTCAAAGAATGGGGGATTACATATCGTCAGGTTGATTTTGATAAAGAAAATTTTCCTGACCTTGAGAAAATCAAAAAAAGCCTTTCAAGTAAAACCAGAGTTGTTTTAATTCAACGTTCAAGGGGTTATTCCTTGAGACCTTCATTATCCGTAAAAACCATAGGGGAGATAATCAAGGTTATAAAACAATTCGACAACGATATAGTATGCTTAGTTGATAACTGTTATGGTGAGTTTGTAGAACTTCTGGAGCCTTCTCAAGTTGGTGCTGATATAATAGTTGGATCACTAATTAAAAATCCTGGTGGCGGTTTATGCGCTACCGGAGGTTATATAGCTGGTAGAAAAGAATTATTAAAAAATATAGCAAATAGATTAACTGCACCAGGCCTTGGCGCAGAATGTGGACCTATGTTGGGTCTTACTCGTGATATTCTGACAGGCTTTTTCCAGGCTCCACATGTTTCTGGAGAAGCCTTAAAAAGTGCTGTATTTGCTTCACGAATGTTTGAAGATTTGGGGTTTGATGTTTATCCTAAGTGGTTTGAACCAAGATATGATATTGTACAAGCAATAGTGTTTAATTCCAGTGAAAAACTGATTTCTTTTTGTAGGGGTATTCAGAAATCATCACCGGTAGATTCAAATGTTTTCCCCGAACCCTCTCCTATGCCTGGATATACAGAAAAAATTATAATGGCAGCCGGAACTTTTATTCAAGGTTCTTCCATAGAGTTAAGCGCTGATGGCCCATTAAAAGAACCTTACACAGTTTTTTTCCAAGGAGGTTTAAATTTTGAACACGGTAAAATTGGTATAATTGTGTCAATTCAACAATTAATAAATGATGGTTTTCTAAAAATTTAAGAAGAAAGGAGATATTAAATATGGAAAAAAGACTAGACAAAAAAGATGTAATGGAATTAGTCAAAGAAAAACAGGTGAGGTTTATTCACCTTCAGTTTACAGACATACTGGGTATTACCAAAAATGTAGCTATACCTGTTGAACAATTAGAAAAAGCATTAGACGGAGAAATGATGTTTGATGGTTCTTCAATTGAAGGTTTTGTGCGTATTGAAGAATCAGATATGTATTTAAAACCAGATCCCTCAACTTTTGTGATATTCCCATGGAAAACAAATTCCGGCGGTACTACTGCTCGTTTAATATGTGATATTTATAATTCAGATGGCAGCCCATTTGATGGATGCCCTCGAGGAACACTAAAAAAAGTAATTAAAGAGGCATCTGATATGGGATTTACAATGAACGTAGGCCCAGAACCTGAATTTTTCTTATTTTCAAGGGATGAAAAAGGTATTCCAACAACTAAAACCCATGATCAGGCAAGTTATTTTGACCTTTCCCCAGTTGACTTAGGTGAAAATGCTCGCCGTGACATAGTGATTACCCTTCAGGAGATGGGATTTGAAATTGAAGCGTCTCATCACGAAGTTGCCCCAGGGCAGCATGAAATAGATTTTAAATATGCCGACGCTTTAACTACTGCTGATAATATTATTACCTTTAAATTTGTTGTACGTATAATTGCAGCTCAACATAATCTTCATGCTACATTTATGCCCAAACCTATTTTTGGAATCCCTGGTTCAGGAATGCATACACATCAATCTCTGTTTTACAAAGACGGAACTAACGCGTTTTATGATCCCGATTCAAAGTCGCAATTAAGTGATATAGCACGTTATTATATAGGTGGTTTAATGAAACATGCAAAAGGATATACTGCAATAACAAATCCGCTAGTAAATTCCTATAAAAGACTTGTGCCTGGATATGAAGCACCTGTATATATAGCATGGTCAGAAAGAAATCGAAGCCCACTAATACGTATTCCAGCACGGAGAGGTGTTGGAACTAGAATAGAACTGAGAAACCCTGACCCGTCATGCAACCCCTATTTGGCATTGGCAGTAACTTTAAAGGCTGGATTGGATGGTATAAAAGGAAAGATACTGCCGCCTCCTCCTGTAAATCAAAACATTTATCATATGACTAGTGAAGAAAGGTTTAACCAAGGAATAGAAAGCCTTCCGGCAAATCTTTATGAAGCTTTAAGGGAATTAAAGAAAGACGTAATAATCCAAGAAGCTTTGGGTAAGCATATATACAACAACTTTGTAAAAGCTAAGGAAATCGAATGGGAAGTATATTCAACTCAAGTCCATGATTGGGAAGTTGAACAGTATCTCAATATGTTCTAAAAACTTAAAACTACTAAAAACAAAGAACCCTACCAAATATTGGTGGGGTTCTTTGTTTTTATCTTAACTTTCTTAAAACCCCTATAACCTTTCCTAAAATTATAACATCTCTAATAATTATAGGGGACATTGCTGGATTTTCAGGTTGTAGTCGTATATGGTCTTTTTCTTTAAAGAATCTTTTTACAGTAGCTTCATCTTCTATTAAAGCTACTACAATATCACCGTTATTTGCTGTGTTTTGCTTCCGAACAACTATATAATCATTATCTAAAATTCCGGCATTTATCATACTGTCACCACGTACGGAGAGCATAAAAACATCTTCATCATGAAAGAAGTTTTTGGGTAAAGGTATAATATCTTCAATGTTCTGTTGGGCAAGTATTGGTTGACCTGCGGTAACCCTTCCAATCAAAGGAACATTAACGGTTTTAGAGGAAGAAAAAAAATCAAAATCAAAATCAATAACTTCAATTGCTCTTGGTTTAGACTTATTACGACGTATATACCCTTTTTTTTCTAAATTTTCAAGGTGACTATGTACGGTTGAAGTTGAATTTAAGCCGACTGCCTTACATATTTCTCGTACTGAAGGAGGATATCCTTTTTCCGAAATCTCTTTTTTTATAAAATGTAAAATATCTTTTTGTCGAATTGTTAGATCATCATTCAAAAAATCGTCTCCTTTCTCAACAAAAATATTTTATATTGTTTATATCAAAAATTATAACATAAAAGTAAACAGCTATTCAAACATTAGTTCGAAATCTTATTGACAATCGAACATTTGTTCTATATAATTTAAAATAAGGGAGGTGCTTTTATTTGAAAAAACCTATATATAAAATAGTTGTAATTTGTTGTTTGATATTTATAATATTGATTTCGTTTTTACCAAAGGGGACAACTAAAAACAACTCGCAAGATTATATAATAATAACCGTAAAAAAAGGTGATACCCTTTGGAGAATCGCAAGTCTATATAAAGAAAAAAATGATGATATAAGGAAAATTATTTATTTGATTAGAAAAGTTAATAACTTGGAATCAGCCGATATATTCCCTGGTCAAATTTTAAAGATTCCATTAAATATTTCTAACTAGAATAGCTAAGCCCCAGCTGTGCAGGGAGAGTAACAAAAGATGATATTTTTTTATTTTTTTTACTTTAGTTTACATAAGATATATTATCGGACGTTATTTTTAAAAAAATAAGATAGATTCTTCACAATTCTCGGCTTGTGTAGAATCCCGAATAAAGATTCATTTCAATTTCCTGTCCTATGCCGTATAGCCCCTTACCTATAGAAGCTCCTCTAAATGCATGAAGATAACCCTGCTCGAGTATTTCCTTTGGATTCACTATATCTCCGATATTTAAATCGGGCTGCACCTTCGCAATATCATGCAGAACTGTAGCCTGTACAAGTATATTTTTATCCATTCCGGGCAATTCCATCAAACCCTGCTTAAAAGGCATCTGCAATTAGCTTAAGCATGTTAATAATATGCTGTAGACCCCGTATTTGATTATGCCTGTTATCTTTATCTGTTATCTTTATCATGCCAGTAGTTTTGTCATATTCATCCGTATATTCCACTATTGATTTTAACCGTGTTTCTATCCGCTGGTCCGTGAGCATTATTGCAAGTGCCGTTTCTGCTTCTTCCTGAGCGTTTTTGAGTGGTTCATTGTAAAATTAAATGCAACAAGACAAAAAAAAGTAGAACCAAAGCGAAAAACCTGGTATGATATTGGTGTCTAATCAAATACATACGGGAGGTTTTCGCTATGGTTCTTGCTAATAGGTGGCTTAAATGGTAATCAAAGGGAAACTGCCCTCGACAACTGTTGTTAGGTTGGATAAAACTGGAACAACCAATATCCTCATGTTTTTCGTGAAATGTTGCATTACCGGAAAGTAATCCCTCAAAATTACCCTTCAGGCATACCCGTAGCCTGCAGCAGTCTTTGCACCAATTCCATGTTCTTTAAGCGCCTTTTCCAGCCAGCAGGATATCACGGCAAGGGGTTTTTGCCCTTCGAATTTTCCTTCCTCAATGGCTTTATTATCTTCCTGCTTTATACCGAAATATATGATAAATTCGGTATCCCTGACGGTTAAAAACGTAACAGGCACCGGATTGTAATAATCACCTGGATACTTTTCTTCTCCTTTATAGTACGGACCATAGTGGGGATTCATTATATCCAGTTCAATTTCGGGCTCAGATGCAGGGTAAGCATCAAAGAACCTTACTTTGCCCTGCTGTTTCTCATCTCCAAAAATGAACTTAAAGCCGTGATCCTTTAAAGCTCTCTTTTCCGCATTTTCTAAATCAAGTTCTCCTTCATCATTTTTAGCAAACAGCTGGTTGATAATAAAGCTTCTTAAAACTCCCTTAATACCCTGAGCGGGTATGTAAGGAATGCCGTATATATGATGCAGCGTCATAGATGTTTCATAAACGGATTCATGCCCCAGACCCACAATTAGACGCCATTGTGGCACGAAATTTATCCTTTCATACTGGATACTCATATCTTTTAGAGAAAGCAATTGGCGCTTAACAAGGGAATTAATAGGGACCTTCCTAAAATTCTCACCTTTTACTGCTTTAGTTAAATCAAATTTATCTATATTAAAATGGGCCGCTTTATTCAACTTTAAATAAAAGTTATCTATATTTTCTTTTTCTATAAGGGTCCTTGTATCTTTCGGCATTCTGTAAGGGATATACCTGATCTCTCCGGCACTCGCTCCTTTTTCGTTTTCTTCAACGGTTATTTCAAAAATTGCATTTTCATTTAGCATTTCTTCATTAATTCTATTTTTATCCAGAATATATTTATTAAAATAGATCTTATTATAGTTTTCATTTTTTAAAAAACCAAATTTTTTATTATACGAAACAAACCATGCCACCTGTCTGTTTATTTTTTCTTTATTATTCTTCCCCATTATCCGGATCCCCTTCTATCAAACCTTCTGCAAATCTTCGCAGCCAGTTTAAAAACGCCAGTACCTCCATAGTAACGGCTCTGTATTGTGAAGAATCCAGAGAAATGACAGCTGCAACCAAATCAGTATCGCCCGAAAGGTCTATAAGCTTTTTATCATCCTGCTTCAGCCATCCTGCTATCTGGTCATAAATCAGCTTGTATGCATATCCTGATTTTTTCGTTTTATCTTCTTCGCTTTTAGATTTCACAAACGCCAGGGCAGCTCCCAACCCGTTAGTTTTTATCAACATGGGCATCTTCTTGACATACTGTTTGTATTCCTTGCTCCTGTCAATCTTACTTCCCTCTCTTGCACATTGATATGCGAAAGAAGCCCTCCCTTGTTCCAGCCCTTTTATTACAGTCTTTTCGGTCATTTATTATTCCACCCCCATAATCCTCGTCCGGATTATTCCTTTCCCGAGGGTAGCATTGCCACCGAGTTGAATGACTCCGGGAAGTCCCGCACAGAAAAACTCCAAAACCATCTCTTCTTCTCTTTTACCTTCTTTTTTAAATACGCCTTTGTTTGCACTGAAAACAGGACTTGCCAGTACCAAAGAATAAAGCACGCTTTCGGGAGGTAAATATTCTTCCGTAAAAAGCGCCCCATTTTCTACTTTCCCGGTTTTACTGTCAATCCTCGTTCTGGTAACAACTTCTGTTGACAAATTCACAAAGTCTCTGAAATCATCATCAGAAAGAACAACGATATCTTTTTTCATCTTTTCTAACCAGTATTTATACTCTTCAGAGGAAGGAAAAATCTTATTTGCCAGCCATTTTGCAAATTTTGTACACTTATCCCCTTCGGCCGGTTTTTCTATGTTAAATGTATATTCTTCAAGGATAACCTTGTTCTCATTCAATAGTAAATTGCTACCATAGGGCACGGTATTGGCTTCAGGCAGTTCGGGAAGATCCTTAATGCCGGAAAGAAGAAGATCGTTTTTAAATCTTTCTAAAACTTTGGGGCACGTAATCCAGGCAAAAACACCCTTCATGGATTTAACGGGGAATAAGAGTATTCTCGCATCGGTAAAACCAAGGGCTCCTGCATGGAGGTCTCCTTGTTCCGGACCAAAAGCAAGCATAATGGACTCATTCAGGTCCTTTTTGGTCAATTTAATTCCATTGAAATTTATTTCATCGAGGCTTTCAAATGCCTCCCTGATACAGCCCTTTAGACTAGAACTCTCCACTTTTGGAAAATCGGTATGCCTCTCCCTCTGTATGGGCAAATCAACAATCCCCAAATCGTTTCCGCTACCTGCATGCAGTGGAGTTTCACAAATCATAAAAAACGGCCAGGCCAGCTTAAACATCCTTCAACCTCCATTCCCGCTTTTTAGATTTTTTAATTATTTGTTCTTTGTCAATAGATTTACCAATATATTCCTTTGCAGCCTCTTCGTTTTCAAATGTCTTATAAATATAGATTTTTCCATCATGTTCGAAATAATATATTCTGTTGGGATTATTCCCGTCATCATATACATAATGGCCATTTTTATCTTCCGTCTTATTTCCTCTAATTTGCTTATTAGAGAATTTTTCAGTAATTATCCGCCGAATTTCCCTCTGGTTTTGAATTTCATCATACACATCATCGCTGCAATAGAATACAAAATATTGATTTTTAAAACTTTCAAGCAAGATTATACCAATAGGGCTTAAAACCGCCCCACTATCTATTTTTTCTACCAGCCCCATTTTTTCTAATTCCTCAAATGCCTGAAATTTCTCGTTCTTGGCCCGCGAATAATTATCTATTACTTTTTTAAGCTGCAGTATTTCTTCATAGTATTGCTTAAAGACCTGAAAATCTATGCTAATCGGTACTCTAGGAATAGTGATTAAAGTTTCCGTTTCTTCATAGATATATACAATTTCACACCTGTTAATCTGTCCCAGAATAGTAAGATAGGGTATTACTCCCTTATAACCACCGGTAATATTAAAGATGACATCATCCGGGTAGGAGTTTATTATTTTATCAATCCTCTCAACCAGTTTAGGTAAACCGGTTTCAACAAGAGATTTGTAGTCTTTTACCTGCAGGCCTTCAATAACATCATTTCGGGGATTAAACATAACTCGTATATCGCCATCATCCAGCAGGACTTCTTCAATTATTTCTGCGGCTAGCCTTGATACTATAGTATCAGTTGCCAGGAGATACACTTCCAAATCATCTTTAAAATTCTCTTTGATTTTCAGAATGCTGGCTATTTCGGCCGAAGCTTTGGGGTTATTTTTTGCCCAGCCGAGCACAGACTTTTTAATTATATCTATTCTCGCTCTCTTATCTTCCCACTCTTTATGGGGCAATTCTTTTATACTCTTATAGTGCGGCTCTATATCCTTCTTCCTGTCCAAATAATTTGTAAAAAGAGAGCTTCCTACGGTTGTAATTACCCTTTTCAATCTTCAACACCTCCCACAAAAGCAACACCGTATCCCTCTTCCCGGTTATAATCCGAAATGCTCTTATAGTTAAAGACATCCGCTACTTTAGCCATATCCCTCTCATTAAAAAGTTCAAAGTAATATACGCTTCCAGTAGGAACAGCCCGCCGCATCGGTTTGGGCTTTTTATCCTTAATGTCAAATCCTCCAATGGACAAATATTTACCCACAGCAGCAGTTAATAACTTTAACTTTATTCCTTCATATTCACCCTTCAACCTTTCCCTATTAATCCAACGCGGCATCCAGCCGCGCTCAAAAATCGCAGGCGTTGTCAGGACTAATTTAAAACGCTTACCCTTTAACCCGGCAGATTTAACAATATCTAAATCCTCAATCCGGTTGTAAAACGCCGCCTTACCCTCACCGCCAAGGCGCAAAAAACCCCTTTCAGGAAGTCTCAGCCCCGTAAAATCTACTACTAGTGAAAGAGTTTCAGTTTCCCTGCCTGTTCCCATTCTCGACGCCAACCTGTTCATCCCTACACGATACAGCCTGCCGTTTTCAACATCGGTAGTAAGGGTTTGCTTATTCTTGCCTATGCCGATTTTTGCTTCCAGCAAAACATATTCAGAAATTTTCTTGTAAAAAAAATTTTTACCCCGCAAAGATAAATAGTCTTCAAAGGAAATAGAATCTAAAATTCCACCCTCAACTGTCTCTACTTCTCTGTTATCTGGAGATTTTAATAACATTTGAGTCAGGCAACTGGATATCACATTATTATCGTCTAAAGAAAGCATAAAGGCACATTTATCTTCCTCACTTTTTTTATGCTTCACACAATCCAGAGGAAGGGGGTAATAGATACTCTCACCAATATTTAAAAATATCCCGTTTATCTTTAAATTTCTTGTAGGGTCTTCTTCCGTCTTTGCTTTGTGAAGTTCATCAATATTTTCGGCAAAATAAGCGCTCCTTAAAGCACCGTAGATTACGGAAGGAGGTGGCGGGAAAATCCCATTAGCCCAAGTTTCACTTCCCATGGTAAAGGGCCTGCCGTCCCGAAAAAAAAGTGTATCAAGGGCCTCAATTTTTATAAACAAACTTACTTCACCTCCCTTGCCATAAAATCGGCTATATTTAGCGCCGAAAGAAAATTGCCAACATTACCAGAAGCAAGAAACATTTCAAATAAATCCTCTGCCAGTTTTGTAATTAGCTCCTTTTTTTCATTATCCCCAAGTACCATACAGGACTTGGTAAGGAGCCTTTTTATCTCTAACTCAACTATCTTTTCATCGTTAAATGAACCGCTATCATCAACCAGCTTCAAAAACTCAATATTCAGGTTCTTTATAAATTTGTTGGAAAATTTACCGCTCCGCAAACTATTGTAGATGTTTGAAATTATATCCGTAACCCACTTTTCACCAGCTTTCCACTTAAAAACAACTTTATTGATTTCACCGGATCTTTTTAAAACGGCTATGCCCAAAGCGTCTTTTTCTCCGCCATTTATCTCTTTTGCCTCTTTTTCCATCTTTCTGGCCCATTTCAGCACTTCTGAAAGGGGAGTCTTTATGTGGGCCATTGCTACCCCTGCCGAAAAGGTAAACTCTTCATCGGCATATTCAGACAGGTCAATTTTGCCAAATTCCTCCCTCAGGTCTTTCATTATTTTAAAAAGATAATTTAAGTTTATAAAGCCCAGGAAATCTTCCCCCCCGGCATAAACGGTATGCCCCCTGGGCTCGACAATAATATTCCGGGTAGCCCGGTCGGCAAATTCTCCCAGTTTCCCGGTGAGGGCCTTATGATAATCTTTTAGGGATACGCCCTTTTTAAGATCCGGTTCGGAAACTTTTTCTCCCATGTTGTCTCCGTCAAACAAGAGCACGGCGTAATAGGAAGAAAAAGAAATATTCTTTTCTTTTAATGCCCCATAAATTTTCTTCGCGTTTTCCTTTTCTTCATCAGTCAGGTCTTCACCCGGTTCACGCCCATTTTTTAAATCAAAAATTGCCTGCTCACCAATTTTTCGTGGAATATTGACACTATCCTTTTTAAGTTCATCCAAAGCACCCAAAAGGGCTATTTTTGCAGTGGAAGGAAAGTCTTTCTCAAAACCCTCAGTAAAGTATTTTTCCGCTACCCTTTTTGTAAAACACACCCCGCAAAGGCCTTCTCCCGGCTGCAGATGCTTTAGTTCCGCATTTTTAAATTCATCATATTCAAATATGCGGACGTCTCTGGAGAAAAGTTTTTTATAAACATTTTTCCCGCTTTTGCTTTCATCCCTGGTTTTACGGTAGAATTTAACATTTCTCTCCCCGCAAATGGAACACTTTCGCCCCGTCTCCTCCAGCTGTTCAAAGCCGCGGGTATTCTTAATTGCTCCCAGTAGGTTTTCTAATTTTTTATAACTTGCCTGATAGCTCTTTTCTTCAAAAGGTAGGGCAACCCATTGAATGGATAGTTGTTTGGTCACCTGCTCATCAAAACCCTGCGGCTTTTCAAGCCCCAGTTTATTTAACGCTTCATCTGCAATTCTTTTAAATTCCAGCCGCACGCATTCCTCTACCTTTTTCCCAATTACCTTTAAGTTAGCTGCAGTCTCACCTACTATGGCTATAAAGCGGTTGGGTATAAATTCATTTTCTATATTCGGAAAAACAATTTCTCCTCCTTTGGCTTCGTTTAACAGCTTTTGAGCTCCCGTACGGCACAAATGAGAAAGAATATAACTCCCTGCATATAAATCCTGGGTTTTTCTGGCCTGGGCAATAAAAGATTGTACAGGTCCAATACTAAATAAAAACAAAGATTGATTCATTAATTTATCCCCCTCGCTGCACTACTTTTGAGGGTATACCTGAATTCCATCCGGAAACCGCTTAATGAAGTCGAGGATAACGTTATAATTCACGTTTGTATCAACAACATGGCTCCCCCGTCCTATTATTTTTATCCTTTCACCCGGTGGTAAGAATTGAGCGGTCAGCAAAGTAAGAACAGCTACACAGTCGTCTTCCAGTTCATGAATGTGAATAAACAGGGGACTAGCCCGTCGTGCAGTATTTTCATTTTTATTTTTGGGAAATATCCTCACATATTCCCCCGTTGAAAAACGATAGTTGTGGGGCAGCCCGAAAACAACTCGCTCCGGATGAGTATCAGGCTTGTTACCCCGCGCTGCCCTCAAGACCAGGTCGTGGTCATCTTTAAAAATCTGCAAGGCAGGTTCCTTCCAGGGTAAAATGTACTTACCCTCCCTCATACTGTAATGCCCGTAACTGCGATACCTAATCATTTCTTTTCCAATTTCATCAAGCAGTTTTAGAGGGTCAATGTTCCCGTTAACTATGGTTACACTGGTATGCTTACTAAAAGCAGAATATTGCGGCATTTTGTCGGATAAAGGACCCAGTTCCCTTATAAAATTTTTGATCCTGTCTTCGAGTTCATCAACCGTTTTGGGAGCAACCCAGGCTTCCCGGTCATCTTCCGTTAGCGATTGAAGATTTACCGAACCGAATCCCTTTCGAGAACGGGAGCCGAGTCCGCCAAACAGGCCTAACGCAATCAGAGAGCGTTTAAGAAATAATCTTTCTTCATCCGAAACATCGGGTTTTAAAATCAATGAGACCGTAAAGGTGTTACCCTGCCTGATATATGATCTGGTATTTTCAATCTGCCTATTAAGTCTGTTCCGGCCTATAACTCCGTACCCCAAATACGCGATACCGTCTTTATTCCACTTTTCCCCTGCTTTCGCTATCTGGTTATCACCAATCCGGTGCTCAATCTTCAACGAAAACCTGGCTTTCCCCGTATCAACGCTTCCAAATAATTTTTTTTCTGCTTCTTTTATCCTTTCCAGTTTATTATCAAAATACGGCAGGGCAGTGGCCCTAAACCAAAAGCGAAGCACACCCTTAAAGGAAGGAGGACGCAATTCAGCCAAATCCCTTTGATTGGCTCCCGTCATAAACATAGGTGTTACTATTTTATATCTAGCATTAATAATACTCATGATTCCCTCCCGCAAATTGGCTTTTTTAGGTTGAAAAAATCTCGTTTATATTTTTAATTCTACTTTCGGCAATTTTTTCCTTCCAAAAAAACAAAAGTATTGCTATACAAACCTAAACTTCTCCACGCCTTAATAATACTAAGGCCATCCTTCTCTCGCTGGCTGCCATTGTCACCACTGCTCCCATAACCTTTGCTCCTCCTGTAATATCTACTACAATATCTTCCATTGCCGGCTCAAACTTGCAAATATCGCCCTGAGTTTTTCAGTACATTTTATTTGGACTTAAAGACCAACACCTTACAATTCGCATTATTCCTTAAAAATGCCTCACATGAAATTCATCTTTTTAAAGCGAGTTTTTCTTCGTGAGTTTTGTAAAAGATAGTGCTCTCTGAAGCCAATGTTGTAACTTTCTTGATGGATCAGCGAGATTCCCTTGTAGATAGGCTAAAAACCACTAATGTGCAACAGTTATCTAATTGTTTTATCATGTTTCAATCCCTTATAGGTAGGCTAAAAACAAGTATATTTCTAGCTCGCACTATTTGTATGTGTTTGTTTCAATCCCTTATAGGTAGGCTAAAAACTTTATCTGTTGTTCCTGCTGATGATAGGTCAAGAGGGTTTCAATCCCTTATAGGTAGGCTAAAAACAGAAAGGATATAGACCATACGTATTATTTACTGACGGGTTTCAATCCCTTATAGGTAGGCTAAAAACTTTTTTCCGACCTCCTCGTATAAAATTAAATTAGCCTCAATTTGAGAGCCTAAAAGCTTATAATTACAGGGTTTAAGACCACTCAAAAAAATTTTATTTTTGCTCTTTGATAACTAAAAAGTGTTTACAAATTAGGGTTTTTCCAGCATAATCCTTAATGGTATAGGGGAAGTACGACACCTCCTTGTTGCGCCTTTTAGGTGACTTCTTTTTAAGAGTGTACCCCCTCCCCTGGCAGGTACTTCTAACGCGCAGTTTGTTTCTTTGAATTCTGATTCTGGCGAGGATGTTGAACTTGCAGGGATGCTGGGCCCCCTATTCCAATTTCAATTTCTTTCTAAGGTGGTGATCTTAATGAATAAAAGACTTTTTGCCGGTATTGATGTTAGTCTGAAAAACAATCAGCTTTGTCTAATGGATTATGACGGCAATACTGTCGGAAAGCCCCTAAGCTTCGCTAACAACCTGCCTGGTACCCTGGCCATGGTTGAATATCTCAATTCCCTCATGGATGCAGGTGATTTCGAAAAGTTGACCATCGGCATGGAAGCTACCGCTTTGTACTGGTTCCCCCTGTTCAATTTCTTGGCTTCCAGTGCTTCATTTGGCGATAAGGATGCCGAGGTTTTACCTCTCAATCCCAAGGTTGTTAGCAATTTTCGTGGTTCTTATCCCGATATGGATAAGACTGATATCAAGGATTCTTCTGTCATTGCTGACCGCTTGCGTTTCGGTAGGATACCTCAAGGCCAGGTCCCTAATGTTGATTTCTTGGCGCTACAAAGGCTTACAAGGTTCCGCTATCATCTAACACAGCATGTATCGCAGCTAAAAAACTATGCCAAATCCTTCTTGTTCCTCACTTTCAGTGAATGGAGCAGGACCAAGCCTTTTTCGGACATGTTTGGTGCCACGCCAAGGAAGCTGTTGAAAAAGTTTTATTCGGCTAAAGACATTGCGGAGGTTTCCACTGGTGAACTCAGAAAGTTGCTTCATGAATTCAGCAAAGGGCACTTCCGCGATGTGGATGAAAAGACCAACCTCGTCTATCAGACTGCCAGGGATTCTTTTCCCATCCCAAAAGAACTGGCAGATCAGGTACATATGCTGATTAAGCAGACTTTGCAGCAGCTTGAGCTTTTAGAAAAGCATATTGCCCGTTTGGATAAGAAAATTGCCAAGAAAATGCGGAAGTTTAGCACTGTGCTGGAATCCATTCCGGGCATCGGACCTGTGTTGGCTGCCGGTATCCTTGCTGAAATCGGTGATATCTCTCGCTTCCCCGGTCAGGCTCAGTTAGCTAAGTATGCCGGGCTTACCTGGAGGAAAAACCAGTCCGGCAACTTTAGCAGTGATGTTACTCCCTTAACTAAAACAGGCAATTCCTACCTTCGCTACTACTTGATCCAGGCTGCTCAGTGTATGGTTAACCACAATGCTGAATACAGGGAGTACTTTAACCGCAAATTCAAGGAAACCGCTCGCCATCCCTACAAACGAGCGCTGTCGCTCACAGCACGCAAGCTTGTGCGTTTGGTCTATGCTCTCCTATCCAGGAACCAGTTGTACATGGCTCCTGAAATACGTGAGCACCGCAAGCTTGTTCATAAGGAGGTGTCCAGAACCTCTGTTCCCAAGGTGCAGTCAGAGAACTCTCAGGCGTCGCAAAAGCCAAAGGAAACGGCAACAAAAAAAGTGAAGACACTAACGGTTGCCGCACACCCTAAAAGAACTCTGCCTCGCCAGCAGGAACATGCGCGGGGTCGAGCAGTCAACACGTAGGTCTTCACTTGCCCTAAATCTATCATCTTTGGGGCGAATAGTCAAGACCTACGGAGTGTTAAGAGTGTTAAATTGATTGAATAATTTCCAGTTGCTTACATCTGCCCTCTCTCCTGTGTAGGCTTAGTTTTTTATACCCTTTTTCCTGAAAACTTACAGTTTGTGCCATCAAAAACTACAATTTTTTTTCGGCAATTTACTTGACTTTTACCGCAGTCTTTCTGGTTAGCGGCTGCGTGGTTTCAATCCCTTATAGGTAGGCTAAAAACTGTTTTTGTTTTTTTGATATTGCTGCCAGAGGAATTGTTTCAATCCCTTATAGGTAGGCTAAAAACGCACTTGCTGTAAGCGTTCTATGGTATACCTATCAGAGTTTCAATCCCTTATAGGTAGGCTAAAAACTTCTGCCATCTGGCGAGCGGCCTCTTCTTTTATCAAGTGTTTCAATCCCTTATAGGTAGGCTAAAAACGTGGGGCAGAAAAAAGAAAGAAGACAAAAAAAGGGAGTTTCAATCCCTTATAGGTAGGCTAAAAACCTAAAGAAGTACGTCCCGCTCCCTACAGTGAAATTGTGTTTCAATCCCTTATAGGTAGGCTAAAAACTCTACGACGCATGCCCATGCACCGGTTGCAACAGCAGTTTCAATCCCTTATAGGTAGGCTAAAAACTTATAATAGGTTTATGAAGTCTCTTGTTTTTTGCAGGTTTCAATCCCTTATAGGTAGGCTAAAAACATTAGCAATCGTTCCTTCTTGTGTTTCGCCAATAATCTGTTTCAATCCCTTATAGGTAGGCTAAAAACTTTCAGCTTCCGGTTCGGGAAGTTTTACCGGAAAATAGTTTCAATCCCTTATAGGTAGGCTAAAAACGGATAGCGAGCCTTTATCCTCAATACGTACAAAGGAAGTTTCAATCCCTTATAGGTAGGCTAAAAACTGGGACTCGATGACAGGCAAATACCGACAGAAAAGGGGTTTCAATCCCTTATAGGTAGGCTAAAAACCTACCGCCTTTGACGCTATCCAGCATAAGCGTAGCCAGTTTCAATCCCTTATAGGTAGGCTAAAAACAACGATAGGCCCGACACAATAGCACAAGAAGAATCGGGTTTCAATCCCTTATAGGTAGGCTAAAAACTCCATGTAGCATCGCTTATTGCTTTGGCTAAATGGGTTTCAATCCCTTATAGGTAGGCTAAAAACTTTTTTCTATAATAATTATATTATATTACTTTTAAGTTTCAATCCCTTATAGGTAGGCTAAAAACTCTGTAAATCTTGCCCCATTTAAATTCACATTAGTTGGTTTCAATCCCTTATAGGTAGGCTAAAAACCAATACCAGTTCTGAGATATTACAACGTTTTTCATATGTTTCAATCCCTTATAGGTAGGCTAAAAACAAAAAGTTGTTCATAATCATCTTCTCCACGTTGTTTGTTTCAATCCCTTATAGGTAGGCTAAAAACTTCAATCTCCAGATATAAACTTTCAAATTTTTTCATTTGTTTCAATCCCTTATAGGTAGGCTAAAAACAAGAAGAAATCAGTCTATGAAGAAAGGGGGCTAATAAGTTTCAATCCCTTATAGGTAGGCTAAAAACGATGTTGACAACGGAAGTATAGCAGTAGTAATGGTGTTTCAATCCCTTATAGGTAGGCTAAAAACTTCGGATACGTGCTTAAAATAATAGGTTTTTTAGAAGTTTCAATCCCTTATAGGTAGGCTAAAAACTCCGCTCAACAGAACATGTCCGATTTTTGCAAGAAGTTTCAATCCCTTATAGGTAGGCTAAAAACTAGTAGTTTAAAAGAGTGGTATCGTGAGGAAGCTGCGTTTCAATCCCTTATAGGTAGGCTAAAAACGGGTTTATCCTGAAAACAGCTTATGAAGAAAGAAATAGTTTCAATCCCTTATAGGTAGGCTAAAAACTGGATTTAGTATCTGTTGCTGAAACTGCTAGAGAATAGTTTCAATCCCTTATAGGTAGGCTAAAAACTGGGAAGTCGAAAGCCGATACTAGATACGAGCTAAGTTTCAATCCCTTATAGGTAGGCTAAAAACCTTAAACAGAGCATTAAAGGATGCGGTCAAAAATGACCGTTTCAATCCCTTATAGGTAGGCTAAAAACAACAGCAGAAACAACTTGAACGATTATTCCTCGGGAGTTTCAATCCCTTATAGGTAGGCTAAAAACTTTACCTTATATTATCCAAAAGAAAATCCTCAATTCTTGTTTCAATCCCTTATAGGTAGGCTAAAAACTGATATAACAATAGGGGAAAATACTGTTTTTTATTAGTTTCAATCCCTTATAGGTAGGCTAAAAACTTATAATTAAGAAAACAAAACAAAGGAGGTCTTAAAAGTTTCAATCCCTTATAGGTAGGCTAAAAACTGGCTGAAAAAATATTAAATGAAGGCTTCCACTTTTATGGTTTCAATCCCTTATAGGTAGGCTAAAAACCTCTTGCAGACACTCTAACAGTCCTTATTGATGACGCGTTTCAATCCCTTATAGGTAGGCTAAAAACTTATTGAGGAGGTGATTAATCGACAATATAACTAAGTTTCAATCCCTTATAGGTAGGCTAAAAACTTTTTTGTCAATCGGTTTGGGTTGCCTAGTATCAAAGTTTCAATCCCTTATAGGTAGGCTAAAAACAGGCACTAAGGCTTTAAGCCTTAGTACCCAAAAACTGTTTCAATCCCTTATAGGTAGGCTAAAAACCAATAATTGAGTTATACGAAGAAGATAAACTTAGGTTGTTTCAATCCCTTATAGGTAGGCTAAAAACCTTAATCCTAGTTGCTTGGTTTGTTCTTCATAAGTGTTTCAATCCCTTATAGGTAGGCTAAAAACCCAAAGGATTTCTTCTTGGGCAAACGGAATTAGAAAGCGTTTCAATCCCTTATAGGTAGGCTAAAAACTTGAAGGAGGTATTCTAAAATGAAAATGGAAAGAAAGTTTCAATCCCTTATAGGTAGGCTAAAAACTCGTATACAAAGGTGTCCGTCAAGGAAATTTTACGCGTTTCAATCCCTTATAGGTAGGCTAAAAACATTTCACTTTCTTGGATTAAGATTAGTAAAAAAGAAGTTTCAATCCCTTATAGGTAGGCTAAAAACAATTTTTTGAGTATTATTCCTTGAATTTTTTCAGTAGTTTCAATCCCTTATAGGTAGGCTAAAAACCGTCAATAACATGGACTCTGAGGCCGGAGTAAACTATGTTTCAATCCCTTATAGGTAGGCTAAAAACCGTCCTTCAGCTTGTTTATACTGTCCGCTGTTATCGGTTTCAATCCCTTATAGGTAGGCTAAAAACGCAATCAACAAAAAACTGATTCAAAAGGTTGGGATAATGTTTCAATCCCTTATAGGTAGGCTAAAAACTTATATATATCGTTATGGAAAAAGTCAAGTGGTTTTCGTTTCAATCCCTTATAGGTAGGCTAAAAACTTTGCCGGAGATGTTTGGCAATCGTGATTCCTTCCGGGTTTCAATCCCTTATAGGTAGGCTAAAAACCATGTAGTTATTAACATTGTTGGAATACTTGAAGTCAGTTTCAATCCCTTATAGGTAGGCTAAAAACGTAACTATGAAATTGTTGATGTTTATGATGTAGAAGAAGTTTCAATCCCTTATAGGTAGGCTAAAAACCTTATCCACAAGATATAGTATTCAACAGCGATGGTAGGTTTCAATCCCTTATAGGTAGGCTAAAAACTAACCCAAGGCTCTTTTAAGCAAGGCATTTTCAACGTTTCAATCCCTTATAGGTAGGCTAAAAACTATATTACATTTTTTTAATTAAAATACTTAAAACAAAGTTTCAATCCCTTATAGGTAGGCTAAAAACTATGCCCTTTATAATCCCACTGTTACTGAAGAAAAAAGTTTCAATCCCTTATAGGTAGGCTAAAAACCACCTTTTTCAATTCCAGTGTGCATTGCTATTCCAAGTTTCAATCCCTTATAGGTAGGCTAAAAACAAGAATTTGATAGTCATATTTCACTATTGAAAGCTTTGTTTCAATCCCTTATAGGTAGGCTAAAAACCCAAAACCTGATAAATTATATCTCATTGCCAAAGCATGTTTCAATCCCTTATAGGTAGGCTAAAAACACAATAAATATTTGAATGGAATTAGCAAGCACCATTGTTTCAATCCCTTATAGGTAGGCTAAAAACCCGGTATCTGCTGGAAGTGTTTCTGCAGCTCCAACCATGTTTCAATCCCTTATAGGTAGGCTAAAAACCATATTTATCACCCTTTCTTTTTAATATATTTTTCAGTTTCAATCCCTTATAGGTAGGCTAAAAACCACCAGCTAAATATAATTCCATATCATCCGTAAGAGGTTTCAATCCCTTATAGGTAGGCTAAAAACTGAATTTTTAATGAGTTCCCTTTTCTGTTCTACTGGGTTTCAATCCCTTATAGGTAGGCTAAAAACTAAACACAAAAAATCCCTAGAATTTATCCAGAGGAGTTTCAATCCCTTATAGGTAGGCTAAAAACCGGGATGCTGGCAGGAATACTCCCCGGCAGTACGGGGTTTCAATCCCTTATAGGTAGGCTAAAAACGTGTAAATGGGTGCATTCGGAGGGCTCATATTAACAAAGTTTCAATCCCTTATAGGTAGGCTAAAAACAGTACGCCTTTCATTGATGTTGCATGTCCAAGTAGAGTTTCAATCCCTTATAGGTAGGCTAAAAACTAGCTTCCACTCTTGCATTCCCAGAAATATCTTCCGGGTTTCAATCCCTTATAGGTAGGCTAAAAACTTGTAATGCTTGATACAATACATTAGCTTTTGTTGAGTTTCAATCCCTTATAGGTAGGCTAAAAACCTCCACAACGAAAAAGATGTGTTATAATATTAATGAGGTTTCAATCCCTTATAGGTAGGCTAAAAACGTGTATAGACCTCACCGTCACGAGTCCGCCGTATGAGTTTCAATCCCTTATAGGTAGGCTAAAAACGAACAATACAAACTACTCGCAAGATTATGTCGAGAGAGTTTCAATCCCTTATAGGTAGGCTAAAAACCACCCCAGCCTTGCAACATAACAGTTACCCCACAAACGTTTCAATCCCTTATAGGTAGGCTAAAAACCTGGCAGCAATTGAAGAATTGCTCTCATCTATCCAAGTTTCAATCCCTTATAGGTAGGCTAAAAACCGTATTTGATTAGTTCCTTAACCGATGAGGCAGGGAGTTTCAATCCCTTATAGGTAGGCTAAAAACACCTTAACAGCAACATTTACTGCATATCGGCTTTCTTGTTTCAATCCCTTATAGGTAGGCTAAAAACCAATTACAAGCCGCTTAAATCAAGGATTTTATTTTTTCTCAATTCCAATATTAGTCTTAATTAGAATTCATTTTCCAATTAAATTATAGCATTCTTTTGCAGAAAAATAAAGGCTTAGAAGCACTTTCCGCAAATAAAAAAATTTGTCGTCGATGTCCGGGGATTTTTGCATTATTACACATCGACGACAAAAAGTGAAAAATGATCCGGGAAAATTTTTTAGATAATTATTTCATCTCCGCCCTTTTTGATCCCCATAGTCTGCCTTTCGGAATATTTAGTGGTCCTAAGGATATAAAAAATCACCGAATCTTCCTGTTCATTTATAGTTCGTTTAAGTTCGATTTTTAATTTTTTGAATCCTGCTTCGGATATTTCTCCTTCAAGGACGGAGTTCTGGACCCAGTTTAAATATTTTCTGCAAATTTTCAGTACTTTATTAACTCTTTTCTCTCCCACATCATAGACCAGGATTAAGAACATTGCAGTTTCCTCTCAAAAAATTTTTCCATCATATGTGATGGAAGGACGTTTTGATGAACAGTAAAAAATAGCATTGATTATCTATAGTTTTTACCATTTAGCTACAAAAGCTTTATACTCCTCTTCCCCTATTAGATGCTTTTCTAATTTATAAAGTTCAAGCCTTATGAGACGACGATAGGAAACGTTCCTGCCTAAAGTTCGGTGTTTAAAAGTGGTAGATAATTTATTTTCCAATTCCTGCACAAAAGTCTTTTTTCCTTTTTCTTTTAAAAACAACCCTTCGGTGCTTTTTTCAAAGTCATCCTTTGTTATCATGTTTTTCCCAATTAATGTAAAGATAATCCTGTCAATAATTATGGGTTTAAATATTTCCGCTATATCGAGGTTAAGCGTAAATCTCCTAAAATTCGTTGCATGTAAAAATCCAATACGTGGATCAAGATGGGTTTTATATATTTCACTCAATATAATGGTATACATAAGGGAATTACCAAAGCTTATTAAAGTATTCAAATTATTTTTGGGAGGCCTCTTGGTTCTCTGTTTAAAGCTAAAGTCGGGATTTTCAAGGATTCTATCAAAAGCTTTATAATAATGGTCTCTGGTATTTCCCTCTATCGCCATTAGTTCCTCAATATCCGAGCAGGTATATATCCTTTCTTCTAAGTTCTTTATTGCTTCTTCGATCTCTTTCAAATCCTTACCCCTGTTCATATAATACCGAATAACCTGCCGGATATTTTTTGACGCCCCCATGACAAATTCTGCCGCTATTTTTTGCCTTTTCACGGCATCCAGATAATGTTCTGCCTGCCTTAATATCATATAGCCCGAGTTCAGGTGCTCCCTGGGATAAAAAGATCCTATATAATAATCATAGTGATTGAAAAAATGGAGAATTATCTCGGATTGGGCTAAAAATTCCAGAAACCTCTTGTTTACATCCACTTCTCCGAATACGTATATTTCACTGGTATTTTCGACAGGTATAAATTTTTTGCCTTCTTCATTTTCAAAAAAAATTGTATTATCCTTCCTTCTAAGTTTTCCGCTTGAAAAAATATAAATGGCTTTTTTCATGACCAGCAAAACTCCTTATAACCACAATTTTTGCAGTACCTTATCTTCTTAAAAGGCGGTGGCATTTCCTTTAATATAAGCTTTTCAATTTCCTTAATAACTTCTTCTACCCTGTTTTCCAATTCCGGTGTTAGTTCCAACATTACTCTCTTGCGTTCTTCAGGGAAGAGCAAAATTCCTCGAGCATTAATCCCGCTTTGCTTTAATTTATAAAGATAAAACGCGAGCTGCATTCTGGCACTTTCCTCAGCCCTAGAACTTTTTTTAACTTCACCCACAAGCAAATCTTCATCATTGGATCTTATAAGATCCAGCACTATATTTTCGAAATTTACCTTCTTTTTATCCCGGCCATAGCTTTCTTCGTCGATAAGCCTGCCTATTTCTATAAATGGATGTTCCTGATCTGGAATTATCTGATGTGCCATAAGCCAGGCTTGCCTTTTGCATATATTGTAACTTTGAACAAGGGCGCCCGTTATAGACATCACCATATAGCCAGCTCCCCTTCGCATTTAAATCCTGTTTCTTCGTCATAATAGTCTTTCAAGCTGTTTTGGTTCACATAGCCGAAGCCTTCTACTATCGGAGGAATATTTTTTACATTGTATGGAACAGCTACCGTGTACTTATAAAAATCTGCCTTAATCCGGCTGAAAGCCAGCCTTCTTTCAAGGAGATTTTTAATTTTTTTTATTTCCATATATCTTTCCCAGATCCTTTTCGCCTCATCATTAATCTCTACAAAAACATCAAATTTAGGGTAATCTTCCGATATAAGTCTAAAATCAGATATTGCTGCAGACCCATCAACACTATCATACTTCATCTTATAAACGGCAAACAGCAACTTTCGGGACTCATCGCTGGACTTCTTCTCAAGCAACTCTTTATAATAATCGTCAATTAATTCTAGAAACTGCTTTTCAGAAATGGTTTTGTATTTTTCTAAAATCCTCCGGGTTATATCCAGAAGAATAGAATCGTAAATATAAGACGAGTATCTTCTATTTTCGTCTCTAAGGGATACCACGATCACTTCGCCCTTTTTACCCCAATTTCTATTACATCTACCTGCCGCCTGATTTATTGAGTCCAGAGGTGCTAAATCCCGATATACCACATCAAAATCTATATCTACACCTGCTTCAACCAATTGAGTAGTTACCGCCAACCGCGCTTTTCTTCTTCTCATTTTTTCTATACGTTCAAGGCGTTCGAAGGGAACCACATGAGTAGAAAGGAAAATTACATCCTCATCGCCTACTATTGACTTTAGCAAATCATAAAAAGCCTTCGCGGATTTAATTGTATTTAATATGAATAAATAACTTTTATCTTTTTGAAGTTCAAGAGTTTTTATAAACTCTTCAAGATTCATATCTTCTTCCAACCTGGGCTTTACAACGATACGATCCATCTTTTCAAAATATTTTATACGATTTACTAACGGATAAATTTCATCCCTTCGGAAAATCATTGGTTCGGTTGCGGTGACAAAAATAACGTAAGAATCAAATTTTTCGGTAAGGTTTTTAAGTAATTCCCTGACCATCATCCAATATTTACACGGTACCGCCTGAACTTCATCCAGGACTATTATGCTGTTTGCCAGACGATGAAATTTTCTTAAACTGGAATTCCGATTAGATACCAGTGTATGAAAAAATTGCACAAATGTGGTTACAATAATCTCCGAATTCCATCCTTCGATTAAAATCTTTGCCTCATCGAGTTCAAATTCATCATTACCCTTAATATAGTAAACTTCTGAAAGGTGGTGATGTTTGAGCAGTAAACTGGTGTCTATCCTAACACGGCAAGCCTTTAACATCTTCTCAAATTGATCTGCATTTTGCTCGATTATACTTAAAAAGGGCAATGAATAAATTATACGAGGTTTTATGCCCTTTTTCTTTTCAACTTCATTTCTTAATTTCAGTGCAAAAGCTAAGGATGTAAATGTTTTTCCCATTCCGGTTGGCAAATTTATAGAAAGAATTCTTTGTTCAAAACAAATAGGTTTTTCCAGCACCTCTCGATAAGCCGTTTCTCTTAATTTATTTAAATATGTATCTTCAAACCCCAGAGTTGCTTTATATTTATCCACTAAAGAAGGATTAAGTTCATCTTTTCTTCGTTCCAATATTTCACCTATGCCGACCTCGCTTTTATCCGCGTCTATCAATATAGAAAAAAGGAAATTAGCCAGAAGATATGGATCAAAACTATTGTCACGATCTAATTTTCTTAACTTTCTCTTATAAGCCTTCAACTCTTTCGGTATATTTTCTGCCCATTCTTTTAATAAATCCTTATTTATCTTAAGTCTAAGTCCTGCTCGCTCAAGGTGCTTTATCAAAGTTGAAAAATTTTCCCCGTTAATGCTATCAATTTGCCTAAACAAAACCTCTATATCTTTATCCGTTACTATAACTTCTTCTATCACATCTTCCAAATCGCCGTGATGTCTTTTTACAGATAAAAAGGCGATGAAGCACAAAAAAGCCTTCTCATCGCCTTCCATGTCGTTATCACCTTCAAATTCCTTTTTTACGGCATAATAACACGCAACCGCTGAAAGCAGGCCATGGCGAGTTTCTTTTTTTGATTTCAATTCCTTTTTTTCCTCTTCAGAAGCAAAAAGGTACTTCTGAAAATAAGCCGTTGTTTTGCCCAGGTCATGGCATAATCCGCAGATTCTGGCAAGTCTTATTAATTTATCTTTTTTAAGAATATTTATAGATTTTTCCGTCAAATTCTCAACCGTAATACGTGCCGTATTTATCAGGTGTTCTTCCAGAGGTCTACCAGGGTGTGAATATAAATTAGAAAAAGACAATGCGCTCACCATTTTCGGCCTCCCAGCATCTTTTTGTGCGGGCACAAATAGGTTTACCCTCTACCTCGAAAATAACATCTTCGTATCGCTCCACTATGCGATTACAGTCCATTTCTGCAGGAATTCTCTCTTTAAAATATTTCTTACCTTCTTCAAAATCTATACCGTATTTTTCGACGGTCGATATAGGAATTACCGTAGTTATTTCTCCCTCGCTGTCTTCTTTTTCCGCAAATTCAAACACTCCGATATATTTAAAATCTGCCAGAAGCTCACTCAAACCAAGAGAGAGGGTATATACGGTCTTATGTTTCTTTATATTTTCTAAAAGGCTATTAAAAACTTCTTCATCTTGATGGTAAACATATAAGCGATAGTGAGGGTTTTTGAGAAATTCAGTCCTTATCTGGGTACGTGCTTCATGGCTGCCTTTTTTTACAGGTATCCAGTAGTTGCCTTTTGTATTTATATGATTTATTCCAATCCTGATTTTTTTAACAGGAGAAATTATACTTATTGCAACTTTACACTTATTGTGAGAAAAAAACTTCAAATACTCCGATTTATCTATACCAGCTATGGCTCCCAACATCCCCCTAACCGTTGGAGGCGGCGGGAATGAAAAGGTGAGAGGGGATGAGGTGGTATAAAATTTTTTAAAATGGCCGAAATCACCCCATATATCAAAGACTATTGTTTTCATACTCCTTCTCCTCTAAAAAGAAAGTTCTTTTGTATTAAATCCTGTTAAGGCCTTGCTTAAGGTAGTCTCCTTTCCGTTCAACATAAGAATTACTCTTTCATCTATTTTATAATTTATCTTTTCAATGGCATCCCTGTAGCGGTTTATAGCATCCACAAGTTCGGTTATTTCTAATTTCCCATCTCTTATGTCCCTTATCCCTTCATCATTTTTATCACTTACGAATTTTATCCTCTTATCCAATTCTCCTATGTGAAAATTCCTTTCTTTATATACAATTTGCAGTAATAATCTCGGCATCTGACCGGCTTTGGAGGTGGAAATAAGATTTTTTGTGCCGTTCCACATTGCTTCCAATAGCAAATTTATGTCTTCTTCCGTAAGATTTATCCCCTGGGAAGCAGCTGCATTCTCATTGACGATACCATAAAAAGCTATTAGAGAATAAGGAAGTATGTATTTTTCTGTAAAAGTGCCCTGTTTCTTGTCCTGTTTCGACGGCATTACGGTAGTCCCTTTTATATAAGCTATGTCTACTCTGTGGAGTGATCTTCCGAATTTAAACTGTACAGGCCCCGTTAACGTCATTGTCTTGTCTTTTACTGCAGTGGTTGCCCCAAAAAGTCTTACATCTATACACTTCTTTAAAAGTTCTTCGTTGTTCTTAAAATCTCCAAGCCTATCTTCCTTGGTTCTCAAGTTCCCTTTATCATTCCTCATTTCGATTATGAATACATCCAGATTTTTGTAATAGTGTAGATAATCTCTTACGGTCCTTTTTAATCTCACATCGGTTACGATATTAACTCCGGTTTCTTCGTCCACCCTTGGCTTGTTTTCATCTACTGGATCTCCGTTGGGATTGGCATCGGTAACATCGTAAAGAAACAAAATCTCTGAACGATTATTAATAACATCCATTTAAAAAACCTCCCATCAAACTAAATTAATTCGCCCGAATGTTCTCTATCGGGATAAATTATTTTTGCAACCTCATCCACCAAATCCATGCCTGAAGCAAAGTAAAAATTCATTTCATCTACCGTCATTTTCCAGTTGTCTCCTGCCTGCAGTAAATAATTGGCGGCTTCGGCGGCCAGAGTTCTTTTTCCCCTGTCAAAAGAATCATATTCTTCCAGCTTGTTCTGGATTTTTGGAAGGAGACCTTTGAAATCTTTTTCCGTCATCTTTAAGCTTTTCAGATTTTTCATAAAGGGTTTAGCTTCTCTCTCTTTATATTGTTTTCGCAGCAAGAGCTCCGTCAACGATCCCAGCAAAAACAATCCTCGTTTCAAAGGTGTTTCAAAAGCGGGACCGTATTTCCGGAATAAGCCATCAAATATTCTTTCCTCCATTTTTTCTTCCTCCATTTTTATTAAATCTAGATTTTCTAGAAAAGTTAACACCATGAGCCCATTTTTAACAGCTGAATAAAAGTATCGGTCATTTATAAAATCATCTCTAACCCTTTTCATGATGAATTGCATCAAAAATCCATAATCGACAGGCCGGACTTTAAAGATTCTATCTGTAATATCTAAAAAATATCCATCTAAATCGAAATTCCTTTTGTTAGAATCGGATTTTGAAAAGAAATTTCTGATATTTTTAAACGTGAAATTTTCACCGTAAACCCCGTCCACATACTCTTTAGCCTCAAAAATCCTGCGCAGTCGGGATGGAAATACATCTTCTATTAAAAGTAAAATTCTTTCTGCCGAGTTCATTTTTTGCAAAAAGAGGAAATTCAAAGTGAGGGTATCTTTGGCATCTTTTAATACATCTAGAATCTCCTCTTCATCGTCGGCTATTTTTCTTATAACACGCTCTTTCAGTGAAAAAATCTTTGATGTATCTGAAAATATATCCAATATTTCGTCAGAAACCGCTTCCTTTCCTACAATAAATTTGGGGATTAGATTATACTGAATGCCGCAAAATTTAAAGGTGAGATTATTCTCTATAAACTTTTTGCCTTCTTCTAAAGCCACTTTGCATTCTGGACAGACCGGAAAATTGCGCCAGGCTTTCTTTTCATCAAATCCACCTGTTATATAACCGGGCTTGTCTAAAGTATAAAAGGCATAGGTATCTATTTTCCCAAATATCACATCCTTTCTCTCACCGCAGAGAGAACAGATTTTATTCCTCTCAGAATTTCTCATATCCTTTTCATTTACTTTTGCTAACAGCAACTTTTTAAATACCTCAAAATCTCCTACGTATTTCAGTTCGTTATCCTGTTTTATCTTTAGAGTTACTATTAAGTTATCCCTTTTGGGTGTTTCCTGCCGGATCCTCAAAATTTCCTTTTTTATAAAGTCACCATTTTTTTTAAGTTCATTTCTGATCCCGCCCAAAAGATCCCTTTTTTCCTTTGAAATATCCAATTTTTTTTCGTCCAGTATTCCAAACCAGCCAAGTATCTTCATATCAAACGTAAATTCCGGTTTATCGGTAATCCTGGCCGTGGGTGTAATATCTGCTCCCCTTGCAGCACCCTTACGGTACAGGTATCTTGCCACTTTAGCCTCTTCATAATCTTCCTGTTCTACCCCTGCAAAACGAACCTGTCCGTTTTTTTGTTCCAAAACAATGGCTATCACCTTTTTATACGAACCGTTAGAATTTGGATTTTCTATAAGCACATCGAGGAGGCTTCGCCCTTCTCTTTCTATAACAAGCTTGCCCACTTCTTTTACCGCCGAAAGCATTCCGTCAGCTCCTTTATATTAAAATTTAATATAATTCACTAGTGTTGCATAAACAAAATCAAGATTTGTCAAGTGGCAAATGTCATAGAAAAATTAAAGAAAATCAAAGAAAACACCTTGTACTTTAAAGAAAAGCTCCCTATAATAGAGATAAGGGTAGTCCTTGCCCC
Source organism: Thermosediminibacterales bacterium (assembly GCA_029982205.1). GTDB lineage: Bacteria > Bacillota > Thermosediminibacteria > Koleobacterales > JARRCM01 > JARRCM01. The sequence goes on from JARRCM010000023.1 coordinate 30,173, forward strand.
AATCTCTAATATAAGGAGTGTAAAAAATGCAAGGCAAGGATACCACAAAAATTTTTACAAAAGCTACAAGCTTTGAACATTGACAAATACATAAAGAAACTAAAAACACCACAACTTATCAAACTTTTGGTCCACGCCCAGCTACAACAGCAAAAAAGTTTACGCGATATCAGCAACACACTTAATAACGATAAGTTCAGCGAAATAATTAAGCTTGGCTCCATCAGTGCTTCTCAAATATCCTGCAGGTTACGTACCCTATTGATTCAACTACCATTAGCCTGTGTTTATCAAAATACATGTGGGCAACTTTCAGAAAAACCAAAGCAGGAATAAAACTGCATCTACGACTTAAATTTTTTAAAAACAATGTTTTACCTGATGAAGCTGTTATTACCCCGGCAAAACCTGCA
>JARRCM010000024.1 GCA_029982205.1 Thermosediminibacterales bacterium
CGTTGCCGGTGACGCCCTTGCTTATGGGTTGTCTTCCCGCTGGTTAGGTGACAGGGTTTCTTTCAACCCATCGGCTCGGCAGACATGCCGGGCGAACATAAAACAACACCACAGTTTTGTGATGTTGTTTTATAAAATATAAATCACTGTATTTTGGGAAGATAAAGGTTAGGGTCAATAGATTTCCCCTGCTGAATCAACTCAAAATGTAAATGTGGAGGGTCTTCACACTCAAAATTTGCCGTCCTTCCTATTTTCCCAATAACATCACCTTTTTTAACGCGCTGGCCCGGGGCAACAGGAGGATTTACTGCCAGATTGGCGTATTTTGTTTTTATTTCATTTCCATGGTCTATTATGACCATTACACCTAGTTTTGAATCTATAACCACTTGTTCCACAACTCCAGAAAGTGCTGCCTTCACTGTTGTATTCTCGTCTGCCAAAATATCTATACCCGGGTGAACCTGCCACTGTTCCAGAGTTTTTGAATATGCAAGTTTATTTATGGAATGTTCTTTATAAACCTTTCCTAAAACAGGTTGTATCATGGTATTTAAATTTACTTGATTTACTGCCGGCTTTAATTGCGGTTCAGGCTGCCGGGTTTCTTTTGGTTTATCAGTTTCAAACTCTGCAACTTCATTAAGATGTTCCTTTTCAAGAGCAACTTTCTCAGCGGTATTCTCTTCTGGAATCATCTCTTCATGAGTTTTATACTCAACTTCTTGTTCAACTCTATTCTGGCTCCGGCTGAATACCCAAACACTTGTGACTGTAATTGCTATGATACATAAAACTGCTACCAAATAAAAACTTTTACCAAAACGTATTTTATTTGAACCTAACCACAGCAGGGCCTTCTTTATCCTTGAGGGAAATTTCATCGGCCATTTTACTTTATACATACCATCACCTCTAGGATAAATTTTGCCCATATTTTAGATAAATATACATAATTTACCTTTGATTTTTGAAAATCCCCGGAAACACCTGCTCTTTTTTTACTATTTTTACACCTGTATAATAATGAGTCAATATCTTTTTAAAATCATAGCCTTTTTTTGCCATACCGTCAGCTCCATACTGGCTCATCCCTACCCCATGACCGTATCCGATAACCGTAAACCTAATTTTATTACCTTCTACTTTCCAGTTAAACCCTGAGGAATTTAATCCGAACATGTTTCTGATTTCACTTCCCCTAATAGTTTTGTTCCCTATCTGCATCCTGACGACCTTTCCCCCTTCACTTCTTTCCAATACCTTCATCTGTGAAGCAAGGCTGTTTTTATCGATTATTATATCGGGGTATTTTTCTTTAAGTTTGTTTAAAAACAGGTCAACAGAAACTGTATTTTTAGATATCAGCTTTGGTGAGTGGTTTTCATATTTACTCACTACACTCCTCAGATAAGGAACGTAGTTTTGCCAAACATCTTCAGAATTCTCGGTCTTGCCGCCACTCGTTGAATGGAAAATCGCATCAATGGGTTTGTTATTATATACCATTATCAAACCCTCTGTTTGCTTAACAGCACGGGCTATTTTTTTCATATTAAAATATCCCCAGACACCCCATTTTTGCATTTGCTCATTTTTGGACTGCCAAGCCTGACAGTGGGTAGAATCAGTACAAACATCTGCTCCCGGATGCTTTTCACAACCCCTTCCGCCTAAAGCCCTCATTCTTAAAACAGTATATGTCCGCGCAGCTACTGCCTGGGCTTTTAATGCTTCTATGTGAAAAGACACAGGCATTTCAGCTGCAACAACTCCTCCTAGATAGTCTTCCAGTTTCATTTTAACAAGTTTTTTTTCATTAACTATATACACTGATACAACATCCGGGCCTTTTACCTCAGGCCTGGGAGATGTAAAACATCCCCGTATCATAAAGGCAGGAAGCAGTATTATGAGAAACAGGAAAAACAGGATATAATAAGCGACGGTTTTCATAGGAGCACCCCTTTAAACAATTTTTAAGCTCTTCATACTAATATATTTTTATCGGATGGCCCATATGAACAAAAACAAAAAAGCCCGCCATGTTTAAGACACAGAATAATACATCGCTCTATTGGAAACACTATATGGTAGATTAAATAAACGGGTGGAAAAAGACATGTTCTGGAAAATAAAAACCCTCAAAAACATCGTTAGGCGAAGCACAAACAACAACAGCGCAAACAACAACAGCGATAATCAGGAAAAGGCTGAACCAATACCGAAATCAATCAATGCAGTAAAATCAAAACTTGAAGACATTTTTTCCGAATGCGGTGATTTAATATTTCGGGAGATTGTATGTAACTCTAAACTTAAGCTATTAGTGGTATATTTCGATGGTTTTGTTGATAAAAGAGCTCTAAACCAGGATGTAATGCGCCCGATTCTGGATCATTTCTCAAATGAAAAACCCCAGGGTAAAAGCAAGCGTATTTCTGAATTAATCAAAGAAAGCATCGTCAATAATAATGATATTAAGGAAACAGAAAACATCAAGCAGGCAGTGGATAATATTTTGTCAGGGGAAGCCCTGCTTTTTATCGATGGCGAAGACAAGGCATTAATCGTCGGTGTTAAAGCACCTCAGGGAAGACAGGTAGAAGAACCAGATACCGAGGTATCTTTGCGGGGGCCGAGGGAGGGTTTTGTTGAAAACCTGCTTACAAATATTACACTCCTACGTAAAAGGATTAAAAACCCGAACCTTAAGATGGAAATGATAGAGCTGGGTGAACAGACCAAAACTGATGTTTGTATCTGCTACATTAAAGGTATTGCCAATGAACAGATTGTTCAGGAAGTAAGGGACAGGCTTAAAAAAATTAAAATTGATGCCATCCTGGATTCAGGATATATTGAACAGTTTATTTCTGACAGCCGCATATCCCTTTTCCCTACTGTGGGAAACAGTGAAAAATGTGATAAACTGGCAGGCAAGCTGTTGGAAGGAAGAGTGGCTATATTTTGTGACGGAACCCCTTATGTAATTACGGTCCCCCATCTTTTAATCGAAACCATACAGGCTTCCGAAGACTATTACGACCACGCTTTTTTTACAACCTTTTTGCGTTTGTTACGCCTGCTTGCCTTGTTGGTATCAAATTTGCTTCCAAGTCTGTATGTTGCGATGGTTGCTTTTCACCCAAAGATAATCCCCTTCAAGCTGATGATTACAATAGCGGCTTCAAGAGAGGGGATACCATTTTCTTCCTTTACCGAAGCAATATTAATGACAGTAACCTTTGAAATGCTCCGTGAAGCAGGTGTTCGCATGCCGAGACCTATCGGCCAGTCATTAAGCATTGTAGGAGCCATTGTGTTAGGGGAAGCAGCGGTTGCAGCCGGGATTGCAAGTAACCTTATGGTAATTATTATTTCAATTACTGCTATATGCAGTTTTGTTGTTCCGCCGCTCATAAGGGCTACCATGTTGTTGCGCTTTATTTTTCTTGCCGCAGCAAACTTTTTAGGTTTTCTTGGCATAGCTTTTTTAGTTGTAGCAGTTTTCATACATCTCTGCAGGCTCCGTTCCTTTGGAATACCCTACACGGCACCTTTTTCACCTCTTACAGCTCCCGACTTGAAAGATTCCCTTGTTACAGTGCCTATCTGGGCAATGATTACAAGGCCGAGGGTATTACGTCCTGAAAGCGGCGATGCAGAAGCAGGGATAAAACGGCAGGAGGTGCAAATCAAACAGTGATAAACAGAAAAGATAAATGGTTTTTATCAACTGCTATGCTTGCCGTTTTATGCTTGGCAGTTTTATTTCTGCCTGGCTGCTGGAACAACAGGGATTTGACCGAAATCAACATTGTTACAGCGCTGGGAATAGAAAGGTCTGAAGATGGGAAAATACTTGTTACTATCCAGGTAGTAGAACCTGCTGCCATTCAGTCTACGGCTTCAGGAAAAGGGAAAGGGGGCGGCGCTCAGCCTAAACCCGTGTTTGTTTTATCATACGAAGGTGAAACGGTTTTTGACGCTCTAAGGAGCATGTTGTCCCAGGTTGATAAAAGACTGTTTTTAACCACGGCTCAGGTTTTAATCCTTGGTGAAAGGCTTTCAAAAGAGGGGATTGTCGAGGTGCTGGACTTTTTTCAGCGTGATCATGAAGTCAACTATGAGATGGATGTCCTTATAGCAAGGGATGTTACTCCAGCAGAACTTTTGGAAATAGAAAACGATATAGATCCCATCCCTGCCATGTATATAAAGAAAACTGTAGAAAATACGGTTTCTAGGGCAAAGGTAAAACGGACAATACTAATTGATCTGATAAAAGAACTAAGCAAAAGCGGCAGGCAGCCCGTTCTCGGCCAGATTGCAAAAGCAGGGAAAAAAGTGGTTAGAACAGAAGGCACAGCAGCCTTTAAAAACGGAAAACTAATAGGTTGGCTTGATCCATATGCAACACGGGGATTTTTGTTTGCCACAGGCAAAGTAAAAAGCACCATTGTCAACATACCTGCAGATGGCGGAAAAATTTCCATGGAAGTAATAAGGTCAAACGGAAATGTTGATGTAAAACTCAAAAACGGAAAACCAGTTAAGTTGATTGTTAAAGTAAACCTGGAAGCAAATATAGGAGAATATGAAGGAGAAAGAAAAAAAGTTTCCCCTGATTACCTGCACAAGCTGGAGAAAATTTTTGGGGAGGAAATAAAAAAAGAGATTGGAAGGGCAATTAACCTGGCTCAAAAGAAATATTCAAGCGATATCTTCGGTTTCGGGGAACAGCTGCATAAATTTCATCCTCATTATTGGAAAAAGGTGGAAAACAATTGGGACGATGTTTTCAGTAATCTGCCGGCAGAAATTATAGTAAATGCCAAAATAAGACGCACAGGGTTTATTAAAAATCCAATCATGAAGGAAAGATGAGGTTTATGAATACAGTTCTAGTTCTTATAATATTTGCAATTTTAATATTTCACGACCTATCCAGGTTTATAAAACAAAAGGATCCAATAAAGGTAATTGCTATCTACACTTTTATTATGTCAGCAAGTTTAGTAGTAAGCCTGCTTCTGGCGGCAGGCAGAAGGCCCCCCGGCCCTGCTGAATGGATAGAATGGATGCTGAAAATGATTGGAGTGGTAAGGTGATGGAAAACGTCAAAATATCCGGTATACAATTATTCCTGCTTATTATAGGTTTTCTTTTCGGCAGTACTAGTATATTAACCCCTGTAGCAAGCGCAAAAAATGATGCATGGCTGGCTGTAATCATTGGAGGGTTGGGAGGGGCCTGTCTTGTATGGATGTATGTGGCCATTGCAGTATTGAACCCTTCAAAGACACTTGTAGAAATTTTAAGGAACAGGTTTGGAAAATATCTCGGAAATGCAATCGCCATCCTTTACATATGGTATATTGTTCACTTTAGTGCCCTGACTTTTAGAAACTTCGGTGAATTTATAGTAACTGTAACATATCCCGAAACCCCTATGGTGGTGATTATTGGAATTTTTGCGGCTTTACTTGTTTATGCAGTAAACAGCGGGATAGAAGTTGTAAGCAGGTCGAGCGAACTGTTTGTACCTCTTTTATTTGTTATAATAATTATTATCAGCCTCTCCCTTATAACCACCCATGATTTTACAGCTTTCCTTCCGTTGCTGGAAAACGGGATAAAGCCTGTATTGCATGCTGCATTTGAGTTTGCAACATTCCCCTTAGGAGAAATATTTGTGTTTTTAATGGTCTTTCCCCATTTTAATAAAAAAATAAACAACCTGAAAAAAATCGCAGCTTTTTCAGTTATTATATTTATTTTGTTATACCTTTGGTCTATTTTCGAGTATCTCTTTGTTTTGGGTAAAGATTTGTTATACCGTGCCAATTTTGTACCCCATATAATCGCTTCTCTTATCCCGAATTCAAATCTGGAACCTCTCATTGATATATATCTGATTATCGGTGGAGGGGTAAAGATTTCTATCTGCATATATGCAGCGGCAAAGGCTTTAAGCCAGGTTTTTGGAATTAGCGATTATAGAAAATTGGTTACAGCAGTAACGACATTTAGTGTAGTCCTGTCAGTATGGGTATATGAAAACTTGCTAGAAATGGTGGAGTTTGCTCAAAAAGTATGGCCGTATTATTCTATCCCTTTCCAAATTGTGATCCCTCTAATACTTCTTCTTTCATCATATCGGGCCAAGACAGATTAAGTCATAAAAAAACCTGTTTTAACTTTAGTCAGCCCTTGTAATATCTGCTCCTAATGAATTCAACTTTTCTTCAAACCTTTCGTAGCCTCTGTCTATATGATAAACATTATCCACATATGTTATACCCTCAGCCGCCAGCCCTGCAAGCACAAGGGCAGCTCCCGCCCTGAGGTCGGTGGCCTTTACTGGAGCCCCTGAAAGATACGGTTTGCCTTCAACTACCGCCGTTCTGCCCTGGATTTTTATGTTGGCACCCATGCGTTTCAGCTCGTCTACGTGCATGAACCTGTTCTCAAAAACTGTCTCGATTATTACACTTGTTCCTTCAGCAAGGGTCATTAATGCCATCATCGGAGCTTGAAGGTCAGTAGGAAACCCCGGGTAAGGCAGTGTCTTTATGTCTACAGACTTAGGCCTATCGTCTGCCCGGACATGTACGCCCTTCTGCTCCTCTCTAACAAAAACTCCGGCCTCTTTTAACTTTGCAGAAACAGGTTTTATATGGTCAGGTAAAACGTTTTCAATGAAAACATCCCCCTGTGTTATTGCTGCTGCCACCATAAAAGTCCCTGCTTCGATACGGTCAGGAATTACACTATGACATACATTTCTGAGCTCCTTGACACCTTCAACTTTTATTATATCTGTTCCTGCCCCCCTGATTTTTGCCCCCATTGCATTGAGACAATTGGCAAGGTCAACAATTTCAGGCTCTTCAGCAGCGTTTTCTATTACTGTTTTCCCTTCTGCCAGTGAAGCAGCCATCAATATGTTTTCTGTAGCGCCAACACTAGGAAAATCAAGATATATTTTAGCGCCTTTCAGCTTAGGTGCAGAAGCTTCAATATAACCATGTCCGAATATTATCTCTGCGCCGAGAGCGCTAAACCCTTTAAGGTGTAAATCTATCGGCCGTGTCCCAATAGCACAGCCTCCCGGCATTGAAATTTTTGCTTTTCCCCGGCGAGCCAGGAGCGGACCCATGACAAGAAAAGAAGCCCGCATTTTTCTAACCAGGTCATAAGGGGCTTCATGCTCACTTATGTTTTTAGAATTTATTTTCAATGTGCCTTTATCTTTTTCAATTGAAGCTCCAAGAGCTTCTAGGACATCACACATAACTTTTACATCTTCCAGATCAGGCACATCTTCTATAATATTTATACCATCACTTAATAATGATGCGGCGATTATGGGCAGTGAAGAGTTTTTAGCTCCACTTATTTTAACAGTTCCTTTTAAAGGAACCCCTCCTTTTACTATAAGCTTGGTCAAATTCTGCTTCCTCCTTTGTTTAAGGTGTGCTAGTACTCAATGGCGATTATAGGAGAACCGATCCATATAAATGTTTTATCTTCATCACTGTTATAGCGTAACGCTATGTTTATGTTGATTTTTCTATTAAGAACCTCAATAAAGTCCTGGATATAAGGGGTGTATCCCGAAATGCTTATTATACGTTCATCCACTATGCCTTCAACTCTGGCAGCTTTTATAGAATCCATTGTTTTTTTTACAATGTTCCCTGTTTCCTCGTTTGACAGCCTGCCGTTTAATTTCCCCGTTAAACATACAGTTAATTCCGGATTTTCAACATAATCTTTGAAAGCGTTTTTAATTTGTGCTCTGTATGTTTTAATATCATTTATTCCTTTTACTGCAGTCAATGTTATAACCATATATGTTTCAGGATCCGGGTCAAACTGGATTTCAGGCTTTACACTTGTTATCAAAATGTTCAAATATACCCCGGGCTTGATTAAGCCTTTTAATTTATAAATTCTATAATTGCTGTCGTTTTCCCTGCCTGGTTTTAAGTTTTTACTTTCAACTTCAAAATATTTCGCAGCTTTGTCTGCTACGGCTTTTTGTTCTTCAAAAGCCAAGAATTTATGATTTATTACCGCCCAGCCGCTTATATCAAGCGATTCCTCTTGGGCCCCGCTGGCTTTAAAAGCAGCTAATAACGGATCTTCATCAAACCCTATTTTCAAAGCCTCTGCTCCCGCCATCTGTGACGAAAAAACAAGTATGAGACCTATTAAGATTATTTTAATGCTTTTTGTCACGGTTTCTTCCTCCCTTTTTCGTTTATATTCCAATTATTACCGGAAAAAATGCTTTTTATACATTATCAGGAAAGGAAGATTGATATCTTCTGTTTTTATTATCTTCATATAAGTTTTTATTATACGTTCTTACCTTTCTTTTTTAGCTACCTTCAATCGTATGTTGGCTCGGCGCAAAGCAGCTTTTATCCTTATTACGTCTGCCTCCTCTTTTACAAGTTTCAGCCTTTTTTCAGCGCGTTTTTTGGCTGCCAAAGCCCTGTCTACATCTATTTCCTCCGGTCGTTCCGCTGATTTAGCAATTATTGTTGTTTCATTATGGTTTACTTTGATAAACCCTCCACCTAATGCAAGTTCGAGTGTTTCTCCACCTCTCTTGATTTTTAATACACCTATTTTCAAACCTGTTATCAGGGGAATATGTTCAGGCAGTATCCCCATATCTCCATCCATTGCCTTTACCACCAATCCCTCAACTGGCTCATCAAAGTATATTCCTTCAGGGGTTATTATTTTTAATCGAAAGCTTTTATCCAATATTCTATTCCTCCAATGATTTCGATTTTTCTAAAGCCTCTTCGATATTACCTACCATGTAAAATGCTTGTTCAGGAATGTCATCATACTTTCCTTCGAGAAGCTCTTTAAATCCCCTTACGGTTTCTCTAACTGTCACATAACGCCCGGGGGCTCCGGTAAAAGCCTCTGCTACAAAAAAAGGTTGTGTTAGAAACCTTTGAACCTTTCTTGCCCTTGAAACCGTCAATTTATCCTCTTCGGAAAGTTCATCCATCCCTAGAATCGCAATTATATCCTGGAGTTCTTTATAACGCTGTAAAACTTCCTGAACTCCCCTTGCTACAGAGTAATGTTCATCCCCAATTATTCTAGGGTCTAAAATTCTGGACGTTGAATCAAGGGGGTCTACAGCAGGATAAAGACCCAATTCGGCTATCTGTCTTGAAAGCACTGTAGTAGCATCAAGATGTGCAAAGGTAGTTGCCGGTGCCGGGTCTGTAAGGTCGTCAGCCGGCACGTAAACAGCCTGTACAGATGTTATAGAGCCTTTTTTTGTGGAAGTTATCCTCTCCTGAAGCATACCCACATCTATAGCAAGGGTGGGCTGGTATCCCACTGCTGAAGGCATCCTGCCCAAAAGTGCAGAAATCTCAGACCCTGCCTGTATGTACCTGAAAATATTGTCTATAAACAAAAGCACATCCTGCCCTTCTCTGTCACGAAAATACTCAGCCATGGTTAATCCGGTTAACGCTACTCTCATTCTTGCTCCCGGTGGCTCATTCATCTGCCCGAATACCAGGGCGGTCTTTTCCAGCACTCCTGATTTTTTCATTTCAAGCCACAGCTCATTTCCTTCCCGTGTCCTTTCTCCCACTCCTGTAAATACGGAAAAGCCTCCATGTTCTGTGGCAATGTTCCTTATAAGTTCCATAATCAGTACAGTTTTACCGACACCTGCACCGCCGAAAAGCCCTATTTTCCCGCCGCGGGCATATGGGGCCAACAGGTCAATAACTTTTATCCCTGTCTCGAAGATTTCAGTTGCGGTTTCCTGTTCTTCAAACTCAGGTGCCTTTCTATGTATGGGCCAGTATTCTTTAACTTCGATTCCCTTTTTATCATCTATAGGCTCACCCAGAACGTTAAACATTCTGCCTAGAGTGTTTTTTCCCACAGGTACTTTAATAGGTTCTCCAGTGCTATATGCTTTCATCCCCCTGACAAGGCCATCTGTAGAAGACATTGCAACACAGCGAACGGTATCATCACCTAGATGATGCATTACTTCACACACTATTCCGGCTTCCCGTCCCAGCTCTTCATCAGATATCACAATTGCTGTGTAGAGTTCAGGAAGTTTTTCCCCTTCAAACCTGATATCCACAACAGGGCCTATAACAGAAACAACTATGCCTGTCAAAACATCTCACCTCATTTCTCCCTCAACGCCTCTGCTCCACCGACAACTTCTGAAATTTCTTTTGTTATTCCTGCCTGCCTTGCTCTGTTATAAGTAAGGGAAAGTTCATCAATAAGTTTTTCAGCGTTTTGAGTAGCACTATCCATTGCGGCCATTCTTGCCGCAAGTTCGCTCGCTTTTGCCTCTAAAAGTGCGGCATAAAGTTGTGATGTAATATATGACGGAATAAGTTTATCCAAAATTTCTTCTACGCTGGGTTCATATAGATAAATCCCTGAAGGTTTTCCTTCAGGTGTCTCTTTTCCTTTCTCAGGCAAATCTACGGGTAGTATCTTTATAACCTTTGGGCTTTGCTGTAGTGTAGTAACGAACTCAGTATACACAAGATTAACCTCTTCAACTGTGTTTTGTTCATAAAGTTGAAAAACAGAACTTGCTATAACTCTAGCATCAGAACGCGATATTTCTTCATCTATATATGAAAATTCACCCAAAAGGGCATACCCTTTTCGGCGAAAATAATTCTTACCTTTTTGACCTACTGCTATAAAAGCCTTTTCTGCATCATCTTTCCTTTTATGGTTCAATGCCTCTTTAATAACGCTGATGTTATATCCTCCCGATAGCCCTCTGTCACCTGTTATAACTATATAAGCAGCTTTGTTTACTTTTCTGGATTTAACAAGGGGGTGGCCTGCTTCAGAAAGTTCTGCTGCTACATCTACTAGTAAGTCTCTTATAGCGTTAATATAGGGCCTAAAATTTTCAGCCCTTTCCCTGGCCCTTCTCAATTTTGCAGCTGCTACCATATGCATCGCTTTTGTAATCTGCTGAGTGTTTCGTATACTTTTTATCCGCCTTTTTAATTCCCTTATTCCCTGCACTTTCTCATTGCTCCCCCTTAATACGTTCTTCCATTTTTTCCTCAATTGTATCTATGTTTTCTTTGTCCCTGACATGAAGCTCTTCCGGTTTTTCTTTTGATTTGGGTTTGAATTTTTTCAAAAACTGTTTTATACAGGTTCTTAATTCCTCTTCCAGTTCATCATCCAGAACACCCTTTTCTTTTAATTTTTCTACTGTTTCCGAATTATGGTGTGCCATATAATCCAGAAATTCTTTCTCAAAACGTTTTACATCTTCAAGGGGAATGTCTCTTAGGAACCCATGAACAACCGTGTAAAGGCTTATTATCTGATTCTCAACGGGCATAGGTTCAAACTGGTTCTGTTTTAGAATCTCTACTATTCTTTCTCCCCGAGCCAGCCTTTCACGGGTTTCCTTATCAAGCTCTGTGCCAAACTGGGCGAAAGCCGCCAATTCCCTATACTGTGCCAGTTCTAGCCTCAATCGTCCTGATACCTGTTTCATAGCTTTAAGCTGGGCTGCCCCCCCTACCCTTGAAACTGATAATCCTGCATTTATTGCGGGACGGACTCCGGAGAAAAACAGCTCTCCTTCTAGATATATCTGACCGTCGGTTATTGAAATCACGTTTGTTGGGATATATGCCGACACATCACCTGCTAAGGTCTCAATTATAGGAAGTGCCGTCATAGACCCTCCACCTTTTGCATCACTTAACCGGGCTGCTCTCTCCAAAAGCCTTGAGTGTAGATAAAACACATCACCCGGAAAAGCTTCCCTTCCAGGAGGGCGTCTCAGCAGCAGTGATATGGCCCTATATGCCATTGCATGTTTTGAGAGGTCATCATATATTATTAATACATCTTTTCCGTTGTACATGAATTCTTCGGCCATGGCACATCCTGCATAAGGTGCTATGTACTGTAATGCGGCAAGCTCACTCGCATTTGCTGCTACAACAATTGAGTATTCCATTGCCTGTTTTTCTTTTAACAATTTTACAATTTGTGCCACACTTGAAGTCTTTTGGCCTATTGCCACATATATGCATATTATGTTTTTGCCCTTTTGGTTCAGAATCGTATCAATGGCTATTGCGGTTTTTCCTGTCTGTCTGTCGCCGATTATGAGCTCCCGCTGGCCTCTCCCTATGGGAACCATTGAGTCTATAGCCTTAATCCCCGTTTGGAGCGGTACGTTAACAGGCTGGCGTTCTATAACCCCCGGGGCTGAGGCTTCAATAGGGCGGAATTTTTTAGATTTTATGTTTCCCAGGCCATCGATTGGCTCTCCTAATGCATTAACAACCCTGCCCAGCAGTGCCTCTCCTACAGGCACTTCAACTGTCTTACCCGTTCTTTTAACAGTATCACCTTCTCTGACTTCACTATCAGGCCCTAAAAGGACACACCCAACACTGTTTTCCTCAAGGTTAAAGGCAATGCCGTATATCCCGCCGGGAAACTCTAAAAGTTCACCTGCCATAGCTTTATCCAGCCCGTGAATACGCGCAATTCCATCCCCAACAGTGACAACTGTTCCAACATCCGATTCCTGTATTTTTTTCTCATACTTCTTTATCTGCTCTTCCAGAAGAGAGCTCAGTTCTTCAACCTTCAAAGCCATCAGTTTCATCCTCACTTATGCCCTTAACTTTCTCTGCAAGCAGCCTTTTCAACTCATTTATTTGATGCCTCAGGCTCCCGTCAAAAACCTTATTTCCTACTTTTATTATTAATCCGCCCAAAGTTTTTTTATCTGTTTCATATTTCATTTTTATCTTTGATTTTATTTTCTTAATAAGTATTTGTTCCAACAATTTTTTCTCTTTTGCCTTTAATTCTACTGCAGAAATAACCTTAACAGTATAAACATCAAGCGTATTATTAACTCTCAAATCAAATTCTTCTTTAATCTGTTCAAGGTAACTTATACGTTTATTGTCAATAATTACAAACAGAAAATTAAGAAGCTCTTGTTTAACCTTATCCGAAAAGACCTTCTTGATTATCTCCTGTTTTTCTCTCTTATCTATACAGGGATGCTGGAGCAAAAGCTTAAATTTAGGTTTCAAATTGATTGCCTCTATCATAAATTCCAATTGATTTTGGAAAGCTTCTAATTCTTTCTGCCCCTCGGCAACATTGAACAAAGCTTCAGCATATCTAACACTTATCGAATCTGCCAATTTTCATTTTCCACCTTTTCTATGAACTGGCCAATTAAACGTCTCTGATCTTTTTCATTTAAATTCCGTTCAATTATGTGCGAAGCTGCTGCGATTGTCAGTTCTGCTATTTGCTCTCTACTCTCTCTCAAAGACTTTATCTTTTCCCGCCTTATCTCTTGCATTGCTTTTTGAAGAATAGTTTTGGATTCTTCCTTCGCTTTTTTTATTATTTCAGCACCTTTTTTTTCACCTTTTTCAACAGTTTCTTTTAGCAACTTTTCCGCTTCATCTTTTATGTTGGAAATCTTCTCTTCATAACTCCGCTTGAGTTCTTCACCTTCTTTCTGTTTTAATTCTGCTTTTTTTATCTTATCTTCGATTTTTCTGGTTCTGTCTTCCATGAATCCGGTTACAGGTTTAAAAAGAAACTTCCTCATAATCAGGTATAGGATTATGAAGTTAATGATTTGAAAGAAAAAGGTGTATTTATTTAACATGACAACATCTCCTTAAAGGCTTGCATGTTTGGCAAAAACCTTCAGCCTCCCGGCTTGTTGTTGAATTTATTTTAAAAGCCCAACAAGCGGATTTGCAAATAAAAGTATCAATGCAACAATCAATCCGTAAATTCCTGTGGTCTCCGCCACCGCCATCCCTAAAAGCATTGTCCTTATAATATCACTCTGGGCTTCCGGCTGACGGGCAACTGCCTCCGCTCCTTTGCCTGCTGCAAACCCCTGCCCTATTCCTGCACCAATGCCTGTAGCCACAGCTAGCCCTGCTCCTATTGCAGAAGCTGCCAGAATAATTACTCTGCCTGCAATAACACTGTCGTTCATGAAACTCCTCCTTTTTTCGCAATAAAATCTTTTAAAATACTGCGGTTTTAGGCAACCTAACATTATTTTTTCCCAATTTAAATCTTATATGCTAAAAACTATAACCAATTTAAAAACAATATTTTCTCCAAAAAAAAACCTGCTTTCTTTTGAAAGCAGGTCACATATCACATAATTGATATTAAACACTTCCTTCAACCATAACCATTTCTTTGATTTTCATTAGTCTCGTCAAGTTTCCTCTTTCGTTTTCGTCAAGTTTCATAGTAATATATTTGATCTTTTCAATCATTTGAGGAATCATTATATGCTCCAGTGCATTAACACGCCTGCGAGTCTTCTCTATCTCTGCAGCCATAAGCTGGCACGTCTTTTCCACCTCAGCCAGTTCCAGAAGCTTTGGTAAAATACCTGATAAGATATTTATCGCATTATCCAGTTCTCCCGAAGTGTTGGCAAAACCGTATGAATAAATGTTTTTCTTCTGTTCTTCATCCTGCTGTTTTACCTTTATAACAGGTGTGATAACACTCATAATGTTTTTACGGGCTATATCGATATCTACTTTGCCTACAGGATACATCAGGCTCTCTTCAAGGATTTCACCTGACATTACCGCTCTGGCCATAACAAAGTTGTTAAACGCCGAGGTAAGTTCTTTCTCCACTTCTTCCCGGAGTTCTTTGTTCTTTTTTACAAGGTCGATAAATTTCTTGATAAGCTCATCCTGTTTATCCTTCAAAAGCTTATGGCCCCTTTGCGCCACTTTTAGACGTTTTTTCAGCCTTGTTAGCTCCATCCGGGTCGGATTTACTCTAATCTCCACGGCTTAAACATCCCCTTTTTCGGGCAGGTATTTTTCGATAAGCTTATCATCTATCCTCTTCAGTTCTGCTTTAGGCAGAATCGTCAGAAGCTCCCACCCGATGCTCAGAGTATCAAATATTGAGCGGTTCTCATATTCGCCCTGGGACACGTATCGTTTTTCAAACTCATCGGCAAATTTCGCAAACAGTTTATCAACATCACTCAATGCAGCTTCACCCAGAATAACTGCCAGTTCTTTTGCTTCTTTACCGCGGGCATAAGCGGCATAAAGCTGGTTCATTGTATCAGCATGGTCTTCCCGCGTCTTGCCTTCACCGATACCCTTATCTTTAAGCCGAGACAGAGAAGGAAGCACGTCAATGGGAGGGTTAACACCTTTTCGGTATAGTTCACGGTTCAGTATTATCTGGCCTTCTGTAATATATCCTGTCAGGTCTGGAATTGGATGTGTTTTATCATCTTCAGGCATTGTCAGAATCGGTATCTGAGTTATTGAACCTTTTTTCCCTTTAATTCTACCTGCCCTTTCATAAATCGTTGAAAGGTCAGTGTAGAGATATCCCGGATAACCACGTCGGCCTGGAACCTCTTTACGTGCAGCAGAAATCTCACGTAGTGCCTCACAATAGTTTGTTATATCTGTAAGGATAACAAGAACATGCATATCTTTTTCATATGCCAGGTATTCTGCTGCAGTAAGAGCCATACGCGGTGTAGCTATACGCTCAATAGCAGGGTCGTTTGCAAGGTTCATGAACAATACCGAACGGTCAATGGCACCTGTTCTCCTAAAGTCAGATATAAAGAAATCTGCTTCTTCAAACGTGATACCGATAGCCGCAAACACAATAGCGAAATTGCTTTCTTCTCCACCTAACACTTTGGCCTGACGGGCTATCTGTGCTGCCAGCTGTGAATGGGGCAGGCCTGAACCCGAAAATATAGGCAGCTTCTGGCCCCTAACAAGTGTATTTAAGCCGTCAATAGCGGAAACTCCTGTCTGTATAAATTCTGACGGGTAGTCACGAGCAGTAGGGTTTATAGGGTTTCCGTTAATATCCAGCCGTTTTTCAGGGATTATCTTAGGCCCGTTGTCCCTCGGTCTTCCGAATCCATCAAACACCCTGCCGAGAATATCCATCGATACAGGAAGTTCTATACTCTTGCCCAGGAATCTGACTTTAGTATCATGGATGTTTATTCCTGTTGAACCTTCAAACAACTGTATCAGGGCACGGTCACCATCAACCTCCAGGACTTTACCCCTTCTTATCTCACCACTGCCCAGCTCAATTTCAACAAGTTCATCATATTTAGCGCCTTTAACCTGTTCAACTAACATCAAAGGGCCGGCTACTTCTTTAACTGTTTTATATTCTTTAAGCACTCATCATCCCTCCCTCGGCTACTAATCCTTCCAGCTGTTCTTTAATATCCTTTTGAATTGCGATAATCTCATCAATACGGTCTTCAGGTATATACTTAGCGCGTGCGATTTTTTCCCTGACGGGGAGGTCTACAATATCCTTAAACGAAGCGCCTGCATCAAGAGCTTTTTGGGCTTGTTCATGGAACATCAATATGAGTTTCAGCATGTTATACTGTTTCTTAAGTGATGCATAAGTATCTACATCATGGAAAGCATTCTGATGCAAATAGTCCTCTCTTATTGATTTGGTTGTCTCTAAAGTCAACCTGTCTTTTATAGAAAGTGCGTCAATTCCAACGAGTCGCACAATCTCCTGAAGTTCAGCTTCTTCTTGAAGCAGTTTCATGGCCTCAGCTCTCATGCTGCTCCAATCAGACCCTATCTCTTTATCTATCCATTTTTCAATTTTATCCAAATACAGCGAATAACTTGTCAGCCAGTTAATAGCTGGGAAGTGTCTCGCATAGGCTAGTGCTGCGTCTAAAGCCCAGAATACTTTAACAACCCTCAATGTTCCCTGGGTTACCGGCTCAGAAAGGTCTCCGCCGGGAGGTGAAACTGCTCCAACAGCAGTTAAAGCACCCTGTCTGTTATCACTGCCGGCACATATCACCTTGCCTGCCCGTTCATAGAATTCAGCAAGCCGTGATGCAAGGTATGCTGGGTATCCTTCTTCACCCGGCATCTCTTCAAGACGGCCTGACATCTCCCTCAAAGCCTCAGCCCATCTTGAAGTGGAGTCTGCCATCAAGGCAACACTGTAGCCCATATCACGGAAATATTCAGCAATAGTTATTCCTGTGTATATTGAAGCCTCTCGAGCGGCAACAGGCATGTTGGAAGTGTTCGCAATAAGAACAGTCCTCTTCATCAAGGGCTCTCCACTTTTGGGGTCTGTAAGTTCGGGGAACTCCATAAGAACATCGGTCATCTCATTTCCCCGCTCCCCACAACCGATATATACCACAATATCGGCATCTGCCCATTTGGCTAGCTGGTGCTGAACAACGGTTTTTCCACTACCGAAAGGTCCAGGAATACATGCTGTCCCACCCTTTGCCACAGGGAAGAAGGTGTCAATAACCCTCTGGCCTGTGCTCATTGGTTCTTCAGGTGGTAATTTTTCCTTATATGGCCTTATCTTACGAACAGGCCATTTCTGAAGCATCTGAATCTCTTTTATTTCACCATCATCTGTTTTGACTTTTGCGATAGTATCAACAACTGTAAATTCACCTGACTTAATCTCTTCTATGGTTCCGGCTATTCCATGTGGAACCATAATCCGGTGTTCAACAATCACAGTTTCCTGAACGGTTCCTATGATGTCCCCACCTTCGACTCTATCACCTTTTTTTACGGTAGGCTCAAATTTCCATTTCTTGGAACGGTCTATTGATGGAACCTCAATACCTCTTGTAATAAACGCCCCTGCTTTTTCTTCTATTAAATTAAGGGGTCTCTGGATTCCATCAAAGATTCCTTCAAGCATTCCAGGAGCCAGTTCAACACTTAACGGCTCACCGGTGGATTCGACAGGGTCACCGGGGCTTAATCCGGCGGTTTCTTCATAAACCTGTATGGAAGCTTTCCCGCCGCGAATTTCGATTATCTCACCGATCAAACGCATATTGCCAACCCGGACCACGTCGAACATCTTAGCGTCATCCAGACCTTCTGCAATTACCAAAGGGCCGGATACTTTCGTAATCCTACCTTCCTTCAATTTCCTCTCCCTCACTTTCGAATAAAATATCTACTCCTATAGCTTTTTCAACAGAGCTTCTTACATTCTTCATTCCTATGCCCAAAGAACCCTGGTTACCGGGAATAAGAATGATTGAAGGCAGAATGTTTTCAAGGTATTCTTTAATGGTATCTATTATTTTTTCTGCCACCTGCTCTGTAATAAATATCACCGCATAGTTTTCCCTAACCATCTTCTTTAAGGTGCTTTTGGCCTCTTCAGGGTCTATAACAGGAAAAGTAGACAGGCCTAAAGCTTTAAATGCAAGAACCGTGTCTTTGTCTCCAATTACTCCCAATTTATACATAGACATCACGTAACCTTTCCCTTATTTTATCGGAAGGAATGTTGTTTATTTTGCCTACCATGATTATACGGATGATTTTCACCTCGTTTTCCTTTGCCCTCAAGTATCCAATTATCGGTTCTACTCCAAATGCAGTGAATTTGCCTTTTTTAGCCTGGTCAAGCAGAAAATCATCACTCAGTTTTTCCAACAAAGTAG
This sequence comes from Thermosediminibacterales bacterium, assembly GCA_029982205.1. Taxonomy (GTDB): domain Bacteria; phylum Bacillota; class Thermosediminibacteria; order Koleobacterales; family JARRCM01; genus JARRCM01. The sequence goes on from JARRCM010000024.1 coordinate 18,581, forward strand.
TGGAACCTGTATCCACTACAGCCTGGATTCCTTCTCTTGCTACTTCTTCATAAACACTCATCGAAAGCTTATCTATAAAAGTTCCTAAAGGCTCATTAAGGCTTTCAATAAACAGTGATTTATCAAGATTTCCATTATCAATCAAAGCATTCTCCAGGAACCTGGCATCCTGCCCAATCCTTTTAGTTCTCACAAAAATGTTGATGTTTATAAGGTCTATCTCGGTGGCTAAAAATTTCTTTACGGCTTCAAAACCAATATCTTCAGCTGTTTTGTAAAGTGCTGCGAAAAGCTGCCTGTCAAGTATAATATCTATACGCTGGGGATCTCTGTTGAACTCAAAGTCCATAACTGCTTCTTCTGCGGCTTTTTTAAGAGCTGAAGGAAGTTCGGTATAATCTTTTTCTCGAACCGCTCGAGCCATTGTTTCAAGGGGTACTGCACCTAGTTCAACGGTAATACCCTCATAATTCTCTCCCAGGTATTCGCTCTTCAACATAACCTTCAGGTTGTGAAAATCGTGCCTCAACTTAGCCATTTGTGTGAATCGCGAATCACGGGTAGAGTCATCAATCACTTTGTAAACCTTCTTGAGTTCGCTGTTTAATACCTTCTCAAAATCATAAACCGATTCTAATTCACCGAAAGAAGTGCCGTAATCCGTTTCTCCGAGGACCTTTAATGCTTCATCTGCCGATGAGGCATCAAGCATTCTTTCTATAACGTTTCTGCTTAAGAGCTTTGTTTCAAGAGCTTTTATACGTGAAACAGCATATAAATATTTTGTATCACTTGGCACTGAAATCCCCCCTTTAATCCTCAAAGAGGATTGCGGCAATTTGGGATTCTATTTCATCTCTTTCCATTCTAATAATTGAATCAAAAGAGCTGTTTATTTCAACCCCTTTAGACTTTAATATAAAACCACCCTGGATGTCTCGTGTCTCCTTAGATATAGAAAGTTTTGGTTTTACACCCCGAACAGCCAGGTTCTTATTAAGATTCTCCAAAAACTCTGGTTTGAGTTTTTTTGCGTCAGCCGGAGAAAAGATGATCTCTTCATCACCTGTTTCTACGGCTTTCTCCAGCATTTTTGTTATTATTTCCTCGTATTCTTTCCCTTCAAGGCTCTGAAGCTTTTTAAGCGCTCTTTCAAACGCTTCATCAACCATACGCTGTTTTACTGCAAGCATTTGTTTCCGCATTTCCAGCTCAGCCATTGACATGATTTTTTTCTTGGCTTCTTCAGATTCTTTAACCGCCTTTTCCTGAAGGGCTTTCTTCTTTCTTTCTGCTTCTTTTTTGCCTTGTGCCAAAATCCTTTCGGCCTCTTTTTCAGCTTCTTTTATCAAAGTATCAGCCTGTTTGTTGGCATCCTCAATGATCTTTTCTTTTATTCTCTGCATTCCCTCCATCTAGGCCACTCCCTTAAAACTGGATTCCGAATATCATCAGAATTGATGCAAGAAGTGCCAGCACAGCATATGTTTCAACCATAGCAGCATAAGTTATGCCTTTAGCCAGCTCTTCAGGCCTTTTTGCCACAATACCTACACCTGCTGCAGCGGTTCTGCCCTGTGAAATAGCAGAGAACAAACCTACAAAAGCTATTGGAAGTGCAGCACTTAATACTAAGAGGCCTTGATAAGTTGTAAGTTCAATGAGTTTACCGCCAATCAAACCAATCCTCTGCATTATAACAAATCCTGTTAGCAGCCCATATATCCCCTGAGTTCCGGGTAGAGCCTGCAGCAGCAAAGTCTGGCCGAACTTGCCCGGATCCTCAGTTACAACTCCTGCAGCGCTTTCACCTGCAATACCAACACCTTTAGCTGAACCAATTCCCGGCAGTAAAACAGCAATAGCGGCTCCTAAAACTGCAAAAAATTGACCAATTGTTATCATTCTTAAATCTCCTCCCCATTTTCTAAATTAGTATATTTAGTATTTATTTTGAAAGGAAGCATTGCCCTCCCACCGCCTTCATAAAACTTGCTGAAAAACTCAACATACTGAAGACGGCTGGAGTGTACATATGCTCCTAAAGCATTTATTGCAATATTGAACAGGTGGCCTCCGATCAGGAGGATTACCATGAAAATATAACCTAACCAGTTAACACCTATAAGTCTGCCCATGGTGTTTATTACAGTGGCAATAACCCCTGTAGCAAGACCTAGAGCAAGCACCCTCGAATATGATAGCACATCACTGAGATATCCTGTAACATCATAGAGGCTTAAAACCCCAGAAGCAACTTTCATTATTGGGTTTTTTTGATGTCTGCCTTGAGTAAGCACAAGGCCTACTGCCCCAACAATAACTACTGTTTTTGCAACCTGGGCCATTCCCGGAAAGGCAAAGAGTATAAACCCTGCCAGGAACACCATCCAGAAACCCTGATCAAAAATTGCGTTTAAGGTATTACCGTCCCGAATATTTTTATATGCCTGCAGGAACAAGCCTGTGTATATTTGAATAATACCCAGGACAAAACTAAATATTAAGAGACGTATAGGGTCACTTAAAGGGTTAATCCAAATTGGAGGTAGTTTAATCAAATCACCAAACCAGCCGCCAAATACTGCTCCCCAAATAAAAGTAGAAACTCCCCCAAGGAATATCAACCCAAAAAGTTTTTTGGCCATTCCTTTAGGTTTTATCATTTTCATAGCAACTGCTGCTAATACAGCCATTACTATACCGTATCCGGCATCACTAACCATCATTCCGAAAAACACGAAGAAAAATGGCGCCATGAATATGTTAGGATCTATGTCTCTTCTGCTTGGCATGCTGTAGAGCTCGGTAATCAATTCATAAGGCTCTACAAGTTTAGGGTTTTTTACAACAGTCGGTACATCTTCGTCGTCTTTTGGATCTCTGAAAGATATGCTTATACCGTCAACTGCTTTTTCCAGTTTTGACTTGACTGTTTCCATGTCTTGTTCTGAGACCCATCCTTCTAGATAAAACGAATGGTTTGTCTTGCCGGTGTTTTCAAAAACATCTTTTCGTTGTTTCAGTATTGTATAGTAATCATAAGCTATCTCCAGTTCTGGTTTATGCCTCAAGAGTGTTTTCGCTTCTTCAATTATCTGTTGTTGTTCAGTCTCAATTTCCGAAATGCGTTTTTCAGCTTTTTTTATGCATTCTCTTGGACTGCCCTGAAGTTTCGGAAGTTCAACCTTACTCCAGCCAAAGTCCTTGAGAATTTCTGAAACCTCGTTGTTTCTATCCTTGTGATATGCCAAAAGCACATTTGTTAATTCTCTTTCAACACTAACCTGCTGCAGCGAGCTTTCTGGAGCCTTTTCTTTTAATAGTTTGTTGACCATTTCCAGGTTTTTAGTGGGAAAACTTCCTACCTGAACGGCAGCTTTTTCAGTGTCATTTATGTCCTGAATATCAACATCTAGTTCCTGCCACGGAAGTAAAGCAGTGATAGTATTATGAAGTTTCATCTTTTCACTCTTAAGGCTGTTAAGACGGGATTCCAAAACTCTACATGTTTCTATTGTTTTAGACACACTTTCCGCTTCAGCTGCTTTTTTCATTTCTTCTTCACTGTAAACAGGTTTTTCTGCAAAAAGCGGTTTTTTTGATTTATCATAGTTAGATAGAAAATCCAAACAAAATCTTATATCATTAAGTTTGTTTTCTATCCCGTCTCTGGACTTCTGCTGTTCTTTTACTTCACCAAAAACTTCGGTCCAATCTTCATTAGACATTTCTTCTTTAAGGTTGACAACTTCAACATTTCCCAATTTTTGCAGTATGCGCAGAATTTCTTCCTTGTCCTTTTGGAGAGCAAGCACTGACATGCGTTTTACATTAATAATTGCCATCGCTTTTCACTATCCTCTCCACTATAAAATTTACAGCTTTATCCATGTTTTTTAAAGCCTGTTGTTCCATAGCCTTCCATTTTTGTTCATATTCTGACTTGATGCCATCAACCTCCTTTTTGCTGGATTCTTCAGCCTTTTGCACAAGAATCCTGCCCTCTGCCTCTGCATTTTTTATGGTGTCTGCTATCAGGTTTTCAGCTTCCTCTTTTGCTTCTTTTACTATTTGGGCAGCTTTCCTTTTTGCATCGGCCAAAATCTTTTCAGCTTCTTTTTCAGCCTCTTTTATAGCCTTTATTTCTTCAACAGCCAATGGTCATCACCACCTCTTTTAAAATTTTAATCCATGGCCATAACTAAAAAGGTCATAGTTAACATTGAAAATATAAAAGTTTGAAGCACCCCTGCAAAAACATCAAAATAGGCATGCAGCGGCACCGGAAGCAGTATAGGTGCTGCTCTGTAGAGCAGTGTTAATATGATAAATCCCCCCAGTATGTTTCCAAAGAGTCGGAAGGCCATAGAAAAGGGATTTGCAAGCTCACCTATGATGTTAAGTGGTAACATAAAGGGAATAGGTTCGATAAACCCTTTCAAATAGTTTTTCATGCCCTTCACCTTTATTCCATAATATTGAGTAAGGGCAAAAGTAATTGTTGAAAGCGCCAGTGTTGTGCTGAGGTCAGCAGTAGGAGGCCTCAAGGTAATAAGACCAATCAAGTTTGCTGCAGTTAGATAGAGTGTAAGTGTTCCGATATATGGCACAAATCCCCGATACTTTGTCCCCATTGTTGTATCAACAAGCCATGTTGTTGACTCAACAAAGATTTCTACAATATTCTGAAACCCTCTTGGAACAACTTTCAAATTTCTGCTGCTCAGAAATGCTGTTATACCAAAAACTGCCATTATGATCCATGTTACAGTAACAGATTCAGTTACTTCCATCCTCTGCCCAAACATACTAAATGTAAAAACCACATCCGGGAAAAAATCCATTATGTCCTGCACCTCCTGAAGCTATATTTTAATATAGTATCCATCAGGAGGACAGTTTTTATTATAAACAACCCAACAATAACGGCATAAAAGTTAATTGTTGGAAAAATTAACGCTGCAAGCATAGCTAAAAATGTTATAAGATAACGAAGAAAATAATGAAAAACTGTATACAGAAAAGCCCCTTTAGGGGCAAAATTTACAGTTTTGGTCAAAACAGATGAAAGCAGATAAAAGTTAAATATGCTTATAAAAGTTCCTAATAAAATGCCAAAAGTGACCCCCAATTTATCATCAAAAAATATTATAACTGTAGTCTGAAGGATTATCAGTAAAAAAACTGTTTTTTTTAAAACGTCTTTCCTGAGTTTTGTTATTACATCCAAAAGGAAATCACTTCTTCCCGGATTTCTTTGTTGTGATATAGAACAGATTTCTGAAACCTGTTAATACCCCCAATACTGTTAATATAAACATAAATATAAATCTGGTACCAAACCTTTCATCAAGATAGCGCCCCAGCAACACGCCACCCATAATCGGAGCTGCAATTGAAAATCCTATATAGTTTACCAGGGCTACATACTTTAACCAGCCAAACTCATCTTTTTTATCCACTAATTCACCTTCTATTCCACCTTCCATTATATATTATGAATCTGATGTTTTCAACTAAATCAGACAGAATTAAAGACTTTGTGAAAAATTTCATTTGATTAATTTCTATTATAACACACACGGAAGCCTCATGCAAATAAGCCTATGTGAACAGCAGCCAGCTGTTTTTAGCTTTTACTTAAATTTACAAACACTTTAATTATAATCTATATAATATTGTTCTTATAGGAACATCAAACCTAAACCTATTATTATTCCTGAATATAACATTGCCACCAAGCAATAACCCATAATGTCCCTTGCTCCAAGACCGGCAATCCCTAAAGCAGGCAGCGCCCAGAAAGGCTGTATCATATTGGTCCATGCGTCGCCCCATGCAACGGAATTTGCAACTTTTGCAATTGAAACACCCAGAGCCTGACCTGCCGGAACCATGATTGGACCCTGCACAGCCCATTGGCCACCGCCAGATGGCACAAACAGGTTAACTACACCTGCACTCAGGAATGTGAAAAGCGGAAAAGTAGTCGGTGTTGAAATGCTGACAAACCAATTTGATATAATAGCAGCAAGCCCTGAACCCATCATCATTCCCATAATACCTGAATAAAACGGGAATTGCAGGATAATACCACCTGCGCCTTTTGCAGCTTCAGCTAGAGCGATAAGAAATCTCTTGGGTGTTCCGTGTAAAAGTATCCCCAGGAACAAGAACGTAAAGTTAACTATGTTTAGGTTTAGAGCAAATCCTTTTGTTGTAAAGTACCATATTATATAAACCAGACCAATAATACCTATTATCAACGAAAGCACAGGGCTGTTCTCAATTTTATCGGCAGGTGTCATTTTTTCTCTTGGTATTGGAACATATTCTTCTTCTTCAAGAAGTTTTGGATCTATTTCAACCACATCTTCTTTTCTGGGATTCATTGCCGCAACAACGAAAGGTAATGTAATCAAAATCACTATAAATATTATAAGGTTATGTGGTGCGAATATAGTCTCGGAAGTTGGTATTATGCCCATAGTTTTTTCCAGGAAATGCCCTTTTGTAGCTATTGTCAGCTGAACAGACCCGGAAAGGCCCGCATGCCAAACCAAAAATCCGATATATCCGCTGGCTATAATCAAACCATAGTCCAGACCCTTGACTTCTTTAGCCATGTAACGGGCAAGCAGTGCACCTATGACAAGGCCAAATCCCCAGTTGATCCATGCTGCTATAAGAGCTACAAAGGTATTTATCAAAACAGCCTGCCACGGATTCTTGGGTATTTTAGCTATTGCGGTTAATACCCTTTTAAAAAACGGGCTGTTTGCAAGTGTATGGCCTGTAACGAGAACAAGGGCCATCTGCATAGAAAACGCCAGCAGGTTCCAGAAGCCATTACCCCAGTGAAGAACCATTTCCATTGGTGTATTACCTGCAATTGTCATACCCATAATGAAAACAATTAGTGTTAAAACTACTGCAAAAAGGAAAGGATCAGGCAGGTACTTTTGAACCAGGGTAACGAAAAAACGGGATAAACTTCTAATCATTAAAATTAACCTCCTTTTTTGAAACAGCTGGCTGCTGAAGTCTTGAACACATTATTGTTCTTAATTTCACGCTGCCCGGCAAACCGGGCTTAAAAGTAATCTTAAAAGCCCGGTTTGCTTTTTTATAAGGCAACGTTTAAACATCCATTTCTTTAAGGTTTGGATCTATAATAAGCTGTGCTTCGGTGGCGTTTTGGACATCTTCGGCAGTGAGACCGCGGCCAACTTCCTTAAGCAGCAAACCGTCTTTGGTAACTTCTATTACAGCCATTTCTGTAACTATAAGGTTAACCTGTTCCTTTGCGGTTAAAGGAAGGGTGCATTGTTTTAAGATTTTCGGTTTCCCGCCTTTTGCGGTATGTTCCATAGCAATAATAACTTTTTTTGCACCAACGGTAAGGTCCATAGCTCCACCCATGCCGGGCACCATCTTACCGGGAATCATCCAGTTTGCAAGATTACCTTTTTCATCAACCTGAAGGGCTCCTAGAACAGTTGCATCCACATGTCCGCCTCTGATTATTGCAAAGGACTGAGCGCTGTCAAAAAATGCTCCGCCGGGTAAAATCGTCACAGGCTGGCCTCCTGCGTTTGTTAAATCAGGGTCTTCTTCCCCTTCGGCAGGTGCAGGGCCCAAACCCACAAAACCGTTCTCCGACTGCAGTATCACTTCAACGCCTTCGGGAATGAAGTTTGCCACCATTGTGGGCATTCCTATCCCCAGGTTTACTATGTCTCCATCTTTAAGCTCTTTGGCAACCCTCTTAGCAATACGCTCTCTAATCTGCTTTTTATCCATTACTCTCCCCCCTTAACAATCATATCCACAAAGATTCCCGGGGTCATGACCTCATCTGGGTCTATTTCTCCGACTTCTACAAGTTCTTCCACTTCAGCTATTACCAGGTCTGCGGCAGTAGCCATTAAAGGATTGAAGTTTCTTGCTGATTTATTATAAACAAGGTTTCCTTTCTTATCAGCTTTTTTAGCTTTTATCAAAGCTATATCAGCTTTTAAAGGCAGTTCTAACAAAAACTCCTTATCATCTATTTTTATCTTCTGTTTTCCCTGTTCAACTATGGTTCCTAAACCTGTGGGTGTTAAAATACCGCCTAGGCCTGCGCCTGCTGCACGAATCTGTTCTGCCAGTGTGCCCTGAGGAACCAGTTCAACTTCTGTTTCTCCTTCATTCATCTGCCTGCCTGTTTCAGGGTTTGTTCCAATGTGAGATACTATAGCTTTTTTTATCTGCTTGTTTACGATCAGCTTCCCTATTCCCCTATCAGGAAAGGCAGTGTCGTTTGCAATAACTGTTAAATCCTTAACTCCTTTTTCGATGAGCCCGTCGATTATTTTAAGAGGACTTCCGACAGCCAGAAACCCTCCTATCATAACCGTCATTCCGTCTCTAATATTGTCAAGGGCCTCTTCTAAGCTAACGACCTTTTTCACGTTAACACCTCCGTTTTTAAAATATATTTTATTATTTTTATATTTCTGTAGATATTATGTAGCAAAAAGCATGCCAAATTCAACATCAAAACAGTTTAAATTGCTTATATTAAACATCTGTTAAAACTGTTACAAATGGCTTTATATAAATCATTATCTTAAATTTTTAGTAATTCCTTATTATGGAATTGTATATGCTGAATAGAAAAAAGCTGCATTAGATGCATTATAGCATCTAATGCAGCTTTAATACTTATATAATTATTAAGGCTTGTTATGTTGATGTATTATTGCATCGTTTTTCTATGCCAAATTGCATCGAGCGATATTTACAGGTACAATTTATGTTATTTTGCTGTATTTGTTCCTTTAACAATGAATACTTATAACAGGGTCTGCTTCTCTCACATGGCCTATTATAACTTTATTTATGTTTTTTTCTTGTTGTGCTAAAACTTTTTTCGCAAGTTCTACCGCCAATTCTAATGTTTTGTTGTCATCTACTTTATTTATAAGCACAAAACTTTTTGCGTTTCCGGGCAGTGCCTTTAAAAATCCTTTAGGGTGTACTAAAATTTGCGCAACATCATTAACCGTAATTATTGAATTCATACTTTTTTTTATGGCTGAAACAACCACCTCAGGCCTGTGAACCCATGTTTCGTTTAACTGTTTTCCAATACAATCAATACCAACTACCATTATTAAGTGAGTTGTCTTCTTTGGCACTACAGGCTCGTTATCCCTGTAACCTTTTAAAGACCTGCCTCTGGAACCGTCAGCTTCGATTAAAATATAATCAAAAAGCCTTTTTTCTGCTAAATTATTTATTATATCAGGTGAAAAACCTACAACCTTATCTTTCCGGATAAATTCTTTAGCTGCCGCAACTTTGTTAAAATCTTTAAATGCTGCCTCGAGCTTTTTATATAGACTGTCTTCCTCTTTCTCTATTATTACACAATCTACCTGAGCCTCATCAGGGTAGTAAAAAGCTGTTGTAGTGGTAACTAAAACTTGAGCGCCATCCCGGGCAAGTTCATCAGCCAGGGCATACATCGTGGTGGTTTTACCGCCTCCTCCGACTATCGAAATAACAGCAGGCCTTTGGGTTAAATCGAAAACCTCTTTTAGTTTCATAAAACCACCTGTTTATAAATCCTTTGGCAGCAACAGGTTCAATATCATACCCGTTATTGCAGCAAGACCCATACCGGCAAATTTTATACCTGCTCCTAGTTCGAATACCGCGCCACCGATTCCTAAAACCAGAATAACACTTGATATAATAAGGTTTCTTGATTTTTTTAAATCAACCGCATTTTCCACAACAGTTCGAACACCAATACTTGCTATCATTCCGAAAAGCAGAATAGAAATCCCCCCGATTACAGGTGCAGGTATTGTGGCAATAAACCCTCCTAACTTTCCTACTAGAGAAAGAGCTATCGCGAAAACAGCCGCCAGCCGCATTATCGAAGGTTCCCACACCTTTGTCAATGCTAGAACTCCTGTGTTTTCCGAATATGTAGTGTTGGGAGGCCCTCCCAAAATACCGGCAAGGGAAGTGGCAAGCCCGTCTCCTATAAGGGTTCTATGTAATCCAGGATTTAACATAAAATCTTCTTCTACAGTGGCACTTACCGCTAAAACGTCTCCAATATGTTCAACCATCGTAACTATTGCAACAGGAGCCACCAGGAATATAGCCTCTTTTGAAAATACCGGTAAAGTAAAATTAGGAACTCCCAGCCATTTTGCTTCTACAATGGGTGTAAAATCTACGATTCCGGCTGCAAGAGAGGCTACATAACCAGCAACAATTCCAATCAATACTGGAATCAATCTAAAAAATCCCTTTACATAAACAGAAGTAAATGCTGCTGCAAAAAAAGCAACACCTGCTATTAACCATCCCTTTTCAGCATTGTCTATAGCTACTGGAGCCAGGTTCAAACCTATAACCATAATAATCGGCCCTGTAACCACAGGCGGAAAAAGTGAATGGATTACCTTAGGCCCTATAAAGTAAATCAAAAAAGCTAAAATCAAATACATTAGACCAGCTATTATAATTCCGCCCTGTGCAGCTGGAATGCCGCCGTATTCTCTTATAACTAAAGCAATCGGGGTTATATAAGCAAAAGAAGAACCCAAAAATACCGGCAGCTTGCGCTGAGTTATCAAATGAAACAACAATGTGCCAATTCCCGCGCAAAAAAGAGTTACGCTTATATCAAGGCCAGTTAATATAGGCACAAGTACAGTTGCGCCAAACATAGTAAAAGTATGCTGAACTCCCAATATTAGTTTCTGAGATGCCGGGATATAATCCCCCCGACGGATAGGCAAATTATACGATTTATCAGTCAAAACCATTCCTCCTTTTAAAAATTTCTTTGTGGACAAGCTCTATATATATTCTACTCTATAGATGTATTGTCCTTTTTTTTAAAAGATTTTATTCGACAAAAAAATAAACCCTGTCGGGTTTATTTGATATTGATATTATATTTTTGAGCTTTACGCACCACTGTAGATTGGTTTATCTTTAGGGCCTTAGCGGCTCTTCGGGTGGTCTTGTATTTTCTAAGTGCCCTGAAAATCATCTCTTTTTCTACATAGGCCACTGCATCTTTTAGTGAGACAACATCGTTTGCAAAACGCCATGGAAATCTTTCATTAAAACTGCTATTTCCAACTATATTTGAAGGCAGGTGATGCGGTTTTATAATATCTTCATTCACAGTAACCACCAAACGCTCCACTACGTTTTCAAGTTCCCTGACGTTTCCAGGCCAGGAATATTCGGTCAGCAGGTCAACAGTATCAGTAGCCAACTTTTTGTTTAAACCATACTTCTGATTGAATTTGTTTAAAAAATGCATAATTAAAGGAAATATATCGCTTTTTCTTTCCCTCAAAGGAAGTATAAAAATAGGCACAACATTCAAGCGATAGTAAAGGTCTTCCCTGAATTTACCTTCTTCTACCATTTTAGCCAGGTCTTTATTTGTGGCTGCTATAATACGAACATCAAGTTTGATTGGTCTACTGCCACCAAGGCGAATTATCTCTTT
>JARRCM010000046.1 GCA_029982205.1 Thermosediminibacterales bacterium
CGAACTGGACGAAAGGGACAATGTGTACAACAGGTTGGAAGAGACCCGCCACATCAGGGAAAATGGGCTTATAAAGCCCGAGGTGGAATGGTTTGCGGATGGTTACATTTGCCTGAATATATTCCTTCCGACTGAGGAAAAGGTTGCGGAATTTGCGGCCATGGAAATAGCAAAAAAACTCGGCCTTAGCGATGTGGAAGTCATTCACAAGGAGGTCATGCAGCCTGCCGAGGGCACATACCTGGAGGTCAAAGGAAAAGTGCCCTTTGAAATAAACCCCAAAGATCTGGTCATACCGGAAAGGCCCGAGGTCCTCACACCGGATGAGATCAGGAATTATGTAAAAGAGCATCCAATAAAAATTGTGGCTGCAACGGTGGGGGAAGATGAACACTCCGTTGGCATGAGAGAAATCATTGACATAAAGCACGGAGGCCTGGAGGGGTTTGGCATTGAGTGCCATTATCTGGGGACATCGGTGCCCGTCGAAAAAGTCGTCAACGCCGCTATAGAAATTGACGCAGACGCCATTTTAATAAGCACAATTGTAACTCATGCCGATATTCACAGAATCAATATGAAGAAGCTCCATGAGCTGTGCATTGAAAAAGGAATAAGGGATAGGGTAATCCTGGTGGGCGGCGGGACCCAGGTCACCGATGAAATTGCAAAGGAATCCGGGCTTGACGCAGGCTTTGGCAGGGGCACTAAAGGTATAGACGTGGCGAGCTTCCTGGTGAAGGCACTGAGGGCGAAGGAAAAAGAGAGTAAATAAAACCAAGTGTGGCATCCATTTTTTGCCATAGTCTATGGATGCCGCACAAGTTTTAAATAATCATTTTAACGCATCTCACAAATTGCAAAATGTCTCCCACCTGAAATGGAGGTATTTATATGTTAAACATAGACGTTATAGTGGCGGAAATCGGCAGCACCACAACGGTTGTCAATGCCTTTTGTGGTTTAGGCACTTCACGCCCAAAATTTATTGGTCAGGGCATAGCTCCTACCACTGTGCTGCAGGGGGATGTAACCATTGGGCTGGAGTGTGCTGTAAAAAACCTCGAACAAAACCTTAAAACCAGCGTAAAGTGGAATAGGATGATGGCTTCCAGCAGTGCGGCGGGTGGACTCAAGATGACAGTTCACGGCCTGGTATACGACATGACGGCTAAAGCCGCAAAAGAAGCTGCACTTGGAGCAGGTGCGGTGCTCCATATGGTCACCGCCGGCCCACTTAGCCCACTCGACCTCAAAAAGATACTGGAGATTAAACCGAATATAATACTGCTGGCAGGGGGGGTAGATTACGGCGAAAAGGCCACAGCCATATCCAATGCAGCAAAAATTGCCGAACTGGGAATTGACACCCCCGTAATCTACGCCGGAAATGTGGCTGCCAGAGATGAAATCAGGGAGATTTTTCAAGGCAAAAACAGGGTATTTTTTGTCGATAATGTTTATCCCCGCATAGACGAGCTCAATATAGAGCCGACAAGAAAGGTTATACATGAAGTATTTGAAGAGCACATTGTAATAGCACCTGGTATGGAGAAAATCCGCACCATGGTAGACGGGCCTATCATTCCCACGCCGGGTGCGGTAATGAAGGCCGCAAGACTTTTAAAAGAGAAAATAGGGGATTTAATAGTGCTTGATGTGGGAGGAGCCACCACCGATGTGCACTCGGTGACTGAAGGTTCGGATGAAATTGCAAAAATTTTGGTGGCACCGGAACCGGAAGCAAAAAGAACTGTGGAAGGAGATCTAGGAGTATTCATAAACCGCAGTCACGTGATAGACCTTGTAGGTTATGAAAAATCTACGGAAATTCTTGGATTTGATACCAAAGAAGCAATAAAAAGGCAGCCGCCTATTCCCAAAAGTTTAGAGGAAATAAAATTAGCTGAATATTTGACTCAAATAGCTTGCAAAACAGCAGTTGAACGGCATGTTGGGGAAATAAAATATCTTTTTGGCCCTACCGGAAAATATTCTATTGCCATCGGCAAAGACCTTACGCAAGTAAAGTGGATAATAGGAACGGGTGGTGCTCTTACAAGATTGCCTAATGGCAGAAAAATATTGCAAAGCTTGCGGCAGGACAAAAAAGGAAAGAAACTTTTTCCAACGCAAAATGCAAAAGTATTAATTGATAATTATTATATAATGGCCTCTTTGGGGGTTCTTTCCGGTGAATATCCTAGTGAGACACTAGCTTTGCTAAAACAAACTTTAAGTTTTTGATATATTGACCAAAAACAAGTATAAAGAACAAACTTAATTTAAGAGGAGGGAAATATTAATATGATTATCGGAGTACCAAAAGAAATAAAACAGCAGGAAAGCCGGGTAGCAATGACGCCGGCTGGGGTAGATGCCCTTGTGGCTGATGGCCATAAAGTAATAATTGAAAAGGGTGCAGGCGAAGGGGCAGGCTTCCTTGATGAGGCTTATGCATCTGTCGGTGCAGAACTTGTGAATTCCGCCGCCGATGTTTGGGAAAATAGCGAGATGATTGTCAAGGTTAAAGAGCCGCTGCCCCAGGAATATAAATATTTTAGAAAAGATCTTGTTATTTTCACATACTTACACTTGGCTCCCGAACCGGAACTTACGAGAGCTTTAATGGAAAAAAAGGTAGTTGCCATTGCGTATGAAACAGTTCAGAAAACGGATGGGAGCCTACCTCTATTAATTCCGATGAGTGAAATAGCCGGGCGGATGTCAGTCCAAGTGGGTGCCACTTACTTGGAAAAGATTCAGGGAGGAAAAGGAGTACTACTTGACGGAGTTGCGGGTGTCCCGCCCGCTTCAGTAGTAGTATTAGGCGCAGGCACTGTTGGAACTAGTGCAGTAAAAAGGGCGGTTGGAATTGGTGCCAGAGTGACGGTTGTTGATATTAATATCGAGAGACTACGCTACCTGGCCGATATCTTTAGGAACGAAATCGAAACACTATATTCTAATAGATTTAACATTATGGAAGCTGTCAAAAATGCGGATCTGGTGGTTGGTTCCGTTCTAATTCCGGGAGCCAAAGCTCCAAAAATATTGACAGAGGATATGGTAAAGAGCATGAAGCCCGGCAGTGTAATTGTTGATGTGGCTATTGATCAAGGAGGATGTGTTGAAACAATAGAACATCCTAGGACACATGATAATCCTGTATTTGTTAAACATGGAGTTTTACACTATGCAGTTGCCAATATCCCGGGTGTAGTGCCGCGTACATCAACCCTTGCCCTGACAAACGCAACTTTACCTTACATATTAAAGATTGCCAACAAAGGCTGGAAGCAGGCCGTTATTGAAGACAAGGCATTGGCAAAGGGCGTAAATGTTGTTAAAGGTAAGGTAACATATGCGGCAGTGGCTGAAGCACATAATTTACCCTATTATTCTTTAGAGGAAATAATAAATAACTAATAACAATAACAAAAAAAGAAAAAAGGTAAATTCCACAAAAGAAAATACAATTGATTATATTATATAGAAGGTGGGAGTATGATGGACTTAAGTCACATTCGCCCCACGCGAGTAGAGATAAACTTAGATAACTTGAAACACAACCTAAGAGAAATAAGGCGGATAACATCACCTAATGCTCGGATATGTGCCGTTGTAAAGGCCGACGGTTATGGACATGGAGCCCTAAAAATAGCCAGCACAGCCCTTTCCTTCGGAGCTTCTTACTTGGCCGTAGCAGTAATAGATGAAGCCATTGAACTCAGACAAAAGGGTGTAGAAGCCCCTATCTTAATTTTGGGTTATACACCCGAAAAACAATTTAATGAAATAATTGAGTATGATATTACCCAAACCGTATACAGCCTGAAATCAACCCTGCTATTGGCTGAACAAGCAAAAAGGTATAGAAAAAAGGCCAGAATACACATAAAACTAGATACCGGGATGAGCAGGCTGGGATTTCAAGCCGAACCTGCATCGATACCGGTCATAGAAAAATTGTTTCTAATAGAAGGCCTTGAAGTAGAAGGGATATTTACCCACTTTGCAAAAGCTGACGAGGAAGATAAAAAGTTCACCGAAGAACAATACCAGAGGTTTATAAACGTGGTTAGCATCCTGGAAAAAGATGGATATAAAATACCCATCAAACATGCTGCCAATAGTGCTGCCATTATAGAGCTTCCCTATACGCACCTTGACATGGTGAGACCCGGTATAATACTGTATGGTCTTTATCCTTCCAAAGAAGTAGATAAAACTAAAATACACATAAAACCCGTTATGAGCTTTAAAACAAGGATATCTCATGTAAAGACTTTGGGGCCGGGTAGGGCGATAAGCTATGGAGGTACATTTGTAACCCAAAGAAAGAGCATAATAGCTACCTTACCCGTGGGATATGCCGACGGTTACTCAAGACTGCTCTCTTCCAGAGCCCAGGTGCTGGTAAAAGGACACAGAGCTCCTGTAGTCGGAAGGATATGCATGGACCAGTGCATGGTTGACATTACTGATATACCAGGCGGGGCAGAAGTTGGTAACGAGGTGGTTCTATTCGGGGAAATGGGTAATAACAGGATAACAGTTGATGAAATAGCTGATGTAATAGGGACCATTAACTATGAAGTAGTGTGCGGGGTGTCTAGAAGGGTTCCAAGAGTTTACATAAATGATGAAAAAGTGGTAGATATAAAAACTTATTTATGATATAAAAAATAACAGCGGTTATCTTGTCATCCAGATAGCTGCTGTTTTTTGTAACTTATCTTAAATCCTGGGTTGATGATTTTGTATATGCAACTGTCGGTTAAGGAGGACTGGTGATGTCAAACCAATTAAAGGCGGATATAGCATTACTATTTGTGACTGTAGGCTGGGGAGCATCATTTATTTTGACTAAAGAAGCTTTGGCGCAGGTAGAAACATTCAATTTTTTAACTATTCGTTTTGCAATCGCTTTTGTTATATCTTCGTTGATATTTTTTAAAAAAATTATGCGTACTAACAAAAAAACCCTAAAATATAGCATCCTTTTGGGTGTTGTTCTGTACGCCCATTATGCGTTTCAAACGGTGGGGTTAAATTATACTTCAGCATCAAAATCGGCATTCATTACCGGCTTTAACGTAGTAATGGTTCCCATATTATCGGCCTTACTCAATAAAACCATTCCTGAAAAGAAGGTTATAGTAAGTGCCCTCTTAGCACTTACAGGCCTTGGATTATTAACCTTAAAACAGAATATAACGAAAGTCAATATTGGTGATGTGTATACTTTGGTTTGTGCCATAATATTTACATTTTATATAATACTAGTCGGTAAATATACTCTAAAGGTGGACTCTATTTCATTAGCAGTTATGCAACTAGGTGTTGTAGGCCTTTTGAATTTTGTTACTACTATTACCGTGGAAACTCCCATAATTCCAAAAGATTCAGGAGTATGGTTTGATATATTGGTTCTCAGCTTAGTATGTACATCGGGAGCATATATAATACAGAGTGTAGCTCAAAGGTATACTTCTTCAAGCCATGCAGCATTGATATATACTGGAGAGCCTGTGTTTGCTGCAATATTTGGGTATGTTCTATTTAATGAGACCTTAGGTATGAAGGGAACAATTGGAGCGTTGATGATCATGACAAGTATGATTATGGTAGAAGTAGATTTACAAAAACTATTCAAGATAAAAAGACGAAGAGTAGGTTCACCGTTACAAAAGTAGATATTATAAAAAAATTTTGTGTCGTCTCTTTTCTTCCTCTTGCTTCTCTTCAATTCGCTTCAGATTGACAAACATCTTATACGCATTGGCGAATGTCTTTGTACTGTCTTTAGGCCATCTGCTCATAAAAGAAACCTCCTTCTATGTTATATGGACATCTATATCATACAGGATTTCTCACTATGGTTCTATATTTTTTTGGTGTGGCATTTAATTTTACAATGAGCCATAATGTAATTAAAAACAAAAAAGAACAATTTCTACAATTATATTATTTAAGAATCTACCAAAGGTTTAAATTTTGTATTATTGTTGATAAACTGTTAAAGGCAATGAAGTAAGTTTACTGGATATACTTGGTACAGATTCTGATGCCATAACAGATGAAGTGGCTTTTAAATTTCAAAAAAAGCGGTTGTATGATAAGATAAACACAATTCTAAAAGGAAGGGAGAAAAAGGTAATAGAAATGCGTTATGGCCTTGTCAATGGTGCAGCAAAAACCCAAAGAGAGATAGCTAAAATATTAGGAATTTCTCGTTCCTATGTTTCCAGGATAGAGAAACAGGAAACTTAAAGCACTATTATTTCTTGATTGCTGCTAGCTACTAAACGATGAACAATCTGCAGCTTCCCTGACGGTTATTTTGCCTTCTATGGACATTGAAATGACCTTGTACCTGTTTAATTGTTTTTGTGTCATAAGATAACGCATCTCCTTATTCATAGTGACATTTTATCACGATACTCTACAAGGTGACATTATCACAAGATAATCACACCTTTAGATTGTAACTGATTTTTTAAAACATGATCTTATGATTTATTGGAGCCCATCAAGAACATTCCTTTTTCTTGGTGTTTTGGTTTTGTTCCAAACTCTATTATACCAAAATTAGGAATGTTCTTGTTTTGCTTTTGTAAAAAAATCGACATGTTAAGGTTTTATGACTATTTTTTGTCTGTGAAAGTTAAGTTACTCAACTTTCGCAGGAACAAAGTGCCAGCTTTTCCTTAAGAAAGGTGGGCAGACAAGCCATAAAATAGTTTAAAAACTCACTGATAGTTTTCTTTGAAAGCATAAGTTTTTCCTGTAAAGCAGTCTTAAGAGCATCAATCAATAGTTGCAAAGCTTCTAGGAATTGTATATCTTGAAGCTCATCGCAGTAGTAATAGAACAAA
>JARRCM010000025.1 GCA_029982205.1 Thermosediminibacterales bacterium
TCTCAAAAGTTTCGGTTGGAGATGTAATGGAAGTTCTCCAACTTCATCCAAAAATATTGTGCCATTTTGTGCCAGCTCAAACATTCCCGGCTTACCATCCCGCCTGGCACCCGTAAAAGACCCCTGTTCATATCCAAAAAGTTCAGACTCCAGCAGGGTATCCGGTATCGCAGCACAGTTAACCTTAATAAAAGGGCCGGAATTACGTTTCCCGGTATTATGAATAATTTTAGCAATAATTTCCTTCCCTACGCCTGATTCCCCGCTTATAAGAACCGTAGAATCCACATCCGAAACTTTTGCAGCCATTTCAACAACCTTTTTCATTTCAGGGCTTTTTACAACAATTTCCCCTATATCTTTTTGCTGTTTTCTAAGCTGCTGCAGTTCCAAATGGTAGCGCTGGGTCAACTCCTGGCTTTCTTCCAGCTTTTTTTTAAGGTTTATAAGTTCTGTAATATCTCTGGCATTTGTTACAACGCGAACTATCTGGCCGTTTTCGTTAAAAACAGGATTACCGGTTATAAGCAACCGCTTACCTGTCTTAACATCATGCATTATGGTAACCGGTTTTTTTTCTTTCAATACGCGAAGAGTTACTGATTCGGAATACAATCCCTTATCTACAAGTTCATACATGCTCCTGCCTATTACCTCTTCAGGCTTGATTCCCGTAATCCTGGTATATGCACTGTTAATTCTTAAAGTAACCGCATTACCATCTGTAATATAGAACCCATCATATGAGGATTCAATGATTGCCTCAAGTTCTTTATTAAGTTTTTTAACAGCTTGGAGGTCTCTGTAGTAACCCTTTACAAGGTTTGTTCTTGTAAGTATTCCTACCAATTGCCCTTCATCATTAACAACAGGAATACTGCTCACAGGATATTCCCAGGCTTTCTCAGCCGAAAAGTTTTCATTAATTGTCAACACATCTGTTACCATAATTTCACTTAAAGGTATTTCAGGGGATAACCCCTTAATATAAGCATCAATAATACGTGTTTTAGTAACAATACCGATAATTTTCCCGCTGTCATCTAAAACAGGAATACCATCAGCACCTTTTTTAAATACTTCTGCAGCCTTTTTAATTTTATCTGACGGTTTGAGCACGTCCGGGTTTTTAATCATAATTTCTTTTATTTTCATGAAGACCCCCCTTTTCCGAAAATTAAACCGAAAATTCTTCCGGTTTTTCATCTATCAACCCAAAATGATACAGTAAAGCTTTTAATATCCTTTCAGATGCCCGGCCGTCCCCGTAAGGATTTATGGATTCAGACATTCTCGCATATTCTTTCCTGTTTGTAAGCAAGATTTCAACTTCATTATAAATCCTACGTTTATCAGTTCCCACAACTTTTACCGTACCTGCCTCTACCGCCTCAGGCCGCTCTGTAACATCTCTCAAAACGAGAACGGGTTTTGCAAGTGAAGGGGCTTCTTCTTGAATTCCCCCGGAATCTGTTAAAACTAAATAACACCTGCTCATCAGATTGTGAAGTTCTTCGGTATCAAGGGGATCCATCAGATGAATCCTTTCAATTTTATCCAAAATAGGATACACGGTCTCCCTTACAGCAGGATTGTAGTGAACAGGGTAAACCACTTCTATGTCTTTAAATTTATCAACTATTTCCCGGACTGCCATACAGATGTGTTCCATAGGTTTTCCCCAGTTTTCCCTTCGATGAGCAGTCAGTAAAACAACCCTTTGTTTTTTAAAATCAATTTGCTTCAAAATCTCATTATTAAACACATAATCTTGTTTTACAGTTGTCTTTAATGCATCGATAACCGTATTTCCTGTAACAAAGATTTTTGATGGCTCAACACCTTCATTCAAAAGATTCTGTTTTGCGGTTTGTGTCGGGGCAAAATGAATATCTGCAAGGGCACAGGTGAGTTTTCGATTCATCTCTTCCGGAAAAGGAAACCATTTGTTGAACGTCCTCAACCCTGCTTCCACGTGACCTACCTTTTTTCTTTTATAAAAAGCCGCAAGTGCAGCCCCGAAAGTAGTTGTAGTATCACCATGTACAAGTACTATATCAGGGTTTTCCTTCTCTATTACCGATTCCATTCCAATTATCACATTTGAAGTTATGTCAGATAAGCTCTGTCGCTGTTTCATAATATCAAGGTCATAATCCGCTTTTATATTAAAAAGGCTCAACACCTGATCGAGCATCTCTCTATGTTGAGCCGTAACACATACAACGTTTTTTATGAATTTTGTTCTGATAAACATGCTTACAAGTGGCGCCATTTTAATGGCCTCAGGCCTTGTACCAAATACTGTCAGAACTTTGATGTTTTTTTTCAGCAACTTATACAAACCACCTTACACGTCAAATTTTTTTGTGTTTTTAATATCAATAATCCCTAGCTGATGGCCTAAAACTACTGCAATGCCGACTAAAACAGTAAGTATCATTCCGGCCTCCAGCAAACCTATTTGCGACAACACAATCGCAGAAATTCCCAACAATCCACTTATAGAATACAATATCAAAACCGTCTGCCGCTGGTTCAGGCCAATGGCCATAAGTCGGTGATGGAGATGACCTTTATCAGCCTTCATTATAGGATAGCCGTTAACAGCCCTCCGAAGTATCGCAAAAGCAGTATCAAAGATAGGAAGCCCTAATATCAAAATTGGTACCACCAGTGCAATTGCAGCGGCGCTCTTAATGGCGCCCTCAATGGATATGGCAGCAAGCACAAATCCCAAAAACATTGCTCCTGTATCGCCCATAAAAATCTTTGCTGGATTGAAATTAAAAGGCAAAAATCCGATCGCGCTGCCTGTAAGAATTGCAGTCAGTATCACAACATGTTCCTGGCCTTCGCCTATCGCAACTATAAGCAGGGCAAGAGAAGCTATTGATGCAACACCTGCAGCCAGACCATCCAGGCCATCAATAAAGTTAAGGGCGTTAGTAACTCCTACAATCCAGAAAATCGTTAACGGGATGCTTAATTTGCCTAAATAGAACATCCCTCCTAAAGGGTTTGTAACCCATTCCACTCTAATTCCATACAGAACCAGAATCCCTGCAGCTGCTATTTGACCTATTAGTTTAATTTTTGCTGGTAAGTTTTTTATATCGTCAAACACACCTAACGCCACAATAAATGCAGAACCTAAAAGAATCCCTTCTACAGTCCGCGTTAAAGGAAGAACTAAAATAGAAGTAAGAACAAAAGCACCAAATATAGCCAAACCTCCAATCCGCGGTATGGGCCTGGTGTGCATCCGTCTCGTGTCATTTGGAATATCCAGCGCTCCGATTTTCCATGCAAACTTCTTTACAATGGGTGTAAAAATATATGATAGGACTAAAGCCACAATAAACGCATATATATATGTCTTCATCCCGGCACCCCTTTTAAACTTAAAAAGTCAGAAAACAAGCCTGTTTTCATTGTATATTAATGCTAAATTTTTGTCAACACAACGCCGTTTCCATGATTTTCTAGTTATGCTGTTTTTGATGCTGTAATCTTAGACGTAATAAACCTGTCTAAAGTTCCATGTTAATATTAAATAATCGAGACGCTTTTCTTGCAAATTTCCTAAAGGTCTGGGGATTAGAGTTTGTTTTAAGTTCATTCAAAATATTTTTCAAGAATTCTTTCTTTTCCACAGATAAAGGAAAATAATCTTCGAAAGAAGTTTTTATCTGGTATATACTTACTTTCGAGTTTTTTAACAGCTCCAGCGCATAAGAGTCAACCCTGTAATCAGTTTCGTAATACAGGTTTTTTATCCCTGCCTGTATAATCATTTTTGTGCAGTTCAAACACGGAAAATGTGTTACATAAATATCTGCTCCATTAGTAGAAATACCAAATTTGGCACACTGAAGTATTGCATTGGCTTCTGCATGAATGGTTCTTACGCAGTGCCCGTTTTCCAGCTTACATCCCACATCAATACAATGAACATCTCCGGAAACAGAGCCGTTATAACCTGCAGCAATAACCCTGTTATCTCTTGTTATTAAACAGCCTACCATCAAGCGTGTGCATGTAGACCTTAATGCAATAGTTTTTGCCTGCAGCATAAAATAATCATGCCACGAAATACGGTTTTGGCTCATAGTAATACTCCTCTTCTCATTTTGTTCCGTACATCCTGTCACCTGCATCTCCAAGGCCAGGAACTATGTAACCATGTGAGTTTAGTTTTTCATCTACAGCCGCCGTATAAATTTCCACATCGGGGTGGTCGCGGCACACCCTTTCTATACCCTCAGGGGCAGCGATAAGGCACATAAGTTTTATGTTTTTGCCTCCCCTTTCCTTAATAAAACTTATAGCCGCTGAAGCAGACCCGCCTGTTGCCAGCATTGGGTCAAGAATTATAAGTTCCCTTTCTTCAATATCCTGTGGGAGCTTACAGTAGTAGTCTACAGGGTTCAAAGTATCCGGATCCCTGTAAAGACCTATATGCCCTACCCTGGCAGTAGGCAAAAGCTGAAGCATTCCATTTACCATACCCAATCCCGCCCTCAAAATCGGGACTATGCCTACTTTTTTTCCTGCTATAACCTTCGATTTAGCTTTAGCCAAAGGTGTCTGTATCTCAACTTCTTCTAACGGCAGGTTTCGGGTAACTTCATATGCCATAAGCATAGAAACTTCTTCTACGAGTTCTCGAAACTCCTTTGCCCCTGTGTTCTTATCCCTTATGTATGTCAGTTTATGCTGAATAAGGGGATGGTCAAAAACAAAAACTTTTTCCATCATATCAAACCTCCAAATATTCTACTGTACTCTAATAGAGATTTTCATATAAAGGGAAACTCTCTGCCAGTTCCCTGACTCTCTTTTTGGCCTTTTCTTTGCAGATTATGTCATCAGGATTATCCAATACTTCACTGATAATTTCGGCAATCTCCATCATTTCTCCTTCTTCCATACCGCGAGAAGTAAGTGCCGGTGTTCCAAGTCTAATACCGCTTGTAACCATTGGACTTTCAGGGTCAAAAGGCACCGTGTTTTTGTTTACAGTTATACCAACATCATCCAGAAGGCTTTCTGCCTTTTTGCCAGTAAGACCCTTGTTTCTTAAATCAACAAGCATAAGGTGGTTGTCAGTTCCGCCTGATACAAGGCTGAAACCTTTTTTCATGAGTGAACTTGCCAGAGCCTTAGCGTTTTTTACTATCTGTTCCTGGTATTTAGCAAACTCACGACTCATTGCTTCTTTGAAACATACAGCTTTAGCGGCAATAACATGCATTAAAGGCCCGCCCTGAGTTCCCGGGAATATAGCTTTGTCCACTGCTTTTGCATACTGTTGTTTACATAATATCATACCGCCCCTCGGCCCCCTGAGGGTTTTATGTGTAGTAGTTGTAACAAAATCTGCATGTGCTACCGGATTTGGATGCAAACCAGCAGCTACCAGCCCTGCTATATGTGCCATATCTACCATTAAATATGCGCCCACTTCATCTGCGACTTTTCTGAATGCCTCAAAATCTATTATCCTGGGATAAGCACTCGCCCCTGCCACGATCATTTTTGGACGAGCCTCCAGTGCAATTTTCCTCAACTCATCGTAATCTATTCGACCGGTGTCTTTATCAACACCATATGCCACGATTTTAAAATACTTCCCAGAAATGTTAACAGGGCTGCCGTGTGTAAGATGCCCCCCATGTGACAGGTTCATACCCATTATTGTGTCTCCTGGTTCAAGCACTGAAAAATACACGGCAAAGTTTGCTTGAGCTCCGGAATGCGGCTGAACATTTACATGGTCTGCGCCAAAAATCTTTTTAGCCCTTTCCCGCGCGAGGTTTTCGGCAACATCAACATACTCGCAACCCCCATAATACCTCTTCCCGGGGTATCCTTCTGCATATTTGTTTGTTAAAGGTGAACCCATTGCCTCCATAACCGCTCGGCTTACAAAGTTTTCCGAAGCGATCAGTTCAAGTTTGTTCCTCTGGCGTTCGGTTTCCCTTCGTATCGCCTCTGCAATCTCAGGATCAACAAGTTTTAATACATCCATTTTAGCTTTCCTCCTTTTCTATTTCCATGATTTTTCTGACTCGTCTTTCATGACGGCCTCCTTCAAATTTCGATGCCAGCCAGGTTTTAACTATTTCAATAGCCAGGCCCTGACCAATCACCCTTTCTCCCATCGCAAGAATGTTTGCATCATTGTGCTGTCTAGAAGCCTTGGCTGAAAAACAGTCATGGCATAGAGCTGCTCTAATCCCTTTTACTTTATTCGCAGCAATAGATATACCAATTCCCGTACCGCAGATTAGTATTCCTCTGTCATACTCTCCAGAAGCTACTGCTTTCGCCACGGGAAGCGCAAAATCGGGATAATCCACTGACTCACAGGAATAGCACCCAAAATCCTTGTATTCAATTCCAGTTTCCTTCAGGAATTCAATTACTTTCTGTTTCAGTCTATAACCTCCATGGTCGCTTCCGATTGCTATTCTCAATATACAGGCACCTCCTTTTTCTTGCGAATGCTGCTATAATTCGGTAACTTTCCCTTAGTATTATACCATATTCAATGTTTTTAGGCCTATTTTAACCTGTTATTTTTTTCAGCGCTTTTTTAAGGTTTTCCTTTATTTCCGATGCACATTTGCGATAAATTTCTACCGGCTGACCGAAAGGGTCTGTAATATCAAGGCTTGTTAACTGCTGATGAAGTTTCTCAAGTTTTTCTCTATACTCTTGAATTTCTTCTTCCTGTTTTTTGTTCAACTCCATCAAACGGTCCCTTATTACTTCCAGGCGTTTTTCCAGTTCCTTTTTTTCGTTTAAAATCTTTGTAATTTCTTCTTTATGCCTTTTCTGAAAATCCTTACGTTTCTCATCTATCAGTGCATGCATTTTTTCAAGCTCCCTCTCCAGGTTTTCCAGTTCATCGCTGTTATAAACAAATTCTTTCAACTGAAAGACCTTCCCCGAAGCTTCAGGCAGCATTTTCAACACTGCCTTCTTATGGTTTGCCGTCATAGTTAAAACAAGGTCTGCATCTTTAATCATTTCCGGAGTAAGCTGTCTTGACCGGTGTTTTCTTAAATCTATTCCTTCTTCTGCCATCACACTGACTGCCTGGGCTGAAGCAGGTTGGCCTTCTACCGCTGCGATACCCGCGGATAAAACTTCTATACCTTTTAATTCTTCCCCTGCCTCTTTTAAAAGCTTTTTTAACAGCGCTTCAGCCATACTGCTTCTACATGTATTCCCGGTGCAGACAAAGAGAACCTTTTTAACCATGTTTTCATACCTCCTTTAATCATCTCGCAGGTCAACAACATGCTTTTCTCACCTCATTCAGCGAACACTTGTCATATATTATACTCCTTTTTAAATTTAAAATACTAAACTTTGATTATATTATACCCTGCAGCTTTTCTGAGACGGTTCATTACTGCAAGGCCTATTCCTTTTTCTTCAATCCCTTCAGCTAAAATCACGTCTACATCCCTATCGTCCATCTCACGGAGAGCTGAAAACAACCTGGCCGATATAGTATAAGGCATGTCCCTGTCTCCCAGAGAAATAACATCCACTCCGTTATAGAACTCTTTAGTTTGGTCTGTTGCAAGAACTCCCGGTTTCAACCCCGAATCCGCTTTGAGTTTTATCAGCTTTAATATTTGGTTTACCTGCTGTTTCATCGGGCCTTCCACTACAACCACTGATGCTTTAGGAGAGTAATGTGTATACTTCTGGCCAGGTGATTTAGGAACAAAGTTTTCTTCATTCTCCAATGCAGGGTCTATCCTTACATCTCCAACCACATCTATAAGTTCTTCATATGTAACCCCTCCCGGCCTTAATATTGTAGGAGGGTCACAGGTAATGTCTAGCACCGTGGATTCCAACCCTACTTCTGTAGAACCCCCATCTATAATCACAGCAATTTTTCCGGAAAGGTCGCGAACCACATGTTCTGCTGTGGTAGGGCTCGGCCTGCCTGAAAGGTTGGCGCTTGGAGCTGCTATGGGAATCCCTGCGGCCTTTATCAGCTTTACTGCAACTGGGTGGCTGGGCATCCTTACAGCTACTGTAGACAGCCCTGCAGTCACCTCATCAGGAACAGAGGGCTTTTTATTGAATATTAGAGTAAGTGGGCCAGGCCAAAAAGCGGACATGATTTTTAAAGCTTTGTCTTGTATATTATCTGCAATCATGTCCAGAACTTTGACTTCTGCAATATGGAGTATTAAAGGATTGTCCTGCGGACGCCCTTTAGCCTTAAAAATCTTTCTTACTGCAACAGGGTTAAGCCCGTCAGCACCCAGACCGTAAACCGTTTCAGTGGGAAATGCCACTAATTCGCCTCGTCTGATCATTTCTGCCGCCAGTTTTAGTTCTTCCCCATCCGGTTTTTTGGGATCGATTTTAATAATTAATGTGTTGTTAACTTTCTTTATCATCATCAAATCACCGCTTTGACTTAACAGTTCGAAACATTGAAACATCTTACTCCTTAATTTTACATCTTAGAACATTCCATTACAACTCTATAAGACACAAAAAAACGGCTTTCGCCGCTGCATTCAGTCGCCCTGGTTTTTAAGACTCGAGCCTAAAGCACCTCCATGAAAAAACTCAAGTTTTAGGCAGAACACTATTCCCGTTCCGGGCTGTGTGAAATCACCCACTATACTTTCAACCACATCAACCATTTCCCGTGCCTGTTCAAGGCTTTCCACAACTGAAAAAATCGTTTTGTTATGCGGATAACCATTTTCCAACAGTTTTTTTAAACCGGCAATAATAGGTATCTCTCCTCCGGGAAATTTTCTCACCCTCCCTGAACCGATGCTGTCGAGTATAGTAGCACCTTTTACTCCGATTCTTTTAAATTCTTCTATTATTTCCGCCATTTTATCGGTGTGGTTTAAAACCATTACGAACAAATACATAATTTTTCCCCCTTAATCAAGCAGTAAAATCTCCTGCTTGTTGGTTAAAAACCTCATCCTTAAAACTCCATTTTAGTAAAACCGGGGTGATTAAACTTGTGAAAATAACCATGACTACTATTATACAAAAAACCGATTCGTTTATTATTCCCATTTTCTGTCCCAGAGAAGCAACAATCAATGCCACCTCTCCCCTGGAAATCATCCCAATCCCTATCCGCCATGACTTTTGCAAATCAAGGCCGCTAATTCTGGCCCCAATACCGCATCCTATAATCTTTGTCAATATTGCAACAAAAGTAAGCACTGCGGCAAACCCTAAAGATGCATTGAAGTGGCTTAATTCTGCCTTCACTCCTATGCTTATAAAGAATATAGGTACAAATAGTGAATAGGCCATTACCTGGACTTTCTCAGAAATCTGCCGCCTGTATTGAGTTGCTCCAAAAGCAATTCCGACAATATATGCGCCAATTATAGCAGCAACACCCATCTGTTCAGCAGCAAATGCAGTTATAAAAATTATTATAATAGCAGTAGTAAAAAGGCCTTCCTTAGACCTGGTTTTTACAACACTGGAAGAAATCTTCTGTATTAACTTTTTTCCAAACATTAAAAACAGACCGAAAAAAACTATAATCTTTACCAGCAACAACAAAATATTTGAACCACCCACAGCATATCCCGTAACTAATGTCAGTGCTATTATTCCAAGGATATCATCTATGACCGCCGCTCCAAGAATCGTAATGCCTTCACATGATTTAAGCTTGCCGATCTCTAAAAGTGTCTGAACAGAAATACTGACACTGGTGGCAGTTAAAATAGTCCCTATAAAAACACTTTCTATAAACCCCAATCCAAAACAATAAGCGGCAATACCCCCTCCAAAAAAAGGCAAAAAAACTCCGCCTATGGCAGCAGCCGTAGACGACTTTCCGGATTTCTTCAGTTCATTAACGTTTGTCTCCAGGCCGGCAATAAACATCAAGAGGATTACACCTATCTCAGCCATTTCGCTTATTAGTTCCGTATTGTCAACAACACTAAGAAAGGAAGGCCCAATAATAATTCCAGCTATTATCTGACCCAGCACTGATGGTTGAGACAGCTTCCTGCTTAATGTTCCTGCGGCTTGTGCAGCAGTAAGAATTACTGCAAGTTCAAACAAGAACATGATACCCTCTCCTAAATAATCCGCTGAACATAATTTCCCTTTTTTCCATTATACTACTCAAAACTGTGTATACAAAATTCAAAAGAAGGTGCTTAAAGTTTATACATCCTCAAACTTATTTAAATAATGAAATTATTGCCCTTTTGCTTATAAACACTAAAATAGGTAATTTTATAAATTTTTATTCTGTTGTTGCTGTAATTACCCTTTCTATTCCGCTGTAATCAGGAACAACTGATATATCCGTATAACCGTTTTCTATAAGCATTTGCTTAACATCTGAAGCCTGGTTATACCCAACTTCAAGTGCTATAAATCCACCTGAATTTAAGAATCGCAATGAACCGGGTATTATTCTGCGATAAAACTCAAGCCCATCTTTACCACCATCTAAGGCGATTCTTGGTTCATAAAGTTTAACTTCTCTTTGAAGACAGTCAATTTCACCAGTGGGAATATACGGCGGATTTGATATTACACCTGACACTTTCCCTTCAAGATTCATTGGATCTAATGCTTTAAAAAGGTCGCCTTTTATAAAAACTATCCTTTCAGACACTCCCAGCTGTTCTGCATTTTCTCTAGCAGTTTTCAGGGCATAATCTGATTTATCTACAGCATATACTTTACAGTTTTTAATAAGTTTTGCAATGCTTATAGCGATAATTCCGCTTCCTGTCCCCAGATCTACAAGATTAACAGGTTCTCCTTCAGCCAAACAAGGAATTTTTTTCTTTATCAACT
The DNA here is from genome assembly GCA_029982205.1 of Thermosediminibacterales bacterium. Classification (GTDB taxonomy): domain Bacteria; phylum Bacillota; class Thermosediminibacteria; order Koleobacterales; family JARRCM01; genus JARRCM01. The sequence goes on from JARRCM010000025.1 coordinate 10,852, forward strand.
TTTCACATGTCTCAACTAGAATTTCGGTTTCCGGCCTGGGAATCAGAACACTTCTAGACACCTTAAAATCCATGGAAAAAAACTCTTTATGCCCGGTAATGTATGCTGTGGGCATACCCTTTATACGATGATAAATACATTTATGGTAGGCCTTTAGTTGTTCAGGGTTTATTAAAAGCTGTCTGTTCAGGTAAAGTTTGGTTCTGTCGGTTTTAAGCACATGGGCAAGCAGCACTTCGGCTTCAAGCCGGGGATTAGGGATACCCCATCTATCAAGGACACGCTCTGCCTGTTTCAAAACAAGCCATAAAGATTTACTGCCGTCAGAACTTTTTTCCAACTTACTGCACCTTCTTTAACTTTTTTGACTCCTCTGTTGTTATCAGTGCTTCAATGATTTCATCAAGGTCTCCGTCTAAGATCATATCCAGTTTGTGAAGTGTTAACCCAATCCTGTGGTCAGTTACTCTCCCCTGTGGGAAGTTGTATGTCCTGATTCTTTCACTTCGGTCCCCTGTTCCTACTTGAGTTCTACGCGCTTCGGCTATCTCTGCGTTTCGTTCCTGCTGTAGTTTGTCTAACAGCCTTGCCCTGAGGATTTTTAATGCTTTTTCTCTGTTTTTGTGCTGAGACTTTTCATCCTGGCAGGAAACAACCATTCCGGTGGGCAGATGTGTAATTCTGACTGCAGAATCTGTAGTATTAACACTTTGTCCGCCCGGCCCTGATGACCTGAAAACATCTATTCTTATTTCATTCGGGTCTATTTCAATATCTACCTCTTCAGCTTCAGGTAAAACTGCCACTGTAGAAGTCGAAGTATGAATACGGCCGCCCGATTCAGTTGCAGGGACCCTTTGAACCCTGTGGACGCCGCTCTCATACTTTAATCTGCTGTAAGCACCCTTTCCTTCGATCATGAATATTATTTCCTTAAATCCGCCGATATCTGTTTCATTAGCGCTCATGACTTCTGTCTTCCATCCCTGTCTTTCTGCATAACGTGTATACATTCTAAAAAGATCCCCTGCAAACAGGGCAGCTTCTTCTCCGCCTGCTCCTGCGCGAATCTCCATAATTACGTTCTTTTCATCGTTGGGGTCTTTTGGAATCAGCATTCTCCTCAGCTTATCTTCTATCTTCTCTTTTTCAGCTTTTTGTTCCTCAAGCTCTGTTTCAACTAGTTCTTTAAAATCCGGCTCAAGTTTTTCCTGAAGCATTTCTTTTGCCTCGGCAATACTTTTCAATACTTTTTTGTACTCACGGTATTTCATAACAATGTCTTCCAGTTCAGCATGTTCTTTTACTAGTTTCTGCCATTCTGCCTGATTTGCGATTATATCAGGATCACTTATCATCTTGGTCAGGTCATTATATCTTTCTTCAATATTATCAAGTTTTTCTAACATGATATCACCTCACTTCTTTAAGTGCCTCTATTGCCACTTCTATTTGAGAATCATCAGGTTCTCGAGTTGTCAGTTTCTGCAACCACAACCCCGGAGCATTAATTGTTTTAATGAACGGACTATTGCTCCTGCCTGCATATTTTATTATCTCATATGAAACACCAGCAACCAGAGGAAAAAGCAGCAATCTTGAAACAATCCTTAATAGAAGGTTAGGCCACCCAAGGAAAGAAAAAACCATGATACTAACAAGCATTACGATTAAAAGGAAACTTGTTCCACACCGCGGGTGCAGGGTAGAGTATTTTCTAACGTTTTCTACTTTTAGTTCTTCTTCGGCCTCCAAACAGTGTATTGATTTGTGCTCAGCCCCATGGTATTGAAAAACCCTTTGTATATCTTTCATCCTCGAAATCATCACAACATAAAGCAGAAAAATGCTTAGCCTTACAACACCTTCTATTAAGTTTAATAAAACTGTGTTAGATAAAACTCCATGAATAAATTTTGCTACTATTGTAGGAAGTATCATAAAAATACCTACTCCAAAAACCACCGCCGAAACCACCGCAATTATCACGTCTTTTGTGGTAAGTTCTTCTCCTTCTTCACCTGCCTGTTGAGCAGAGAATGATAATGCCCTTATTCCCACAACCAGCGACTCTATTAAAGCAAGCATACCCCTCAACACTGGCAGCTTTAAAAACTTAAACCTTTCGGAAAGGCTGCGAGTAGGCTCTTTATAAATAAAGATACTGTTATCAGGTTTTCTAACAGCAATAGCTGTTTTTTTTGGGCTTCGCATCATTACCCCTTCAATCACAGCTTGCCCACCTATATTACACTGTTTCATTCCCATCTACCTCTCAAATATTATTATAAAAAATCTTTTAGGCTCAAATAATTTAATTTATTAAAATGCAAAAAATCAAAATATAAAATAAGGCTAGAGGAAACCTCTAACCTATTGGTCTTAGCAAACAACATAAAGCTAAACTACATCTGAGGAAAAATCACCATAGTTGTAATATTGTTTTTTATTAGTCTTCTATACCGTACTTCTTCTTGAACCTCTCAACCCTTCCACCTGTATCCACAAACTTTTGTTTACCGGTAAAGAAGGGATGGCATTTTGAACATATTTCAACTCTCAGCTCTTTTACCGTTGAACCCGTTTCAAAGGTTTCGCCACATGCACATTTCACAATCGCCTTGCCATATTTTGGATGGATGCCTTTTTTCACCTGTATCACCTCATTCCAGTATGAATCTTTTACGCAGAAGAGCTTTAAATATTATAGCATAATAAATATTACTTATCAAGGGGCTCACGATAACAAATATGGGGTACAATTACCAATACGCAAATGGGGCAGCTCATGTCTTAATATTTTTATAAGGTTATTTATACCGAAAATTTCATTGCCTGAAGGAGGTAAAGCATTCATAAAAAACTCCGGGTCAATATTTAAGTTTCGAAACTGCACCATATCGACTCCCGTCTCGCGCAGGAATCTCAATAAGGCCTCAACCTGGTCCTCTCTATCCGTTACCCCTGGAAAAGTTAACAGGTTTAGCGATACAAAAACACCTTTATCTTTTGCAGTAATTATAGATTGTTTCACGTTTTTTAGCTGATATCCTTTCGGATTGTAATATATGTTGTAAATTCCTTCATCAGCACTTATAATGCTGACCCTCATACTGTTTAATCCTGCTTCACAAAGTTTGTTTATTACTCCTGTACGGCTTCCGTTTGTGTTGATGTTTATAACCCCTTTTGCAACCTTTTCCCGTATTTTTAAGACTGCAGCAACTAATAAATCTCCGGCCATAGTAGGCTCTCCTTCACATCCCTGGCCGAAACTTATTATCGGCTGCTCAGCGTTCAACAGATGTGATACACCGAGTTCAACAACCTCTTTTATAGAGGGTATAAAGTTTATCCTGGCCTGAGGTGATGGGCAGCATTCAGCTGGCTGTTTAGAAATACATCCAAGACACGCTGCGTTACAAGTCGGGGAAACAGGAATACCTCCTTCCCACCGCTCATAAAAAATGTTCTGGGCGGTAAAACATCCGTAATCAAGGGCACATCTCGCAAGCTGCTTTAGTATACGGTTTTCAGGAAACTTATCACATTTTTGATTTATTAAATCCGGAAGTTCCGGGGTGTTGAACCATTTAGGGTCCCACCTGTCTGTTTCATCTGTTTTCTTTGCAGCAATATAAAACCTGTCTCCTTTAAATGCCACCGCAGTGTACCCGAACAGCGGAAGCGGTTTTCCCCGTTTTCCTTTATTACTTGTATATGCTGGAAGCAGTGTCCGGGTATAGCCCTGCGGAAGAACCGCACCCACTGCAAAAACATTCCGACCGTCTTCAACGAGGGAAAACCGGCCATCTTTTCTGCTTATTCCAACAGGATGTCTTCCTGGAAGCATCATAAGTTCCGCCCCGGAAGGAAGTTCAATAAGGTCCTGTTCCTGTATCTCCACAAACCTGTTTCCCGCCCTTCCAACAGGTAAATACTTCTTTGATTCAAATATGTTTCCTTTATCGTCTGAATACACTGTATAAAACATTGTTTTCCTCCTAAAACGTTACAACAACTAAGAAATATTTTTCAATTCATGTACCATCCACCGTTAACATGAATGCACTGGCCAGTCAAATAATCAGATGCTTTTGATACCAAAAACAGTATTACTTCCGCAACTTCCTCCGGCTCGCCCAACCTCTGTAAAGGCAGCTCCTGCTCCACTTTTTTGTTTCGCTCTCCTGCAGGTTTTATCATTTCCGTTAATATTCTGCCGGGGGCCACGCTGTTTACATTTATATTATAGGGCCCCAGCTCCCTGGACAGTTTTTTTGTAAATGCTTTTATTCCCGCTTTTGATGCTGCATAATGTGCACCTGATAGGACTCCGCCGGTTTCCGCAGAAATCGATGAAAGGTTCACAATCTTGCCGTAGTTCTTTTGTTTCATATATGGTATTACCGCACGGCTGCACAAAAATGTCCCCTTTAAATTTATTGACATTAAACGGTCCCACTGCTTTTCGGTCATATTCTCAACTTCAACTTCTTCACAGATTCCTGCGTTATTAACTAGTATATCAATTCCCCCGAATCTTTCAATAGTTTTGCTGACAACTCTTTCAACATCTTCGGAACTGGATACATCCATTTTTAATCCCAATATCTCTAAACCCTCTTGTTCTGCCTCTTTTTGAAGTTCCATAACGGCATTTTCATCAATATCACCAGCAACCACTTTTATGCCTTCCCTGGCCAGTCTTAATGCTGTAGCTTTTCCGATACCCCTACCTGCACCTGTAACGATCGCAACTCTACCCTTCAAAGCACCCATAATATACCCCCAATTTGAAATTTTAAACTCAATTCTTCCTTGTTGCTTTGTCTTATAAAAACATTTTCGATGGTTTTTCCAGAAAATCCTTTAATTTATTTAGAAATTGTGCAGCAACTGCTCCGTCAATTACTCTATGGTCCACAGATAATGTAACCTTCATGATGGGTTTTATCATTACTTTTTCTCCCTCTTCTGTTTCTTCAACTATAGGAGTTTTTATGATTTTACCTACTGCTAAAATCGCCGATTCAGGCGGATTGATTATGGCGGTAAACTGTTCAATACCCCACATCCCTAAATTTGAAATGGTAAATGTACCTCCTGAATAGTCGTCTGGCGTTAAGCGTTTTGCTCTGGCTTTTTCTATTAATTCTTTAGAATCCTTTACTATATCCGTAAACTTCTTATCCTGTGTATCTTTAACTACAGGAACAACTAAACCGTTTTCTACAGCCACTGCTATTCCTATGTTTATGGAATCGTGGATGAGTATTTCATCTCCCATGAGGGAAGAATTAAGCAGCGGGAACTCTTTCAAAGTTTTGCTTACGGCAAAAACAATATAATCGTTCAATGAGGCATTATAACCTCCGGTCAAGCTTTCTATCTGGTCTTTTAAGTCCTTTTTCAACTCAATCAGTTTGCTCATATCAACCTTAATTGTAAAATAAATATGTGGAGCAGTGAATTTACTTTGAGAAAGCCTTTCACCTATTATTCTACGCATACCGTCATATGGAATGGTTTTTCTGCTTTCCACAGGTTCTTTAGGTTCTTTCTTAACAAGTTTTTCTATATCTTGTTTTGTTATCCTGCCGCCTGGACCTGTGCCTTCTAAAGAACTGTAATCTATGTTATTCTCCTCTGCAAGTTTTTTCGCAGCTGGTGTCACTTTTTTGGTAGATAACTTTTTATGAAATTCTTTCACATCAGATTCTCTTATTATGCCTTCAGGGTTTGGTTTTATTGACGAAATGTCCAATCCCAGTTTTTCAGCAAGCTTTTTGGCTCTTGGAGAAATTTTAATTTTAACCTCTTCTTCCTTAACCTCTTCTTCTGGTTTTATTTTTAATTCTTCTTTAAGGGCTGAAATATCTTCATCTTTCTCTCCGATTATAGCAATAGGTTGAGTTACTGGAACAACTTCCCCTTCATCTACCAAAAGGCTTAGAACATATCCCGTTTCTGTAGCTTCTATCTCCATTGTTACTTTATCTGTTAAAACTTCAAACAAGACCTCACCTTTCTCAACTTTATCTCCTTCTTTCTTTTTCCAGGATACCAGTTTGCCTTCGTTCATGTTGAAACCTAGTTTCGGCATTATTTCGACTTTTGCCATGATGCCGCCCCCCTTTACATCATTTGTTTTACTTTTTGATATATCTTCTTGGCATCAGGTATCAAAGGAAATTCCAGTGCAGGGCTGAAAGGCAATGGCACATTTTCAGTTCCCATTCTTTGAATAGGAAGATCAAGGTCATAGAACACATCATCCAATACCGACATTGCGATCTCTGCTCCTATACCGCATCTGATATGCCCTTCATCAACAATAAGGAGTTTTCCGGTTTTTATAACAGATTTAACAATCGTTTCTTTATCTAAAGGAACTATCGTTCTTATATCAATAATTTCTGTTTCAATACCGTCTTTTTCAAGTTCTTTTGCAGCGTCTAAAGATTTCATTACCATACTTGATGTAGCCACAATTGTTATGTCACTGCCTTCTCTCGCAATTCTTGCTTTTCCAAAAGGAATTGTGTATTCGCCCTCAGGTACGAGGTACTTTTTATTGTATTCCATTTTATGTTCCATAAAAACAACAGGGTTGTCTTCTCGTATGGCAGTTTTTAACAATCCTTTTGCTTCCTCAGCTGTTGATGGTAAAACTACTTTAAGGCCTGGAATATGAGCAACCAGTGCCTGTAGGCTCTGTGAATGCTGTGCTGCAGAAGACCTTCCCCCTCCAATAGGTGTCCTTATAGTTAACGGCACTTTTACTTGACCGCCCGACATATACCTTATTTTGGCTATTTGATTGATTATCTGGTCAAAGCAGACAGCCATAAAATCACTAAACATTATCTCAACTACAGGCCTTAATCCTGTTATAGCTGCGCCCAATGCCAGCCCGGTAAAACCGCTCTCTGAAATGGGTGTATCCTTAACCCTCCATTCACCATATTTTTTGTATAAACCAACAGATGTTTTAAAATTTCCACCGATAATTCCTACGTCTTCACCTAAGAGAATAACGTTTTCATCCCGTGCCATTTCTTCATCTAACGCTTCACAAATAGCCTGTGCATATGTTATCTCTCTCATTTGTTTTCTCTCCTTTCTTAACATCTTGCTTAAACAAATAAATCTTCAAATGCTTCACTGGGTTCAGGATACGGGCTTTGTTTTGCAAATTCAACCGCTTCTTCAATTTGTTTGTCAACATCACGTTCAATATTTTTGATATCGTCTTCAGTTGCAATACTATTATTAATCAACGCTTCTTTAAGCCGTTTTATTGGACATTTAGCCTTCCATTCTTCAATTTCTTCCTGCAGCCTGTACTCTATGCCCGGGTCACCCACATGATGCCCCCTGAATCTGTATGTTTTACATTCAATAAGGGTAGGGCCCTCTCCTTTTCTTGCTAGCTCAACAGCTTCCTTCACCTTTTCATAAACTTCTATAACATTGTTTCCATCAACTACAACACCAGGCATGCCATACGCTTTAGCTCTCTCTGCAAGGTCTTTGATTGCTGTTACTCTTTTAATTGAAACCGAAATCCCAAACTGGTTGTTTTCTATAATATAAACCACCGGCAGTTTCCATGCTGCTGCCATGTTCAGGCTTTCATGAAATGTCCCCTGGTTTGTGGCTGCATCTCCGAAAAATGACAGTGTAACCTGGCCGGTATTTTTTAGTTTTGACGTATAGGCCGCTCCGGTTGCCAGAGGTATCCCTCCACCAACTATTCCGTTGGCGCCCAATATATTGTTTTCTAACGAAACTACGTGCATGGATCCCCCTTTCCCTTTACAGTATCCTGTTTTTTTGCCCAGAATCTCAGCCATCATTTTACTCAGGTCTGCCCCACTTGCTATTAGATGGCCGTGTCCTCTGTGTGTGCTTGCAACATAATCTTTTCCTTTTTCAATTGCGTTACATGCACCTGTTGCTATTGCCTCTTCACCAACGTAAGTATGAGCAAGGCCCGGCATCAAACCCTGTTTATAAAGCTCAAAAACTTCTTCCTCAAATTTCCGGATTTTATACATTGTTGAGTAAAATTCCAACAGCTGTCTTTTCTCATATCCTTGAACATTCATTTTCCCTTTCCTCCTTATAAAAGTTTGGTCATTGTTATAAGAGGACTCAAGTGTTGAGCCCCCAATTTATTTTAAGCATCTCTGTCTATCAAGCTCTAATTTTTATACCTTCCAGTTTGTCTAGGCGCCTGATGTATTCCCATGCTACAGACAGTGATGCCATATACTTTTCATCCTGGCTGCAGTATTCTATGGTATCTTTGTTCCGGTGATAAGCATGGTTATGAACAGGCCTCCAGATACAAGCCATTGTCGGCAGTCCGGCTATATAAAAAGGCCAGTGGTCACTTGAAGGCAATGGGGGTGAAACTATTTTTACTGGAAAACGGTCCGAGAGTTTTAGGTCATTGGCAATATCTTCAGCAATTTCTTTAATATTAATAACGGGTCTTTTAATCTCTTCTTCCGAGCAGAACAGTGTCAAGGTTTTTCCGTTAGCCATTTGATCAAGATTTAACACTCCTACAATCTTCTCTATTCGACGTGTTTCTATAAGCAGCCGTACAAACTCCCGTGAACCTGTAAAGTTACGTTCTTCACCGCCAAATGTACAAAATATTAAAGTTCTATCTGTTCCACTTGCCTTTAGCTTTCTAGCTATTTCAAGAATTGCAGCCACACTTGATGCATTGTCACATGCACCAGGGCTGTTAAACACTTCAGGAAACCCTATTGCTCCCTGGCTGTCATGATGAGCACATACTAAGATTTCTTCGTCAGGGTATTTGCTCCCCTGGATTTTCCCTTCAACGACGAATGTTTTGCATTCAGGTTTATATTTTACCTGAACCGAATATTTGACTTTTACTTCTTTACCGAGTTTTAACCATTCTCTAATAGCCTCATAGTCTGATTTGCCTATAATACATGCAGGCCATGTGTAATGCGGGCCATCCTGCGTGCCGTAAAAACCTGCCGGAGGGCCAGATTGAGTTATAGCAGGCCCATCAGGACGGCCAACAACCCAGCCTTTCCATTTTCCTGTATCCGGGTCAACAATAGCAAATTTGTACCATTCTAAAAAACCACTTGCAAGAGTGGTACCAACATATTTCAAGATTCCTGTTAATCCCCCATGGGGGGTGGAACCGGAAAAGATGAAGGGCACACATTCAATCTGACGGTTTTCCGGTTCCAACAAAATTAGTTCTGGAGCCTGCAACACTTCCCATCCCATCACAGGTATTTCATTGATCCACACATCTAAGCCATATTTTTCAAACTTTGAAACAATATAGTCTACAGCTTCTTTTTCCTGCGGTTCACCCGTATGCCGCCGAGGAAACTGTTGACTCAATATCTTGATGTGTTTATGGAGGTCGGAAATGGATATCCCGTGATCTTGTGTCACTTAATCATCTCCTTAAACCTGTTTAAATTTTATTATTGACTTACTTGCACTTTTCCTGAAGCGTCTACTTCTTCGTCTAAATCTTCAGCTATCTGGTTCTTAGCAAAGAGGTATGTTAATACAGCCAACTCTACAGCATATATGACATAGTTAAAGTAACCTAAAGGCATCCAACCAAGTACTATTTTATCTGGCAGGTAAGGGCTCAAAACATGGCCCTGTAAGAATACTATCGCAAGAAGCACCAGTAAAACTTTTGTAGTTGAATTGTTTCGTTTTTCAAATATACTGTTCAGGTAGCCGTGGATTCTTTCCTGAACCTCTTTAGGAGGTGGAGGAGTCAAATAACTTACAACTATGAGAAGCAGAGTATTTACTGCAAGGCCCCAGAGAATTGGATGCACTATCTTTACAGGGTTGTAGAAGAACAGTGTTATTATAACTGTGGCAACTCCTGCGAGCGTTCCTACTATAGCACCTTCTTTCGTGGCTCTGCTCCAGTATAAACCAGCAATCATAGCTGGCATAAGCTGTGCAAATCCCGGAGACGAAAACTTGTAAGCATAGTCTACAAGTACAGCCGGCCTATACTTGACCACCAATAGAACTAGTACCATCATAATTACAAGTGCAATCTTACTAAATTTAATCTTATCCTTCTGGCTGCCGCTGCCTTTTTTGGAAAGCCCGTTTTCATAAATATCTTTCTGTATAATCGATGATGCAACTAAGAGCTGTGAGTCGGCAGTAGACATACCGAATGCAAACACTCCAACAACCAAAAGTATTGCAATTATTGGAGGAGTATATTCCAATGCCAGCATTGGAACAAGGTTATCAGCTGCCTTGCCTACAAGGCCAGGAAATGCAACACGACCAAGGAATGCTTGAATCAGGAACATGCTGAAAGCAAATGTTTCCAAAAGCGGAAAGACTGCTGCCATAACGAGAAACACTTTTGCTGATTTAGCCATATATGACCGCACAAAAATATGTGGCCATGCAATTATGGCTATACCTGCTGAAAATGAAAGCCCTAGGGTGCCAATCCATGATGAATAAGGCCCTGTATGTCTTAAAAAATCAGGGGATTTTTCCATTATGATCCTGGTGCCTTCAGCTAAACCGCCTGGAAGAATAGCTTTTGTCATAAATATAACGGAAATCACTAAAATTGCTACACCAGAAAACCCGGCTACAGTATCAGCTAACACTACCGATTTTGAACCGCCTTCAAGCACATGACCCAGTATATATACAGTAAGAATGGCTACTGCTACCCAGAAGGTGATTTTTCCAGAAGAAACAACTTCAAAACCGTTTGCAACACCTATAATCTGTAATGAAATATAAGGAATAACGAAAATAACGCAGGTTAATGAAACTATCCAGCGGTAAGCAGGAGAATAGAACCTATCAGCCATAAAATCTCCAGGAGTTTCATAACCGTATTTCTTACTGAGTAACCATAGTCGGTACATTATTGTACTTGCATACAGGCCAACCAAACATGCCCCTGGTATTCCGCTGAAGTAACCAACTCCATTACGATAAATACCGGCACCATAACCATAGAACGCCAGAGCACTCCAAATAGACAGTGCAACCGTACCTAACATCATTATCGATGTTGCAGACCTACCGGCAATGTAAAAATCCTGTGTAGTTGATTGGCCGCTTTTTTTGGCCAAATTAGAAACATAAAAAACTACAATACCATAAATCGCCACTGCCACAATAATGCCTATTGCCATTAAATTAATCCCTCCTTATTTATTTTTTAATTTAAGACGTATAGATAAATACTTGCCAAATGCTGTAAACACCTCCTTGTTTTAATTTAATAATCCACAAATTATTTTTGCAAATATTGTGCCAAATAAAACAATTCCCTTAACTCAACCTGATTTAATTCAGGTGAATTAAGGGATAAGCCTGATAATTCATTTTTAGAGTTAAACATAATATTATTTTAATAATGTCACAATATGGTACATATATAATTAATATTTGTTATATTATGTGACAATATTATAATCCAAAACTTTTTTATGTCACATTTTTTGGCAGTTTTCAGAATTATGGATATTTTATGCCATATTCTTTGATTTTCCTGTACAAAGTATTTCTAGAGATTTCCAGTATCTTTGAAGCCTTTGACAGGTTGTTTTCTGAATATCTGATTACGGCCTCAATTGCCTGTTTCTCAATTTCTTTAATAGGTTTAATAAAATATAAATCGTCAGAATCCCATTTTTTTAATTGTATCTCCATTGGAAGATGCTTTTTGGTTATTATTTTACCCTGGGATAATATTACTGCTCTTTCAATAACATTCTGCAGCTGTCTTACATTTCCGGGCCAATCGTAATTCATCATAAGTTCAAGGGCTTCATCATCAACTTTTGGTTCTGAAGAATACAGCCTTTCAGCATTTTTACAAAAATGTGATATCAACAGAGGAATATCATCTTTCCTTTCCCTTAGTGGAGGAATGTTTATTGTAATAACACTTAATCTATAGTAAAGGTCTTCCCTGAAGTTTCCATTCTTAACTAAATATGACAAGTTTTTGTTTGTTGCAGCAATTACCCTTACATCTAATTTTATTATCCCGCTGCCACCTATACGCACCAGTTGGTTTTCCTGTAATACCCTTAAAAGTTTTGCCTGCATTTCTAACGGCAGTTCTCCTATTTCATCCAAAAAAAGTGTTCCTCCTTCAGCAAGTTCAAATTTGCCCGGTTTCCCGCCCTTTCTTGCGCCAGTAAAAGCCCCTTCTTCATATCCAAACAGTTCACTTTCTATCAGTTCTCTGGGAATAGCACTACAATTCACTGCAATGAAAGGGCCGTTCGCCCTATCACTTGCATTATGAATCGCCTGCGCAAAAAGTTCTTTCCCTGTGCCGCTTTCACCTTCTAAAACAACCCTGGCATTCGAAGCGGCTACTTTTTTTGCAAGTTCAATAGAATTTCTAAAATGCGGATTTTCCCCAACTATGTCATCAAACTCAAAATTCGCTTTAGCACCTACAACCTTGTGGACTAATTTGTGAACACTGCTTTTTTCTTTAAACAGCACAACTGTTCCTAATAATTCTTCTTTAACAGCAACAATTGGATTGACAGTTATAACAAAATGTTTTTTTTGGTTTTTAATTGTTAAAGAAAACTCTTTATCGTATATGGGAGTTTTGCTTAAAATTTTATTTAAAAGCTGTTTATTTGAATATATAATTTTTTTTACTTCTTCTTTTAATTTTTTTTTGTTTTCAATCGCAAAAAATTGACTTATCTTAGAATTAAAATAAAGGATTTTTCCATTATTATCAAAAGCAATCAAACCGTCTGAAACTGATTCAATAATTCCTGATAGCAAATTGTTAAGCAGCTTTATTTCTTTGTTTGTTTCTGTTAATAAAAGTTCCCTTTCTATGGCCTTTACAACCGAGACCACCATACCCAGGGTATGTTTATGAACAAGTTTATAGTTTGCAGATACATTCAGTACTCCAATAATTTCTCCTGAAGTGTTATGGATAGGGCTGGCAGCGCATGTCCAGTTATGAAAATTTTGATTATAGTGTTCAGGGCCTACCAGCTGAATCGGCTTATCTTCTACTAATGATAGGGCAATTGCATTAGTGCCCACTTTTTCTTCGGAACGGTTTGCGCCAGGCAGAAGTTTGTTTTTTGATGCGTTTAGGATAGTTTGCATATCGCCAATCATTTCTAAAATGTAGCCTTCTTTATCAACCAAAAATACTGCAAGTTCTGAACCTTCAACAAGCTGATATAAAAGGTTCATAAAGGGTTTTGCTGTTTTAATTAAACAGGCGTTTTTTTCACACCTTTCTTTCAATTCAGCATCACTTAACATAATATCAAACGACTCAAAAGGACTTATTCCGTATGACTTTGACCGTTTCCAGGAAGCTAAAATTTCTGGTTTAATTATATTTGTATTTACATGCTTGCCATTAATAAATTTTTCCCATTCCTGTTTAAGAACATTGAATTTAACTTGCATGTTAAAGCCCCCTAAACACTGGATACTGTATGTATTTCTATATAAATATTTATATTCCTTTTAAAAAAACAAACCCATTTATTAATGTAATAAATGGGTTTAAGGCAAATAACTTAATGGATTTCTGGTTCTACCATTTACTATCACTTCAAAGTGAAGATGCGGACCGGTTGAGCGGCCTGTATTTCCCACTTCTGCAATCACTTCACCCTGTTTTACCTTTTGACCTTTTTTAACTAAGAGTTTTGATGTATGTGCGTACCTTGTCTTTATACCTGCCCCATGGTTTAATAAAACCATGTATCCGTAATTTCCAAGCCATCCTGCAGCCTCTACCGTTCCGTCAGCAGCGGCTTTTATATCAGTACCCTTTGAAGCTGCAATGTCTATCCCCGAATGGAACCTCCCCCATCTTGGGCCATAATAAGAAGATATTATAGAACGAAGCGGCCAAATAAAACTCAATCTGGTTGTTGAAGTATTTACGGCAGCTTTAGCTGTAACCTTAGCGGTATGAATCCCTGGTATAATAAGCTTTTGGCCTATCTGAAGAGTATCCGGTTGTTTTAAATTGTTGGCCCAAATTATATCTTCAATCGAAGTGTTATAGGTCCTGGAGATAGACCACAGTGATTCGCCGCGGCTAACAGGATGTATGATCCCGTCAGCAGTTAATATAGACAGTTTTTGGCCTATTTGCAGCGTGTTTGCGTTTTTTAAATGATTTAGTTTGGTAAGGGTTTCAATACTTACATTGTATTTGTTTGCAATCCCCCAAAGTGTATCTCCTGCTTTTACAGTATAACTGAGCAAACTGGGCCGCTGTTTTTGTAGCTTCTCTGATGTTTGCGCCCTTGAAGCTACTTGTGTCTCAATTGTTTTTTTGTTCTGATATCTGTTTAAATCATATGAATATGCAACTTTTGTCTGCCCTGAAAACATTTCCCCACCTTCAAAGTATATTAGTGCGCAAACTGCAAATGTGAGCACTAAACAGGTCAGGTGGGGAACGGCTTTCTTCATTTTCTCACCCCATTTTTTGCGCATTTTTCTTAAGGGGAGGAACTATTTAATATTCTTTCTCATTTAGCAGTTTTTATACGCGCAAAAAATGGATTTTATTAACAAAATTTATTTGAGTTGCCTAACTCTGCAGTTCTTTCATTATCATCTGTATAAATTCTTTATTTTTCTTTGTCTTCTTGATTTTTTCTATAAGCATTTCGGTTGCTTCTATATTGTTTAACGGCGCAAGGGCCTTTCTTAATGCCCAAATCGCTTCAAGCTCTTCTTCATCCAAAAGCAGTTCTTCTCTGCGGGTTCCAGACCGTTTTATGTCTATAGCCGGAAAAATTCTTCTTTCAGAGAGTTTTCTGTCAAGGTGCAGCTCCATATTCCCCGTGCCCTTAAACTCTTCATAAATAACATCATCCATACGGCTTCCTGTATCAATAAGAGCTGTTGCAAGTATTGTTAGACTGCCTCCTTCTTCAATATTCCTAGCAGCACCGAAAAATCTTTTAGGTTTATGCAGTGCGCTGGGATCTAAGCCTCCTGATAAAGTCCTGCCCGTCGGGGGAACTACAAGGTTGTTAGCACGAGCGAGCCTCGTTATGCTGTCAAGAAGAATAACTACGTCTTTACCGGATTCAACTAACCTCTGAGCCCTCTCTAAAACCATATCTGATACTTTCAAGTGATTTTCCGGCAGTTCATCAAATGTAGAGCTTACAACTTCACCTTTTACAGACCGTTTTATATCTGTAACTTCTTCAGGACGTTCGTCAATAAGCAGCACTATCAAATTTATATCAGGGTAGTTTTCAGTTATACTATTAGCGATGTTTTTTAAAAGAACTGTCTTTCCTGCCTTTGGCGGAGAAACTATAAGACCTCTTTGGCCTTTGCCTATAGGGGAAATCAAGTCGATAATCCGAGCTGAAAGGTTGTCATGAGAAGCTGTTTCAAGGGTGAGCCTCTGATTCGGGAAAACCGGGGTTAATGAATCAAAGTGGAAACGTGATCTTGCAAGTTCCGGGTCCATCCCATTTACCGCCTGGACATAAACAAGCGCCCTGTATTTTTCATTATCCTTCGGCGGTCTGGCCTTCCCCGACACCATATCTCCTGTTCTCAAGTTAAACCTTCGTATCTGAGTAGGAGAAATGTAAATATCTTCATCTCCAATAAGATAGTTTTCAATCCTTAAAAAACCGTAACCGTCAGGTAAAATTTCCAGAACTCCCTGAACGAACTGAAGGCCATCGCTTTCGGTTTTTGCCTGAAGTATTTTTAAAATAAGCTCTTTTTTGCGGTAGGAATAGTAACGTGGTATCTTTAACTCTTTTGCTACCTGGTGCAGCTGGGTAATTGTCATTTTATCCAGTTCAGAAATTTCCAAATAATTGCCTCCTCTCAATTTTTTTCATGAACTTTAAAAGGCGAAAATGGGATCAACTGTAGGCTTTGAGGTTTTTATAATGCAGGGTTAATTTTAAAGAAATATAATAAGCTAATATTGCGGATAATATACCATTAATTATACTCCCTATTAGAAAAGTATAACTAAGGTTCTCGAAATTTATAACATGAAAGGGAAAAATTTTTCCATCAGTGGGAATAAAAGGACCATCAAAGAGGTTCTTTCCAAGTAAGGCTTGGCCCATTTTAACATTTAAGAAATAGAAGAAAGGTATTAACCACTTGCATGCTATTGCTGCAAGCACTGCAGCTCGCCTGTTGGCTCTGAACAAACCTGCAACTAGGAAGGCAATAATCAAACCAAGGCCGAAAGTAGGGAAAAAATCTAAAGAAACACCTAAAGCTATACCTCTAGCAATTCTAGCTGGAGAATCTTTGTTACGTCGGAATTTAAAATAGAAGTAACGCAGCTTCCTGCTTAATTTCATATGTAAAACACCTCAAGGAATTTAACCTTAAAATTAAAGAGACCTTCACTTTTGCGGAAGGCCCCTCTTTTCTTATAAGATACACCGAGGAGGATTTGCCTTTTCTGTAATTTATTATACCATCAATTACAGTTCAGGTCAACACTGCACCCAAAGCATATTTGGGTTTTTTATCTAATCGATGTACAGCTTCCACAAAACGGACCGTTCCGGTTTTTGCCCTCATTACAAGGGAATGAGTTGATGCACCATTCCCAAAATACCTTACACCTTTAAGCAGATCTCCATCTGTTATTCCTGTCGCCGAAAAAATCACATCTTCACCTTTAACAATATCCTCCATCCTTAATACTCTATTAACATCCTTGATGCCCATTTTTTTACATCGTTCTAACTCCTGCTGATTGCTTGGCTTCAACCTGCCTTGAAGCTCACCGCCAAGACATTTTAAACCTGCGGCGGCCAGCACTCCTTCCGGAGCCCCTCCTATGCCTACAAGCATATCCACACCTGTATTTTCAAAAGCCACCGCAATAGCAGGTGCCACATCTCCATCAGATATAAGTTTGATCCTTGCCCCGGCGTTTCTGATTTCCTCAATAATCCCTTCATGCCGCTGTCTGTCAAGAATAACCACAGTTAAATCAGAAATATCCTTATTTAAGGAATCTGCAACAGCTTTTAAATTATCAATTATTGGGGCATCCAAATCAATCTTGCCTGCAGCCTTTGGCCCCACTGCAATCTTTTCCATGTACATATCAGGTGCGTGAAGGAGACATCCCTTTTCTGCGACAGCCAGAACTGCTATAGCGTTTGGAAGCCCTTTAGCCACAAGATTTGTGCCTTCCAAAGGATCAACCGCCACATCCAGTTTGGGTTCAGAGCCGTTTCCAACCTTTTCGCCGATATAAAGCATGGGAGCTTCATCCATTTCCCCTTCACCTATCACCACAACTCCGTCAAAGTTTATAGTATCAAGTAAGCACCTCATTCCATTAACCGCAGCCTCATCTGCAGCCATCTTATCTCCACGACCCATAAACCTACCGGAAGCTAAAGCTGCAGCCTCTGTAACCCTTACAAACTCCAGAGCCAGTTCTCTTTCCAAATTTAACCCCCCTCTCCCGATTTTCCAAAAAAAATTAAGCTTTATTGCTGGAACCGAAAAGCCTTATTTTTTCTCTGATGACCTTTTTCATTTCTTCCTTCGCAGGGCCTAAAATTTTCCTTGGATCATACTCTTCCGGGCGATTTGATATGACTTCTTTCACTCCACGGGTGAAAGCCTGTCTTATATCTGTATCGATGTTTATTTTACATATCCCCCGTTCGATAGCTTTCTTAATACTGTCTCCGGGGACGCCGGAAGCACCATGAAGCACCAGTGGAACTTCAACCAAACCTCGAATCTCTTCTAGCCGCTTAAAGTCAAGCTTTGGTTCTCCCTTATAAGGGCCATGTGCAGTGCCTATTGCAACCGCCAGGGAGTCTACTCCTGTCTCGGCAATGAACTTTACGGCTTCCTGAGGATCTGTCATAAAAGCATCACGTTCTGAAACCTTAATATCATCTTCAGTTCCTCCGATTTTACCCAATTCAGCTTCTACCGAAACTCCTACTGCATGAGCAATATCAACAATTTGTTTTGTTTTTGCTATATTCTCTTCTAATGGGTATTTCGATGCGTCTATCATTACTGAAGAAAAACCTTTACGTATACAAAGCATTATCTGTTCAAAACTCGTACCGTGATCAAGATGAAGAGCTATGGGTATTGTTGCAGTCTCGCATGCTGCTTTCACCATACCCACTATG
>JARRCM010000001.1 GCA_029982205.1 Thermosediminibacterales bacterium
TTTACTATGTATTCAAAAGCAGCTCTGCCGCACTTTGCCTGTACCTTTGCAAATTCGTAATCATCAGGCATATTGTTTAAAGAGTAAAGATTGATTTTGTTGTTTTGGAAGTCTTCAATACATTGAATTACATTTATATCAAGGTCACAATTTACAATCGGTTTGACTTTTTTTATCACATTTATGTCTCCAAAAAGCACTGGTTTGCATTTTTTAAAAACGTCTTTGTTTTTAAGCAGTTTTAAGCATATTTCAGGGCCCGCTCCTGATGGATCGCCAATTGTTATCCCTATTACAGGTACTTGCAATCATATCACCTCAGTTCTAAAAAAGATTTCCATTTTTATCAAACTTTAGTTCTTCAGGTATTCCCACTATTTTTTGATATGAATTTTTTTCAACTTCTCTTAATAGGCTTTCTGAAACTTGTATCTGACCCAGGCTTAGAGTATTTTTAATCCTAACCATACGCACACTACTCTTATCTAAAATGTTGCATGTTTTAATAGCTGCCTGTATAGCCTGTTTGTCGTTTTCTAAAACCATTGGTATTTTAACGCTTAAAGGGACTGTAGATGTTAAAGAATTAGGATATGTCTGATCAAACTTAAATTTCTCAAAAGCCCTTCTTGTAGTAAAATCTACAATCCCCAAACCATTTGCGTTGCCGTGAGACGTGTTTGTAATATCCAGCACAGAAATTCTTGTTATAGAAGGCCCGCCACTGGCATATGGCGTATGATACCTGCCTACAACATTAGTATCAAAACCTGTACCGCTTATGTCCTTGCCTATTTCATCAATTATTAACACATCTAAATTATCAAAATAAAGTTTTGGCGAAAGTTTCTTAGCTTTTTCCTGCAGTTCAGGTTCAATTAGTTCTATTTCGTAATTTTCCAATACCTCTATCTGACATGTTTCATGGTAAGCGTTTTCCAGAACACCTACTCCAAAGATTAAGTTTGTCTTTTCTAAAGCAACTCGCGCAATAGCTGGAATGTTTTCCGCCATTTTACCAAACCCCAGTTCATGGCATATATCTGCTCCTTTTTGTTTTCCCAATCCTATTGTAATCATCTTCATTAACCCGCTCTCATACTTGCCTCTAAAAGCCACATGGGGTTTTATTCTGTTAATTATAACTATTGCATCTGCTTCATAAGCATATTTATCAATAAATACCGGCAATCCATTTTCAGACTCTCCAACCTGAGCGACTTCCATCGTTGCACGAATAGGAGCACCTACGTAATTTTCAGTAATCCCCATGTCTATAAGTATGCTTTTCTGACCTTCCGCTGTCGCACCTCCATGACTTCCCATGGCTGGTACAATAAATGGATTTCCTCCTGCCTTTTTTATCTCACTAATTAAGGTCTTTACCATCAAAGGAAGATTGCTTATCCCTCTACTTCCAACTGCCACAGCCACACTCTGGCCTTTTTTTATTTTTCTTAACACTTTTTTGGCATCCAGTTTTTTTATCAATTCTGACTCTACATTTTTTATAATCGGCCTTTCAAAACGCTGTTCTACTTTTACCATTTTTGGTATTTTGATATTATGTAAAAGTTTATCAATGGAATTCAATAATATCGCCTCCAATGTTCAAAACTATAGTTTTATGGCAACTCTTAAACATTCTGAACTTGTAGCTGCAAGGTTAAAGGCTTCTTCCCATTCATCCAAAGAAAACACATGTGTTATTAATGGTTTAAGCTGTATTCTTCCTTTTGAAACAAGATAGATTGCTGTTTCCCAATCATAAGGCACCTGTGATATTTCACCTCTAACATCCAATTCTTTTACTATAATCTTATAAGTATCAACCGGGGCAACAATTCCTCCTCTAATACCTCCTCCAGCCCATAAAATTTTACCGCCTTTTCTTACTATATCAAGCGATTCATCAATAGGATCAACTGAGCCTGTGTTTTCCAAAACGATATCCACTCCCATACCGTTGGTCAATTCAGCAACTTTTTCTCTTACATTTTCTTTTTCAACATTTATTATATAATCAGCTCCTAATTTTTTTGCCATAGGCAGCCTGAAAGGCTCATCCCTGTCTAAGCCTGTCATTATAATCGGCCCTGCGCCTATCGCTTTACAGACCTGCATAAGCAATATGCCTCTTGCGCCAGGCCCGAGAATAGCCACTGATTCTCCCGCTTTTACTCCCATACGAGTTATAACACTGTGAACAGAACCTGCAGTAGGTTCCATCAGTACTGCTTCTTTTGGTGAAATGTTGTCTGGCAATTTATGTAACTGCATTTCCGGCCAGATTGTGTATTTTGCAAAACCTCCTCCTGTTACATAGTGAGCTCTACCCTCCATAGGTGGTATATTGATACAAATGTTGTATTTCCCTTCTCTGCAATTTGGACAGTAACCACAATAAAAAGTAACTATTTCGCAAACCACCCTATCTCCAGGCTTAAATTTTGTAACTTCTTTACCAACATCTCTTACCACACCGACAATTTCATGACCCATCACAACTTTCCTAGGGGCATTCTTGACTTTGCTCTTATCCTCAGCAGTCCATTTATGAATATCGCTTCCACATATACCGCAGTACTCTACCTCTATCAACACATCTTTAGGTGCATATGGATTTTCCCCCAGTTGTGGGACTGATACTTCTTCTAATGTTATTTCGCCACTAGTATCCGTGACTAGAGCTTTCATGGTTTTCATTAGTTATCACTCCTAACTCATGATTTTTTTTGGATTTTTAATCTTTTTAATAATATATGTAAACAATGGAGTTGACTGTAAAATTGAAAGCAAAGCTAGTGTCAATAACACAGCAGATATGGGGCTTTTTACAAATATAGACCAACTACCATGGCTTATTATTAAAGATTGATTCAAACTCACATCAAGCATACGGCCTAATATAAGCCCTATTACCATAGGAGCTGTCGGCATTTTAATTTTGTCCATAAAATATCCTACAACTCCAAACCCAAACATTAAAAGAACATCAAAAAAACTGTTATTTATTGCAAAAGAGCCTATTACACAAAGAACCACTATTATAGGCGCTATAATTCTGTTGCTAACCATTGTTACATATATACTTGCTTTTGTAAAAATAAGCCCCACAAAAAACATAATTATAGTAGCAAATAATAAAGCCCATATTAATGTATATGTAACATCGGCATATTCAGTCATAAGAGTAGGCCCCGGCATGATTCCGTGAACCATCAAACCACCGATAAGAACAGCTGTAGTTGAACTTCCGGGTATCCCTAAGGTTAATGTAGGAATGAGTGCACCGCCAACAACAGCATTATTAGCTGCCTCTGTAGCAGCTACTCCTTCGGGTATACCTGTCCCAAACTTATCTTTATCTTTGGAAAATCTTTTTGCTTCATTATAGGCAAACCAACAAGCCGTGTCTCCACCAGTACCGGGAATGATTCCTGTTATTACACCTATTATACTGGACCTAAAAATAGTAACAATTAATGGCTTTAATTCTTGTATTGTAGGTAAAATCCTCTCTTTAATAGGATCAATCTTGTGTTTTCCCCCTTCGTTTCCAATTGTTTCTATAAGCCTTATTGCTTGCGGAATGGAAAACAGACCAATTAACGCAACTGTAAACGGTATTCCCGAAAAAAGATATATGTTTCCAAAAGTAAACCTTGGTGTCCCAGTTATTGGGTCCATCCCTACCATTGCCAATAAAAGACCTACAGCTCCAGATAAAAGCCCCATAATTGTTGAGCCTCTTGATAATGAAGCTATAATGGTCATACCCAGAACAGCTACAGAAAACAGCTCCACGGGCCCAAAATTCAAAGCTATTTGACCTAAAAGCGGTGCTACAGTAAGAAGAGCAATACTGCTTATCATTCCTCCTATAAATGAAGCAGTGAGAGAAATGCCAAAAGCTTTAGCAGCCTGGCCCTTCTGAGCCATAGGATAACCATCCAGAGTCGTAGCAGCTGCAGCAGGTGTCCCGGGAGTCTTTAAAAGTATAGCAGCAATAGAACCTCCATACATAGCTCCCATATAAAGTGCTGCCATCATGCTTATGCCAGTAGCAGGATGTAAACCAAAAGTTAAAGGAAGAAGTATTGCAATTGCCATAGTAGCCGACAAACCCGGCATTGCACCTACAAACAACCCTATTGCGGTTCCCAAAGCTATTGTTAACAGGTTTGAGATTTTTAAGACATTAACCAAACCATACAACAAATTTTGTACTATCATGCATTATTCCTCCTATGAAAAAAATCCCATCGGAATCGGCAAGTGCAAAAATTTAACAAACAACAGGTAAACGAAAATTGTAAACCCTAATGATATTAATACTATATTTCTAATGCTTGTAGATTTTAAATACAAATATACGACTGCCAAATATAAAGGGGTTACGATGAAGTATCCAACAGGTTTAATTGTAAATACATAAAGGCCTATTAATAATCCAAATATGAAAACCCTGAGAGAGTTTACATTTTTTTCTGTTTTATTTTTTTCTGTTTTGACGTTTTTTTTCGCATTTTTTATCAATTTGAAATAAGCTTCTATCACCATAGCAATAGATAATAAAATAACCACAGCAATTAGGAGCCTTGGGAATTGGTAGCCTTCTGGAGGTAAAGAAAAAGTTTTTATGTAAAAAATTATGGACAGGAGGATTGCTAGCAGCGCAGCTGCTATATATTTTAAAAAATCACTCATTTATATACCTCTCCTTTTCAACTATCAGGAGAGGTTTTATCAAAACCTCTCCCTCTAATTTTCCTACTTAGTTTTTATTTCTTGTATTGGTCTTTTATTTCATTCCAGATCTCTATAAACACTTTTTCTTGTTCTTCCAGGTATTTTCTGTATTCTTCTCCCAGTTTAATATCTATGTTCATTGCTCTTTCAGCAGCAGCTTTATTAAATTCTGAGTCTTTAGACATATCTTCTATTGCTTTTATCAGAGCTTCTCTAGCCTTATCAGGTATACCTTTTGGAGCGCTAAACCCTCTGGAAGAACCTGACACAACATTGTAACCAAGCTCTTTCAATGTTGGAACATCAGGCAGCATAGGAGTTCTTTCCTCTGCAAACAAAGCTAAAGCCCTTAAATTGCCCGCTTTAATTTGGGGGTATGTAATTCCGAGATTGTTAAAGCTGGCGTCAATTTTTCCAGCCATTGCAGCCTGCCATGACGGGCCATCTCCCTGGAATGGCACCATTTCAAATTCTATTCCTGTTGCTTTCTCTACAATTAATGTTGTAAAAAAGTCATCTCCGCCTACCCCAGAGTTTCCAACCGTAACTTGACCCGGGTTGTTTTTTGCATATTCCAGAAAATCGTTAATATCCTTAAATTTACTGTTTTTACTTACAACAATAATCCCCGGATCAGTAACGATATTGGCTAAAGGCTCAAAATCTTTTATGTTATAAGTAATTTCTTCATTCATAATATAGTTTGTCATTAGCATAGGTGTATTGGTAACACTAATTGTATAACCATCGTTTTTGGCTTCATGAGCGAGCTGAGTCCATGCTATGGCTCCTGTAGCCCCGGGTATATACTGATTTATAAAGGTTACACCGAGAATTTTTTCTAAAAACGGTTCACATAACTGAGCAAGTGCATCACTTCCACCACCGGGCTTAAAACCAATTAAGACTTTAATTGGTTTTGTGGGATAATCCGGCGTCTGTTGTTCCTGCTTCTGCTCTGTTTGTTCAGGCTTTGCTAATTCTTCAGTCTTTTGACTGCACGCCACAACAGATAACACAAGCAAAAGCACCAAAGCAATTAACAAAAATTTCCTTAACACTAAAATTCCCCCTTTAATTTTTAATTTATTTATTAATTAAGTTGTACATTAATATCTATGCAACTCCTGTACCATATATTAATAAAAAGTCTAGAAACCTTAATCCAAACAAAATCGTTGCAAAAAAAAACAGCCAATATGGCTTTTTGAAACATTTGTTGCATACTGCATCGGTTTTAGGCTTACATGTTTTTTAATTTTCTCCAAATAGTTGTTCTGTTAATCCCCAAAAGCCTTGCTGCTTTTGAAACATTGTTATTGGTTTGTTTTAGAGCACTCCTTATAGCCATTACTTCTATCTCTTTTAATGTTTTTAATGTCGAAATTTCATCTGATATCAAGTTCGTTTTTATAACATTTTTGCCTTCTTCCTCTTCTTTACCCATTGTTTTCAAATGTTTTACATCTATGTATTCTTCCTCTATAAAAGCTACTATTCTTTCGATTATACTTTTAAGTTCCCTTACATTTCCTTTATATTCATAGTTAATAAGCAGATTCTTGGCTTCTTGAGTTATACCTCTTATTTTTTTGTTCATTTTTTTTGAATAAAGGTCAATAAAATAATCCGTAAGAACAGGAATATCTTCTATCCTTTGTCTTAAAGGGGGAAGTTTAAGAGTTAAGATATTCAACCTATAATACAGGTCTTTTCTGAACTTCTTTTCTTTTATATCCTGCTGCAGTTTCTTGTTTGTAGAAGCAATTATCCTTACATCAACGGGAATTACTCTATCATCTCCGATTCTCATAACTTCTTTTTCTTGAATAACCCTCAAAAGTCTTGATTGCAAATTTAACGGCATATCCCCGATTTCATCCAAGAAAATCGTACCTGTATGTGCCAATTCAAAAAGGCCTGGCTTCCCACCTTTTCTAGCTCC
The DNA here is from genome assembly GCA_029982205.1 of Thermosediminibacterales bacterium. GTDB lineage: Bacteria > Bacillota > Thermosediminibacteria > Koleobacterales > JARRCM01 > JARRCM01. Next base: position 6,698 of record JARRCM010000001.1, read on the forward strand.
TGTAAAAGCCCCTTCAGCATATCCAAAAAGCTCGCTTTCCAATAAATTTTCAGGTAATGCTGCACAATTTATAGCAACAAACGGCCCTTTTTTCCTTGAACTGAAATTATGAATACTATGTGCAAACAATTCTTTTCCTGTTCCGGTTTCTCCTAAAATTAACACCGTAGAATCAAGTGCGGCATATTTTTGGGCCTGTTTTATTTTGTCTTCCATTACACAACTTTTATAAACTATATCACTAAAATCGTATTTAGCCACAAGACCTTTTTTGTATGTTTCTCTTCGAATTTTCTGTTCTAATTTTTGTATTTTCGTGACATCCTGAAATGTCGCAACTGCACCTTCTACTTTTCCGTCTACTATAATTGGAACTCTATGAGTTGCAATAACTGTTTCACCCACTTTTTGCAGCTCCTCTAATTGAGGTTTGCCGTTTTTTAAAACCTCAATCAGCTTCGTATTTTTTATAACTTCCTTGACATGTTTACCTATCAATTTTTTATCTTCTCCAAAAATATTAGTAGCCATTTTGTTCATTAGGGTAATATATCCTTTTGAATCAACAGCAATTATTCCATCATGAATAAAATCCATTATTATTTGAAATCTTTTTGTTTTTGCCCTTTCTCTTCGCCTAATATTAAGCACCCTATAAGCTTCATTGATAGAAGAAATAATCGCTTCTTTACCAGAGGTAATAAGCCGTCCGCTTAGCCCCATTTCCCTTACTGTTTTTATCCCTATAGTATCACCTACAAACTCTTTCACGCCTTTAGATGCCAGTTCATAAACCTGTCTGGGCGCTTTGTCTTCATCAGTAAAGACAACTTTATAAAGTTTTAAATTTAAAACCTCAGTCAATGTCTCAATACCAAAAATAACGTTTTCATATCCCACTATTCCTATTGGGCCTTTATATCCAATGAGGCCTTTAAATGCTCGTAGTATATCGAAGGCATTGACATTAATTTCAACTACAGGAATTTTTACTTCTTCTTTAATAGCTTGGTATGTACCTCCTCGACTGATAATAACTTCAGCCCCTTTTTCCTCTGCCTCTTTAGCAATTTTAACTGCTTCGCTTAAATTTCCCAAAACAACATCTACTTTAAAATCATTAGATTTTACCACTTCTCTAGCCGTTTCCTCAAGTTTTTTAAAAGGAGCAATCAAGAGTATACTATTCATGCTACCGACCATCTCTCTTTTCCTCCTATATTCCATTCTCTTTTCTGAAAATACACAACAATTTTGTTTGATATATTTCTATAAATATCTGAAAACACCTTTTATTCCTGGCACACAAAAAAACTCCCACTATAACTAAGTAGGAGTTTTACATAACAATTTTAAAACTTTATATCAAGCTCTTCGAGTTTTTCTTTTCTTGGAATTCCGGTTTCTTCATCCCAGCCCATCATAGCATAATACTTTTTAATAGCTTTATTGAAATCGTCTTTATCTATTTTTACGCCTTTAAGGCTTCCTCCTTCAAGGGGTTGATACAGCCTTTCCGGAAGCCTGTCATCTTTTGAATCTATTCCGCATCTCAAGTTGAACAGACGGCTCATGTTAAGGCCTCTTTCTCCGGCTTTTAGCATTTCCCAGAGACTTACATTCCAGCCTGTGGCCGCTCTCATAACTTCTACCAATTTGTCTAATGGAAGAGATCCCCTTGGAACCGGTGAAAAATCACAGATTCCCGCCATGTTGTAAAAACTCCACAGAAACTGTAAATACATGAATTCCCTTACTTTTTTCTCTGTTAGGTCAAATGGGTCTATTGGTTTTAGTATCCCTAATGGTTTGATGCTGTCCAGCACTTCTCCTTCTTGTGTGAATAATGAATCATGCCCTGCCTGCATGTGGTCTGCTCCTGTGTCTGATACTGCATAGCCTATTCCAACTCCCACTTTTCCCCTGGGTTCATGCATGGGCAGTTCCTGGTTTTTTACTGTTAATGCAAATTTTTCTGCTCCTTTTCCGATTTTTTCGGCTGCTCTTTGGGATCCAAGCGCCAGTATTTCCCCTATGCCTTCTTTTTTGGCTATCATTTCTACCAGTTTTAGAGCCGCTTCTGCGTTCCCGAAGTTTAGTTTTAGGCCTCCTGTGTCTTCTTCTGTTAGTATCCCTTCTTCAAAACATTCCATTGCAAAGGCTATTACCATTCCTGTTGAGATCGTATCAAGGGTGTATTTGTTACATAATTCGTTTGCTTTTGATATCATTTCAAGGTCGTCTATGCCGCATAATGACCCAAATGCTGCTACTGTCTCGTATTCGGGGCCTCCAAATTCAGGGTCAACTGTGTATTTGTCATTTTTCACTTCTACTACCCTTTTGCATCTTATGGCACAGGCATAACACCCTTCACGTTTTTTTAGTATGGTTTCGGCCATTGTTTTTCCCCAGATTTTTTCTGCTCCTTCAAAGCTTCCTTCTTTGAAGTTTCTGGTAGGTAATATCCCGCCTTTACTTAAACCCATTACTCCTCCAGCGGTTCCCCAGTTATACAAACCATACGTTAACGGGTTTTCCATAAGATAACCGCTAAACCATTTGGCTATTTCTGTTATTTTTTGTTTGTCTTTGAATTCTAGTTTTTTGGTTCCTCTTACTGCTATTGCTTTTAGGTTTTTAGATCCCATTACTGCTCCCATGCCTGTCCGGCCGTTGGCATGTTTTAGTTCGTTTACTATACATGCATAGTTTATCTGTCTTTCTCCTGCCGGACCTATCTGAGCAACTCGTATTCTTTTGTCCCCGTTTTCTTCTCTTATTATTCTTTGCGCTTCGTCTGTGTTTTTGCCCCACAGATGGGTTGCGTCTTTTATCTGGACTTCTTCGTTTTTTATATATATGTATACGGGCTTTTCGGCTTTGCCTTCTATTATTATACCGTCATATCCTGCCATCTTCAGTTCAGGTCCCCACCATCCCCCGGCCTCGGATTGACCGTAGCCTCCGGTTAATGGTGACTTCCCTCCTACTGCATATCTACACATCCCTGATACGGGCACCCCTGTCATTACTCCTGTTGCAAATATGAGCTTGTTTTCCGGGCCTAACGGGTCTGTTTCTGCATCCACTTCTTTTAGCAGATAGTAAGATACAAAACCTTTCCCTCCAAAGTATTTTCTCATGAATGACTCTTCAAATGTTTCTTCCTTGATGTTGCCCGTTGTTAAGTTAATCCTCAACATCTTTCCCCAGTATCCATATGGCATTTTTATACCATACCTCCTTTTTTGTTTTTTAGCCTCCTCCAAATATAGGGTATATTTCAATATTATCTTTATTTTTAACCTTTACATCTTTTGATACAACCTGCCCATTGAGTACAACTGATACATACTCGGGTTTTTTAATACCAATTTGTTTAAGAAGCTGGTCTGCAGTAATTTCCTCTTTTAGCTCAAATTCGACAATCTCCTTTTTAACTTCCGTGAAATATGGGCTTATTTTAATGGTAACCAAAAATGTATCACCCACCTCGAAATCCTTTTAAGTTAATTATTATGTTTAATAAATATTCTACAAAAACAAGCTGTTTCCTTCTAATTTCACCTAAATCCATAAAAGATGAGCAGCCACAGGCGCAAATCCGAAAACACTATATATTTGCCCAGCGGCTGCTGTTTGTATAAATTAACTTTTATTACATTTTTTAATTTAATCAAATAATTTGAATAAAGCTTGTGTTCCGCTGTTTTCTTCCCCTTTAGCTGCCAATTTTTCATATAAAGATTTGGCCAATTCCAAACCCGGTGTCATAAGGCCCATTTCTTTTGCTGCTTCTAAAGCGATTGTCATATCCTTTATAAAATGTTTTACGTAAAATCCAGGGGCAAAATCACCTTTAATTATTCTCGGGGCCAGGTTGCTTAACGACCAACTGCCTGCAGCTCCTGATTCAATACTTTTTAAAACCGTTGAAGGATCAAGGCCTGCTTTCTTTGCATATGCTATCGCTTCACATACACCTATCATGTTTGAAGCAATTGCTATTTGGTTACACATTTTCGTATGTTGACCGGCACCTGCCTTGCCCTGTAAAACGATGTTTTTACCCATTACCTCTAAAATAGGTTTTACTTTTTCAAATGCTTCTGCATCCCCACCAACCATTATTGATAATTTACCTTCCCGGGCGCCGATATCTCCTCCGGAAACCGGTGCATCTAAAGAATACATTTTTTTAGCTAAAGTTTTCTCGTAAATCTTTTTGGCCAAAGATGGTTTTGAAGTCGTCATGTCAATTAAATAGGTACCTGGTTTTGCATTTTTTATGATTCCGTTTTCTCCTAAATAAACTTCTTCAACATCTTTTGGATAACCTACTATGGTAATAACTACATTTGCTTTTTTTGCGATATCCGCTACAGAATCTTCCCATTCAGCCCCGAGTTTAATTAATTCTTCAGCTTTGGATTTTGTTCGATTATAAACCAAAACGTTATAACCAGCCTTTATCAAGTTTGCTGCCATACCTCGCCCCATAACACCGGTACCAATGAATCCGATAATAGTATTTTCAGGTGTCATCATTTTTTGATTCATTATTAACTCTCCTTTCCAAAATATTTTCTATCTTTTTCTTTCTTTTCCTTCGGATTTAAGGGAAGACAAGTCAAATAAAACTTAAAAAAGTTTATTTTTAAATTTTCTATAGTAGTCAAAAAATTCCTTCTTGAAGTCCTGTAAAAAAATTTTTTTAAAGCAGGATTTTAAAACATCATGTCGAATAATATATACCGTGATACGAAATAGTATTCCATGCAATGGAATAGGGTCTTGTAATAGGTAAACCGTATTTGGTATTTACTTCAACAGGGTAACAGCCAAAATTTTCAATCTAGGCGGTTACTATCTTTTAACAAACAACTTAAAAAGGAGGAGTTTGTATGAGTAAATTTGATCTTGTTATACTTGGCGGAAATGTTGTACTTCAAGGTGCGGAACCAACAAAATGCGACATTGGTGTAAAAAATGGAAAAATCGCAGCTATCGCAGATCAGCTTGACCCAAAAGACGCAGAAGATGTTATTGATGCTAAAGGATTAGTAGTATTCCCAGGTAGTGTTGACTGTCATGCACATCTGGGGATATACAGACCAATTGAAGAAGATGCGCGTTCCGAAACAGCTTCTTCATTAGTTGGAGGTGTTACTACCCTATTAAGTTATTTCCGAACAGGGGCTCATTACTTAAATAAAACCGGGCCGTATAAGGAAATCATACCTGAAGTTCTGGAATACACTTCTGGTAATTCATATGTAGATTACGGATATCATATTGCCCCAATGACAAGAGATCAAATTGATGAAATAGATTGGATGGTTAAAGAAGTTGGAATTTCAACTTTCAAGTATTTTATGTTTTATAAAGGATTAAATTTATCAGCCAGCTCAGCAGACGGGAAATCTCTTACGATGTCGGATGCTTATGATTTAGGTCATCTTTATGCCATAATGGAAGAGGTAAGAAGGGCTGATTTAAACTATGGAGATAAAGGTCGTATTTGTGTCAGTGTACACTGCGAAGATGATGAACTGATCAGGGAATTCATCAGAAAGGCAAAAGAAAAAGGTTTTGAGGGTTTAAGAGCTTATTACGAAGCCCGTCCGCCTCTTACAGAAAGAGTTTCCATACACAAGGCTTCAGCACTGGCTTCGTCAACGAAGACAAGACTCAACTTGCTCCATCTCACAAGTGCAGATGCTTTAAAAGCTGCTTTAGAAGTACAAAAGTTATATCCTGAGCTTGATGTTAAGATAGAAGTAACTTTACATCATCTTGGACTTACCTATAGTATGTTAGATGGAAAAGGGTTGGGTGGAAAAGTCAACCCTCCATTACGCACGAAAGAGGATGTTGAAGCTTTATGGAACGGGATTTTAAAAGGAAAAGTCGACTGGGTTGGGAGCGACCATGCATGTACAATGTCGGAATTGAAAGGTGATGAGTTGTGGTCTGCTGCCTGCGGCTTTGGAGGAACTGGATTGATGTATCCATTTATGATATCTGAAGGTTATCACAAACGGGGGCTTTCACTTTCACGTATCGCCGAACTTGTAAGCACCAACCCGTCTCGAGCCCATGCTTGTTACCCAAGAAAAGGATGTATTGCTATCGGAGCAGACGCAGATCTAACTCTTGTAAACCTTGACCTTGAAAAGGAAGTGACTGCCGAGATTCTGCATTCTGCTCAAGACTATACGCCATTCGAAGGTATTGTTTTGAAAGGTTGGCCTGTTAGAACAATATTAAGAGGCAAAACTGTATACCTTAATGGTGAAATAATCGGAAAACCACAAGGAGAATTTATCAAGAGACCAGTTTTAATGCATTCAAAAGAGTATGATAAATAAATTTAAAATGGGGTGATGTCATTAAATGAAAAAGACTACATTATTAAAAAAAATGATTTTAGATGATGAAATATTGGTCATGCCAGGAGCTTATGACGCCCTTAGCGCTAAAATTATTGAAAAGGCAGGATTTAAAGCAATTCAATGCACGGGATATGGAATTGCAGCAAGTGTCCTAGGAAAACCTGATGTTGGTATTCTAACTATGACCGAAATGTTAAATCAAACCAGAAATATATGTAATGCAGTCGACATACCAGTAATGGCAGATGGAGACACTGGATTTGGAAATGCAATTAATGTTTATCACACAGTAAAAGCCTTTGAAGCAGCCGGAGCAGCAGGAATCAACTTGGAAGACCAGGTTTTTCCAAAAAGATGCGGCCATATGGACGGTAAAGAAGTTATCCCAATGGAGGAAATGATTAAAAAGATAAAAGCAGCAGTTGATGCAAAAAAAGACAAAGATTTTGTTATAAACGCCAGAACAGACGCTATTGCAGTTTACGGAATAGAAGAGGCAATAAGAAGAGGAAACGCCTATGCCGAAGCGGGGGCAGACTTGATTTTTGTTGAGGCACCGCAGTCCATAGAAGATATTAAATATATTATCAAGAATATCAAGGCACCCGTTAGCATCAATATGACTGATGGCGGTAAGACTCCTATAGCTACAATAAAACAGCTTCAAGAATGGGGCGCAGCAAGGGTAAGTATCCCGGTTACGGCTATATTTGCAGCAGCAAAAGGAATAGAAAAGGCTATGCAGATAATTATGGAGGAGGGGGTTTCCCCTACTGTTAACCATCCAGAAATGGTCATGACATTTAAAGAATTTACCGACTTGGTAGGTTTGCCAGAGATAAACGAATTGGAGAAAAAGTACAAATAATGCTGCATAATCGGATTCGAAAGGTGGGCTGTTTAAAATGGATGAAGATAAGTCGACAGTCAGAGCAGTTGATAGAGCACTTCACATACTTAAATGCTTTACATTTGAACAGAAAGAAATGAATTTGGCAGATCTATGTAAGGTCAGCGGATTGCCTAAAACAACTGTATTCAGATTATTAGCATCTCTTGAAAAAAACGGATTTGTTGTTAAGGACGAAAGAGCTCAGACATACAGGCTGGGAATGGTGTTGTTTCAGCTGGGCAATATAGTTTCTTCTTCGATAGAACTCAGGAAAATCAGCCTTCCTGTTATGGAAGAACTTGCTAAAAAAACCAGAGAGACTATAAATATAAACATTGTCCAGGGTCAGGAGAGAGTATGTATAGAGAAGGTTGACGGAAGTCACGATTTAAGGGAATTCATTGAAGTCGGCAGAAGCCTTCCATTATACAAAGGTGCATCAGGAAAAATACTGCTTGCTTATCTACCTGAAACCATGCAAAAAGAAATTCTGAAAAACGCTGGAGATAATCTAAAGGAACCCGCTGAAAACGTGTTGAAACAATTAGAAATAATACGCAGAAACGGATATGCCGTAAGTCAAAATGAGAGGGTGTTGGGGGCTGCGGCAGTTTCTGCGCCTATATTAAATTACGATGGCAAATTGGTTGCAGGGCTTACAATATCAGGTGCCGCCGTAAGATTTACTAAAGAAAAAATAAATGAATTCATAAATCTTGTAGTAAATGGTGCTAAAGAAATATCCAAAAACCTCGGATATAAGGATAGGGAGTGAAGATATGGGCAAAACTGTGGCAGAAAAAATCTTATCTGAGCATAGTAATAAAGATTTAAAAGCAGGCGATATAGCCTTATGCAATGTAGATTTCCTAATGGCAAGCGATACAACAGCTCCAATTGCTATAAAATCTTTTTATAATATGGGTGGCCAAAAAGTCAAAAACCCGGATAAAACAGCTTTTGTTCTTGACCATGCTTCACCTTGCCCAAATCAAAAAATAGCTGCCTTGCATACTATGATGAGGGAATTTGCATCAGAACAAAACATTATATTATATGACGTTGGCGAAGGTATTTGTCATCAGCTTATTATAGAAAATGGACATATAAAAGCGGGCGAACTCGTTCTAGGTGCAGATTCTCATACTTGTACTTATGGGGCCATAGGCGCTCTGGCGTGTGGAGTAGGTGCAACAGACCTTGCCGCTGCAATGTTCACTGGCAAATCATGGTTCAAAGTTCCGGAAACTATTCGCATCAATTTACATGGAAAATTTCCTTCTGGAGTGTATGCAAAGGACCTGATTTTATATTTAATAGGCAAACTTGGAAGCAATGGAGCCACGTATAAGAGTGTCGAGTTCTACGGTGAACCTTTGGAAAAAATGACTTTATCAAGCAAGCTGACTATTACTAATATGGTTGTTGAAATGGGAGCAAAAAACGGCGTAATATGTGATTCTACTACAGGCATGAAGTCTGATCCTGATGCACGGTTTGAGAGAATAATAGATGTTAATCTATCAAAGCTGGAAGCTTATGTCGCAGCACCGCATCGTGTTGATAATATAAAAAAGGCAAAAGACTTATCACATGTAAAAATAAACCAGGGGTTTTTGGGTAGTTGCACTAACGGAAGGATTGAGGATTTGCGAATAGCTGCTCAAATATTAAAAGGGAAAAGGATACCCCATGATGTACGACTGCTTATTACTCCTGCATCTAAAAAAGTTTTCCTACAGGCAGTAAAAGAAGGATTAGTAGAAACATTGATAGAAGCAGGAGGAGTATTTATTACTCCGGGATGTGGCGCATGTGTTGGAACGCATAACGGTATACCTGGAGATAATGAAAATGTAATATCCAGTACAAACAGAAACTTCAAAGGAAGAATGGGTAATAACAAAGCCTTTATTTATCTTGCGTCACCAGCTACTGTAGCTGCTTCTGTTCTTAAAGGTAGAATAACAGACCCTAAAGAGCTTTGAGGTGAGATTATGAAACTAAAAGGTAAAGCACTAAAATATGGAGACAATATCGACACAGATGTAATAATACCGGGTAAATATACCAAGACGTTAAACATGAAAGAATTAGCAGATCATGTAATGGAAGACCTGGACCCGGACTTTAAAAACAAATTACAAAATGGAGATTTTCTAGTTGCCGGTCATAATTTCGGATGCGGCTCATCCAGGGAACAAGCTCCTCTTGCTTTGAAACATGCGGGGGTTAGCTGTATAATAGCAGAATCTTTTGCCAGGATCTTTTACAGAAATGCAATAAATATAGGTCTACCATTAATTGAGTGTAAAATTGATGAAATTAAAAATGGGGATATCCTTGAATATGTTGTAGGCTCAAGCAAATTGCATAATTTAACAACTCAGAAAATTATCGAGGTAAAACCCTTGCCTCAGATAATGACAAGTATTTTAAAGGAAGGAGGATTGGTAAACTATCTAAAGAAATACGGCTGCTACAAACTGTGAGCTATAGCCATTAAATTTATCAAAAAGGAGGGAATTCAATGAGCGCAATACCAACCGGAATATGGTTCATGTGGTCCTTAATTTTTGGTATGTCTATTGCAGCAATAATCATTGCTGTAGTTCTAAACAAAAAAGAAGGAGGGAAGATTAAATGGTAGGATTGAATACTTTGGTCTTGATAATTTATTTGGCACTGACATTTTTGATAGCCGGTTGGGGTTTTAAAGTAACCAAAAGTTCAGAAGACTATTGGGTAGCCGGCAGGTCTTTGGGGGTAATAGTCAGTGTTGGTACTTATTTTGCTACACTTGTAAGTTCATGGTCAGTACTAGGTGCAACAGGATATTTCTATAATATGGGATGGGCTGGCTATTGGCAATTCGGCGGCACTATTTTAACATCTGTTTTTGCAGCTGTTTGGTTTGGAGCTAAACTTAGAAGCACGGGATATGTTAGCCTTCCTGATATTTTAGCAGCAAGGTATTACAGCAATACTGTTAGGGTCTTAACTGGTGCTTTAATATTGGTAGCTTGTATAATGTTTTTAACAGTTCAAGCCCTTGGTGCAGGAGTAATACTTAATCAAATAACAGGAATATCGCAAAACGTAGGTATTGTAATAGGGGTTGTAATATTTTTGATATTCACAGTGACCGGAGGAATGCACTCTGTTGCATGGACAGACTTTGCACAAGCAATAATAATCCTGGCCGGAGTTTTGGGAGCAGTTATTATAGGATTGAATAAAATTGGCGGATTTGGTGCCATGCATCTTGAACTTGCGGCCAAACACCCAGTATGGCTTGATCCTTATGCAGGAGGAAAAATGGGCCTTTTAATGATAATAAACTGGTTTGTAATATGGGGTGTAGGAAATCTTGGAACTCCCCAATTTATGAGCAGATTCTTGGCTTGTAAAGACATAAAAGTTGTTAGGTTAAGTCAGGGTATCACAGCTTTCTGTTTTGCAGCTTTTTATTTTCTTATCGGAATAATGGGAGGATTAGCCAAAATTTATTACCCTGGAATAAAAGATTCTTCGATGGTAGGCCCAACTTTTGTAACCGGAATGCTACCTCCGGTTATCGCGGCTATAATCATGAGCGCATTAATGGCTGCAGCCATGTCAACAGCAAGTTCAGTTCTTCTTGTTGCAGCAACAACTTTTGCCAGGGACTTTTACCAGTGTGCTTTTAAAAAGGAAGTATCGGACAAACAACTGGTATTTATGTCCAGGCTTATAACTGTTATCATTTCAATTGCTGCACTGTTCTTTGCATTAATGAAAATATCAACAATATTCTGGCTGCAGCCAAACATGGTAGCAACAATGGGTGCTTCTATTGGAACAGCATTGGTTGCTGGTTTTGCCTGGAAGAGAGCAAATAAGGAAGGAGCTATTGCCAGCATTTCAGCAGGTATAATTGTTACAACTTTATGGTTTGCTTTAAAATTACAGGGCACGACCGGATTACATCCTGTAATACCCGGTACCCTCGCTGCTATCATATTTATGATAGTAGTGAGCCTGCTAACACAAAAACCACCAGAAGAAGTTATTAACGAATTCTTTCCTGAAAAAGTATAAACAAAATACAAACCGGGTAACAATTTAATAACAAATTAAACTGGAAAAAAGGATATGGCTATGTACTTCATTATAGCCATATCCTTTTAAAAAATAAAGGGGGAATAAACATTACACCGAAAAGGATTTGGGATGATTTGTTAACTAATACTGATAAAGAAGTTATTAAAAGAGGCGGATACGGTAAAAGCAGGGGATTAGGAAATAAACCTGCAGTTATTGTAATAGATGTTCAATATAATTACTCTGGCGAAGACAAACCCATACTCGAACAGATAGAAAAATGGCCTTCCGGATGTGGTGAACAAGCGTGGCGAGCGGTTAATAAAACAGAAATACTTTTAAAAAAAACCAGAAAAATTGGAGTTCCTATAATATATACAAGAAATGTTCAAAAGTCCATCGATTTTGATTGTTTCAGCAATAAGACAAACCGTGACCAGTCTAAGTATCTTGATGGTCATTTTGGAACAAAGATTGTTGATATCATAGCACCAGAAAAAGGTGACCTTGTTATAGACAAGGCATATCCTAGTGCTTTTTTTGGTACTCCTTTAATTAGCTGGCTGATCAAACTGGGTGTAGATACATTGCTTGTAGTAGGAGGCACAACCAGTGGGTGTGTAAGAGCTACTGTAATCGATGCTGTTTCTAGAAATTATAACGTTGCCGTTATTGAGAACTGCGTATTTGACAGAATTCAACTGTCGCATAAGGCAGGATTGTTTGATATATGGATGAAATATGCTGATGTTATTAATCTCGATGAAGCATTGGATTACTTAAGTAATTTAAAAAACAACAAAATGTTTTTGTTATAAAAACAAAAGATCAAACCCCTTTTATAAAAGGGGTTTTTGTTTAGATATAATGTTTTCCTTTGCCCGGGAAATATTTTTTCTTACGTTTTCAAAAGACGTACCGCCGCAAGAATTTCTAGATTCTACACATTTTTTTATAGATATCTCATTGTATATATCTTCTTCAATAAGCGGTGATAATGATTTAAACTCTTCGATAGTCAACTCAGACAGGCTTTTGTTTTTTTCGATACATTCTAAAACCATTTTACCCACTATTTCATGTGCCTTGCGGAAAGGAACTCCTTTTTTCACAAGATAGTCTGCAACATCTGTTGCGTTCGTAAACCCTTTTTCTGCAGCCTGCCTCATGTTTTCTGAGTTGACTTTAAGGGTTATAAGCATCGGTGATAATACAGCCAAACATGCCTTGACCGTGTCCACAGTGTCAAAAAGCCTTTCCTTGTCTTCCTGCATGTCACTGTGATAAGCAAGAGGCAGGGATTTCATCACAGCAAGCAAGGCCATGAGATTTCCGAAAACTCTACCGCTTTTACCCCTGACAAGTTCTGCTACATCTGGATTCTTCTTTTGAGGCATGATACTGCTGCCTGTAGCAAAACCATCATCAATCTCTATAAAATTAAACTCGGCCGACGACCAGAGCACAAGTTCTTCGCCTAAACGGCTTAAATGGGTCATCAATATTGCCGCAGCAGAAAGAAACTCCATGATAAAGTCCCTGTCGCTTACGGCGTCTATGCTGTTCTCATATATTGAAGAAAAGCCTAGAAGGCGAGCAGTCATTTTTCTATCAATAGGAAGACTGGTCCCTGCAAGGGCGCCGGCTCCCAAGGGCATCATATCGGTTCTTTTGTAACAATCGACCAACCTTCCGTAATCCCTTTCAAGCATGTAATAATAAGCCATGATATGGTGTGCAAAAGATATTGGCTGAGCTCTCTGTAGATGGGTATAACCGGGCATTATTGTTTCTACGTTTTTTTCAGCCAAACTTATGATTGCTTTTTGCAGGTCAACTATCAGTTCAAGAACACTATCGATTTCCTCTTTTAAATAAAGGTGCACATCAAGGGTAACCTGGTCGTTTCTGCTTCGAGCTGTATGAAGTTTGCCTCCAACTGGACCTATTTTTTCTATGAGGCGTTTTTCGATATTCATATGAATATCTTCCAGCTCATGCTTGAATTCAAACTTGCCTGTTTTTATCTCTTCCTGAATTTCATCAAGCCCTTTGATTATAAGTTCTGCCTCTTCTTCTGTTATAATACCTGTTTTAGCGAGCATTTTGGCATGTGCTACACTTCCCTCTATATCCTGCCTGTAGAGCCGTTTATCAAAAGAAATTGACGGTGTGAAGTTTTCTACAAGTTTATGGGTGGATTTCTTAAATCTTCCACCCCACGGTTTTTCCATTTATAATACCCCCAAAATTTATGTTTAACTTTTTGCCTTTTTCACCATAGAGTAAACTTTTGTTGGAAGACCCCATAGAGTTATAAACCCTTCCGAGGCTTTATGGTCAAACTGGTCTCCTTCATCATAAGTTGCTAAATCAACATCATATAATGAATACGGTGATTTTCTTCCTACTACAACCGCGTTTCCTTTATGAAGCCTTATTCTTACATCACCTGTTACAACTTCTTGAGTGCTGTCTATAAACGCATTTAAGGCTTCCATCAGCTGGGTAAACCACAAACCGTTATAGATCATTTCAGAGTATTTTATATCAATAAGCTGTTTGAAATGAAGAGTTTCTTTTGGCAGTGTAAGGAATTCCAGGGCTTTATGAGCCTTTATCAATACTTCGGCCGCTGGGCATTCATAAACCTCCCTGGACTTAATACCTACCAGCCTGTTTTCCACATGATCGATTCTTCCAACACCGTGTTTCCCTGCAATTTTGTGTAATTCGGCAACCAGGTCAACGGGGCTTTTTTTAACACCATTAAGTTTGACAGGAACACCTTTTTCGAAACTTATCTCAATATACTCAGGCTCATCAGGAGCTTTGCTAGATGGTACGGTCCAGATGTAAGCCTCTTCGGGAGGTTCTACCCACGGATCTTCTAACACTCCACATTCAATACTTCTACCCCAAAGATTCTGGTCAATGCTGAATGGGTTGTCTTTATCTACGGGTACTGGAATGCCGTTTTCTTTTGCATAGTCTATCTCTTCATCCCTTGACATAGGCCATTCTCTCACAGGGGCAATTATTTTGAGTGAGGGATTAAGTGCAGTAACTGAGACATCAAACCTCACCTGATCATTGCCTTTACCTGTGCAGCCGTGAGCAACAGCATATGCGCCTTCTTTTTCAGCAACCTCCACCAAAAGTTTTGAGATCAACGGTCTTGATAGGGATGCTGACAGTGGATATACTCCTTCGTAGAGTGCATTCGCTTTTAAGGCCTTAAAAGCATAATTTTTCAGGAAATCTTCTTTTGCATCGACTATATAGGCTTTTGATGCCCCTACTTTTAAAGCCTTTTGTTTTATAAACTCCAGATCGCTTCCCTGACCAACATCAGCAGCAAGAGCTATAACTTCTACGCCGTATTTATCCTGCAGCCATCTTATCGCTACCGAAGTATCCAGTCCTCCTGAATAAGCCAAAACAACTTTACTCATAGTTTTTTACCATCTCCTTTTTGAATTTGTATTGTTTTCAAGCCAGTGCTTACCTTTTTAACTGGCTCTAGCAGATTCTTTGTTCATTATCTTTAAAAACTCATAAAACATAAAGTTTGAATCATCAGGCCCTGGTGCGGCCTCAGGATGATACTGTAATGAAAAAACAGGTAAAAATTTATGTTTAATTCCTTCCACAGTGCCGTCATTAAGGTTGATATGTGTTATCTCAATATCTGTAGCTTTAATTGATTCTTCATCTACCGCATATCCATGGTTTTGGGAGGTAATATAAACCCTGTTTGACTCTAAATCCAACACCGGATGGTTGGCCCCGCGATGACCGAATTTCAGCTTATAAGTGTCTGCACCTAAAGCCAAGGCCAAAATCTGATGCCCTAAACATATTCCAAAAATAGGCTTTCGGCCAATCAGGATTTTTACAGTATTGATTACCTCCTTAGCATCTTTCGGATCCCCTGGGCCGTTGGAAATCAATACCCCATCAGGGTTTAGTTTAAGTATTTTTTCTGCTGTAATTTTTGGCGGTACTACTATCACTTCACAACCAAGTTTTGACAAAGAACGAATAATATTTTGTTTTACTCCCAAGTCTATTAATACTACTCTCGGGCCATTCCCTTTAACTTTATAAATGTTTTTTGTGGATACTTCAAATATCAGGTTTTTCATATCTAGGGGTTTTTTTAAGTTTTGTAAAATCGTTTCCATATCATTTTTTTTATGAGTTATTATGCCTTTCATGGCTCCATTAGTTCTCAAATGGCGTGTTAGGGCACGTGTATCTATCCCCTGGATGCCAACAATCCTGTTTTCATACATATATTCTTCTAAAGTCTTCTTGCATCGCCAGTTACTTGGAAACTCGCAAAGTTCTCTTATCACAAACCCTTTTACATGAGGTTTAAAAGATTCTTCATCTTCAGAGTTTATGCCGTAATTTCCAATCAAAGGATATGTCATTACAACTATCTGGCCTGCATAAGAGGGGTCTGTAAGAATCTCCTGATATCCTGTCATGCTTGTGTTAAACACAACTTCTCCGGCTGTTTGCTCCTGCCACCCAAAAAGTGCTCCATTAAACACCTTTCCATCTTGAAGGACCAACACACCCTCCATTTTATCACTCCCTTTTTTATGCCGCGCCTGAGCAGTCTCTTCTATAGTTTCTTATACAATTACATTACAAGGGTTAAAATTGCTTTTTGAGTATGCAAACGGTTTTCTGCTTCATCAAACACAACTGACTGCGGGCCATCCATAACCTCGTCGGTGATCTCTTCTCCTCGATGTGCAGGCAGGCAGTGCATCACAATAGCATTTTGTTTGGCTTTTTTAAGTAAAGCCTTATTTATTTGATAACCCTGAAATGCCTTGATCCTTTTCTCTCTTTCTGCTTCCTGCCCCATACTTGCCCATACATCCGTGTATAAAACATCAGCATCTTTTACAGCCTCTTCAATATCATTAGTAATTAGGATGCTGCTTCCAGTAATCTCTGCGTCTTTTTTTGCGCTTATAAAAATGTCCTCTTTCGGTTCATAACCTTTAGGAGAAGCTATTGCGATATTCATGCCTACCTTAGCACAGCCGTACATCAAAGAATGAGCCATGTTGTTGCCGTCTCCAATATATGCCAATTTCAAACCGCTGAGTCTGCCTTTTTTCTCATATATTGTGAAAAGGTCAGCCAGAACCTGACATGGGTGGGTAAGGTCAGTAAGACCATTTATCACCGGGATATCGGCATATTCAGCAAGGACTAAAACGTCTTCGTGGTCATAAGTTCTAATCATTATTGCATCAAGGTATCTTGAAAGTACTTTTGCAGTGTCTGCTATTGTTTCGCCTCGGTTAAGCTGAAGGTCATTTTTGTTCAAGAACAGGCCATAGCCGCCCAGCTGCCAGATAGCAACTTCGAAAGAAATCCTTGTTCTTGTTGAAGCTTTATGGAATATCATCCCAAGGGTTTTGCCCTTTAAGGGCTGGTAAACTTCTCCTTTTTTTGCTTTTTCTTTAAGAAACTCTGTCGTCTTGAGGATATGGAACACTTCTTTGGATGATAAATCATGTATCGTTATAATGTCTTTTCCTTTCATATCAATTTTTTGAAAAACTACATCTTCAGCCATTTGCCGGCCTCCTCTCAATAAAACTTCTCACTCAATAACCATAGTTCCAATTCCTTTATCTGTAAATATCTCCAGCAAAAGAGAATGTGGTATTCTGCCATCAATGATATGTGTTCTTCGAACACCTTGTTTTATGGATTTTATACAAGCTTCTACTTTTGGTATCATCCCTCCTGATATACCGCCGTTTTTGATTTTTTCCAGCGCATCTTTCACGGTTAAGACAGAAAGTAGTGAATCAGGGTTGTTGTAATCCTCAAGAATCCCTTCCACATCTGTTAAAAACACCAGTTTTTCAGCTTTGAGAGCAATTGCCAATTCCTGTGCCATGTGGTCTGCATTTATGTTATAGGTTTCTCCATCTTCACCCATGGCGATAGACGCAATTACAGGGATACATCCATCGTCAAAAAGAGTTTTTAACAACTGGGGATTAACCTCACATATTTCTCCTACAAACCCCAAATCAGTTGGCTCTGACATATCATTGGTTAAAACCATCTTTTTTGCTTTTGCTAAATTACCATCTTTACCGGTTATTCCAACAGCTTTGCCTCCGTTTTTATTTATGAGAGCTACTATTTCTTTATTTATTTTCCCTGCCAAAACCATTTCAGCAATTTCCATAGTCTCTTTGTCAGTTACCCTCAAACCATTTATAAACTTTGAATGTTTTCCTACCTTTTTAAGTATTGAAGATATTTCAGGCCCTCCGCCATGAACCAGGACCACGTTAATACCCACGTATCGCATAAGCAAAAGGTCTTTTATCACTTTTTCTTTAAGTTCACAGTTGAGCATGGCGCTTCCACCATATTTTATAACGACAGTTTTACCATAAAAATTTCTAATATAAGGCAATGTCTCAATCAAAATATCTGCTTTTTTAATAGCACCATTCATATATACTTCTCCTTCCCCCTATGTTCTGTAGCTTCCATTTATTTTTACATAATCATAGCTCAAATCACATGTCCAGGCGGTGGCTTTTTGATTTCCTAAACCAAGGTCAATTGTGATTTTTAATTCTTTGTTTTTGAGGTACTCTGATACTTCCTCCTCTGAATAATCTGTTGGTGTTCCATTTTCTACAAGTTTAAAGTCTTTTACAAACAGATCCAGTTTTTCAGGGACAACATTCGCTCCAGAATAGCCTGCAGCACATACTATACGCCCCCAATTAGCGTCTTCTCCAAAAAATGCTGTTTTTACAAGATTTGAGTTTGCTACCGCCATAGCTACCGTTTTCGCATCTTCAAATGTTTCTGCTCCTTTTACCTCCACTTCAATAAATTTTGTTGCGCCTTCTCCATCACGCACAATCGCTTTTGCAAGAGTAACAGTTACTTCATCCAGGGCTGACTTGAATTTTTCAAAATCTTCTCCCTCTGTTTCTATAACATTGTTGTTTGCCAATCCATTTGCCAGTACTGCCACCATATCATTGGTGCTGGTATCTCCATCAACAGTTATCATGTTAAATGATTTTTCTACTGATTCTTTTAAAGCTTTTTTTAACAGCGAAGTTGTAATCTTAACATCGGTTGTTATAAATCCCAGCATTGTTGCCATATTTGGATGTATCATTCCAGAACCTTTTGCTATTCCCCCTATAGTAATTTCGGCACCGCCAATTTCTGTCTTGACAGCAACAGTTTTCTGAAACGTATCTGTAGTCATTATGGCACATGCCGCTTCTTTTCCGCCATCAGTCTTAAGATTTTTTACTGCTTCTTTTATACCTTTTTCTATCTTATTCATAGGAAGTTGGACACCTATAACTCCTGTTGAGGCTACTAACACATCTGAAGAATTTATTCTCAGAAGTTTTGCGGTCAGTTCCGCCATTCTTTTAGCATTTGAAATCCCCTGAGTTCCTGTACATGCATTTGCATTACCGCTATTTACTACAACAGCTTGTGCTATTCCGTTTTTTAGGTTTTCTTTTGATACAACAAGAGGTGCAGCTGCAAATTTGTTCTGTGTAAACACCGCTGCAGAATTTGCAGGAGTTTCAGAAAATATTACGGCTAGGTCCCTTTTTGATTTTTTTATTCCGCATAAAACACCTGAAGCTTTAAATCCTTTAGGTGAACAAACATCTCCATCAAATTTACTTAACAAAATATTCAACCCCCTTAATGCTATGGATATAATGGTGGTAAAGCAAGACCGGTTTTTTCATCTAATCCAAACATCAGGTTCATGTTTTGTATTGCCTGGCCTGCCGCACCCTTTATAAGATTATCAATCGCCGAAACCACAGTAACCCTTCCCGTCCTCTTATCTACCCCAACGGCAATATCACAACAATTTGAGCCTCTTACTGACTTTGTTTGGGGAAGGCTGTCTTTTAGTATCCTTACAAAAGGCTCTCTTTTATAAAAATCAATATACATATTTGTTAACTCTTCAGTGGAAACCTGATAGTTAAGTTTAAAATATAAAGTTGAAAGTATACCTCGCGTCATGGGCACAAGGTGTGGTGTAAAACTTATAACCAGTTTTTCTTCTGCAAGCAAACTCAACTCCTGCTCTATCTCAGGTGTGTGTCTGTGACTGCCCGCTATGCTGTAAGCCCTGAAACTCTCTGAAGTTTCAGAGAAGTGAAGGTCTAATCTTAAACTGCGCCCGGCTCCGGAAGTCCCGGACTTAGAATCTACGATAATGCTGTCAGTTTTAACAATTCCTGCTTTTAATAAAGGAGCAGCAGCCAAAATCACACTTGTAGGATAACATCCAGGGTTTGCAACTAAACGTGCTTGTTTCACTTCTTCACGATAAAGCTCAGGCAAGCCATAAACAGCTTCTTTAATCAGGTCAGGTGATTTATGTTTGATCTTATACCATGTTTCATACTCGGTTACATCCTTTAACCTAAAATCTGCCCCCATGTCTATTACTTTTACTCCTCTGTCTAAAAATTCATGAACAATTCCCATGGAAATACCATGAGGCAATGCAGTAAACACAACATCACTGTCTTCGACAATCTTTTCAAAATTCATTTCTTCACAGGTTTTATCGATGAAATTCTTCAAGCACGGATAGACATGCCAGATTTTCTGTCCTTTATATGTTTTTGACGTTAAATGTGCTATGCTTACTTCCGGATGGCCGATAAGTATTCTTAAAAGCTCTATTCCTACATAACCTGTGGCTCCTATAATGCTTACTCTAATCATTGTTGAATCACCCTTCTATTATTTTTAAAATAATTCTTTGCCTTGTTTTATAATTATACATTATTATGCATAAATATTCAATATATCAATAAAAAAAATCAGGCTTTTTATGCCTGGAAAAGATTTTCAATCATAAACTGTCAAATGGTTGAAAGGCAACCTGTAACTATATCAAACCGCTGTCCGCTATCCTATCCACTGCCTCCTGAATCTTCTCTTCCGGCTGAACAAGCGCTATTCTAACATATCCTTCACCAAGTTCTCCGAAACTTATACCAGGAACTACCATAACCCCTGCTTTTTCCATCAAACTCATTGTAAAGTCTGTTGAAGAAGAAAATTTCTCAGGAATTGGAGCCCATACAAACATAGTCGCTTTTGGTTTGTCAATTTCCCAACCCAGTTTCTTGAGCCCGTCTACCAAAATGTCTCTTCGTCTTTGATAAGTTTCAGCATTTCTTTTTACCTGGTCCTGTGGGCCTGTCAGCGCAGCAACTGCAGCCTTCTGAAGTGGCAGAAAGAGACCGTAGTCCATGTGTGATTTTATTGTTGAAAGCTGTTTTATTACCTCACGATTACCCAGAGCAAAACCTATCCTGCATCCCGCCATGTTATAAGTTTTAGAAAGTGAATTGAATTCTACTCCAACGTCCTTTGCTCCCGGGTAAGAAAGAAAACTTCCTGTTTTTAGCCCATCAAAAGTAAGCTCACAATATGCGTTATCATGCAACACTACAATATCATATTTTTTTGCAAAATCAATCAGCTCTTTATAAAACTCTTCAGTAGCCATTGCAGTAACAGGATTGCCCGGATAAGACACAATCATGAGTTTTGCCTTCTTTGCAGCATTTTTGTCGATAGAATCAAAATCAACAAGAAACCCGTTTTCTTTTTTAAGGGGCATTTTAACAAGTTCAGCACCTGCTATCAAAGGCCCTACACTAAAAATAGGGTAACCAGGGTCAGGAACCAGAACTATATCTCCAGGATCAACAAGAGTTAAAGCTATATGAGCAAGGCCGTCCTGGGATCCTAACAGTGACATGACCTCATTTTGTTCATCAAGTTCAACATCAAATCTCCTTTTGTACCATTCCTTAACTGCCAGCAGGAGCTCTGGTGTATCTTTTAAGGCATAAGCATAATTACCAGTATCAGCACATGCATCCTGAAGCGCCTTTATAATATGGGGGGCAGGCGCCATATCAGGAGAACCCACACTCAAGTTTATTATTTCTTTTCCCTTTTTCTCAAGTTCTATTTTCTTTTCTGCCAGCTGACTAAATATGGCCGAAGACAAATACTTCATCCTCTCAGCAAATCGCATTTAATACACCCTTTCTCACATGTTTTCTCTTATACAAATTATTCTATGTTTTTAAAGGTTTTTCCTTCATCTTCGTCGATGTATACTTTTTCCACGTATTCTGAAGTCATTAATGCCAGCATTGCGCCATAAGACATTTTAAATCCCATCTGTTTTCCCACATATACATCATCCTGAGCATCTGTCACATCTAATATCATATGATCACTGCTGCCACCAAGTACTTTAACTCCTTCTATTTCAGGAATTAAACTTTCAATTACTACATCTTGTCTTCCTATAGCCAGTATTGCACGTTTTCTTATACCCTTATCTTCAAACTTAGGAAGCTTTCCGAATGCATCTCTGCCTATCTCTCCCCATGGCACGGAAGGTTTTTCTTTTAGTTCCACAACTTCAGCTACCAGTCTCATTGTGTTTCGATTTAACCCTGGAATCTTCCGCTGTCCTGTAACATCTGTCCCCAGTAAAATGGCCTCACCTATTCGAAGCTGATTAATCCTTTCCGGCATTTTGCCTTCTTCCAGCAGTTTTAAACTACAGGTGCTTCCACCGGAAATTACTTTTAAATCTTTTCCGAGCATCTCTTCTACTTTAATTGCAGCTTCTACTAAAGTCTGTGTATTAGTTATGCTCGGAAGCACTCCTCCAAAACATCCCACATTGAGAGCAACCCCGTAAATCTCTATGCCTTTTAACTTACGGATATATTTAATCGTCTCAACCAGTTTTTCGGGCATTATGCCTTCCCGAAGGTCACCCACTTCTATAACCAATACTATTTTATGTAATTTGTTCTGCGATACAGCTTCCCGTGAAAGCGCTTCTATTACTTCAATCTCCGTGTTAAAGCTAACATCCGCCCATTTAACCACCTCTACTGCTTCACTTAACATAGGCAACCTAATTAATGTCATCTCACCACGTATATTCGCTTCTCTAAGTTTTCGAATGTTTTCAACTCTTGAATCTCCAAACCTTGTTATACCAGCTTCTTCAAGTGTTTTAGCAATTTGGTGTTTTGCACAAAATCCTTTTGTTACTGCCATGAGTTCAATTCCATTTTTTTGACACATTTTTTTTAAGTAACAAGCATTTTGCTTAATTTTTGTTAGGTTTACCTCAATTCTGGGACACTTCAAAATAAAACCTCCGTATTTGAATATTTTAAGTAGTGATCTTTGTAATTTAAATTCTACACTTTATTAAAAAACCCTTTAAATTAACTGTTCAATCTATACATTACTATTCTCCGGCTAAAAACCTAAGAATTCCAACATATATAGCCCAGGCTATTTTTTCTTGATATTTCGGGTCTCTAAGAAGGGCTTCTTCTCGTTTGTTCGTTATAAAACCTGCTTCAACTATTACTGCAGGAATTCCATTTGCTTGAGCGGTTTCAAGCACATAAAACCTCTCGGCTTTTTTTGCCCTGCGGTGGTTGTTTTTATCAAGAACCCTCACCAACTCTTCTTGAATAAGCTCTGCCAATTTTTTGCTTTCAACGGAATCTCTATGATAAAAGGTCTGAGCACCAAACCACCGCGAAGAAGGATGCCCATTTAAGTGCAAACTTATAAACAGGTCAGCACCTGACTTCAGTGCAAAATTCATCCTGTTTTTTAAATCCTCTCTTTTTTTCATGCTCAGTGAAGGTGTATTTTCATTATAAAGCCCTATGTCTTTCGTTCTTGTCATTAATGCTATGCCTCCACCTTCCTGTATAAACATCTTAAGTTTTTTAGCTATCTCAAGATTTATGTCTTTTTCATAAGTTGACGAAGGCCCTATGGCACCAGGGTCTACTCCTCCATGACCCGGGTCTATGACTATAATTTTATTCAGGTGAGGCTGACTCATTGTCATTATACTGCTGTTTAAAAAACTTATTATCCTGATAATCGCAAATGCGAGAACAATCACTATAGCTAAATATCCGATCAATACCTTTTTCTTTATCAAATTTTCCATCCCCCTCAAAATGTTTCTTATTTAAAATTATTTTTACTGTTTTTCTTATATAACCAAAAAAGCAAAAGGGGGAAAAGAAAAAAACCGGATTTCAATTCCGGTTTTATACATTCTTTAATTCTTCAACATACTTTGAGGCCGATACAGCTGCTACAGCACCATCAGAAACCGCTGTAATTACCTGTCGTAATGGTTTTTTGCGTATGTCACCAACTGCATAAACACCTCTTATGTTTGTCCTCATTTCCTCATCTGTAATAACATAGCCTGCTTCATCTGTATTTATTATTTTTTTTATGGCATCAGAAGTTGGAGTATATCCAATAGCCATAAAAACGCCGTCTACTTCAACCGTTTTTTCCTGCTTTGTTTTTACATTTTCCATTACTACTCTTTCAACTTTATTTGAACCTTCAATACGTTTTACCACAGAATTCCATATGATTTCTATCTTTTTATTACTAAATGCCCTTTCCTGTAATATCTTTGTTGCTCTTAGCTGATCTCTTCTGTGAACAACAAATACTTTTTCTGCAAATTTAGTTAAAAAAAGCGCTTCCTCAACAGCTGTATCACCACCACCAACTACCATTACTTTTTTACCGTTATAGAAAAAACCATCACAAGTGGCACAATATGATACACCTGCTCCTCTAAACTCATCTTCCCCCTTAACACCCAGTTTTTTAGGCTCTGCGCCCATTGCTAAAATAACGGCAGAAGCCTGGTATGTTCCTTTGGATGTTTCTACCAATTTAAGTTTGTCAGATATGCTCAGATTTTTAAATTCTTCTGTTCTAATGTCAATATTAAACTTTTTGGCCTGTTTTTCCATTAACTCACATAACTCAGGACCACCTACACTTTCCGGAAACCCAGGGTAATTCTCAATTTCAGATGTTGTAGCTGCCTGACCACCGATCAAACCTTTTTCTATCAATAATGTCTTCATTTTAGCCCTCGCCGAATAGATTCCTGCAGCAAGCCCTGCAGGCCCCCCACCGACAATTATCACATCATAATATTCCATAATAATAAACACCCCTTTTTAAATTTACTCTTAAAATAATATTTTACAATATTATTGTTTTTTAATTCATAGACACCAGCAATCGACTATGACCCTTACCCCTGGGGGGTATTTATATTGATATTTTATTCTATATTTTTCTAAATGTCAACACCTTTTTAAAACAAAAAGAAGGAACTCCGTCCTTCTTTCATGCAAAAACATATTATCTTTTTGAAAACTGAGGAGCACGGCGAGCTTTTTTAAGCCCGTATTTTCGCCTTTCTTTCATTCTCGGGTCCCGTGTCAAATATCCCGCTTTTTTTAGAACAGGTCGATAGCTTTTATCGGCTTCCAAGAGCGCCCTGGCAATACCATGTCTAACCGCTCCAGCCTGACCGGTAAAACCGCCTCCTTTTACTTTTGCAATCACATCATATTTTCCCAGTGTATCTGTTGCTTCTAGAGGCTGTCTAACAATTACTTTTAAGGTTTCCATACCGAAATAGTCATCTAATGGTCTATCATTTATTAAAATTTTCCCCTGGCCAGGTATTAACCTTACCCGCGCAACTGCATTTTTTCTTCTGCCTGTACCATAATACTGAACCAGTGCCACCTTTTTACCTCCTTCCTTATTCAAAAGCTTCTATTCTTTCTCCCAAAGCTCAGGTTTTTGAGCTTGATGGGGATGATTTTCATCTCTATACACCCTTAGCTTCTTAAGCATTTTTCGGCCGAGTGAATTTTGAGGAAGCATCCGCTTAACAGCCATAAACACAGCTTTTTCAGGGTTTTCCTTTAATAATTTTTCATAAGGTGTGGCCTTTAAACCTCCGGGATATAAAGAATGGTGATAAAAGATTTTCTGTTTAAGCTTTTTCCCTGTCAAAACCACCTTGCCAGCATTAATGATTATAACATGGTCACCGGTATCCACATGTGGAGTAAAGATGGGTTTATGTTTGCCTCTCAGAATCCTCGCAGCTTCTGTAGCTAACCTTCCTAAAGGTTTTCCTTCAGCATTAAGTATATACCATTTTCTATCAATCTCTTCCTTTTTTGCCATAAACGTTTTCATCATTGTCCCTCCTTTTCAACCAGGTTAATTTTAATACATCCTTGTCAGGGTGTCAAGAAATACAGTATAGCTAATATATAACCTTTTCAAGACACAAGCCTTGAGGTGGTAAAGTTTTTCCTGCAAGCAACCGGTTTTTTGATTCTAATATATCAACTATTCTTTCTGGAGGCAGTTTACCTTCTCCAACATCTACAAGACTTCCTGCAATTATTCTTACCATGTTATATAAAAAACCTGTTCCCTCGATCCATATTTCTATAATTTTTCCGTTTTTTATTATATCAAGCTTTGTAATGGTGCGCACAGAAGTTTTTGTGGAGCTACCTGATGCCCTGAATGCTGAAAAATCGTGAGTTCCCACAAGATGTTTGGCTGCCTCTTTCATGCTTTGGATATCTAAAGGTTTAGATATATGATACACATAATTTCTCATCAAAGCTGAAGGTGTTCTGGAATTTAATATTCTGTAACAGTATGTTTTACCTTTACAGCTGTATCGGGCATGAAAATTATTGTCTTCAACAGATACATCTTTAACTACAATGTCAGGCGGCAAAATGCTGTTTAAAGCAAGGTGAAACCTTTCAACAGGTATCTTGTTATCTTCTATTTTAAAATTTACCGTCTGCTGTCTTGCATGAACACCCGCATCGGTTCTCCCGGCTGCTATAACTTTCAAGTGTTGACCTGTCAACGTTTCTAACGCAGATTCTAAAACCTCTTGAATTGTCAGGGCATTTTTTTGTCTCTGCCAACCGTGATAATTGGTGCCATCATATTCTAAAACAAGTTTGATATTCTGCACCTTTTTCACCCGGTTCACCTCTAAGATCTTGTTAATACATAAACCTCGTTAAAACCACAAACCCTACCGTTATCAGTAAAAAACAAAAAGCAAAACAATCAAGTATTGTCATTTTTAGCTGTTTCAATCTAGTCCTGTCTTTGCCTCCTCGATAACATCTCGCTTCCATTGCCATGGCAAGTTCATCTGCCCGCCTGAATGCACTTATAAACAATGGAACAAGTAAGGGTACCAGGTTTTTGGCCCGTTTAACAATATTGCCGCTTTCAAAGTCGGCTCCCCTAGCCATTTGGGCTTTCATTATTTTTTCAGTTTCGTCCAGCAGTGTGGGAATAAATCTCAAAGCAATAGTCATCATCATCGCCAGTTCATGCGCCGGAACTCCGATTCTTTTAAAAGGGTTTAACAGGTTTTCTATTCCATCTGTTAAAGAAATCGGAGAGGTTGTCAATGTTAAAAGAGACGTTCCGGTAACCAGAAAAATAAGCCTTAATGCCATAAAAACCGCTAACCTTACACCTTCACGAGTAATGTTTAAAGGCCCCACCTCATATATTACCTCGCCTTTAGTGAGAAAAATATTAAATATTACCGTAATGATTATTATGATTAAAAGAGGCCTGATTCCTTTAATCATATATTTTATAGGTATTTTTGAAATCAGCATAGGGATTAATATAAACAGTGCAAGTATAAAGTAGCCTACGAAATTTTTAATCAAAAAGAGCAGGATAATATAAAAAAGTGTAATTAATATTTTTGTCCTTGGGTCTAACCGATGAACCGCCGAATCACCAGGAACATATTGGCCTATTGTAATATCTTTAAGCATGTTTTTTACCTCTCAACATACTAAGAATTTCATTTTCAGCTTCTTTTACGGTAAGAACATCCGTTCTGACCGCTTTCCCCTGCTCCTTAAGCATTTTCATAAGCTTTGTAACCTGAGGTATTCCCAGGCCGGCTTTTTTAAGTGTATCATAATCTGAAAAAACCTGTCGGGGCGTCCCTGTTTTAATTAATTTTCCTCTATACATAACGCCAACACGGCCTGCCATTCTGGCTATGTCTTCCATGTTATGGGAAACAAGAATTACTGTAATTTTATGTTTCATGTGCAGGTTCTTTATCTGCTCCAATATCTCATCTCTTCCACGGGGGTCAAGACCCGCAGTAGGCTCATCCAATATCAATACCTCAGGCTTCATGGCTAAAACTCCGGCGATGGCTATTCTCCTCATCTGCCCTCCGCTTAGTTCAAAGGGTGAGCGGTCTTTCAACACATCATAGTCTAAACCCACTAGGGCTAATGCCTCTTTAACCCTTTTTTGTATTTCTTCCTGGGAAAGCCCTAAATTTTTTGGTCCAAAGGCGACATCTTTAACTACAGTTTCTTCAAAAAGCTGATGTTCGGGATACTGAAAAATCAAACCTACTTTACTGCGCAGTTTTTTCAAGTCAACATTTTTATTAGTAATATCTATTCCATTCACCACAACTCTTCCAGTAGTAGGTCTTAAAAGACCATTAAAATGTTGTATCAGTGTAGACTTACCCGAACCTGTGTGCCCTATGAGCCCAAAGACCTCTCCATCTTCTATTGTTAAGTTTATATTATCAATGGCTTTTGATTCGAAGGGGGTTCCTGGCATGTAAACATGACTTAGATTTTCAATTATAATCGGCATAAATTCATCACCATATCCTCTACCGTCAGTATACTCTTGTCTATCATTACACCCTTCTTTTTCAAACAATAAGCCAGTTCAGTAATCTGGGGCACATCTAAACCGAGACTCTTGAGTTTTTCAACCTTTGAAAAAATCTCAACAGGCAAACCTTCCATCTGTATTTTCCCCTGAGACATAACTATAACCCTGTCTGCATTAACAACCTCTTCCATGAAATGTGTTATTAAAACAACAGTGATGTTTTCCTTTTTGTTTAATCTTTCAATTGTTTTTATGACTTCTCTCCGACCTGAGGGGTCCAGCATAGCCGTAGGCTCATCAAGTATAATACATTCAGGCCTCATTGCTATGACCCCGGCAATAGCAACACGCTGTTTTTGCCCTCCGGAAAGCAGATGAGGAGCATGTTTGTGAAATTCCTTCATTTCAACAATATCAAGAGCTTCATCAACCCTTTTCCTAATCTCTTCCGGATGAATTCCAAGATTCTCAGGCCCAAAAGCCACATCTTCTTCAACTACTGTTGCCACTATTTGATTATCAGGATTCTGAAAAACCATCCCTGCTGTTTGCCTTATTTCCCAAATTTTGTTCTTGTCCTTTGTGTTAATGCCTTTCACATAAACTTCTCCTTCACTGGGGAGAAGCAAACCATTAAAATGCTTGGCCAGGGTTGATTTTCCTGACCCGTTAGGCCCTATAATGGCTACAAATTCTCCTTTGCCTATTTTTAGGTTTATATGATCAAGGGCTTTAATTTGTTTGCCGTCAGGGGTCTTATAATAGTATACCAGGTCCTCGGTTTTGAGCATTTCTTTCACCATTTCTCCCGCCCCCTCCCCTATTAGTTAAGCCTTTTAAACAAGTTCGATTATTGCCATAGGAGAGGAGTCACCTTGCCGTGGCCCCAGTTTAATTATTCTTGTATAACCACCCGATCTATCAGCATATTTAGGACCAACCTTTTCAAACAAGTTTTTTACAACAGTTTCATCAGTAATATAAGCAAGTGCCTGACGTCTGGCATGAAGGTCGCCTCTTTTGGCTAAAGTAATCATCTTTTCAGCAATACTGCGAACTTCTTTTGCCCGGGTTTCAGTTGTTGTTATTCTTTCATGTTTTAACAGTGAGGTTACAAGATTTCTGAGCATTGCTTTCCTATGTGCAGAATCTCTCCCTAATTTTCTGTAGGCCATCTAAATCCCCCCTTATATTATTCTTCTGATTCTTTTAGTGAAAGGTTTAAAGCAGCTAGTTTTTCTTGAACTTCTTCCAGTGACTTTTTACCTAGGTTTCTAACCTTCATCATCTCTTCAGGCGTTTTTTGAATAAGTTCATCTACAGTGTTTATTCCCGCTCTCTTTAAACAGTTATATGATCTAACTGACAAATCTAATTCTTCAATAGGCATTTCAAGAACTTTCTCTTTGTCGTCTTCTTCCTTCTCTACCATGATTTCAACATCTTTAGTTTTTTCTGTTAAGCCTATAAACAACATTAGATGTTCATTCAGTATTTTAGCTCCCAGGCTTGTTGCTGCATCAGGGCGAATAGATCCGTTTGTCCAAACCTCCAATGTAAGTTTGTCATAATCAGTTCTTTGACCTACCCGGGTGTTTTCAATATTAAAGTTAACACGCCTTACAGGAGAAAATATGGAATCTACCGGTATAATTCCAATGGGCTGGCCGGGTTTTTTGTTTCTTTCTGAAGGAACATATCCTCTACCTTTTTCAACTGTTAATTCCATAAACAGCTTTCCATCAGTATCAAGTGTTGCAATATGATGATCCTTATTTACAACCTCAATATCACCATCTGTGATTATGTCTCCAGCTACAACTTCTCCTTCGCCTTTTGCTTCAATACGTAAAACCTTTGGTTCATCAGTATGTGATTTTAGTACAAGGCCTTTTAGATTTAATATGATTTCTGTGGTATCTTCCACAACTCCTGGAATAGTTGAAAATTCATGAAGCGCACCTTCTATCTTAACTGAAGTTACTGCAACCCCAGGAAGAGAGGAAAGGAGTACTCTTCTTAATGAATTTCCAAGAGTTATTCCATAACCTCTCTCCAGAGGTTCTACTACAAATTTGCCGTAAGTATTATCTTCACTCATTTCAACACACTCGATCTTAGGTTTTTCAATCTCTATCATTAGTTATGAAACCCTCCTTTTTTTGGTTTCTCTCCAATTGAGGGCCGAGATAATTTGTTATCTGGAATAGAGCTCTACAATGAGATGTTCTTCAATTGGGATATCAATATCTTCTCTGGAAGGCAGATCTGAAATTTTACCTTCCATTTTGTCATAGTTTACTTGAATCCACCGAGGAGCAGTTTTTTGCTGAGCTGCTTCAACCAGTTCTTTTATCCTGTTATTGCCTCGGCTTTTTTCTCTAACTGCAATAACATCACCAACTTTAGTTAAATATGACGGAATGTTTACTTTTCTGCCATTAACTTCAAAATGGCCGTGACGTACCAATTGACGTGCTTCTGACCTTGATGAAGCAAATCCCATTCGGTATATCACATTATCTAAACGACTTTCAAGTATCCTCAAAAGGTTTTCACCAGTAACTCCTTTTTGTCGTTCTGCCATTTCAAAATATCTTTTGAACTGCCTTTCAAGTACACCATATACTCTTCGTGCTTTTTGTTTTTCTCTTAATTGTATACCGTATTGTGACAGTTTTCTGCGCCCCTGACCATGCTGTCCCGGCGCATATCCCCGACGATTTAATGAACATTTGTCAGTATAACACCTGTCACCTTTTAAATAGAGTTTTAACCCTTCTCGCCTACATAGCCGGCATGAAGGCCCTGTATATCTAGCCATAGTCGTTTTTACACCTCCTGTCGTATTTAAACGTATTAAACCCTTCTTCGTTTGGGCGGCCGGCAACCGTTATGCGGTATTGGAGTAACATCTTTTATAAGGTTTACCTCTAAACCGGCTGCCTGCAATGAACGGATTGCAGCTTCTCTACCTGCACCTGGCCCTTTTACATATACCTCGACTGTTTTTAAACCGTGTTCCATTGCAGCCTTCGCTGCAGCTTCAGCAGCCATTTGAGCAGCAAAAGGAGTGCTTTTTCTTGAACCTTTAAAGCCTAAAGCTCCCGCGCTGGACCAGGATATAGCGTTACCGGCCAAATCGGTAATTGTTACTATAGTGTTATTAAAAGTAGAACGGATATGAGCTGCTCCTCTTTCAATGTTTTTACGTTCCCGACGTTTTCTGGTTTTTCTTGCGCCTTTAGCCATTCACTATTCCCCCCTCTGTTACTTTTTCCTTTTAGCTCCAACTGTACGCCTTGGCCCTTTACGAGTTCTTGCGTTAGTTCTCGTTCGCTGTCCCCTTACAGGCAAACCTCTTCTGTGTCGCAGGCCTCTATAACAACCAATCTCAATAAGACGCTTAATATTCATAGCAACATCTCTGCGAAGGTCGCCTTCAACTTTAAAATGTTTGTCAATAACTTCTCTTAGCTTACTGACTTCATTTTCAGTAAGGTCTTTAACCCTGGTATCAGGATTAACATCCGCCATCTGCAGTATTTTATTAGCGCTTGACCTGCCGATGCCATAGATATATGTTAAAGCTATCTCTATCCTCTTATCTCTCGGCAAATCTATGCCGGCTATCCTAGCCATCAAATAACACCTCCTGTTTTCTCTAACCCTGTTTCTGTTTGTGCTTTGGATTCTCACAAATAATCATTACTTTGCCTTTTCGTTTGATAATCTTGCATTTTTCACAAATGGGTTTAACCGATGGTCTGACTTTCATCTTCATACCCTCCTTCAATTTCAAACCAACCAAAGGTCCATCTATAACAAACAAATATTCTACTTGAATCTATAAGTTATTCTTCCCCTGGTGAGGTCATATGGTGAAAGCTCTACGGTCACTTTATCACCTGGAAGGATTCTTATATAATTCATTCGAATTTTGCCGGATACATGTGCTAAAACCTTATGACCGTTTTTTAGTTCCACTTTAAACATAGCATTTGGTAGAGGCTCAATAACTGTTCCTTCTACCTCAATAACGTCTTCTTTTGACATAAAGTCACACCAACCTCCTTAAATATTAACAACAAAGACAATACAACATCCCACAACTAAAGCCTCATTCCTTTTCGATTAAAGCTTCAATGGCAGCTTTAATCTCTTTATCGTCAACCTTTTTGCCATTTTTAATCTTATCATTAATTTGTTCCGAAACCAAGTCAAAAATTTTAAGATGTTTTATTTTCTTTTTTTTAGGTTTTCGTGCTTTGCGCAAATCACCATCAGCTATCAAAACATGCTGTTCATCAAGTCTACCAACTACAAGAAAATACCTGTCTTTATCCCTTCCTGCTTTCGAATATACTAATTGACCCGGCTGTATTCCTATTACCAATGTTTTCACCTCCGCCTGTTAAATCGATGTTAGTATTTCAGGCTCACCATCGGTAATGGCAATAGTATTTTCATAATGTGCCGAAAGACTTCCGTCTACTGTTACAACTGTCCAGTTATCACCTAAAACTCTAACATGGTATGAACCGGCATTGACCATTGGCTCCACGGCAAGAGTCATTCCCGATAAAAGCCTGGGGCCTCTTCCGGGTCTACCAAAATGAGGCACTTGAGGGTCTTCATGCATTTGTCGGCCTATTCCATGACCAACAAAATCCCTTACAACAGAAAAGTTGTGGGACTCTACATATGTCTGAATAGCATGGGATATATCTGTAAGTCGATTGCCTTCCCTGGCGTATTTCATACCTTCATAAAAACACTTTTCTGTAACTTCTATAAGTTTTAGTGCTTGTTTACTTACATCACCTACAGGGTAAGTTCTTGCTGCATCACCATAATATCCATGATAAATTGCTCCGATATCTATACTAATAATATCCCCATTTTTTAGGTATCTTAATCCAGGTATTCCATGAACTACCTCTTGATTAATCGAACTACAGATACTAGCTGGAAATCCTTTGTAACCTTTAAATGCCGGTAATGCACCCATTTTTCGTATCGTTTTTTCTGCAAGTAAATCAAGTTCTGCTGTAGTTATCCCAGGTTCAATTGCTTTTTCAAGTTCCTTCAAGGCATAAGCAACTATTTTACCGGCTTCCCGCATGAATTCCAGCTCCCGCTCAGACTTAATAGTTATCATTTACTGTCGCCCCTTAAAATTTTGGAAATCTCTTCAAAAACTTTATCAATTCCTTTTTCACCATCTACCGTTCTAAGAAGCTTTTTCTGTTTATAATACTCTATTAGAGGTTGTGTCTGCTCATTATAAACATTTAGGCGTTCATTAACAGTTTCTATTCTATCATCATCTCTTTGAATCAACTCACCGCCACAAATATCGCAAACTCCTTCTTCCTTAGGGGTATTATATTTTATATGGAAACTTGCCCCGCATTTACTGCACACCCTCCGGCCTGTTAAACGTTCAATCAGTTCTTCTTTTGATACGCTTATATTTATTACATGGTCTATAGATCTGTTTAATTCCTTCATCGACATATCCAAAGCTTCTGCTTGTGGTACAGTTCTAGGAAAACCATCAAGGATAAACCCCTTTTCACAATCCTCTTGTTTTAAACGTTCTTCAACTATTGCCACAACAACGTCATCAGGAACAAGCAAACCCTTATCCATATAATTTTTCGCTTTTAATCCTAGTTCAGTGCCTTCTTTTAAAGCCTTTCTGAAAATATCACCTGTTGAAACATGGGGTAGTTCAAACTCCTTCGATATTTTTTCTGCCTGAGTTCCTTTCCCTGCACCGGGAGGCCCCAAAAATATTAATCTCATTGTATTACCCTCCCCCTATTTCATAAATCCTTCATAATGCCGCATCAACATCTGGGCCTCAATTTGTTTCATTGTTTCAAGGGCAACACCAACGACAATCAAAAGTGCAGTGCCGCCAAAATATACATTAAGTGTAGTAAAACCTCTTAATGCATAAGGCATAACGGCAATAAACGCAAGAAAAAGCGCGCCTGCAAGTGTTATTCTTGAGAGAACCCTGTTTAAATAATCAGCAGTTGGTTTCCCCGGCCTAATACCGGGAATGAATCCTCCGTATTTCTTCATGTTGTTTGCAACATCATAAGGGTTAAATGTAACTGCAGTATAGAAATAAGTGAAGAACACTATTAACACAGCATAGAGAGCGGCATACACTGCACCTCCCGGTCTTAAAAACTGTGCAATACTTGTGGCTATTTTATTACCTGGAAAAAAACCGGCTATAGTACTTGGAAAAAGCAGTATCGACATGGCAAAAATCACCGGTATAACCCCTGCCATATTAACACGCAGGGGAATATGTGTGCTCTGCCCTCCATACATTTTACGGCCAACAACCCTTTTAGCATACTGAACCGGAATACGTCTTTGTCCCTGTTGAATAGCAATTACTCCGGCAATAACCAAAACAGCAACAACAGCAAACAGCAAAACAGCTAATATGCTTGTTGTTCCAATCCTCACCAGTTGATAAAGTTTGAAAGCTCCGCCTGGTAAACGTGAAACAATACCCGCAAAAATTAATAACGAAATTCCGTTTCCTATTCCTTTATCTGTAATCTGTTCACCTAACCACATCAAAAATGCGGTTCCGGCTGTGAGGGTAATTGCAATAATGGCATATGACACAAAACCAGGATTAATAACAGCAGTCCTGAAACCTATGCTCATCCCTATTGCCTGTATAAAAGCCAACACTACTGTTGCATACCGAACATATTGGGCAATTATCTTTCTGCCCGCTTCACCTTCTTTTGCCAGCTGTTCCAGTTTCGGTATTACTATTGTCAAAAGCTGCATGATAATTGAAGCATTAATGTAAGGTGTTATACTCATAGCAAAGATAGTAAAATTTTTGAAGGCACCTCCGGAAACAACATCAAAAAATCCAAAAAGCGCTCCTTTTTCAATTATATCTTTTATAACAGCAGTGTTTATTCCTGGTACTGGAACATGTGCGCCTATCCGAAAAACAATCAACATCAAAACCGTAAAAATTATTCTTTTACGAAGGTCTTCAATTTTCCAAGCGTTTCTTAAAACCTGAAACATTATATCACCTCGGCCTTCCCTCCAGCCGCTTCAATCTTCTCGGCGGCGGTTTTTGTAAAACCGTGAGCTTTTACATTAAGCCTCACATTCAATTCACCGTTTCCAAGAATTTTCACGCCGTCTTTTATTTTTTTAATGATTTTTTTCTCAACAAGGGCTTCAGGTGTAACTTCAGACCCGTCTTCAAATATGTTAAGTTTCTCCACGTTTACCAGTGCATACTCTTTTTTGAATATATTTGTAAATCCTCTTTTGGGAACCCTTCTCTGTAAAGGCATTTGGCCACCTTCAAATCCCGGTCTTACACCACCGCCGGATCTGGCTTTCTGCCCTTTATGACCTCGGCCTGATGTTTTTCCTAGACCTGAACCTATGCCTCGGCCTTTGCGTTTTCGTTCTTTTCTAGACCCTTCTGCAGGCTTAAGCTCATGTAATTTCATTTGCTTCCACCTCCTCTCAATATGTTCTAAACTTCTTTAACTTCTAACAGGTGTTTTACCTTAAATATCATCCCGCGAATCTGAGGCGTGTCGTTATGTTCAACTGTCTGCCTGATCTTTCTTAATCCAAGGGCTTTAACCGTTTCTCTTTGGTCTTTTGGTGCTCCAATTGTGCTTTTTACTAACTTAATCTTGAGCTTCTTTGCCAAGGCTTTTCCCCTCCTAACCTAACAGTTCTTCAACGGTTTTTCCTCTAAGTTTCGCAACCTCTTCAGCCCTTTTGAGTGACTTGAGACCTTCCATTGTTGCATTAACCATGTTCTTTGGATTTGATGAACCCAGAGATTTTGTCAGAATATCTCTTATCCCTGCAAGTTCTAAAACGGCTCTAACCGCTCCACCTGCTATAACTCCTGTACCTTCTGAAGCCGGTTTTAAGAGAACCTTTCCTCCTCCATATACACCTATAACTTCATGTGGTATGGTGGTGTTTACTATGGGCACTTTTATCATATTCTTTTTGGCATCTTCAATTCCTTTCCTGATAGCATCGGGGATTTCAGCAGCTTTACCCATTCCGGCTCCTACATGACCGTTTCCGTCACCGACAACTACCAGGGCACTGAAGCGAAAATTCCGGCCACCTTTTACAACCTTCGCAACACGGTTAATGCTTACAACTTTTTCGTTAAGGTCTAAACTGCTGGGATCAATTCGTTCCATACGTCTCACTCCTTTACTAAAACTCTAATCCTGCTTCACGTGCGGCCTCAGCCAGAGCAGCAACTCTGCCGTGGTAAATATAACCTCCACGGTCAAAAACCACTTTTTTGATTCCTTTATTAAGAGCCCGCTCAGCTATCAGCTTCCCAACAAGTTTGGCCGCATCAATATTTCCCGTTTTTTGAATTTTGCCTTTGATTTCTCTGTCAAGGGTTGATGCCGAAACAAGCGTGTTGCCGGTTTCATCATTGATCACCTGAGCATATATGTGATTTAAGCTTCTGAATACATTAAGGCGCGGCCTTTCAGCGGTCCCAAAAATCTTTTTTCTTGCACGAAGATGACGGCGTTTTCTGGCTTCATTTCTGTTTTGTTTTTTAATCAACGCCCCTCACTCCTCCTTTCACACAGCTTCTATGCACCGGTTTTACCGACTTTTCTTCTGATATATTCGTTTTCATACCTTATGCCTTTACCTTTATACGGTTCAGGTTCTCTTACTTTTCTAATGTTAGCAGCTGTAATTCCGACTAATTCTTTGTCAATGCCTTTTACAACGATCTTGTTGTTAGCAGGAACCTCTATCTCGATTCCTTTGGGCTGTTCAATTTCAACAGGGTGTGAATACCCAATCGTGAGAACGAGTTTATTCCCCTGTTTTGCCGCCCTGTAACCAACACCCTCTATTTCTAGGGTCTTTTGAAAACCTTTTGTTACACCTTCTACCATGTTGGCTATTAGGCTTCGCGTTAGCCCGTGGAGTGCTTTATGTTTTTTCTGGTCAGTAGGCCGTTTTACTATCACCTGTTTGTCATTTAGTTGAATTTCCATCTCTTTAGGAAACTGTTTGACAAGCTGCCCTTTTGGCCCTTTAACCGTTACTATGTTTCCGTCTACCTTAATGTCTACACCTTCAGGTATATCTATTGGGAGCTTTCCTATCCTTGACATAGTTACACCTCCTGTTTCGAACTTGACTACCAGATATAGCAGAGTACTTCTCCGCCAATTCCTTCTTTCCTTGCTGCTTTATCAGTCATAATACCTTTAGATGTTGATAAAACGGCTATCCCAAGCCCACCTAAAACCTTTGGAATTTCATCTTTTTTTGCATATACCCTTAAACCTGGTTTACTGATTCGTTTCAAGCCGGAAATCACCTTTTCCTTGTTTGGTCCGTACTTAAGATATATCTTAATTATCCCCTGCTTTTTATCATCTATTATCTCATAATCAGCGATAAAACCTTCTTCTTTAAGAGTTCTGGCTATTTCCTTTTTTATGTTTGATGCCGGCACTTCAACTATATCATGATGTGCTGAAGTTGCATTTCGGATACGAGTCAGCATGTCAGCAATAGGGTCTGTCATTACCATTAATGCCTACCTCCTCTCTTCACAACAAAAATTACTTACCAACTGGCTTTTTTAACTCCGGGAATTTCACCTTTATAGGCCAGTTCCCGGAAACATATCCGGCAAATACCAAACTTTCTCATATAAGCGTGTGGCCTTCCACAGATTCTGCATCGATTGTATCTCCGGGTAGAGAACTTAGGTTCTCTTTTCTGTTTCGCTATTAGTGACTTTTTGGCCATTATTTTCCCTCCTCATTATTTTCTAAAGGGCATTCCCAGAAGTCTCAATAGTTCTCTTGCTTCTTCATCGGTTTTAGCTGTAGTGGTAATTATTATATCCATACCGCGGATTTTTTCTATTTTATCATAATTTATTTCCGGGAAAATAAGCTGTTCTTTGATTCCCAGTGCGAAATTTCCTCTTCCATCAAAGGATTTTGGAGAAACACCTCGGAAATCCCTAACCCGGGGTAATGCAACATTTATCAGCTTATCCAAGAATTCATACATCCTGTTACCTCTCAATGTGACTTTAGCCCCTATGGGCATCCCTGCCCTGATTTTAAATGCTGCTACCGATTTTTTTGCTTTTGTTATAACAGGTTTCTGGCCTGAAATGATCATCAAATCATTTACGGCAGCATCAAGTGTTTTAGGGTTTTCTCTGGCCTCTCCTACACCCATGTTTATGACGATTTTCTCTATTCTTGGCACTTCCATAGGGTTTTTATATTTAAACTTATCCATCAGTAGTGGAATTACTTCATTGTTGTATTTTTCTCTCAATCTAGCCATGGGAGTTACCTCCTTCATAATCCTATCATTATTTATCTAGAATCTCACCACATTTTTTACAAATACGAACTTTACTTCCGTCTTCGAGTATTTTTTTCCCTATCCTTGTAGGATTGTTGCATTTA
The DNA here is from genome assembly GCA_029982205.1 of Thermosediminibacterales bacterium. Classification (GTDB taxonomy): domain Bacteria; phylum Bacillota; class Thermosediminibacteria; order Koleobacterales; family JARRCM01; genus JARRCM01. The sequence goes on from JARRCM010000001.1 coordinate 45,298, forward strand.
TTACAATATATCATAACTTTTGAAGCATAAAAGGGAGCTTCCTGGTGTATAATACCCGCTTGCTGCACTTGACGCGTTGGTTTTAAATGTTTAGTTACTATGTTAACTCCCTCTACAATCACTTTGCCTTCTGCCGGGAAAACGTTAAGCACTTTACCTTTTTTCCCTTTGTCTTTTCCGGAAATAACAACGACTGTATCTCCCTTTTTTACATGTACTTTATTAGCCATAAATGCCACCTCCTCATCTAAAGCACTTCAGGGGCTAGAGAAATAATCTTCATAAAGTCCTTATCTCGCAGTTCCCGAGCTACCGGCCCAAAAATCCGTGTTCCTCTTGGATTTTTTTGCTCATTTATAATAACAGCCGCATTTTCATCAAATTTGATATAAGAACCGTCTGGTCTTCTAAGGCCTTTTTTTGACCTGACAACTACGGCCCTGACAACGTCACCCTTTTTCACAACCCCACCAGGTGTTGCATCCTTTACTGAAGCTACAATAACATCTCCGATATTGGCGTATTTTCTCTTAGAGCCACCTAAAACCCTTATACACATAATTTCTTTTGCTCCTGAGTTGTCTGCAACATTTAACCGGGTTTGTTGTTGAATCATTTGTAAAACCCTCCTTTCAGCAGAAAAAAACTAATATATTATTGGGCTTTTTCGATGATTTGTACAACTCTCCAACGTTTTTCTTTACTTAAAGGTCGAGTTTCCATAAGTTTGACTTTATCACCTACTCGACATTCATTGTTTTCATCATGGGCTTTTAGCTTTTTTGTTCTTTTTACTGTTCTTCCATATAAAGGATGAGATACTAAAGTTTCTACTGCAACTACAATGGTTTTATCCATTTTATCACTTACTACTCTGCCGATTCTAGTTTTTCTGTTTCCTCTATTCACAGTTCAAAACCTCCTTCCGCCCGGTTTTAAGCATCTGCAGCTTTTAATTCACGTTCACGGATAATAGTCTTAACTCTTGCTATGGTTTTCCTTACTTCTCTAATTCTCATTGGATTATCTAATTGGCCTGTAGCCAGTTGAAATCTCAAATTAAAAAGTTCTTCTTTTAAATCTCTTAGTTTCTGTTCCAGTTCCTGATTTGACAGTTCTCTTATTTCTCTAACTTTCATTTTCTTCACCACCCGTTTCTTCCCGTCTTATAATCCTAGTTTTGATAGGCAGCTTATGAGAAGCAAGTAACATAGCTTTTTTTGCTGTTTCCTCATTAACACCTGCCAGCTCAAAAAGAACACGACCAGGTTTAACAACAGCAACCCAATATTCTGGGGAGCCTTTACCACTGCCCATTCGAGTCTCTGCCGGTTTAGCTGTAACGGGCTTGTCAGGGAATATTTTAATCCATACCTTACCGCCCCTTTTAATATAACGTGTCATGGCAACCCTGGCGGCTTCTATCTGATTGCTGGTTATCCATGCTGGTTCTAGAGCCTGAAGTCCATATTCTCCATAAGTGATTTCGTTCCCCCTTTGGGCTTTGCCTTTCATTCTACCCCTCATCTGCTTGCGGTGTTTTACCCTTTTCGGCATCAGCATCCCTATTCGCCCCCTTCCGCCTTGTCAGCTTTTTTGTTTTCCGGAAGCACTTCTCCTTTATATACCCATACTTTTACTCCGATCCTTCCATAAGTAGTATGGGCTTCAGCAAAACCATAATCAATATCGGCTCTTAAGGTCTGAAGCGGAATCGTACCTTCATGGTATCTTTCAGATCTGGCTATTTCAGCTCCGCCTAAACGGCCGCTTACCATTGTCTTAACACCTTTTGCTCCTGCCTTCATAGCCCTTGAAATTGCTTGTTTCATGGCTCTTCTAAACGAAATACGTTTTTCCAGCTGTGCTGCAATATTTTCCGCCATTAACTGTGCATCAATTTCAGGAGTTTTGATTTCGATTACGTTAATCTGAACCTGTTTTCCTGTCATCTTTTCCAATTCATCTTTCAGTGTTTCAACCCCTGTTCCGCCTTTTCCTATAACCATTCCGGGCCTGGCGGTATGAATATTGACTCTCACCCTGTTTGCAGCACGTTCAATCTCTATCCGTGAAATTCCTGAACTGTACAATTTTTCTTTCAGGTGTTTTCTGATTTTTACGTCTTCATAAAGCAGGTCCGCAAAGTTTTTGTCAGCATACCACTTTGAACTCCAGTCTTTTATTATTCCGACTCTGAGACCATGGGGATTTACCTTTTGGCCCACTAACTATCCCTCCTTCTTTTCTTCTAACACTATAGTAATATGACTGGTCTTTTTCCGTATCCGTGCAGCTCGACCCATGGCCCTAGCCCTAAACCTCATCAATGTTGGTCCTTGGTCAGCATAAGCTTCTGCAATATACAGGCTGTCACGGGCCATATCATGATTGTTTTCGGCATTTGCCACAGCAGATTTCACAAGCTTCTCTAATATTTTAGAAGCGGCTTTTGGGGTAAATCTAAGTATAGACAAAGCCTCATCCACGTTTTTACCCCTAATCAGGTCCAGAACTATTCGTACTTTTCTAGGTGCTATTCGAGCATATCGTAGGCGTGCAACTGCTCTCGATTCCATTTGTTTAACCTCCTTCCCGAAGATCAATTCCTCGTTATTTCAGTGCTGTAGACCTTTCAGTATGTGCTCCATGGCCTCTAAAAGTCCTTGTAGGAGCAAATTCCCCCAATTTATGGCCTACCATCTCTTCGGTAATATATATAGGAATATGTTTTCTGCCGTCATGAACTGCAATAGTATGTCCTACCATTTGTGGGAAAATTGTTGATCTTCGCGACCATGTCTTGATAACACGTTTTTCACCTTTTTTATTCATGGCCTCTATTTTTGCCAGCAGTTTAGGATCACAATATGGTCCTTTTTTAATAGACCTTCCCATCAGATTTCCTCCTTTCAGGATAAACACCTGCTTACTTTTACTTACTCCTTCTTCTTAAAATCAATTTATCGGATTTCTTTTTCTTACGTGTCTTTGCGCCTAAAGTCGGTTTACCCCATGGAGTAACAGGTGATTTTCTTCCTATTGGCGCTCTGCCTTCACCGCCACCATGTGGATGGTCTACAGGATTCATGGCTGAACCTCTAACATGGGGCCGCCTGCCTATCCATCTGCTTCTACCTGCTTTACCGATAGTTATGTTTTCATGTGTAACGTTTCCTACCTGACCGATAGTTGCTCTACATTCAAGACGTACCAGTCGAACCTCACCTGATGGAAGTCTCAAGTTTGCATAACCGCCTTCTTTAGCCATCAGCTGGGCTGAACTGCCCGCAGAGCGAGCAATCTGACCGCCTTTACCCGGTTTCAATTCTATATTGTGAACAATGCTACCAACAGGTATATTTGCTAAAGGCAGCGCATTTCCGGGTCTTATATCCGCATCCGGTCCAGAAATAACTGTATCACCAACTTTGAGCCCTAACGGGGCAATTATATAACGTTTTTCACCATCAGCGTAATTTAAAAGAGCGATATTAGCCGAACGATTAGGATCGTATTCAATTGCAGCCACTTTCGCAGGTATTCCGTCTTTATTGCGCTTAAAATCTATAATTCTATATTTTTGTTTATGTCCTCCTCCTCGATGTCTGGATGTTACCCTTCCAAAAACATTTCTTCCACCACTGCTCTTTAAAGGCTCCACAAGAGATTTTTCCGGTTCTTTTTTTGTTATTTCTTCAAAAGTAGATACAGTCATAAACCTGCGAGCTGGGGAAGTCGGCTTGAATTTCTTTATTGCCACAACTTTTCCCTCCTTTATCTAATCACAATTACAAAAACTCCCAACTACATGCCCTCAAAGAATTCGATTTTTTTACTGTCCTCAGTTAAAGTAACTATAGCTTTTTTCCAGTCTGGTCTTTTACCCTCGTATCTTCCTAATCTTTTTCTCTTTCCTTTCATACGCATTGTGTTGACTTTTTTAACTTTCACACCAAAGATTTCTTCCACAGCCTTTTTGATCTGAATTTTATTTGCTTTAATATCAACTTCGAAGGTGTATTTTTTATCGGCCATTTGAGTCATACTTTTTTCAGTAATTATGGGCCTTTTAATGATATCATGTGCATAAGCCATTATGCATACACCTCCTCTATCTTCTTAACAGCATCTTTTGTTAAGATAAGATTGTCATGATTAAGGATGTCATAAACATTAAGAATGTTAACGGAAACCGTCATAACACCAGGCATATTCCGTGTTGATTTGATGACATTCTCATCTTTGTCTGCTAATACCACCAGCGCTTTTTTGTCTATTTTTAGGTTTTTCAATATATTTACAAAATCTTTTGTTTTAGGTTTTTCCATCTCAAGTTTATCTAAAACAATCAATTCTTTGTCTTCTACTTTGGCGCTAAGAGCGGATTTTAGCGCAAGCCTCTTTACCTTTTTAGGCAGTTTAAACCCGTAGTCCCTCGGTTTTGGCCCAAAAGTAATTCCACCACCCGTCCAAATTGGCGACCTTATGCTGCCATGACGGGCTCGACCTGTTCCCTTTTGCCTCCATGGCTTGCGGCCTCCTCCACTTACTTCGGCACGGGTTTTCGTAGAAGCATTACCCTGTCGTTTATTAGCAAGATGCATGGTAACTACCTGGTGAAGGATATCGCTTCGAACCTCAGCGCCAAACACTTCATCACTTAATTCTATTTCTCCTACTTCTTCACCGTTTATATTATATAAACCTACTTTAGGCATAGCTTATCCTCCTTTCCCATTTGGGGTCGTTGGGGAAATTATTTGTTGTTTTTAACAGTATTTTTGATTAAGAGCAGCGCTTTTTTTGCTCCTGGGACTGCTCCTTTTATGAGCATAAGGTTTTTTTCAGGGTCTACTTTAACTACTTCAAGGTTTTGTACCGTCACCTTTTTACCGCCCATTCGTCCCGGCAGCTTTCTGCCCTTGAAAACCCTTGCCGGATCTGTTGCTCCAAGGGATCCAGGTCTCCTATGGTACATTGAACCATGGCCCATAGGCCCTCTGTTAAAATTCCATCTTTTTATGGCACCTGCAAAACCTTTCCCTTTAGATATCCCGGAAACATCTACTCTTTCTCCTGGCTTAAAAATATCCACTTTTATTTCTTGACCGATCTCGTATTTGTCAACATCATCTACTCTAAACTCTCTAAGGTATTTTCGGGGAGAAACCTTGGCTTTATCAAACTGTCCTTTTATGGGTTTATTGACTTTATTTGGTTTAACTTCACCATAACCTACTTTAATCGCCTTATAACCATCGGTTTCTTCAAGCTTTTTTTGAACGACAACACATGGTTTGGCTTCTACTACGGTAACAGGAATCACTTCCCCGTTTTCATCAAAAATTTGAGTCATACCTATTTTTGTAGCTAAAATTGCTTTTTCCATTGTCGCCACCTCCCTTTTGGATGTTAGAAAACGTTTTACAATTTAATTTCGATATCAACCCCTGCAGGCAAATCTAACCTCATAAGTGAATCAACAGTTTTTGGTGTGGGATTTTTTATATCAATTAGTCTTTTGTGGGTTCTCATTTCAAACTGTTCACGAGAATCCTTATACTTATGAGGAGCTCGCAAAATAGTAAATATGCTCTTATCAGTAGGAAGAGGTACCGGCCCGGACACCTTAGCCCCTGTTTTCTTAGCCGTTTCAACTATCTTTTCAGCCGATTGATCTAAAATCTTGTGATCAAAAGCTTTTAATCGTATCCTAATTTTCTGTTGAGCCATAGAATTATCCCTCCTTTTTACACATCAAATAAAAAGAAGAAGTGGAGCTTAATCTCCGTTTCTTCTTTTTATTAATATTTTAAAACTACTTAATGATTTCAGTAACAGCGCCTGCGCCGACGGTTCTACCGCCTTCACGAATAGCAAAACGCAGACCTTCCTCTATGGCTATCGGGGTTATCAGTTTTATTTCCATCGTTATGTTGTCTCCAGGCATTACCATCTCTACTCCCTCAGGTAGTGTTATTACCCCCGTTACGTCGGTCGTCCTGAAATAAAACTGTGGCCTGTATCCGTTAAAGAACGGTGTATGCCTTCCACCTTCTTCTTTGGTTAATACATATACCTGTGCTTTAAAGTGAGTATGCGGGTTTATTGATCCAGGCTTCGCTAATACCTGACCCCTCTCTACTTCGTCCCTGTCTACTCCTCTAAGCAGTGCCCCTATGTTGTCTCCAGCTACCGCCTGATCCAGTATCTTCCTGAACATCTCTACTCCCGTGACTACCGTCTTCCGAGGCTCGTCCATTAACCCTACTATCTCTACTTCGTCTCCTACCTTTAATGTACCCCTCTCTACTCTTCCTGTTACTACTGTCCCTCTACCCGTTATGCTGAATACATCCTCTATCGGCATTAAAAACGGTTTGTCTGTGTCCCTTTCAGGTGTGGGAATGTATTCGTCTACCGCATTCATTAGCTCTATTATCTTCTCCGCATCTTCTCCTTCCGGATTCTCTAATGCCTTTAATGCTGAACCTACTACTACCGGCACGTCATCCCCAGGAAATTCATACTCGTTCAACAACTCCCTCACTTCCATCTCTACCAACTCTAATAACTCCGGATCGTCTACCATGTCCGCTTTGTTTAAAAATACTACTATATATGGCACTCCTACCTGCCTCGCCAGTAATATGTGCTCCCTCGTCTGCGGCATCGGACCATCTGCTGCCGATACTACTAATATCGCACCGTCCATCTGCGCCGCTCCTGTTATCATGTTCTTTACATAGTCCGCATGACCCGGACAGTCTACATGCGCATAGTGCCTCTTCTCTGTCTCATACTCTACATGCGCCGTCGCTATCGTTATCCCCCTCTCCCTCTCCTCCGGCGCCTTGTCTATCTGATCAAATGCCGTCGCTTGCGCTAACCCTCTCTTCGCTAATACATACGTTATCGCCGCTGTCAACGTCGTCTTACCATGGTCTACGTGACCTATCGTCCCTATGTTAACATGGGGCTTCGACCTCTCATACTTTTGCTTTGCCATTACAGTCATCCTCCTTATTCTTTAATAATTTTTTCAGTTATATTCTTGGGTGTTTCTTCATAATGTGAAAATTGCATAGTATAAGTTCCACGCCCCTGAGTCTTAGATCTAAGGTCGGTGGCATAACCAAACATCTCAGCTAGTGGAACATATGCTCGAATTACCTGGGCTCCTGCTCTGGGTTCAATACCCTCAATTCTGCCTCTGCGTGAATTAATATCACCCATAACATCACCCATAAATTCTTCAGGCACCACCACTTCAACTTTCATAACCGGCTCAAGCAACACGGGGTTAGCCTTTTTCATGCCTTCCTTAAAAGCTATAGATGCGGCTATTTTAAATGCCATTTCAGAAGAGTCCACCTCATGGTATGAACCATCAAAAAGAGTTGCTTTTACATCTATAACAGGATATCCAGCTAAAGTGCCGTTTTCCATGGCCTCTTTTATGCCCGCTTCAACAGCCGGAATATATTCTTTAGGTATCGTGCCTCCAACAATTTTGTTTTCAAACTTGAACCCTTCACCAGGTGAAAGGGGTTCTATTTCCATAATCACATGGCCATATTGACCTCTACCACCGCTCTGACGCACAAACTTACCCTCGGTTTTGACTTTTTTGCGAATAGTTTCTTTGTAAGCCACTTGAGGTTTGCCTACATTTGCAGACACCTTAAACTCTCTTAATAATCTATCTACAATTATCTCAAGATGAAGTTCACCCATACCTGATATAATCGTCTGGCCTGTTTCATTATCAATATGTGTTTTAAATGTAGGGTCTTCTTCTGAGAGTTTCTGTAATGAAATTCCCATTTTTTCTTGATCTGCTTTTGTTTTTGGCTCGATAGCCACTGATATCACCGGTTCAGGGAATTTCATGGATTCAAGTATAATGGGGTTTTTGTCATCACAAAGTGTATCACCGGTGGTGGTTTCTTTTAATCCGACAGCTGCGGCAATATCTCCGGTACAAACTTCATCTGTTTCTTCTCGATGGTTAGCATGCATTAGGAGAATTCTTCCTATACGCTCTTTTTTGTTTTTTGTTGAATTGTATACATAAGACCCTGACTTCAAAACACCTGAATAAACTCTGAAAAAAGTCAATTTGCCCACATAGGGGTCTGTCATGATTTTGAAAGCCAAAGCGGAAAAAGGAGCATCATCGCTGGCTTCTCTTTGATCTTCTTCTCCTAAATCAGGCATTATCCCTTTAACAGGTGGTATATCTAAGGGTGAAGGTAAATAATCGCAAACAGCATCCAATAAAAGCTGAACACCTTTGTTTTTGTATGATGAGCCGCATAATACAGGAACCATTTTAACACTAAGCGTAGCTTTTCTTAACACTTTACGTATTTCATCTTCTGTGATTTCTTCACCTTCAAGATATTTTAACATCAGTTCATCATCCTGATCAGCAACTGCTTCAATCAATTTTTCTCTATATTCTGCTGCAATTTGTTTCATATTATCGGGTATATCATTTTCACTGCTTCTTGTGCCCAAATCATCTAAATAATATATGGCTTTGTTTTTAATTAAGTCGATTATTCCTTTAAAAGAATCTTCTGATCCAATGGGCAATTGGATTGGTATTGGATTTGCTCCTAATCTTTCTTTTATCATTTTCACAACATTAAAGAAATCTGCACCCATAATATCCATTTTATTTACATAGGCTATACGAGGTACCCTATACTTGTCTGCCTGCCGCCAAACTGTCTCAGATTGGGGCTCAACACCACCTTTAGCACAAAAAACAGCTACTGAACCATCGAGAACGCGTAGAGACCTTTCTACTTCCACAGTGAAATCCACGTGCCCTGGCGTGTCAATGATGTTAATCCTATGCCCTTTCCAAAAACAGGTGGTTGCAGCTGATGTTATTGTAATGCCGCGCTCTTGTTCTTGCTCCATCCAGTCCATAACCGCAGCTCCATCATGTACCTCACCCATTTTATGAACTTTCCCGGTGTAAAACAGTATTCTCTCCGTTGTGGTTGTTTTGCCTGCATCAATATGTGCCATTATACCTATATTTCGTATTTTATCAAGTGTAAACTGCCTAGGCATAGTCCTTCCTCCTTTCTACATATAGTCTGCATATACTTCACCTATCACTGCTTGTATACTACAGCCGTTCTCAGTTCAGCAGAGGTGGTAGTATTACCATCGATAGTGTGCAAAAGCTTTGTTTGCTTCAGCCATTTTATGAGTATCTTCTTTCTTTTTAACTGATGCTCCCATATTGTTTGCAGCATCCATAATTTCAGCAGCCAGTCTTTCTTTCATGGTCTTCTCTCCCCGGTTTCGGGCAAAAGAAACTATCCACCGAATTCCTAAAGTGGTCCTTCGGTCAGCTCTTACTTCAACAGGGACCTGGTAAGTAGCCCCACCAACTCTTCTGGCTTTGACCTCTAAAATCGGCATGACATTCTTCATTGCCTGGTCAAATACTTCTAGAGGGTCTTTCCCGGTCTTTTCCCTGATTATATCAAAAGCCCCATAGCAAATAGCCTGTGCTTTGCCTTTCTTCCCATCGAGCATAATCTGGTTTATTAGCTTTGTTACCAGTTTGCTGCCGTATAAGGGGTCTGGTAGAACATCTCTTTTTGGCACATGACCTCTTCTAGGCATAGTCTTCCCTCCTTAAAATAATATTAACATCCGCTAAACAAGCAAAATATTATTTCGGCCGTTTAGCGCCATATTTTGACCTTGCCTGTTTTCTATCCTGAACACCTGCGGTATCCAACGTTCCTCTAACAATATGATATCTTACTCCAGGCAGGTCTTTAACTCTTCCTCCTCTAATGAGAACAACAGAGTGTTCCTGTAGATTGTGTCCGATTCCTGGAATGTAAGCTGTTACTTCAATACCATTAGTTAATCGGACCCTAGCAATTTTTCGGAGGGCAGAATTCGGCTTTTTAGGTGTTGTGGTTTTTACAGCTGTACAAACACCTCGCTTTTGTGGACTTTCCTTTAAAGCAGGGGCTGTTGATTTCTTTTCTACTTTTTGTCTGCCTTTACGAATAAGCTGGTTAATGGTCGGCACTAGTCACACCTCCTTCCGATAAACAATTCAATCTAGTATTAAAACCTTATATGGAGCACACCCTGTAACGAAAAACTATAAAAATTCCCCTTCAATGAGAAGGGGAAAGGATTAAAGTTTAATTATTCATCTAAAAGAGCAGCTGCAGCCGCTCCTACCGAAATCCCACATGCCTCCCCTAATTCTTTCATTGTAGTTACATGTATAACTTTAATGGATTTTTCTTCACATTTTTTTAGTAAAGGGTCTTTAATACGGCTTTCAGCATCATCAGCTACAAAAACTAAAGTTGCTTTACCTTTGTCAACAGCTTTGGTGGTTTGCTTGGTGCCGACAACTTTGTTTTTGGCTGATTTAAGCTTTTCAAGCATCAGCAAGACCTCCTTTAGGCAACACACCTATATATTTTAGCATCATTGTTATCGGCTGTCAACAGCTATTAACCAAACACCTGCCATTCAGTCTGAAACTGTTAATTCAGCCTTTTTCTGGTTTTCTGTTTCTATTTTTATGTTTCTATAGCGGCTCATGCCGGTTCCGGCTGGAACCAGTTTGCCTATGATAACGTTTTCTTTTAAACCCAATAACGGATCTATTTTTCCTTTAATAGCAGCATCTGTTAATACCCTGGTTGTCTCCTGGAAAGAAGCAGCTGACAGGAAGGAATCTGTTGCAAGCGATGCTTTGGTTATTCCAAGAAGCACCCGTCGAGCTTCAGCTGGTTTGCCTCCTTGTTTTATTATTTTATTGTTTTCTTCTTCAAATTCTAATATGTCTATCAGACTGCCTGGAAGCAAATCGGTATCTCCCGCATTTTCAACCTTGACCTTTTTCAACATCTGTCTAATGATTATTTCAATATGTTTATCATTTATATCTACTCCCTGAAGCCTGTAAACTTTTTGCACTTCCTGTAATAGATAATCTTGAACCCCATAAACTCCTTTAATTTTAAGAATATCATGCGGATTTACCGACCCTTCAGTTAGTTCATCACCGGCTTCAATAGTTGCTCCGTCTTCAACCTTCAGTCTTGCGCCGTAAGGTATCTGATAAACCTTTTTATCTCCGTTATCTGCAGTTATCTGTATTTCACGTTTTTTTCTGCTTTCTATTACCTTAACTTTTCCTGAAATTTCGGATATGATAGCCTGACCTTTAGGCTTACGGGCTTCAAAAAGTTCCTCAACCCTTGGCAGACCCTGGGTGATATCATCTCCAGCGATACCTCCTGTATGGAATGTACGCATTGTAAGCTGTGTTCCAGGTTCGCCTATTGATTGAGCAGCTATTATTCCTACTGCTTCACCAATGTCAACAATCTTACCTGTAGCTAGGTTTCTGCCATAACATTTGACACATACTCCGTGACGTGTTCTGCAGGTAAAAACTGAACGTATTTTTACCTGGGTAATACCTGCTTCAACTATTTCCTGCGCAGTGTCTTCATCTATTTCTTGCTGAGCAGGTACAATGATATTTCCTGTTTCAGGGTGAATTATGTCTTCTGCCGCTATACGTCCAATAATCCTATCTTCCAAAGATTCAATGACTTCTCCACCGTCTTTTATTTCTTTTACTACAATACCTTCCGTAGTGCCGCAATCAGTTTCTCGAACAATAACATCCTGGCTAACATCTACTAACCTCCTGGTTAAGTAACCTGAGTCCGCTGTTCTAAGTGCTGTATCTGCAAGCCCTTTTCTAGCACCATGAGTTGATGTAAAATATTCGAGCACCGTTAACCCTTCTCGGAAATTAGCTCTTATAGGCAGTTCAATTATTTTACCCGAAGGATCAGCCATAAGCCCTCTCATTCCTGCAAGCTGGCGGATCTGCTGTTGGTTACCTCTAGCGCCCGAATTGGCCATCATGTAGACCGGATTAAATTTGTCAAGAGATTTCATCAGCATCTCAGATACTTTCTCTGTTGCTTTAGTCCAGATATCTATAACTCTTTCATATCTTTCTTCTTCAGAAATTAGACCTCTTCTAAACTGAAGTTCAACTTCATCTACCTGTTCGTCAGCTTTAGATAGAATTTCTTCTTTCTGGGAGGGTATCTCTAAATCTGTAACGCCAATGGTAAGACCGGCTTTTGTAGCATAATCAAAACCTAGTTTTTTCAATGCATCAAGAACTCTAGCAGTGGTAGTGGTACCGTGTTTTCTATAACAACGTGCAACGATTTTCCCTAATATTTTTTTGTCTACAAGTCTATTCAATTCAGGTTCAAACAACATGTCAGGATTGCTTCTATCTACAAATCCCAGGTCTTGTGGAATTACTTCATTCAATATTATCCTTCCAGGTGTGGTTTCCACTAATTTTGATACTTTTCTACCATCTATTTCCTTGGTAACCCTTACTTTTATTTTTGCGTGAAGTTCCACTGCTCCAGTTTGGTATGCCATGATAGCTTCATTAAAATCTTTAAAAACTCTACCCTCACCTTTAGCGCCGTCTTTATCAATAGTTAGATAATAACAACCAATAACCATATCTTGGGTAGGTGTGACTACCGGTCGGCCATCCTGGGGTTTTAAAATGTTATGAGCAGAAAGCATAAGCAACCTTGCTTCAGCTTGGGCTTCTGCAGATAGAGGGACATGAACTGCCATTTGGTCACCATCAAAGTCAGCGTTATATGCTGTACATACCAGCGGATGTATCTGTATTGCCCTGCCTTCAACAAGTATCGGCTCAAACGCCTGAATACCCAATCTATGAAGCGTAGGTGCCCTGTTCAAAAGTACAGGGTGTTCCTTTATAACATCTTCCAAAACATCCCATACTTCAGGCTTAACCCTTTCTACCATACGTTTTGCACTTTTTATATTCGAAGCAAAGCCTTCTTTGACAAGTTTTTTCATTACAAAGGGTTTAAAAAGCTCTAATGCCATTTCTTTCGGCAGGCCACATTGATATAGTTTAAGATCAGGGCCTACAACTATAACAGATCGGCCGGAATAATCCACCCTTTTCCCCAATAGATTCTGGCGGAATCGCCCTTGTTTACCTTTCAACATATCGCTTAAAGATTTTAAAGGTCGGTTACCCGGCCCTGTAACGGGACGCCCTCTGCGTCCGTTATCAATAAGAGCATCAACAGCTTCCTGGAGCATTCGCTTTTCATTTCTTACAATGATATCAGGTGCTCCTAAATCCAGAAGCCTCTTAAGGCGATTGTTTCTGTTTATAACCCTGCGATAAAGGTCATTAAGATCTGAAGTAGCGAATCTGCCTCCGTCTAATTGGACCATAGGTCGTAAATCTGGAGGAATCACAGGTATAACCTCCAGAATCATCCATTCCGGTCGATTCCCGGACTTCCTAAAAGCTTCAACAACTTCTAGCCTCCTGATACTCCGAACCTTTTTTTGGCCTGATGATTCTTTTAGTTCTTTACGAAGCTGTTTTGCAAGTTTATCAAGATCAATCTCTTCTAACAATTGTTTAATAGCCTCTGCACCCATACCTGCTTTAAAAGCTTTTCCATATTTATCACGATATTCTCTATATTCTTTTTCTGTGAGTAATTGTTTTTTCATCAAAGGCGTGTCACCTGGATCAATAACAATGTAATTTGCAAAATAAAGCACTTTTTCCAGCGAACGCGGAGACATATCCAGTATCAAACCCATACGGCTTGGAATACCTTTAAAATACCATATGTGGGATACCGGTGCAGCAAGCTCAATATGACCCATTCTTTCACGTCGAACTTTTGATTTCGTGACTTCAACACCACATTTATCACAAACTATTCCTTTATACCTTACCCTTTTGTATTTTCCGCAATGGCACTCCCAGTCTTTGATTGGGCCAAAAATCTTTTCACAAAATAATCCCTGTTTTTCCGGCTTTAATGTTCTGTAATTTATCGTTTCAGGTTTTTTTACCTCGCCTCGAGACCATTCGCGAATCTGTTCAGGTGAAGCCAATCCTATACGTATTGATTCGAAATTATTAAGGTCTAACAATGGCCTCTCTCCCTTCTGAGTTTTTAGAAACCCGTTAATTAATTATTATACCATCTTCCCTACTTGTAAAAATCATCATCTTCATCATTGTAATCACTGTGTTGGTAATCATCACCAAATTCATCTTCAACAACCAAATCATCTTCATCGTCTAGGTTGAGGTCTTCATCATCCAAATCAATGTCTTCAGATTCTTCATAATCTTCATCGACTTCTTCCTGCTGATCATTATCATCATTTCTTTCTTCCGTACCCTCTATATTAACTTTAAGTTCTTCTAATGTATCTTCATCATCGTCATCAGATTCTTTTATTTCTATTTCTTCCTGTTCTTCGGAAAGAACCTTTACATCAAGACACAAACTCTGAAGTTCTTTTATTAAAACCTTAAAAGATTCAGGAACTCCAGGTTCTGGAACGTTTTCCCCTTTCACAATTGCTTCATATGTTTTAACCCTTCCCACAACATCGTCAGATTTTACAGTCAAAAGTTCCTGCAGGGTATATGCAGCTCCATATGCTTCTAAAGCCCAAACTTCCATTTCTCCAAACCTCTGCCCGCCAAACTGGGCTTTTCCTCCTAAGGGCTGCTGCGTCACCAGCGAATAAGGCCCTGTTGACCTTGCATGAATCTTGTCATCCACAAGGTGAGCAAGTTTTAACATGTACATATAACCTACAGTAACAGGGTTATCAAAAGGTTCTCCAGTTCTTCCGTCATAAAGAACAGTTTTTCCATTTTCAGGTAATTTAGCGAGTTTAAATGTCTCAATCAATTCCTCTTCAGTAGCGCCATCAAAAACCGGAGTAGCCACATGCCATCCCAAAGCTTTTGCAGCCCAACCTAAATGAGTTTCGAGAACCTGACCTATATTCATTCTAGACGGAACTCCTAATGGATTTAATACAATTTCAACAGGTGTACCGTCTGGTAGAAACGGCATATCTTCTTCAGGAAGGATTTTCGATATTACTCCTTTGTTTCCATGGCGTCCAGCCATTTTATCTCCTTCAGATATTTTTCGTTTTTGAGCTATATACACTCTTACAAGCTTATTTATTCCGGGAGGTAGCTCATCGCCATTTTCCCTGGAAAAAACTTTAACATCCACAACAATACCAGATTCACCATGTGGTACTTTTAATGACGTATCTCTTACTTCACGGGCTTTTTCTCCGAATATCGCTCGAAGTAATCGTTCTTCAGCCGTCAGCTCAGTTTCTCCCTTAGGTGTAACCTTCCCTACAAGTATATCTCCAGCTCTGACTTCCGCTCCCGGACGAATTATTCCCCTTTCGTCCAGGTCCTTTAAGGCATCTTCTCCAACGTTAGGAATATCCCTCGTTATTTCCTCAGGGCCTAACTTAGTGTCACGAGCTTCAGCTTCGTATTCTTCAATATGAATTGAAGTAAACACATCATCTTTAACAAGTTTTTCACTAATCAAAATAGCATCTTCATAGTTATATCCTTCCCACGGCATAAATGCAATCAAAACATTACGACCTAGAGCTAGTTCTCCCATATCTGTAGAAGGGCCATCAGCTATAACATCTCCTTTTTTGACTTTCATGCCTTTTTTAACTATAGGTTTCTGGTTTATACAGGTACCTTGATTTGACCTCATAAATTTTTGAAGTTTGTAAACATCAACAGCAGAAGTATCATTAGAGCTTAGATCAGTTTTTCTAATAACTATTTCCCTTGCGGTCACTCTCTCCACAACACCATCATTTTTTGCCACGATAACAACACCAGAATCCAGCGCCGCTTTATATTCGATCCCTGTTCCTACAAGGGGTGCTTCTGTGGTGAGCAAAGGCACAGCCTGTCGCTGCATGTTTGATCCCATTAATGCGCGGTTAGCATCATCATTCTCTAAGAAAGGTATAAGAGATGTAGCGACACTAACCAACTGTTTTGGGGACACGTCCATGTAATCTATTTCCTCTGAGGGAACTACAAGGATTTGATCACGATGCCTTGCCGTAACTCTTTTGTGTACAAACCTGCCTTCATCATCAAGTGGAGCGTTTGCCTGTGCAATTATATACTCATCTTCTTCATCAGCGGTAAGGTACTCAATCTCATCAGTAACTACCCCTCGTTCTTTATCTACTTTACGGTATGGAGTCTCTATAAACCCATATTCATTTATCCGAGCATACGTACTTAATGAACCTATAAGACCGATGTTAGGCCCTTCAGGGGTTTCAATTGGGCACATTCTTCCATAGTGTGAATGATGAACATCTCTAACCTCAAAACCTGCCCTTTCACGGCTTAATCCACCTGGGCCTAAAGCACTAAGTCGTCGTTTATGTGTCAGTTCCGCAAGAGGATTTGTTTGGTCCATAAATTGAGAAAGCTGACTGCTTCCGAAAAACTCTTTAATAACTGCTACAACAGGCCGTATATTAATTAACGCTTGAGGGGTTATTACATCAACATCTTGGATTGTCATTCGTTCCTTAACAACTCGCTCCATCCGCGCAAGGCCAATCCTAAACTGGTTTTGCAAAAGTTCACCCACAGACCTTAATCGGCGATTGCCGAGATGGTCTATATCATCAATTGAGCCTATTTTATGAAAAAGGTTTAATAAATAGTTTATAGAGGCGATGATATCTTCTTTTGTAATGTACTTTTCGTCTCTGGGTTTAACTTCATTATTTTCTTTTTTAAAACCGTTTCCTAATACTTTAACTACACTGCCATCAGGTGCAATTACTCTAACTTCATTTATTCCTGCCTTTTCTATTTCTAATGCCATTTTACGGGATATTTTTTGGCCTGATTCCACTATAATTTCTTTCGTTTCAGGATGAACAATAGTTTCGGCTGCTTTCAAACCCACAATCCGTTTCCTGATTGCAAGTTTTTTGTTAAACTTGTATCTACCAACATTTGCAAGGTCGTATCGTTTGGGGTCAAAAAACATACTTTCCAATAAAGACCTTGCATTTTCTACAGTGGGAGGTTCACCTGGTCTTAGCCTTTTGTATATTTCTAACAATGCTTCCTCTTCACTATCTGTATTATCTTTATCAAATGTTTTTTTTATTCTTTCATCTTCACCGTACAGTTCAATAATATCGCTATTGGTTCCATAACCTAGAGCCCTTATCAATACCGTAATAGGCAGTTTTCGCGTTCTATCAACCCTTACATAAACAATTTCATTGCTGTCAGTTTCCATTTCCAGCCATGTGCCTCGATTCGGAATAACCGTCCCTGAAAAAAGAACTTTCCCGTTTTTATCTATTTGTTCACTATAGTAAACACCAGGTGACCTTACAAGCTGACTTACTATTACTCTTTCAGCTCCGTTTATAATAAACGTCCCTTTTTCAGTCATAAGTGGAAAGTCTCCCATGAAAACTTCCTGTTCTTTGACTTCTCCGGTTTCTTTATTAATCAAACGAACTCTAACCTTTAATGGGGCAGCATAAGTAACATCTCTTTCTTTACATTCTTCCACAGAATATTTTGGGTTTTCATCAAGTTTATAGTCTACAAATTCTAAAATGAGGTTTCCGGTAAAATCTTCTATCGGCGATATGTCTTCAAAAATCTCTTTTAACCCTTCTTCTAAAAACCACTTGTAGGAATCATGCTGGATTTCTATAAGGTTTGGTAGTTCCATGACCGAATCTATTTTTGAAAAACTTTGCCGAACTCTTTTACCCAGCTTAACAGGATGTACCATATATAATCCTCACCCCTTGTTTTATAAAAGTAAAATAGCCAAAAGCAAGGTATTAGCCCCATCAACCTCGCTTTTGGTTCTTCATCTTTGGTGTATCTATTATAATATTTCCTAAAAACAGAATTTTTATTCACATTAAAAACATTTACTTAGCAAGATTATCATAGTTTTATAATTAATAATCGAAAAAAATTATTATTCCTTATAAGCAATAAGCACAATATTTAATTTAAAAGAAACAATAATTGCAATGTCAAATATTATCACATAACTCACTTTTTGTCAAGGAAAATTTTCATAATCTTTTTCAAAGGTTATATAAAAATTAAAGGGTCTGTTTGATACTAGACCCTTTAACACTGAATTATTTAATTTCAACACCTGCACCGACTTCTTCAAGTTTAGCCTTTATTGATTCAGCCTCTTCTTTGCTAACCTTTTCTTTAACTGGTTTTGGAGCTCCATCAACAAGAGCTTTGGCTTCTTTTAGCCCAAGACCTGTAATTTCCCTTACTGCTTTTATAACTTTTATTTTCTGGTCACCAGCACTTGTGAGCACAACATCAAACTCTGTTTGTTCCTCCTCCTGGGCAGCTTCTGCAGCACCAGGTACTGCTGCCATAGCAACTGGAGCAGCTGCTGTAACACCAAATTTGTCTTCAAGCTCTTTTACAAGCTCAGCTAATTCCAAGACAGTCATATTTTCAATGGCTTGGATAATTTCTTCTTTAGTCATTCTGTTTCACCTCCCTGATATGGTATCTCTTATGATTGTTTTTTATCTTTAATAGCCTGCAGAGCATAAACAAGGCCCCGCATTGGTCCATTTAACACATTTACCAAACCTGAAATAGGCGCCTGCATTCCTGCTAAAACTTTTGCAATTAACACTTCTCTTGAAGGCAGGTCTGCTAAATTTTTAATACCATTAATATCTACAACTTTTCCCTCTACCAGTCCAACCTTTATTTCTAAATTTTTATGGTCTTTGGCAAACTTTGATAATATTTTTGCAGCTGCGACGGGATCTTCGTAGCTGAATGCGATCGCAGTAGGACCTTGTAGAAACTCCTTAAGTTCATCACTATAATCAAAATCCTTTATAGCTAAACGAGTTAATGTATTTTTAACAACTTTATATTCTATTCCTGCTTCCCTCAACTGTTTCCTAAGTTCTGTAACTTCAGCTACGTTCAAACCTCGATAATCTGTAAGAAGAGCTGAATTGGCACGTTCAAATTTATCTCTAATTTCTTCTACCACACGCTCCTTTACTGCCCTATTGCCCACTAGCTTATCACCTCCTCATTAATAAACCTCCTGTAGACACAAAGGCACATACAGGAGGTTAGTTAGAATCAATCCTCATAAAACAGCCTCGGTAGGCAAAACTTTAAGCTTAACAGCACCTACTGTCTACAGCTAAACTGTATATTTTATTTTGAACATGTAAAATTATATCATTAATTTTTATAATGAGCAACTGAAAATATTATTTATCTATTACTTTTTGCGGATTTATTTTTATTCCCGGACCCATGCTGCTTGAAATAACTACACTTCTAAGATACTGACCTTTCGCAGCAGCTGGTCGTGCTTTTATTATAGCTTCCATTAGCACCTTGAAGTTTTCTAAAAGTTTTTCAGTTCCAAATGATTTTTTACCGATTGGCGCATGAACAATACTCGTTTTATCAACTCTGTATTCAATCTTACCTGCTTTAATATCTTTTACCGCCTTTTCAATCTCAAAAGTTACAGTTCCGGATTTAGGGTTTGGCATTAAACCTTTAGGGCCTAATATTCTTCCCAGTTTACCAACACTACCCATCATATCAGGAGTTGCAACTGCTACATCAAAATCAAGCCATCCCCCTTGGATTTTTTCAATCATATCCTCAGCACCCACATAATCGGCTCCGGCATTTTCAGCTTCTTTTGCTTTATCACCTTTCGCAAACACTAACACTTTAACCGTCTTGCCTGTACCATGAGGTAAAACTACAGCGCCTCTGACCTGCTGGTCGGCATGTCGGGGATTTACTCCTAGTTTTACTGAAACTTCTATTGTTTCATCAAATTTAGCATTTGCAGTTTTCTGAACCAACTCCATAGCTTCATCAGGATCATAAAGTTTTGTCCTATCAACAAGTGCTAAAGCTTCTTTATACCTCTTTCCTCTTTTTGGCATATCGTTTCCTCCTTTGTGGTATTAACGGATTTTGCCCTCCCACTATATTTTCTTAAATCAACCTTCTACTATTATGCCCATACTTTTGGCAGTCCCTTCAATCATTCTCATAGCAGCTTCAATGCTTGCAGCATTTAAATCTTTCATTTTAAGTTCAGCTATTTTTTGAATGTCTTTTTTAGTTACTTTAGCAACTTTATTCCGGTTGGGCTCACCGGAGGCTTTCTCAATACCGGCTGCTTTCTTAAGAAGCACCGCTGCCGGAGGTGTTTTACAGATAAATGTAAAAGACCTGTCCTGATAAATAGTTATTTCTACAGGTATTATTAAACCTGCTTGTTTTGCGGTTTTTTCATTGAATTCTTTACAAAAACCCATTATATTAACTCCATGCTGGCCTAAAGCCGGACCTACGGGAGGAGCAGGTGTAGCTTTACCAGCAGGTATTTGCAGTTTAACTAATCCTATAACTTTTTTTGCCATTAAGCCCACCTCCTATTATATTTTTTCTATCTGTATATAATCAAGTTCAACTGGAATTTCTCTTCCAAACATCGAAACCATAACTTTAACTTTTTCTTTTTCTGGGTTAACTTCTTCAATCTTACCAATAAAGTTTTCAAATGGCCCGGAAACGATTTTTACTGATTGCCCAACTTTGTAATCTGCCTTTGGTTTTGGATCTTCAATACCCATTTGTTTAAGTATTGACTTTACTTCACTTTCCTGCAAAGGAATCGGTTTTGTACCTGAACCTACAAAGCCGGTAACTCCCGGCGTATTACGAACAACATACCATGAATCATCAGTAACAATCATTTCAACAATAACATATCCCGGGAATATTTTTCTGGTTGTTTCCTTTTTTTTGCCGTTTTTTATTTCAATTTGTTTTTCCATAGGAACCAGAACTCTAAATATTTTATCCTGCATGCCCATGGATTCCACTCGTTTTTCAAGATTTGCTTTAACCTTGTTTTCATACCCAGAATATGTGTGTATTACATACCAGTTTTTAGACATATTCTCAAGGGGCTTCTAGCCCCTCCCTCCCTTTTACTTAATAAAAACACCTAACATTTGTGTAAAAATTGAATCCGCTATCCAAATTATCACTGCAACAATGAACACAGATGCAAATACTATAACAGTATATGATGTTAGTTCTTTACGATTAGGCCAGGTTACTTTTTTTAGTTCCGCACGTACCTCTCGAAGGAACTTCATTAATCTGGAAAATGCTCCTTCTTTCTTTTTTGTAACCATACTTTCTCACATCCTTAACATTATCAAAAAACAAAATGATTATTAAACAGCTATTATAAACTATTATAAACTATTTTGTTTCTTTGTGTAAAGTATGCTTTTTACAGAATTTACAGTACTTCATTAACTCCAATCTGTCGGGGTCGTTTCGCTTGTTTTTACTCGTGTTATAGTTTCGCTGTTTACACTCAGTGCAGGCCAGAGTTATGTTGATTCTCATTTGAGTTGCACCTCCTCAATATATATACAAATGTATATTTGATGTTTCTATCCTGGCGCAGTGTTACTCATACAATTTATCATAATTTTTTTTTAATGTCAACCATCAACCGTTTTGCCTTCATTTTATATTTTGTCCAATATTTTCCTTAATTATTCAGCTTATTTACTTACTTTTAATAATCAAAATACCTGCCATTATAAACAGAGTTCCTATTAATTTATTTAATGTAAATTTTTCATTTAAAAATACAATTGCTGCTAAAACAGTCACCATAGGAAAAGCCGCAGTTATGGGTACCATTTTGGAAGCTTCACCATATTTGAGTGCATAAAAGTACGTAAAATGACCTATTAGAGAACCCAATAAACCTTCTGCAACTAAAAACCCCATTGGCCTTATTCCAATCTGAAAAACTCCTGTCAGTTTTCCTGTTAATATAGTAATTATAAGTAAAACCAGACTTATTGAGAAACTTCTTATTGTTAGAGCTGTTAATGGGTCTATAGATTTCAGACCAATTTTCCCGAATATAGGAGCAGTTCCCCAGAACAACATTGTAAGTAACGCAAAAACAAGTGTAGTCATATAAACCTCCTTATTCATGACTTTTCCTGGTAAAATCATATGAATGTACAAACATAAAAACAGGGGACTGGTTTAACCAGCCCCCGTGTATATTACTCAATGATTTCAGCAACAGCGCCTGCGCCGACAGTTCTGCCACCTTCACGAATAGCAAAACGCAGACCTTCCTCTATGGCTATCGGGGTTATCAGTTTTATTTCCATCGTTATGTTGTCTCCTGGCATTACCATCTCTACTCCCTCAGGTAATGTTATTACCCCCGTTACGTCGGTCGTCCTGAAATAAAACTGCGGCCTGTATCCGTTAAAGAACGGTGTATGCCTTCCTCCTTCTTCTTTGGTTAATACATATACCTGTGCCTTGAAGTGTGTATGCGGTTTTATCGACCCTGGCTTCGCTAATACCTGACCCCTCTCTACTTCATCCCTGTCTACCCCTCTAAGCAACGCACCTATGTTGTCTCCGGCTACCGCCTGATCCAGTATCTTCCTGAACATCTCTACTCCAGTAACTACTGTCTTCCGTGGCTCGTCCATTAAACCTACTATCTCTACTTCGTCTCCTACCTTTAATGTGCCCCTCTCTACTCTTCCTGTTACTACTGTCCCTCTTCCTGTTATGCTGAATACATCCTCTATCGGCATTAAAAACGGTTTGTCCGTGTCCCTTTCAGGTGTGGGAATGTATTCGTCTACTGCATCCATTAACTCTATTATCTTCTCCGCATATTCCCCATCAGGATCCTCTAATGCCTTTAACGCTGAACCTACTATCACAGGCACGTCATCTCCAGGAAATTCATACTCGTTTAAAAGCTCCCTAACTTCCATCTCTACTAACTCTAATAACTCCGGATCGTCTACCATGTCCGCTTTGTTTAAAAATACTACTATATATGGCACACCTACCTGCCTTGCTAGTAATATGTGCTCCCTCGTCTGCGGCATCGGACCGTCTGCTGCCGATACTACTAATATCGCTCCGTCCATCTGCGCCGCCCCTGTTATCATGTTCTTTACATAGTCCGCATGACCAGGACAGTCTACGTGCGCATAGTGCCTCTTCTCTGTCTCATACTCTACATGCGCCGTCGCTATCGTTATTCCCCTCTCCCTCTCTTCCGGCGCCTTGTCTATCTGATCAAATGCCGTCGCTTGGGCTAACCCTCTCTTCGATAATACATATGTTATCGCCGCTGTCAATGTCGTCTTACCATGGTCTACGTGACCTATCGTCCCTATGTTAACATGGGGCTTCGACCTCTCATACTTTTGCTTTGCCATACTCCTGCCTCCTTTTAGTTAATATTATGTAGGTAAAATGATAATTTACGGATATATTATATCCAAATAAAGCAAATTTTTCAAACATTTAAGGTAAACTTGGAGCCCACGGCCGGGATTGAACCGGTGACCTCCGCCTTACCAAGGCGACGCTCTACCTACTGAGCTACGTGGGCATAGTTGGTGGCGGGGGCTGGATTTGAACCAGCGACCTCCGGGTTATGAGCCCGACGAGCTACCAGACTGCTCCACCCCGCGTTATTTTCATTTCTCAAATGGAGCGGGAAACGGGATTCGAACCCGCGACCCCCAGCTTGGAAGGCTGGTGCTCTAACCTCTGAGCTACTCCCGCAAAATCAATGGTGGAGAGAGGTGGATTCGAACCACCGAAGGCTTTGCCAGCAGATTTACAGTCTGCCCCCTTTGGCCAGCTCGGGAATCTCTCCATAATTAGTTCTAAAGCCAACTTTAATAATTATATGATTTGCATTATAACAGGTCAATTTTCTCATAATTCATTATCAGGGAATTAATTTGCATTATACAAATTTATCTTAAAAGCTCTCATTTATTCTAAACTTTTTACCAGTATACTCTTTACTATACATGTATCATGCTTCTCTAACTTCTAAATAACGTTCTAATTTCCTTTTGACCCTTTGTAGAGCATTATCTATGGATTTTACATGTCTTTTAAGCTCTTTGGCAATTTCGTGATATGATTTGCCTTCGAGATAAGACATGAGTACCTGCCATTCGAGCTTGCTCAAAATCTCACCCATTTTTTCTTCAATATCGCAAAACTCTTCTCTGCTTATAATAAGTTCTTCAGGGTCTGTTACCTTTGCCCCGGTTAAAACATCCAGGAGTGTTCTGTCTGAATCCTCATCGTAAATAGGTTTATTTAATGATACATAAGAATTTAACGGAATGTGTTTCTGCCTTGTAGCTGTTTTTATTGCTGTTATAATCTGGCGTGTAATACAAAGCTCTGCAAACGCTTTAAAGGATGAAAGTTTATCTTTCTTAAAGTCACGAATAGCTTTATATAAACCAATCATGCCCTCTTGAACAATATCTTCTCTATCAGCCCCAATCAAAAAATATGACCTGGCTTTTGCTCTTACAAAGTTTCTATATTTGTTTATTAAGTATTCTTGTGCAAGAGTGTTACCAACCTTAGCATCCTCAACTATTTCTTCATCGAGCATAACATCATAACAATGGGCAGGTTGCTTTTGCAAACTGACGCTCACTCACATCGCCTCCATGCAAAGAATTAAAAAGGGCAACCATTAATATTATAACCTATGAAAAAAATAATAGTCAAGCCATCATTCCTCAATAATCAACTCTTTTTCCTGCGCCATTTTTCCAGCTTTTCTCTTATCTCATCCTTTAGGCGATAGCCTATATTTTCCAGCCTATGCTTTTCTGATTCAAGGTTGTATTTTTGAGCTACTTCTATAAGTTTTAAAAGCTCTTCTCTGAACTCACGGGCAGATACTCTAACCCCTCCGGCTGCTAATACAACTTGCTGTTCTGTCCAATCAGACGTAACAACCCTTACCACGGCTTTGTTATTTATCATATGTACTAACCTTTCTATAAAATGGTCTGCGGTTTCTCCTTCCCTTGTAAACACAACCTCTATTTCCCCATATTGTTCAATATGTTGTTTTCCACCTTTTACCATATGGGCATCGAATACCAAAATCAAATGTTCGCCTGTTAGGGCCTGATATTGTGCAAGCATATCAACAAGCTTTTCCCTAGCTGTTTCTAAATCGTGTTCTTTAAGCTCTTTAAGCTCAGGCCATGAGTTTATTACATTATAACCATCTATAATAAGGTATTCCATTTAAATTACTAATCCTTTCCGCTATAATAGTTTTGCCTTATAGTTTCATAAATCATTATTGCTGCTGCTACAGCCGCATTAAGTGAACTTATTTTCCCTTTCACGGGCAGAGAAGCCAGATAATCGCATTTTTCTTTAACAAGCCTTGATAGGCCTTCCCCTTCGCTCCCAATCACTAAAGTCATCGGGCCTTTAAGGTTGACTCTGTAAACCGGCTCTCCCGACATATCAGCCCCCACAATCCAAAACCCTTCTTTTTTTAATATTTCTAAAGTTTGAACTATGTTTGATACTCTGGCAACGGGAAGGTATTCAACTGCGCCGGCAGATGTTTTGACCACTGTTGTTGTTATTCCTGCAGACCTCCGTTTTGGAATAATAACACCATGAGCACCTGCCACTTCAGCCGTTCTTATAATAGATCCAAGATTATGCGGGTCCTTTACTTTATCTAAAACGATCAAAAGAGGTGTCCTATTGCTTGAAAAAGCCCGGTTAAGGATGTCCTTTAATTCGATATAATTATAAGGGGGAACAAAAGCTATTACCCCCTGATGGTTATGAGACTCTGATATAGAATCAAGTTTTTGATTGGCTACCTCAACTACAGGTATCCCTAAGTTTCTTGCCATATTTATTATTTTATTGATAGGCCCCTTTCTATTGCCTTTAGACACCAGTATTTTGTTTATTTGTTTTCCGCTGTTTAAAGCCTCTAATACCGGATTTCTTCCTTCAATTTTATCAGCCATTTCTTCTCACCTTTAATCTACCACAGCTCATATTCCCCTCACGGCAAACTCCTTCGCTGACACATGGCGGGCCGGCTTTCTCAAAAAGAATGGGAGCCACTTTTTTTACCTCTTTAAGCATTTTGTTTGCCAGTGCCCTGATCTCCCATTGTGCACGGTTACAACAGCGCAGTTTAAAAAAATTCAAAAGGGAACGCGCATTAAAACTGCAAATAATATTGGTTTCGCAAGCATTTGGTAAAACATACCTGGCATCTTCTTTATGAATACCTAGTTCAAGCAACTTATTATAAGTTTGCTTTAGTTGTCTAATTTGATCTTCATAAATTTTTAATGCTTTATCGTTTGCACGTATGGCAGGAGGCACTATATAATTAAACTGTTCTTCTTTAATATAACGCTGAGATTTTTGAGAGTAACTTGCAATTCTGTGCCGTACAAGCTGATGACTTAAAACCCTGCTGCCTGAAATGCTAAAGGTAAAATAGGCATGTTCAGTAGGTGATAAATGTCCCATGGAAATGATCTTTCTTAAGAATTTTTCAACTTCTTCTCTTGAAAAATCGTCGAGAATTTTTTCGGCACCTATTGGTGAATAGCACATCCTTGCGGCAGCAGCTACAACCCGCTCAGGATCCGGTGTATAGTTTAAAAGTTTAACATTCAAAGCTAGAGCCCCCTTAATTAATTTATTAAATTCCAAAAAATTTATACCATTTTCCATCGCACACCCGCTGGTGTGTCTTCAAGTATAATGCCTTTTTGTCTAAGTTCATCCCTTATCCTATCCGCTTCAACCCAGTTTTTTTGTTTTCGTGCTTCTTCCCTTAATCTTATCATTTTCTCAATTTCTTCATCCAAGTGGCCTTGTTCGTCTTTAGTCAACAGCCCTAACACCCCAGCCATTTCTTTTATCAAGTTATAAGCTTTATCAATAACCGTTTTAGATGATTCAATATTCAAACTGGAATTTACTTCTCGAGCTGTTTCAAAAATTACAGCTATTCCATCGGCAGTATTAAAATCATCATCCATTGCTTCAACATATTTAGCTTTAAAACCATCTAATTTTTTGTTAAATTCTTTTTCTTCAAAACTGAGAGGTTTTTCTTTAGCAGCCTCCTTTAAATGACTCAGGTTAATGAGGGTGTTATACAAGCGGTCTAATCCACGTTTTGATTGGTCTAACAATTCTTCACTAAAGTTTATCGGATTCCGATAATGAGCTGAAAGCATAAAAAACCGGATAACCTCAGGGTCATATTTTCTCAGTGCCTCTCTAACAGTTAAAAAGTTGCCCAGAGATTTTGACATTTTTTCATTATCTATATTAAGATATCCCACATGCATCCAGTATTTAGCAAAAGGTTTTCCCGTTGCGGCTTCACTTTGAGCTATCTCGTTTTCATGGTGTGGAAAAATCAAGTCAGGTCCACCTGCATGAATGTCAATAGTCTCCCCCAAGTATTTGTTAGCCATTACAGAACATTCGATATGCCATCCGGGCCGACCTTTACCCCATGGACTGTCCCAGGAAGGTTCTCCAGGCTTTTCTTTTTTCCATAACGCAAAATCCATAGGATTTTTCTTCCTCTCATCTATTCCAATTCGTGCTCCGGCTTCAAGTTCATCAAGATTTTGATGTGATAACTTCCCGTATTCTTTAAACTTTCGTGTTTCAAAATACACATCGCCATCAACCTCATAGGCATATCCTTTTTGCTTTAGAAGTTTTATCATTTCAATAATATCCTGTATGTTTTCCGTTGCTCGGGGATGATAATCAGCTCTTTTTATTCCCAGAGCATCGGCATCTTTAAAGTATTCTTGAATAAATCGTTCAGACAACTGTTTTACGCTGATTCCCTCTTCGTTTGCCCTTTTTATCATTTTATCATCTATATCGGTAAAATTTTGTACGAAAGTGACTTTATAGCCACGGTATTCGAGATATCTTCTAAAAGCATCAAATGTAAGGAAAACCCTCGCGTTACCGATATGAAAATAATTATAGACGGTGGGACCGCATACATAAATTTTAACCTCTTTATCCTTTAGAGGTATAAACTCCTCTTTGCTTCTGCTTAACGTATTATAAATCTTCAACGGTTTTACCTCCTTCCAGTTTTTCCAAACGGTTCTCCAAAGACTTTATTTTCCGCTGGAGACATCCCAGGATTTCAGATACCGGGTCAGGCAGTTCATTATGTTTTAAGTCTATTTCTGTAAAATCTACAGAGGCATAATTTCTAACAACTATACGGCCAGGAACTCCTACTACTGTAGAATTAGGCGGCACCTCTTTTAATACCACCGCTCCAGCCCCTATTTTCGTATTATCACCCACTTTAAAAGGACCCAGTATTTTAGCGCCTGCACCTATAACAACATTATTTCCTATAGTGGGATGACGTTTTCCTTTTTCTTTTCCGGTCCCTCCGAGTGTTACGCCCTGGTAAAGAGTTACATTTTCACCTATTTCCGCTGTTTCACCAATCACTATACCCATGCCATGGTCTATAAAAAAACCTTTTCCTATTTTTGCACCGGGATGAATCTCTATCCCTGTCAAGAAACGATTCAGATGTGATATAAGCCTTGGCAACAACACCAGACCTTTCTTATAAAAATAATGGGCTATACGGTGTAACAATAATGCATGAAAGCCGGGATAGCACAGTATTACTTCCAACACACTTTTTGCAGCTGGGTCACGTTCAAATATTACTTCAATATCTCTTTTTATTGTTTCAAGCATTTTCCTCCCTCCCAAAGCAAAAAGCTTTTCATCTCTTCAGAGACGAAAAGCTTCGCGGTCCCACTCTGATTAGGAATAAAATCCCTCTCTCGTTTTTATAACGGTAACCCGTCGATGGCTACTTGCTGTTCACCACCGAAGCTCCAAGGCGCAATTTCAGCTTTACCCTTCCCTGAAACCGCTCTCAACCGGTGACGGTTTCTCTCTGTAGGGGTCTGTAAAACCTACTTATCCTCTTCACCGCTTTTAAAACATTATATTAATTATACTGTAAATTTGTAACATATTATACTATTAATATTTTGTAAAGTCAAGCAGCCTGCTTATCTATCTGTATAGAGTTTGCCTGCTGCTGCAATATTTTCTTTCTTCATTTCTCTTATTATGATTCTAACTGCTTCTTTAGGACAATCTACAGAATTACATATTGCTTCAGTTACACTGCTAACCAACTTACGCTTTTGCTCAATAGTTCTTCCTTCAATCATTTCAATTTGAACAATAGGCAAAATAAACCCTCCTCAAAAAATTAGTGTGTTTTGATGTTATATATTCTATGACATCTGCGAATTTCCTTTTTTTTAACACCTTAATATTGTACTTTTACAACATAAATGTTAAATCATAAAACAAATCTGCTTAATAAGCATATAGTTTTCCATAAGGCCTTTTGTTATAAGCATAAAGTTTCGTAAAAGTTTTTGACACAACTTTTTTAAAGTCTAGCCCCATAACATTGCAATAATCTGAAAGATGTTTTTTCAAAACTTTCATATCACTTTCGCTAAGAGTGTCCGATTTTACCTCTTTGCCTAGTTTATACGGTGCTACATTACCTCTAATATACATCACTCCGCCGTGCATACCTGTTCCGCAATAGCTGCCCACCAGTTCTTCATCAGCAGCCACATCAAGGCCAAGAACTATAATGATCCCTCCTGCCATGTACTCGCCCAAAAAATCTCCTGCCCTGCCACCTATTATTATAACTGGTATTTTGTCCTGATACTGTTTCAAATGGATACCAACACGATAGCCTGCATAAGATTTTATATATATTTTGCCTCCTCGCATGGAATACCCCACAGTATCACCTGCATGGCCGTGAATAATCAAATTGCCGTCATTCATTGTGTTTCCTACAGCATCCTGGGCATTGCCTTTTACAGTTATATTAACTCCATCCGAAAAAGCAGCAAGGTCATTTCCCGGAGTCCCTTCAATAACTATGTTCGGCTTGCCATGAATTCCACTTCCAATATATCTCTGCCCGCTTACCCTTTTCAACCGGAATTCTTGTATGCCTTTTTCGTAATATTTTTTTATCATGTTGTTTAAATCTTTATAGTAGAGGCCATAAGCATCTATTGTTTTTATCATTTTTTCACTCCTTCGCTACAGCTATTCACCTGCATGGGATATTCCCAGAATTTTTAATTCAACCTCACTAAGACCAATACCCCGAAGCATCAGCCGATTGCCTTTCAGACTTTCTATGGCATTTATTCCCATTCCTCCGAGCATCTCTTTTATTTCAATAGACCATGCCCTAAGCAGGTTTATAAGCCTACGTGCAGCTTCATCCGGATCTAACCGTTTGACAAGCTCAGGATTTTGTGTTGTTATTCCCCAGTTGCATTTTCCGGTATAACATTTCTGGCACATATGGCAACCCATAGCGACCAAAGCTGCTGTGGCAATAGATACAGCATCAGCACCAAGTGCTATTGCTTTTATCACATCACTGCTGTTCCTAATTCCACCTGAAGCCACAATTGATACCTGATTTCTTATCCCCTCATCTTTTAACCTGTCATCAACTGCCGCAATAGCCAGCTCTATAGGTATCCCAACATTGTCACGTATCCGTGTAGGTGCTGCACCTGTACCAGCACGGAATCCATCTATAACGATAATATCAGCTCCTGCACGAGCTATTCCTGAAGCAATTGCTGCCACATTGTGTACTGCAGCTATTTTCACAAGAACGGGTTTTTTATAGTCTGTTGTTTCTTTTATTGCATATATTAACTGGCGCAAGTCTTCTATCGAATATATATCATGATGGGGAGCCGGCGAAATCGCATCTGACCCGATGGGAATCATTCTTGTTTTCGAAACTTCCTCACCAACTTTTTCCCCGGGAAGATGACCTCCAATTCCCGGTTTGGCCCCTTGACCTATTTTGATTTCCACTGCTGCAGAATGATCAAGATATTCTTGATTCACACCAAATCGCCCTGATGCCACCTGGACTATCGTGTTATCGGCAAAATCATAAAAGTCCCTGTGCAGCCCACCCTCGCCTGTGTTAAAATAAGTTCCTGCCTCCTTTGCTGCTGTTGCCAGTGCTTTAAAAGCATTATAGCTTATTGACCCAAAAGACATCCCGCCAAACATCACAGGAATCTCCAATTCTAGCTGTGGTGGCATATGACTGATTAGGTTTCCTTTATTATCGACCTCTAATCTGCTGGGCTTTTTACCTAAAAATGTTTTCAGCTCCATTGGTTCCCTTAATGGGTCTATAGAAGGGTTTGTAACCTGACTGGCATTCAAAACCATTTTATCCCAGTATATGGGGAATTTTTTGTCGTTTCCCATTCCAGTAAGGAGAACTCCCCCGGTTTCAGCCTGTTTATATATATCCTTTATGGACGTATCATTCCAGTAGTCATGCTGCCGAAATTCCAAAGGATGTTTCTTAACAATAAGGGCATTTTTCGGGCACTTTACTACACAGTACTGACAGTTTACACATTTTTTATCATCAGAAACCACGCGTTGTTGTTTTTCGCCATAATAATGTGCCTGAAATGAACAAAGTTTTATACAAAGGCCGCAGTTGTTACACCGTTCTCGATCGCGTAAGACGATAAACTCTGGTGTTAAAAAACTCAAACTCATGCAGTAACCTCCCTGATATATTTATGTTCAATATATGTGGATACTGTTTTATCAAGTAGCTCTATCACAGGCTCTCCTCCTCTAGGGTGCCATACCTTTTGAGGATTTTCACAAACCGCTCTTATGGCTGATTCCTCACTTGCAATAAACATCATATCTCCTTTTTTTGCAACAACTAACGGCCTTAACTTAATTCGATCATTCAGTGCAATTAAACCTGTATCTGTAGAAATTATGACTGAGAAAGGCCCGTTCATCAAACCTAATCCATATACTGCTCTCAGTGATTTATAGAGCCTCTTCTGTTCTCTAGGCATCCGGTTTATCTCATCCCACATCGGCGGCGCAAGAATTTTACATACAATATCAACAGGTAGTTTATGTTTCCTGTAATACAAGTCAAATAAATATGCCACAACTTCTGTGTCGGTTTGAAGACTGCATTTATAGCCGTTTTGTCTTAAATATTCACGATTGCTGCCATATGACGAAAGTTCACCATTATGGACCACCGAATAACCCAATAAGTTAAAAGGATGTGCACCACCCCACCAACCGGGTGTATTCGTAGGAAAACGCCCATGGGCAGTCCAGATATAACCGTACATGTTTTCAAGTTTATAAAACTCTCCAACATCTTCGGGATATCCTACCGCTTTAAACACTCCCATGTTTTTACCGCTTGATACAACAAACGCCCCATCAATTCCATTGTTTACTTTAAAAACAAACTTTACTGTAAAATCATCCTCGTTAAGCTCGCTTTTATAAAGCTCATCGATTTTAGGTTTGGCAAAATACCTCATAATTATAGGTGAATCTTTAATTGAAGAAACCTTTCGTGTTGGGATAGCTTCTGCAAGCTCAATATCATAATATTTTTTCAAAAACTCTTCAGTCTCCCTCTGGGCAACCTTGCTATCATAAAACAGATGAAACGCAAAACTGTCTTTATGGTCAGGATATATTCCATATGCGGCAAATCCTCCGCCTAGACCGTTTGACCGCTCATGCATTACTGAAATTGAATCTATAATCATTTCCCCTGAAAACCGTTTTCCTTTTTTGTTCATTATTCCGCTGATTGCACAACCTGCTGGTATTCTTATCTGCCCCTCTTTTTTTAACATGGTTAAGCCCCCTTATTTAAAATTTTGGTTTCTATTGCATGTATGTATTTTTGTGTGTTTGTATTATTGTATACAATTGTTTTTAACAAATTATACTCCTATATTATTTTTTTGTCAAATAAATATCTTACTCTATCATATGAATTTTTTTATATATAACATCATAAAAAAATCCTGCTTTTTCAAGCAGGTAAAAAATGTTCTCTTACGTATTTTATCCGATTAAGGATTTTTTGTTTGCCAAGAATGCTTATTATAGATACCAATTCCGGGCCATGAACTTGACCAGTAAGTGCTATCCTTATAGGCATGAACAGGTTCTTCCCTTTGATGCCTGTAGCTTTTTGAATTGATTTAAATACTTTTTTAGCAAAATCATCATCGACTATCTCTGCTTCCATTACCTGTTTTTCAAACTCATCCAGAAGATTTGGAACATGTCCCAATTTCAGAATTTGTTTAGCCTGTTCATCTTCCAGTTTTATTTCATCATCAAAAAACATACGGCTTTTCTCCACTA
Organism: Thermosediminibacterales bacterium; assembly: GCA_029982205.1. GTDB lineage: Bacteria > Bacillota > Thermosediminibacteria > Koleobacterales > JARRCM01 > JARRCM01. Next base: position 78,545 of record JARRCM010000001.1, read on the forward strand.
TATCTGATACAACAGTAAGGTTTTCCTGAAGTGTTTCAACTATTTTGCAGACCCAATCTTTTTTAGATTCTATCTCTTCTTCTTTTAGAAAACCCGCTTTAATCAGATAAGGAATAGCAAGCCTGGTTATCCTGTCCACAGAACTGGATTTTATATAATGTGCATTCATCCAGTTAAGCTTATCTTTATCAAAAACCGCCGGATTTTTAGCAACTCTATCAAATGAAAACTGCTGAATAAGTTCGTCCATACTAAAAATTTCTCTTTCCCCTTCAGGAGACCATCCCAAAAGCGCCAAAAAATTAACTATTGCTTCAGGGAGGTATCCTTCATCTCTGTATTGCTCTACCCATGTTGAGCCATGACGCTTGCTCATTTTCGTTCTATCCTTACCAAGAATTAACGAAACATGTGCAAATTTCGGCAAAGGAAAGCCTAATGCGTTATATATCAGAATCTGTCGGGGTGTATTAGAAAGATGTTCTTCCCCTCTAATAACATGTGTTATCTTCATTAAATAATCATCAATAACTACTGCAAAGTTATATACAGGAATTCCGTCAGATTTAACTATAATAAAATCTCCGATTCCATTGCTGTCAAACTCTACTTTGCCCCGTACCATATCTTCAACTACAACCGTTTTATTTTGTGGGACCTTAAACCTGATGGTGGGTTTTCTTCCTTCTTCCTCAAACCGTTTCTTTTCTTCTTCACTAAGGTTCCTGCATCTCCCTGAATAACGAGGCATTTTGCCTTCTTCCAGCAATCTTTTTCTTTCTGATTCTAGTTCTTCTGATGTACAGTAACAATAATAGGCTTTTCCCTCATTGACCAACCTGTCTATATATTTTTTGTATATCCCAATCCTTTCAGTGGACCTATATGGGCCATATTCGCCTCCTTTATCTATGCCTTCGTCCCACTCTATACCCAACCATTTCAAGTCACGAATTATAACCTGTTCTGATTCAAGAGTTGAACGTTGAAGGTCTGTATCCTCTATTCTCACAATAAACTTTCCTTTATTTTGTCTTGCAAAAAGAAAATTAAACAGGGCAGTCCTGGCTCCTCCAATATGTAAATAACCGGTAGGACTAGGAGCAAATCTAACTCTTAGCACTAATCTTACCTCCTTTTAAACTTTGTCAACATTTGTCATAGTAATTATAGCACTTTCTGTTGTTAAATAGCAAATTCTCATTAAAAGCATTGTGAAGCTTACGTTTAAAATCCCTGCAATAATACTATTGCAGGGATTTTGTTGTTTTTTTATATTTACATCAGTACTTGAATTTTAACTAAACCTACTCCATCTTTAATGAGACCGATTTTTTCTGCCGCTTTTTTTGAAAGGTCTATTTCTCGGTCTTTTTGAAACGGTCCCCGATCATTAATCCTCACTATTACACTTTTGTTGTTTAAAGGATTTACTACTCTCACATGTGTCCCAAACGGCAGTGTTCTATGAGCAGCTGTTAGATCATCCTCTTCATATATTTCTCCACTTGCCGTCTTTTTGCCGTAAAAACCGGGGCCATACCATGATGCAACAACAGTTTTCTCGACATGATCCGAAAAAACCTTTTTAGTTTTAATTTCTTCAAAAGAATAAGCTATATTGCTGTCATCAACCACATCAAAAACTGAAAGGCCATTTATAACAAGCAGCAATCCTAGTAAAATTATTACAGCATAAGCAACTTGTCTCATTTTTTTCCCTCCTTTCTACACCTCCGGGGTTAGCTGACGGGTTCGGGCCGAAAGGTAGCCCTACTTTTATAAAAAGATTCACCCCAAAAACATCGGGTCCCCCGTATCCAAAAAGGAATTCGGTGTGTTTAAAATAATAAAGGCGAGGAGTTTATCCTCACCTTTTATTGTTTGATATTCAAACAAGACTTATTCAGTTAATTTTTGGAATCTAAACATGATACAGCATATGCTGAAATGCCTTCACCCTTACCGCAAAATCCCATTCCTTCAGTCGTAGTGGCTTTAACATTCACACAATCTGTTGATATTTCTAAGATGCCTGCAATGTTTTCAACCATTTTATGTATGTATTTTGATAATTTGGGTTTTTGTGCTACTATAACCGAATCTATGTTTATTATAGAATAACCGTTTTCATATATTATCTCCCTGATTTTTTTTAATAAAACAAGACTTGAAACATCTTTAAAGCTGTCATCAGTATCTGGAAAAATTTTACCTATATCACCCTTACCGCAAGCACCTAAAAGGGAGTCCATTATTGCATGAATCAAAACATCAGCATCAGAATGCCCTAAGAGGCCTTTTTCATATGGTATTTCTACTCCACCTAAAACAAGCCTACGGTTTTCAGAAAGCTTATGTGCATCATAACCTATCCCTACACGCATCATATCAACTCCTGTATCAACTTCTTAAACGCCAGTCCAAAATAGCTTCACCTAAAATGATGTCTTCCGGTGTGGTTATTTTTATGTTCTCATAAGAACCTTTTACTATTTTAACTTTATTTCCATTTCTTTCTACAAGCATGCAATCATCTGTAGCAGAAAAACCATCTTGAATCGCTTTTTCATGAGCGTCTTTTATAAGATTGTACCTAAACACCTGAGGTGTTTGAACCGCCCAGATTTTCTCTCTATTTAAAGTTGATAAAATAAAACCCTCATTGTTAACTTTTTTAACGGTATCTTTAACAGGCACAGCAAGAGCTGCTGCATCAAATTTCATGGCTGCATCTAACACTTCAAGTACTTCTTCTTTTTTAACAAAAGGTCTTACACCATCATGAATTATCACAAAATCGGTTTGAGGACATACTGTCTTCAAACCGTTAAATACGGACTGCTGGCGGGTTTTGCCGCCATTAGTTAATTTAATTCTATAAAACTGATTTTTCCTCAGGACTTTTTGTTTGCAATAATTTCTGTCCTTTTCTGCTACCACCAAGACAATCTCATTAAGAACTGAAATGCTATGAAAAATTTCTAATGTATAGGCCAAAATTGGCTTTCCATATAAGTGTAAATACTGTTTGCTGATGTTTGCTCCCATTCTGCTGCCCTGACCGGCTGCAACTATTATAGCAGAAACCTTCATCGATTCACATCCTCCATTTATATAGCGTGATTATCTGTCTTTGGTTTTGCAAATATCATTCGGCCAGCAGCCGTCTGCAGCACACTTGTAACCATAACACCTACAGTTTCTCCGATGTGTTTTTTACCGCCATCAACAACTATCATTGTACCATCATCCAAATACGCAACGCCTTGGCCTGATTCCTTGCCATCCTTTATTACCTGAACAAGCATCTCTTCTCCCGGAAGCACTACCGGTTTAACTGCATTGGCAAGTTCATTGATATTTAAGACAGGAACTCCTTGAAGTTCAGCTACTTTATTTAAATTAAAATCGTTTGTTATAACTTTTCCGTTTAATTTTTGAGCAAGCCTAACAAGCTTACTGTCAACTTCAGCAACATCTTCAAAGTCACCTTCATATATTTCAACTTTTACATTTAATTCTTTTTGAATTTTATTTAATATATCTAACCCTCTTCTTCCTCGGTTTCTTTTGAGCAAATCGGAAGAATCAGCAATATGCCTTAATTCTTCGAGAACAAAACTTGGAATAATCAGGCTGCCTTCAATAAAACCACTCTTGCAGATATCAGCAATCCTGCCATCAATAATTACACTAGTATCCAGTATTTTGGGTTTGGCTTCTACTATTGTGTTTTCTGAAGTTTTATCTTTTGAAAAAACTTTAGGAAGAGTAGGTATCATACTTGAAAACTCATCTTTTTTCTTGATAGCTATACTCATACCTAGATATCCCAAAACCACATTTGCCAGTAGAGGAAGGTAGCTACCGATCCATGGGATACTCAAGAAAGCCCTTACTAAGAGGTTCGCTATTATAAGACCCATTATAAGACCTAGAAGCCCGTAAATGATATCTGTAATCGGGGTTTTTTGAAGCCTGCATTCTATCCAATCTGTAGTGTTTTTCCCCCATTTTATCAACAAGGGGCTTATAATAAATATTATAATTCCCCCAACAACCGCCCCTATAGCTGATATCACATAAAACAATATAGAATCCGGTTCAGCACTAATGAACCTGCTGGTATATTCAATTCCTAAGCCGATAGCCGTGAGCTGATAAAACAACACCATTCCCATAAGTACTAGAATTGTTCTTACGATCTTTTCTATCATTAAATTCACCTCCTGTACAGTTTATTCAACTATATTTTCTTCATTATACAATATTTTTATAATAAAATCTATGTTGAGAATGCAAATTTTGGAATTTAAAATAAAAAGCGCCATAAACTGACGCCTATCTGAATATTTCATTAATCATAGCTTCAGCTTCAACTTCATCTATACTCATTGCTAGAACCATCTCACTTATCAAGATTCGGCGAGCATTCTCAAGCATTTTTCTTTCACCTGTAGATAATCCCTTTTCCATATCTCTTAACATCAAGTTCCTTACGACCTCGGCAACTTCATAAATATCACCGCTTTTTATCTTTTCAAGATTGGCGCGGTAACGCCTGTTCCAATTAGATGACATATTTGATTTTTCTCCTTTAAGAACATCAAACACCTGTTCAAGTTCATTACGGTTGATTACAGACCTTAATCCGATTTCTTTTACATTATTTAAGGGAATCATAACTTTCATATCACCAATAGGCATTCTCATAATATAATATTTCTGTTTTTCCCCAAGAATCTCTTTTTCTTCAATTGCTTCTATAACCCCTGCTCCATGCATAGGATAAACAATCTTGTCTCCGATATTGAACATTTAATGACCTCCTTAGTCGTGGTCAAAGCCTTTAGCAAAAATTTCTTACAAGACTAAAATAACATATTAAATATTAATTGTCAAGTAAAATTGTATTTTATCATATACTATAGCTAATGTCAATATGAGTTTTTTGTTTCTTTCTGAATTTTGCATTTTTCCCCTTTATACGTTTGATAAATACAGCTTCATCCCAATTGACAAAGCTGTTTTAAAAAACGTATAATATAAATCAAGGAACTAATTAAGAGCTAATTAACGGCTCATCTCCAAGAAGCAAATCAGTTAACAATCCTTGAAAAGGCTTTGAATCAATAAAAGGAGTGATGGCTTTGATAAAAGATTTAATCTATGACGAGTTTCAAAACAACGTCGCAAATTTATTAATACGGCACAGGAGTATTCTTGATGTAATGACTAAACTTTCAGAATCCACTGCTCGAATCAACCGTGCTCTTGCAAAATCAATAACAAACTGTGGTTGTCTAGAAGTCAAGGCTCAAAAACAGCAAATCCCAAAAAATATCACCCTACAAGAATTGAAAGATTATATGAAAACTCATCTAAGCGGGTCATTATGCCCAACATGTAAAGAAATTATTGAACATGAAATTGGTTCCAGCCTTTTTTATCTCACAGCTCTCTGCGAGCTTTTAGATTTAAATCTTTATGACGTGCTTGTAAAAGAAAATGATAAAATTTCCACTTTAGGAATTTATAATATGTCTTAAACTTTTTAGTAGCTTTCCAAAACCACCTGTTCTCTTATTCTCAAAAGACCCTCTTTAATTGCTCTTGCCCTCACTTCACCTATGCCTTCTACTTCATCAAGTTCTTCTATGGTTGCATTCATAATTTTCTGTAGTGATTTAAACTCGTTAACGAGGTTTTCAATTACAGACAACGGAAGTCTCGGTATTTTATTTAATATTCTATAACCCTTTGGCATAAGGGGTTGTTCAAGTGTGCTAACACCTCCACTATAGCCTAAAGCCCTGCTGAAGTTTGTAAGGTTTAAAAGTTCTTCTGAATTAAATTCACTCATTGTTTCAAACACAGTTTCAGACGTTCTTTCATCATTCTCCACCAAATAATCTTTACATACCAAAAAACCCTCTCTTTCTACATCAGCCACCAGCTCATCCAACTGCATACTAACCAAACGGCCTTCATTGCCCAGCTCCACAATATAGTTTTCGATTTCTTCAACTATACGCAAAACCATTTCTGTTCTCTGAAGCACTGTCGCTACATCAAACATTGTTACAATGTTTTCAAGCTCTAAAGCACTTAAGTTGTTCAGAGCCTTTTCTAAAACTGCCTTGTATTTATCCAAGGTTTGAATCGCTTGATTAGCCTTGTTTAAAATAACATTAATATCCCTGAGGATATATTTTATTGAACCTTTATATAAAGTTATAATGTTTCTACGCTGTGAAATTGACACTACAAGTGCCCCTGTCTGCTTTGCCACCCTTTCTGCTGTTCTGTGACGTATCCCTGTCTCATTCGAAATTATTTCCGAATCAGGAGTTAGTTGAGTATTTGCATAAAGTATCTGTTTTGCGTCATCACTCAAAATAATAGCTCCATCCATTTTAGCAAGTTCATAGAGGTTTGCTGGGGTAAATTCGCTGTTTATCTTAAACCCACCATTAGTAATCTTTAAAACTTCTGGGCTGCTGCTTATAACAATAAGCGCTCCCGTTTTTGCTCTTAAAATGTTTTCTAAGCCTTCCCTCAGCGGTGTTCCTGGAGCAATAATAGACAGTACATTTATAAAATCGGTGTTTTGTCTGTTTTTGTAGGTCATTTTCTATCCTCCCAAGAGTATATCAAGTGCCTCAACAAGGGTTTTTACCCCATAAAACTTAATTCCTTCTGCAGTCGAAATCCCTTTTATATTATTTTTTGGTAAAACACAAGAATTAAACCCTAATCTTATTGCCTCTTTGATCCTCTTTTCTATAAAACTTACACCTCGCAGTTCCCCTGTTAACCCAATTTCACCGACTGCTATCATTTTGGGATCGATTTTAACGTCTTTAAAGCTTGAAGCAAGCGCGGCTGCTATTCCTAAATCAGCTGCAGGTTCATTTATTCTAATCCCCCCCGCTGCATTTACATAAGCGTCTTGGTTTGATAAATATAGGCCTGCTCTTTTTTCTAAAACTGCCATGAGCATTGAGACCCTGTTATAGTCCACACCTGTAGCCATTCTTCGCGGCATACCAAAAGCTGTAGGACTAACAAGCGCTTGTATTTCAAGCATTACAGGCCTACTTCCTTCAATACTGGGTACAACAACCGAACCCGGAACCCCTTCAGGCCTGCCTGAAAGCAAAATTTCTGACGGGTTTTTTACTTCTTTTAAACCGCTGTCACTCATCTCAAAAACACCTATTTCATTTGTTGAACCAAACCGGTTTTTAACCGCCCGCAAAACACGGTATGTAAAATTTTTTTCGCCCTCAAAATATAAAACACAATCAACCATGTGTTCTACGACCCTCGGCCCCGCTATAGTGCCTTGTTTAGTAACATGCCCAACTAAAATCGTTGGTATCCCCAGGTATTTAACTGCTGCCATTATCCTACCTGTACACTCTCTAACCTGGCTCACACTGCCAGGAGTTGAAGAAAGGCGTGTATCCACCATGGTCTGAATTGAATCTATAACAACAAGTTTTGGTTTGATTGATGTAACATAAGCCAACACAGTTTCTATGTCGGTTTCTGTTACAACCAGTAGGTTGTTTGATTCCACATTTAACCTCTGTGCCCTGATTTTCAACTGGATTGCCGATTCTTCACCTGAAACATATAATACAGGATTTCCGAGAGAAGCTATGTTATCAGATACCTGCAGCAAAAGCGTGGATTTCCCGATACCCGGGTCACCTCCTACCAAAATTACTGAGCCTTCAACAATACCTCCCCCTAAGACCGTATCTAATTCAGCAATTCCGGTAGTAAGCCTTCTGTCATCTGATAAATCTATATTCAATAACGGTTGCGGTTTCGTTTTATTCGTTTTTAACGACCTTTTTTTATCAGTTGTCGGTTTCTGATATATTTCTTCAACCATGGTATTCCAGCTTCCGCAGTTGGGGCATCTGCCCATCCATTTGGTCGTTTCATGCCCACATTCCTGGCAAATAAAACAGGTTTTGAATTTTGTCAATATGTTCTCCTCCCCTTTAATGACCTCAATTATTACTTTATACACACTATAGATTTATTATTTAGGTAAAAACACCTGAGTAATGAATCCTCAGGTGCTTTTACCTAATTATTTATTTAAGGTTGTGACCTGTTCACCTTTTTTTGTGAAAGTAAGTTTTTCTTCTTCTGAATCAATAACCACCGTATCACCACTTTTAATATTACCCTTGAGCATTTCTTCAGAAAGCTTATCTTCCACTAACCGCTGTATAGCCCTTCTTAAAGGCCTTGCACCGTACATAGGGTCATATCCTTCTTTTGCCAGCAGCTCTTTAGCGTTTTCCGTTACTTCAATTGTTATTCCTGAATCTTTTAATCTTTCCTGAAGTGTATTAAGCATTAAAGTTACTATTTCTTTTATATGCTCTTTTGTTAACGCATGGAACACAATTATTTCATCAATACGGTTCAAAAACTCAGGTCTAAAAGTGCGTTTGAGTTCTTCTATAACGCTTTCTTTCATAGTTTCATAATTTTGTTCATCTGTTTGCCCTGGCATAAACCCTAGGGTTTTACCTTTCTGTATCAAGTGAGCACCGGCGTTTGAAGTCATTATTACTACAGTATTTCTGAAATCTACAGTCCTGCCTTTAGAATCAGTAAGTCGCCCATCTTCGAGTATCTGCAACAAAATATTAAATACATCTGTATGGGCCTTCTCAATTTCGTCAAGCAGTACTACAGAATATGGCCTTCTACGAACTTTTTCCGTCAGCTGTCCCCCTTCTTCATGCCCTACATAACCTGGAGGTGCACCTACTAAACGAGATACGGTATGTCTCTCCATGTATTCTGACATATCAATTCTGATTATTGCATCCTCGTCACCGAAAAGCGCTTCAGCCAACGCTCTTGCCAGCTCTGTTTTACCAACTCCTGTAGGCCCAAGGAAAATAAATGAACCTATTGGCCTTTTGGGGTCCTTTAGCCCGGCCCTGGCTCTCCTTATAGCCCTCGATACTGCTTTAACGGCTTCATCCTGGCCTATTACCCTTTTATGCAGAATTTTTTCCATATTTAAAAGTCTCTCGGTTTCTTCCTGCGCCAGTTTGCTTACGGGTATTCCAGTCCAGCTTGAAACAATTTGAGCAATTTCTTCTTCACCAACTTCAGTGTTATCAATCTGCTTATTCTGTTTCCATTTCTTTTTCAGTACTTCAATCTGTTTTTTGATTTCTGCTTCTTTATCCCTCATCTTCGCTGCTTTTTCAAATTCCTGGCTCTGAACTGCAGCATCTTTTTCTTTCTGCACTTCTTCGAGCTCGTCTTCTAATCGTTTTAAATCAGGAGGTGCAGTCAGAACTCTAAGCCTTACTCTTGATGCTGCTTCATCTATCAAATCTATCGCCTTGTCGGGAAGAAAACGATCTGTAATATACCTGTCAGAAAGTACAGCCGCAGCTTTTATAGCTTCATCGGTTATTTTAACTCTGTGATGGGCTTCATATTTATCTCTTAAACCTTTAAGAATAGATATAGTATCTTCTACTCTTGGCTCTTCAACCATTATCGGCTGGAATCTTCTTTCAAGTGCCGGGTCTCTTTCTACATGTTTTCTGTATTCATCAAGGGTTGTGGCGCCTATAGCCTGCATTTCCCCACGAGCAAGAGCTGGCTTTAAGATGTTTGATGCATCAATAGCACCCTCGGCTGCGCCTGCTCCTATTATGGTATGCATTTCATCTATAAACAGGATGATGTTACCCGCCTGCTTTATCTCAGCCATTACTTTCTTCAATCTGTCTTCAAACTCTCCTCTGAATTTGGTACCTGCAACCAAAGAAGCCAAGTCCAAGGTGACAACCCGTTTGTCTTTAAGTATCTCAGGAACATCACCTTCTATAATCCTCTGAGCAAGACCTTCAGCAATGGCGGTTTTACCGACACCAGGCTCTCCAATAAGACACGGGTTGTTTTTTGTTCTTCGACTCAATACCTGTATAACCCTTTCTATCTCTTTTTTTCTTCCAATAACCGGGTCCAGTTTTCCTTCCCGAGCCAGTTCAGTTAAATCCCTGCCAAACTGGTCAAGGTTTGGAGTCTTGGTGGATTTTTTGTAAACATTTTTATTGTTCATATCTCCACCCAGGCTTTTAACCACCTGGTTTCGAGCTTTTTCCAGGTCAACCCCCAGGTTGTTTAAAACTTGAGCAGCCACGCCTTCACCTTCTCTTATAAGACCTAAAAGTATATGTTCTGTACCTATATAGTTATGGCCTAAACGCCTGGCTTCATCATATGCCAGTTCTAGCACCTTTTTGGCTCGTGGCGTATATCCTATGAAATCTTTTCCCATCGAGTTTCCTGGCCCTAACATTTTTTCAATTTCATTTCTTACTTTTGTAAGCTCAAGACCCATATTCTGAAGGACTTTAGCAGCAATTCCTCCTCCTTCTCGTATCAGCCCTAAAAGAATATGTTCTGTTCCTACAAGGCTATGATTTAATCTTTTTGCTTCTTCCTGTGCTAAAAGTATAACTTTCTGAGCACGTTCAGTAAATTTTCCAAACATGTTATCCCACCTCCAGTACTTATTTTATTTCACTTTGTTTCAATCTGTCTCTTAAAAGTGAAGCTCTTTTTATATCTCTCTCATATTCATTTAGTTCCTGCCCAAAAAATTTCTGAAGATAAGCGGGCCTAATTAAAATCATCATCTCATTTAATATACGAGAATCCAAGTTTTTTATAAGGTTTAAGTCTATTCCTAACCTTACATCAGAAAGCAATTCCATAGCTTCTTGTGAAGATATTATATATGAATTACTTAAAATGCCGTATGCTCTGCCAACACGGTCCTGAAGACGAATACCGGCATCTTTTAAAAGCTTTTCCCTAGCTGACCGTTCATGTTCGATTATTTGTTTTGTCACACCTTTAAGGTTATTTATAATATCCTCTTCTGATTGGCCTAAAGTCAGTTGATTTGATATCTGATATATATTACCTAACCCTTTTGACCCTTCACCATAAAGACCTCGAACCGTTAATCCTACTTGTCCTATTGTAGTGAATATCCCATTTGACTGGTTAAGCATGTTGAGTGCCGGCAAATGAAGCATTACCGAAACTCTTATTCCAGTTCCAACATTAGTTGGGCATGCAGTTAAATATCCTTTTTTTTCATCAAAGGCATAATCCAATCTTTCTTCCAAAACATCATCTATCTTGGTGGAAAGCTGCCAGGCTTTTTCCATTTGCAGCCCCGGATACAGTGTTTGAATCCTTATATGGTCTTCTTCATTAACCATAATACTTACTGACTCATCATGTTTAATAAATGCCGCTCCTTTTTCAGATTCAGCCAGCGCAGGGCTTATCAAGTGTTTTTCTACGAGTATCTGTCTTTCTAAATGGGTAAGTTCTTTCATCCTAAAACAGCGGAATTGGCCGGCGAATTCACTGCTTTTTTCTATAGCATCGAAAACCTGTTTGATTATTTTATCAGCCTGTTCCAGGTTAGCTTTATGGGGAAAAGGTACATTCCGAAGGTTTCGGGCCAGCCTGATACGAGAGCTTAAAACTACATCAGCTTCAGGCCCGTTACCTTCCATCCATAAACTCTTTGAATTATATATAAAATCATCCAAAGACATTAAAATTCCCCCTCTATTTGTTTTTATCCAGCTGCTTTTCTAATTCTCGGATCTTATCTCTGATTTCTGCTGCTTTCTCATATTCTTCAAGTTTCACAACACGATCCAATTCTGCTTTTAGCAAATCTATTTCTCTTTTGACTTTTAATTCTCCTCCAGCGCGCCGTGGAACTTTACCTGTATGAACACTGCTTCCGTGAATTCTTTTTAAAATTGGTTCTATTCTACCTTCAAAAGCAGAATAACACTCATTGCACCCAAATCGGCCTATCTGGCTAAACTCATTAAAACTCATTCCACAGGAAGGACAATGTTCGTTTCGTTGATAATCTATTCCGACAGTAGGCTCTGCCATGGAATTAAGCAGACCCGCCAAAAGATTATGGATCGAAAAATTCGGTTCAAAGTTAAACTGAAAATCGCTGATTTCCTTTGCACATACTTGACACAGATGCATTTCGGTTTTTTCCCCATTGACTATTTTGGTATAGTGAACAGTAGCAGGTCTTTTTTTACAGTTTGTGCAAAGCATTAAACATCCCCCCATTCTAAACTTTAAAATATTTACATAAAAACACCAGAACTCAGTCTTTTTGAGGGACTCTGTTACTGGACTTGTAATGAAAAAGCGCTGATAGCATGTTTTTAAAAAGTCTTGCCCTTATTATATCTCTATAAGGTACTTCAATGTTAAAATTTGATTTGTCTACGGCAGCTTTTAACAACACTGCTTCACTATTACTAATTACTTTATTCTCTGACAACCTCTCTATAAAATCCTGAGCACAACTCTGGGAAATAGAATCCCCTATCCCTTCAAGAATTTTTTTTACTAATGTATCTTCATCAACAGCTATTTTGGCAATCCTTATAAATCCACCTCCGCCTCGCCGGCTTTCTACATAGTATCCCCTTTCAACGGAAAATCTAGTAGCCAGAACATAATTAATTTGAGATGGAGCACAGTTGAAATAACCTGCTAACTCGTTCCTCTGTATTTCTAATACATTTTCGTCAACTTCTTTAAACAGCTGTTTTATAAATTTTTCTATCTGGTCTGAAAGATTTGCCATTAAACCCCTCCCTTCCTATTGTCTTTGACTATCTTTGACCTTTCGATTTTATTATATTACTTTTTTACAAAAAATGCAATATCAATCCGTCTTTTTTTATAATATTTTCTCTTTTTTTATATTATTTATGCTTTTAATTTATGATTTAATCTGAAAATCCAAAGGGCTTTGAATTGTTTAGATAATCATAGACCACAAAAGGTTTCCCTATGATAAAACCAATCACACCACCTACAACGGCAGGAACTATATATAAACCGCCAAATATTTCTGATATTATTACAGTAGATGCTATCGGAACATTACATGTAGAAGCCAAAAGACTTGCCATACCCGATACTACAAGTGCGGCATGCTCAACCGGACAAAAGCTTCCCATTATATTTCCAAGGGCTGAACCGATAAACAATGCGGGGCCTACCAAACCGCCACTGTTTCCTGAAGCAACAGTGAAAACAGTTGAGAATATTTTGCCAAAAAATTGAAAGATCCCCTCTTTTAAATTTGAATTTCCGGTTATAGTTTGCTGAATAGTTTCAAACCCCAGGCCCAATACCTGTCTTCCAAAAACCAGTCCAATTAACGCTGTGAAAATTGAACCTATTATAGGTCTCAATTCGTTTCGGATGTCATATTTATTATATAAAGACTTTAGTTTCTTAAAAAAACAAACAAACAGTAAACCTGTAATCCCCCCTAGGATAGCTGTAAGAACAAAGTACACTAAATGGAGAGTTTGAAAATGATAATCATAATATGCAAAAACCGGCTGTTCTTTAAATAACATAGTAGCAAAAATATATCCCATAGTACTTCCTATTATTGAAGGAAATAAATCTTCATAATCCATCGAAGAAGATTTCAATATTTCTACTGCCAGAAATCCACCTCCTAAAGGCACATGAAAAAGAGCTCCAATAGTGGCAGACGCTCCCATTATGGCTGCTACTCTAGTATCAATTCCCTTAATAAAGTTGTTTGAAAAAATTTTTTTGAGTGATTGAATTAAAACACTTGACAAACTGCTGCCTGAAAGCAAAGCTGGACCTACTAAGCCACCACTGCCGTAAAAACCCAGAGTAATAAGAGTCGCCAGGGGTTTTAAAACCGGCAAACCTTGATCAAATAAACCTTCTTTAAGATTTATACCCTCTATGTATTTATCTGTACCAAATCCCATAGTATTTTTATTTATTCTATAAAACACAAGTCCCATAATCATACCGGCTATAACAGGGGAAACGTAAACAGGTATAGCAATTGTAAATTTTTCTATAAAAATCAAACCGTGTTTCAATATTATTGCTATAATACTGCCAAAAAAACCCAGGATAACTCCTACAAAAATCCACTCAAAAAGGCATATAAAGCCGTATTTTATTTTTTCATAAAAAAACATTTGAATCACCCTTTACTCCCTTAATATATTATAAATCAACCCCAAGCAAATTAAAATAACCGGCCAATTATGACCGGTTAAATCTTTGACTTCTCTTTCTTACAGCCAATTCTTCAGATATTTCCATTAAATAATCTACACGTTCTTCCTGTTCCTCGGAAGTCGTCCATCCAAACAAACTCGGAATAATTTCCCCGTATTTAGTAGAATCATATAATTCATCCTCTGCTAAATCATTTGGATTATTGCTGTGATTTTTTTCTGTAATTCCCAGTTTTTTTCTCCTTACCATTAATAGAAACACTCCTTTTTCAGTTTTAAACCTTTTATATAAATTGCCCTTAAGGCGAAAAATTATAACTGAAAAAGGAAGGAAAATTTATTCAGAAATACTTTGCATACATCTTTTCTTGTTTTTGATGAATCCAGCCGTAAGAAACAAAAAACTAACAATAAGCCCTGCAAGCAACGGGCTGAAAAAGGATGGGAACAAAATTTTCCAAAACAAAACCGCTAAAGGAGCAAAACAAATCGCCATAACCCCATACTTGGGATCTATACTGCCTTTCAAAAATATAGCACCAAGCAAAGGGAAAAATACCGTCGCGCCTCGAAGCCCCATTGACATAAAACTCCATTGAAGAATTATCGCTTTAAGATTTCCCGTAACAAAAAACAGGCTTGTCGCAACAACACATACAATTAAAATTCGAGACACTAAAAGTATATTTTTGTCATCAGCATTTTTATTTATAATTTTTTTATAAACATCACGAGCAAGTACGGTGCTTACACCTAATGTCAAACCCGCTCCAGTCCCCATAACTGCTATTAAAAGGGTTGCCAGCACTACTCCCCCTAACCAGGGGTTTAAAAATTTTAATACAAAAACAGGCAGTGCTTCAGCAGGATTAATATTCGGGAAGTTGTTTCTCATATAAAGCCCCACTAAGATCCCGGCAACTCCAATAGGAGGTATCATTATCGCACTTATCAAAGCACCGTTTCTGGAAACTCTAGCATTTTTTCCCGAAAACATAGCCTGTATGTAAGTTTGTGTTGACATTACACCTACTAACATAGAAAAAGCAGCTGTAAGGTCCTCGTTCAACCCTCTTCCAAACAGGCTGAACCAGGGATATGACGGAAAAGAGTGATTTAGGCCAGAAAAACCGCCAACCATTTTATATGCTATCAAACCAGAAATCGAAAGGGTAATATACATCAATCCAAGTTTTACCATACCAACAATACCAGAGCCCCACACGCCTCCAAAAAACACATAACCTATAATCATAACCACAGCTATCATTGCTGCAGTTAAAGGATTAATATTAAACATCGCTGTTAAAAGGGCTATAGCTGATAATACCTGGGGAACAATATTTATAAACATGCCTATAGATGTAAATATACTGGAAGCCAAACCTGCAGCATCCCCATAATTTTTCACTAATAGTTGTGGTATGGTTTCAAGCTCCATTTCCCTAAGCGGCCTTGCCAGAAACACAGCAAGAAAAAAACAGGCAATACCTCCACCCAAAGTAAACCACCATGCCGAAAGCCCATACTTAAAAGCCAGCTGTGCCGTACCTACAGTTGATGCTCCACCAACTAAAGTACCCATAATAGTCCCAGCTATTATACCGCTTCCGGCTTTTCTTCCTCCTACGGCAAAATCTGCTGCTGATTTTATCTTTCGCCCTGAATATACGCCAACTGCAGTAACTAAAAGAAGTGTCAAAATTATACCAACAATATGTTCATATGTTATTACAAACAAAGAAAATCATCCTCTCACCCAGAACATCTAAAATGGTCATTTGAAAAGTCTGCATTTGCGCAACTTTTCAAATGACCAAAGCCAGAAATTTATTTTTCTTTTTGTTTCTTTGCTTCTTCAATTATCTTTTCACTTATTTGAGCAGGAACTTCTTCATAATGGCTGAAAGTAGCCGTAAAGGTTCCTCTGCCCTGGGTCATTGAACGTAAATCTGTAGCATATTTGAACATCTCGGATTGAGGAACTTGTGCTTTGATCACCTGCAGGCCATCTTTTGGATCCATCCCCAAAATTCTTCCGCGTTTTTTATTAAGGTCACCAATAATATCTCCCATATAAGCCTCGGGAACTATCACCTCAACATTCATAATAGGTTCTAGAAGTACTGGATTTGCCTGCTCAGTTCCTTTCTTGAATGCCAATGATGCAGCTATTTTAAAAGCCATTTCTGAAGAGTCGACCGTATGGTAAGAACCATCGTATAGAATTGCTTTTAATCCTACGACGGGATAACCAGCTAAAACCCCTTCTCGAATTGATTCCCTGAGACCTTTTTCTACAGCTGGTATATACTGCTTAGGTACTGCACCGCCAAATATCTTGTCTTCAAATTCAAGATCTTTGCTGTAATCATTTAATGGTTGAAACTCTATCCATACATGGCCATACTGCCCGCGGCCTCCGCTCTGTTTCTTGTGTTTCCCTTCAACCTTCACTGAGGACTTTATGGTTTCCTTGTATGCAACTTTAGGTTCTTTCAGAACAACATCAGTTCCGAATTTAGCAGACAGCCGGTTTGTTATAACTTCCAGCTGCAGATCGCCTATTCCTTTAATAAGTGTTTGGCCTGTTTCCGTATCTTTTTCCACCTCAAAAGTCGGGTCTTCTTCAGCCAAACGTGCTAAACCAACACTTATTTTTTCTTCATCTCCCTTGGCCTTTGGTTCTACCGCCAGAGCAATTGAAGGTTTAGGAAATTGTATCGGTTTTAAGACTATCTTACTGTCTTTGTTGCATAAGGTATCTCCTGTTGTGGTATATTGAAGTTTTGCAACAGCTGCAAGGTCTCCCGGTAATACCTGGTCTACCGCTTCCTGTTTTTTCCCATTTATTACATACAACTGGCCTATTTTCTCTATTTCATCTTTGGATGAATTGTAAACAGTAGAATCAGATTTGAGCACACCTGAATAGACTCTAAACAATGTTAGTTTGCCGACATATGGATCAGCCATCGTCTTGAAAACAAGTGCTGTTAACGGTTCTTTTTCATCAGCACTGCGGGTTATTTCTTTGTTCGATACAGGGTCTGTTCCTTCAACCGGAGGAGCATCTTTTGGAGACGGCATATAGTTTAACACCGTGTCTAACAATGTGTTGATACCCATATTTTTAGTGCTAGAACCGCACATCACAGGGATAATTTTACCCGATACTACTCCTTTTCGCAAACCATCATGAACTTCGTCTTCTGTTAAAGGTTCTCCTTCCAAATACTTCATCAAAAGTTCATCGTCACTTTCAGCTACTGCTTCAATTATCATTTCACGATAAGTATCTAAATCGTTTTGAAGTTCGGAAGGAATTTCAGTCTCTTTCAGGTTTTTACCATCAAAAAGATACGCTTTTTTATCAACAACATCAACTACACCTTTAAAATTCTCTTCTGCACCTATAGGTATTTGAAAAGGCACAACGTTTTGCCCGAAAGTTTCCCTTGCCTGTTCTAAAACTTTCAAGAAGTTTGCATTTTCCCGGTCCATTTTGTTAATAAAGACAATTCTCGGCAGATTATAATCATCAGCATATTTCCAGACCTGTTCGGTTCCAACCTCTACCCCTGAAACAGCACAGGCAACAATTATTGCACCATCGGCAACCCTTAAACCGCTCTTTACTTCTCCAACAAAGTCAAAATATCCCGGTGTATCAATAATGTTTATTTTATGGTCTTTCCACTCACATGGTGCAAGAGAAGTGTTTATAGATATCTGCCTTTTGATCTCTTGAGGGTCATGGTCCATTGTTGTGTTACCCTCTTCAATTTTTCCAAGCCTGTCTATAACTCCGGCAGAAAACAACATTGCTTCTGCAAGCGAAGTCTTACCCGATCCGCCATGGCCAATCAAACCTATATTTCTCAGCTTCTCTGTAGCGTATTTTTTCATTAAAACTCCTCCTTAAACTTTACATTGTATTTTATTTGTATTCAACAATAAATAAAAGGGGTAGATTTATTCTTATTATTTATTATTATTCTAGTTTTATATTTTTTTTCCTTTTTTTTTGCATATATATTTTTTCCCTTCAAACCCAAGAACCGGGTTTGCTACAAAAAAACCCGAGCATTGCTCGAGTTGTTAATCACAAGTTTATATTTCAAAATGAATAGTTAGGTGATTCTTTAGTAATATCAACATCATGGGGATGACTTTCACGCAATCCCGAAGCCGTTATACGTATAAACTTAGCTTTTTTAAGTTCTTCAAGGTTTCTTGCTCCACAGTAACCCATTCCGGCTTTCAGACCTCCAATAAGCTGATAAACCGTTTCCGCCAGCGGCCCTTTATACGGCACCCTTCCTTCAACACCCTCAGGAACCAGTTTCTTTAAATCTTCCTGGAAATACCTGTCTTTGCTGCCTTTTTCCATAGCACCTATTGAACCCATTCCTCTATAAACTTTAAAGCTTCTGCCTTTATAAATCTCTATATCTCCCGGGCTTTCCTCGGTCCCTGCAAAAAGACTTCCTATCATCACACTGGAGGCTCCTGCTGCAAGAGCTTTTGTAATATCACCAGAGTATTTTATCCCGCCATCAGCTATTATAGGTATGTTGTGTTTTTCTGCTTCTTGAGCACACTCAAAAATAGCTGTAATCTGTGGAACTCCAATTCCTGCAATAATCCTGGTTGTGCATATAGAGCCCGGCCCAATACCTACTTTTACGGCATCAGCACCTGCATTAATCAAGTCCCTGGTCGCCTCTGCCGTAGCCACATTGCCTGCTATAACCTGTAAATCAGGGTATTTTTCCTTAATCCGTGATACACCTTCAAGTACTCCTTTAGAATGACCGTGTGCTGTATCTACAACAATCACATCTACTTTTGAACTTACCAGAGCATCAACCCTTTTCATCATATCAGCAGTTATACCCACTGCTGCTCCTACAATAAGCCGTCCGTTTTCATCTTTAGCAGAATTGGGGTATTTAATTGCCTTCTCTATATCCTTTATGGTGATTAGCCCCTTCAAGTTAAAATCTTTATCAACTATAGGGAGTTTTTCAATTTTATATCGTTTTAGTATTTGCTTGGCTTCTTCAAGAGTTGTTCCTTCAGGAGCTGTAATAAGATTATCTTTTGTCATCACTTCGCTGATTTTCTTTGTCAAGTCGTCCTCAAACCTTAAATCCCTATTTGTTAAAATACCAACAAGCTTGCCTTTTTCGGCAATTGGCACTCCCGAAATATGGTAACGCTCCATCAGCTCAAGAGCATCATATATATGGTGGTCAGGAGATAAATAAAACGGGTCAACAATCACACCGTGTTCAGACCTTTTAACCTTGTCAACTTCTATCTTCTGCTGCTCTATAGACATGTTTTTATGAATTATTCCTATACCGCCTTCACGGGCAATAGCTATTGCCAGCCGGGCTTCAGTGACTGTATCCATACCGGCACTTACAAGGGGAATATTCAACTTAATACGGTTTGTAAGCCTTGTGGTTACATCAACTTCTTTAGGAACTACCTCAGATTTGGCAGGAACTAATAAGACATCATCAAAGGTTAAACCTGTTTTCCCGAACTTGTCTTCTAATCTTTCTCCCATCTACACACCTCCCTGAAAAATAGTAAACCGAAAAGTTATTAAAGCAAGTTTATCAGAATTTATAATTGATGTCAATAATCTTCAAAGCATTAGTGTGATTATCTTGTGATAATGTCACCTTGTAGAGTATCGTGATAAAATGTCACTATAAAAAATATTTTGCTGCTTCAAACTTAAATATTAAAACGGAAAGTTATAATATCACCATCTTTGACAATATAATCTTTACCTTCAAGCCTGAACTTTCCTCGTTCCTTTACTCCAACAACACTGCCTGCGGCTTTTAAATCATCAAAGTGGAAAACCTCTGCTCTGATAAATCCTTTCTCGATATCTGAATGAATTTTCCCTGCTGCCTTCTTTGCTGTGGTGTTTTTCTTAATAGTCCATGCCTTAACTTCATCCTCCCCTGCAGTAAAGAAAGAAATAAGGCCGAGATGTTTATATGTTATACGAGCAAGTCTGGATATTCCCGGCTCCGAAATCCCCATTTCTTTCATAAATTCGTTTCTGTCTTCTTCAGGCAAACTGTTTATTTCCATCTCAATTTGAGCACAAAGTTCAATCACCGGCACCTGGTTTTTTTCAGTGTAATCATAAATTTGGCTTTGACCCGGGTAATTTTTAAGGCTCATCTGGCTTTCATCAAGATTTATAACAAGTATTTGAGGTTTTTCCGTTAAAAACGAATATGTTTTGAGAAACTCCTTCTCTTCATCGGTCAAGTCAAGACTCGATATGAGTTTGCCTTCTTCCAAGACATCCCGACATTTTACAAGAACTTTAAGCTCTTCTTCAACATTCCTCTGTTTTTTCTTTGATGTTTTGATCCTCTCAATCCTTTTTTCTATAATATCAAGGTCAGCAAACAGAAGTTCCATACCAATAGTCTCTAAATCCCTAAAAGGGTTTATATCTCCCTCGGAATGAATAACTTCCGGGTTTTCAAAAGCCCTAACAACATGAACAAGTGCATCTACTTTTCTAACAGATTCTAAAAACTGGCTTGATGCACTCCTGCCTTCACCTCGCCTTAACCCGGGAATATCTATAAACTCAATCTGGGCATATACGGTCTTTTTAGGTTTAAACATTTCAGAAAGATAATCTACTCTTTCATCAGGAACACGGGCTGTCTTTACGTTTGTAAATTGTTTGCCTGACCCATAGCCTCCAGTTTCCGCAGCTGCACCAGTTAACAGATTAAATAACGTAGTTTTCCCTACAAAAGGCAATCCGATAATACCTATTCTCACTGTTTTTCCTCCCTTCTGCCTAACAGCGCCAAATACCGATTCTGTTTAAATTTTATTATATTAAAATTATATCAAAGGAATATAGGTTTGTCATTGTAACATCAAACAAATCCAAAAAGCGGCTTGCGCCGCTTTCATTGAAATTCGGGTTTTGCATCTTTGGTGTTTGTTACATAGTAAAGATTCCGTTTTTATTTTCAATTATTTTAAGCAGTTTTTCTTCCCGACCATTTACTGCATTAATATATATAATAAACTTGTCGCCCTGGAATTCTCCTTTAAACTCATAGCATAATACCTCACTTTTATCATCGAGAGGTATCAATGCCAAACGTCCCTTACCGGTATTGAAATTTGGACTTATGAGTTTTCTTGCCTCTTCTTCACCAAGCCCAGGTTTTGGTATTTCTCTGTCCCGATGAAATGTCAAATACCCTGTAGCATCATATCCGACTATTTTTCCGTTATCAAGAGCAACCTTTACTTTTATCAAATCAGGATAACAGATTATCCCATCTTTTAAATAGGCAAAGTTAGTCACAACGGTATCTTTGTTGCTAAATGAATATGTGACCACCATATTTTCAAAACCTTTTTTCTTTAAAAAACTTGATGCGATTTCAACTGCTTGTTTCTGGTTTATTGTAGGTTTATTGATTTTTCTGTTATCCAGCATCCAAACTACATGTCCGCCTTTTCTGCTAATATCCATATATATGGGCCTGTTCCTCTGCCTGTCTTCATCAATTATTTCTAAACCGTATGTTTTAATAAACCCCTGACCATTGCTGGCTTTTTTTATTGCTCTGACATTTTCTGGGCTCAAAAATTTTTTGGCTTTGCTAATGGCTTCATCTAGGGTTATTTCCGAGCCTGTAAGACCCATTGGTTTTATGTTTTCAACATGTTCTGAAAACGGTCCATCATATATCAGTTTAGGATAATCAATGGCTTTTTTCTGAACTTTTTCAAAATCGTTGTCAATTTCATTATTAGAAACTCTCGAAAACCCCTCATATCCTTCACGCCTCAGTTCACCTAAATTTATTTTGCCATCTGTTATTCTATTCATTATGTTTTGTAGTTCCTGTGTCAGATTAGCTGCGGTATTATGCAAACTCTGCAAAGTTTCAAGCTGCTTTGAATCCAGTGTTTTGCCTTCCATGCTCTTCCGACTTAGACTAAAACTGTAATCTCCTGCCTGTGACAAAAACTTTGCCGTTTTGTTCAATGCAATATGGGAAACAGGCAGCTGATTAAGCTTCTCCTGTGCAGCAAAAGACTGTTTCCATATATCTGACAACAAAACAATGTTTTGTTCAGGTGAAGATGCTATTTGTGTTTTCGCAAGGTCAACCTGTATATTCTCCACATGGCCAATAAGCTCATAAAACATGCGCTGGTACTGATTCTGCATATAAACATGGTACTGCAATTTTTGAAGATACTGATTAATCCCCCAAATGCCTGTTATTAAAAACGCAAACAACAGCAATGACCTTATAAACAGGCCGGCTCCATATCCAATCATTTGTAGTTTTGCGAGGATTATAGTAATAAAGAGCTCCACCAGTCGGATCCCATCCGTTTAAAGCATCTTCTGCTGCTCTTATAGCTGTACTGTTGGGAGGTAAAAACATTTGCCCATCGCTGACTGCTGAAAAAGCTCCTGGTTGAAATATT
>JARRCM010000002.1 GCA_029982205.1 Thermosediminibacterales bacterium
CCCTGCTTTTCAGTATCCGGGCCGTATTGGCCAGCAATACCACTCATTTAAAAAAATCACCTCATTTGTTTTTTTAATTTAACATGTTTATATATTATAATATACAATAGGTTAAATTTGGTCAAAGTTTATAAAAGCCTGTATATAGGTGTACATTTTTCACAATGTTCTTGAGATGGGACTGGCTCACTTATTTGGAAATATACTGGAAATGACATGGCATTTCCTGCATGTCAGTGATATAATATTATTTGCGGTAAAGTAAGGGGAGAAAGAAATGGACGTAAAAAATGATATAAGAGAAGGCAATCTCGTCAAAATAACCTTTACTCTAGCCTGGCCGGCAATACTTGAAATGATGCTTCATACCATGATCTGGGTTGTAGATACTGCCATGGTTGGTAGATTGGGAGCGGTTGCTTTAAGTGCGGTAGGCCTGGGGAGCGAAATTTTGTTCTCTGTGGTTTTTATTTTTGCAGCTGTAGGTGTAGGTGCTACCGCCATAATTGCACGTAATGTCGGCGCACAAAATTATCAAAGAGCTACTTTTGTGGCAGAACAGGCTTTAGTTCTTAGTCTTAGCCTTGGAGTTGTTCTGGCCGCTTTTGGCTTATTTTTAATAGACGATATCTTCAAGGCCATAAACATCGAACCTGCGGTAGCAGATCTTGCCCTTGATTATCTTGGTATCATTTTATGGGCATTAATATTTATGCTTCCCATGTTTGTCAGTGTAGCAATCATGAGGGGAACAGGCAACAACAAAACTCCTCTTGTAATTGCAGGAATAACAAACTTTTTAAATTTAATAGGAGATTATGTACTTATATTCGGCAAATTCGGTGCTCCGGCTATGGGAGTAAAAGGAGCTGCGCTGGCTGCCGCTATCGGCAATATCACTGGAAGCCTTATTGCTTTATATTTTATTTTCAGCCATCGTGAGATAATTAAAATAAAGCCAAAAAACCTTCTTAGATTTGATTTAAGCATTTTCAAACAAATAATCAAACTGAGTTTTCCAGCCGGTTTAGAAGAAGGAATTAACAACACCAGCCGAATTCTCTTTGTCATCATGGTAGCTAATATGGGACCGGTGTTTTTTGCCGCACACCAGGTGGCAGTTGCTGTAGAGTCCCTTTCTTTCATGCCCGGTCACGGCTTTGCCATAGCAGCAACAATAATTGTAGGTCAAAACCTTGGAGCCAAAAATTTCGACAGATCCGAAAAAGGCGCCCTGACGGCAATGAAACTGGGGCTATTAACAATGTCGTTTATGGGTATTGTTTTTTTGGTAGGTCATAATTATATAGTAAGACTTTTTATAACTGATGCAAAAGTAGCATACTGGGGTGCTTTATGTATTTTTATAGCCTCTTTTGAACAGCCTTTTCTGGCATTTTACATGACTCTTTCGGGCGCACTGCGGGGCGCAGGAGATACCCGATGGCCGATGTATGCAGCTTCTATAGGTAACTGGCTAATCCGGCTGCCTTTAGTTTATATGGTGGTCTATATCTGGAAACTGTCGGTTACCGCAATTTGGATTATTACAACTGTTGATTTTGCTTTAAGATCCCTGGTGGTTTTCCTGAGGTTTAGAAAAGGCAAGTGGAAAGAAATAGATATATGAACACAAAAAACCGAACTCCTTTTAAGAGTCCGGCTTTAATATGCATTTCAATATTATCTTTTGACTGCCAACAGCACAGTATGCCCGTTGATGTTCCAGTTTTTAATGTTATCAGCTTCTTCGGGTTTTTCTTTTCGAGCCTCGAGTGAAAGCGTCTCAGCTTTTATAACATCCCCAAACTTTTCAAATGTTTTATCAATGGTTTCGTCACCGTAGTAATAGAGGACTATCTTGTCTTCTACATTAAATCCGGCTTCTTTTCTCATGTTCTGGATCTTGCTTACAATTTCCCGGGAAATACCCTCAAGCTCCAATTCTTTAGTTATTGTAGTATCCAGAATTACATAATATCCATTGTCTCCTTCTGCACTGAATCCTTCCCGGTCTTGAACTTTGATATCGAGCTCAGATTTTTCTATTGCAACCGTTTCACCATCAAGCTCGAGATTTATTACACCGTTAGTTTCCAGTTCTTCCATTAATTTAACTGAATCGGCTGTTGCAAGGGTTTTAGCTATTTGAGGCATTAACTTTCCATACTTCGGCCCGAGCATATCATATCGGGGTTTAATTGTATATGACAGGTATTTTGATACCTCGTCGGTAAAGTCAATCTCTTTAATGTTGAGTTCTTCTTTAATTAAAGACGACATGCCGTCATCCTTTAAAGCCTCTTTTTCATTTTCCCGTCTTGTTTTTATATACATTTTTGATAGGGGTTGACGGTTTTTAATCTTTGATTTGTTTCTTGCAGACCTACCGAGATTTACCACTTTTCTGAGCAAGGCCATCTTCTGTTCCAGGGCTTCGTCTATTAATTCTTCATTTGCTTCAGGAAAATTACACATATGAACACTTTCAGGTGCATCAGGATAAATGGAACAAACAAGGTTTTTATATATTTCTTCGGTTATAAAAGGAACAAAAGGCGCTGCTATCTTTATTAAAGCCACAAGGGTTTCATATAGAGTAAGGTAGGCTGCTATCTTGTCATCATCCATTTCACCCTTCCAGTAACGCTGACGGCATCTTCTTACGTACCAGTTGCTTAAGTCATCAACAAAATCATCAAGCATTCGTGCCGCAGGTGTGATGTTATAACTGTCAAGTGACTTTCTTATACCTTTAATCACATTGTTTAGCCGGGAAATCAACCACCGATCAATCTCTGCCCTTTTTTCCACAGGCATTTCATATTCCCTGGGATCAAAACCATCAATGTTGGCATAAAGGGTAAAGAACGAATAAACATTATATAAAGTATTCAGGAACTTCCGCTGGGCTTCCCTTACCGCTTCTTTGTAGAAACGGCTGGGAATCCATGGCGGGCTTGCCACAAAAAGGTACCACCTCATGGCATCGGCGCCCTGTTCATTCAGCACCTCCCACGGGTCAAGCACATTCCCTTTATGTTTACTCATCTTCTGCCCAAACTCGTCAAGCACATGGCCCATTACCAGGCAGTTTTTAAACGACGGCTGTTCAAACACCAGTGAAGATATTACATGTAAACTGTAGAACCAACCGCGAGTCTGGTCGATAGCCTCACTGATAAAGTCTGCAGGAAAGCTTCCTTCAAATTTATCACGGTTATTAAATGGATAATGGAACTGCGCAAAAGGCATTGAACCAGAGTCAAACCAGCAGTCAATAACCTCCGGAACCCTTTTCATCGTACCTCCACATTTTGGACATTCAAGTTCAACCTCATCAACATATGGTTTGTGGAGCTCAATTTCTCCAATTTCTGTTTTGCTCATTTCCTTGAGTTCAGCTATACTTCCAACACAGTGCTGATAATCACATTCCTGACATTCCCAGATGTTTAACGGAGTTCCCCAGTAGCGTTCACGGCTTAGACACCAATCAATGACGTTTTCAAGGAAATTACCAAATCTGCCGTCTTTGATGTGTTCCGGATACCAGTTTATTTTCTGGTTGTTTTCAAGCAGTTTATCCTTTATGGCGGTAGTTTTTATAAACCAGCTTCCGCGGGCATAGTATAATAATGGGGTATCACATCTCCAACAGAAAGGATAAGTATGTGTATAATTCAAAACTTTATACAACAGCCCGCGTTCTTTCAAGTCTTTGATTATCCCTTCATCGGCTTCTTTTACAAAAACGCCTTTCCATGGAGCTACTTCTTCAGTAAACCGGCCCTGCGGGTCAACAGGTTGAAATGTAGGCAAACCGTATTCCCTGCCTACACGGGCGTCATCTTCACCAAAAGCCGGGGCAATGTGGACAATGCCTGTACCTTCTTTTAAGGTAACAAAGTCTCCCAGGATTATATAATAGGCATCTCCGCCAAAGTTGCCGAAAGGAAATACGGGACGGTATCTCTTTCCCTTCAAGTTAATACCTTTAAATGTTTCAACTATCTTATAGTCACCTTCAAGAACTTCGTTCAATAACTCTTTTGCCATTATCAAAAACTCGCCGTTGTTTTCTACTTTACAGTAGTCATAATCAGGTCCCACCGCAGCTGCAACATTAGATGGAAGCGTCCACGGAGTAGTGGTCCATACCAAAAGATATGTGTTTTCTTCTCCCTCTAAAGGGAATTTAACGAAAATCGAAGGTTCTTCCACCTCTTTGTATCCCTGAGCCACTTCGTGGCTTGAAAGCGATGTTCCGCATCGTGGACAGTATGGTACCACCTTATGGCCTTTATACAAAAGACCTTTATCCCATATCTGCCTTAATGCCCACCAGACAGATTCAATGTAATAGTTTTTGTAAGTAATGTAGGGGTCTTCCATGTCTATCCAGAAGCCCACCCGTTCACTCATTTTTCTCCATTCCTGTTCATAAGTAAAAACACTTTCTTTACATTTTTTAATGAAATCTTCAACCCCATATTTCTCAATATCCGGTTTCCCGCTTATTCCAAGCTGTTTTTCAACTTCCAACTCAACAGGCAAGCCGTGGGTATCCCAACCGCCTTTTCTTTCTACGTAATAACCTGTCATGGTTTTGTATCGTGGTATAAGGTCTTTTACTACCCTTGTTAAAACATGTCCTGCATGTGGTTTCCCGTTAGCGGTGGGAGGGCCTTCGTAAAAAACGAACTGTTTAGAACCTTTACGGTTTTCAACGCTTTTTTTAAAAATGTTTTCATCCTGCCAGAATTTGAGGATTTTTTCTTCAATACTGACAAAATCCATTGTAGGTTCAACTTTTTTGAAAACCAACTTTGATTTACCTCCTTCTCGTTATAAGTTCCCGGCTCACTTTGAAGGGTGAGCTATAAACAACAAAAAACCCGCCCACAAAGGGACGAGATTGTTTCTCGCGGTACCACCCTATTTGGCCATAGGAAAACTGTTTTCGGCCCACTCAAAATTCTGATAATAACGGCACAAACCCGGCTGCTCCTACTTCAAATTTTCAGGCAGCTGCTCCAGGGTGATTTTCTACACTGTAAAGCTGCCGGGCTTTCACCTTCCCCCGGCTCTCTTTAAGCTTTAATACAGGTATACTCTTCCCCTTCAACACATTTCTACATTTTTTGTTTTAAATATTACCATATAAAAAAATACCAGTCAAGTTTCTGTCTTAAACGGATGAATACTCCAGCAGGCTGCCTTATGGTTCTCTTTAACATCAAATAAGATTGGTTCCCTTTCAAGGCATATTTTCATAACTTGACTGCATCTGGGGCTGAATCTGCAGCCTTTAGGGAGATTAAGGCAATTTACAGGATTGCCTTTTATAGGTTCTAAATGTTTGCCTTTTTTAATAAGTGCTGCCGAATTCAAAAGACCTCTTGTATATGGGTGTTGGGGATTGTTTAAAACCCTTTCTTTATTTCCTGATTCAACAACTTTCCCGGCATAAATAACTATTATTTTATCTGCTAAAATCGAAGCAGCAGTGATATCATGTGTAATGATAAGAACTGAGATTTCGGTTTGAGATTTAAGATTTTTCAGCATTTCAAGGATAACAGCTTGACTGATAACATCTATTGAAGATGTAGGTTCATCAGCTATTAAAAGTTTTGGATTACACGATAGCGCAATGGCCATCATCACCTTTTGAGCCATCCCGCCGCTTAATTCATGCGGGTAACACCTCATCACACGTTCAGGTTCTGATATGCCCACTCGCCTTAGCTGTTTGTAACCCTGCCTTTTTGCCTCTAAACGGTTTACTTTTTTATGATAACAAATAACTTCTGTTAATTGTTTTCCAACAGTTAACAGCGGGTTTAATGCCGCCTTTGGGTTTTGAAACATCATGGTTATTTCCGCTCCGCGAATTTTCCTGTATTCGGCCTCATTCATTTTTATAAGTTCTTTTCCTTGATACATTATTGAACCATCTATAATCTTACCCGGAGGTTGTATCAAACCCATAATCGCCAAAGCAGTAACTGTTTTTCCACAACCTGATTCCCCAACTATTGCAGTAACACTGCCCTTTTCAATATCAAAACTAATCCCATCTACCGCCCTTATTTCACCTTCGTCAGTAAAAAAAGATACCTTCAGGTTTTCTACTTTTAACAATTGTTCCACCTTGACCTCCTACTGATAATAACGTGGATCAAAAGCATCCTTTAGCCCATCCCCTATTAGGTTGAATGCCAGTATAATAACAGTTATTGCTGCAGAAGGAAACAAAACCTGCCATGGATAAGACCAAATAGATAAAAGGGCATCATTTACTAGTGTGCCCAGGCTTGCCATAGGAGCAGATACTCCCAGCCCAATAAAACTCAGAAAAGCTTCGGTAAAGATTGCTGCCGGTATATTAAAACTCATTGTCACCATCACCGGCCCGATACAATTTGGTATAAGATGTTTGAAAAGTATATGGAATCTGCCTGCTCCCATTGAACGGGCAGCAACTACATAGTCCCTTTCCTTAAGGGATATTACCTGGCCGCGAACGATTCGCGCAGTTTCTAACCAGTACACAATTCCTATAGCAATAAACACGTTTTTTAAACCAGCATCAAAAACAACCATCAGCAGTATCACGTATAGGGTAAGGGGAATCGCGTAAATCATTTCCACTATTCGCATCATAAGGTTATCAACCCATCCCCCTATTAAACCTGATACACCTCCATAAACAACCCCTATTGTCAAATTAATTATGCTTGAAAAGAAACCAACCGCCAGAGAAATCCTTGCGCCATAAAGAACTCTTATAAACACATCCCGGCCCAGATGGTCCGTTCCAAACCAATAACCGGGAGACGGTGGGAGATTTGCGGCTGAAAGGTTTTGGTCAGAATAAGAATGATGTGATAAAACAGGGCCGAAAACAACCATTATAACAATCAAAAGTATTAAATATACTCCTAACATGGCCGGTTTGTTTTTCTTAAACCTTTGAAAAACAACAGCCCAATAGGATTTTACTTTATGATTTCTTAAAATTTGACAATCCATCTGTGGTATTTCAACATTCTGAAAAATTGCTTTTGTAATTTTAGGCATGTTCTGTCACTCCGGGTTACATTTTCACACGGGGATCTATAAAACAACAAACCATGTCAACTAAAAAGTTCATTAAAACGAGTAAAACACTGTAAAAAACTGTGACACCCATAATAACAGTATAATCCCTGTTTATAATACTTGTCACAAAATGTTGGCCCAGCCCTGGAAGCGCAAAGATTTTCTCAATAACGAAACTTCCTGTAAGGATGCCGGCACTCATAGGGCCCAAATGTGTTATTATTGGTAAAACGGCGTTTTTAAATGCATGTTTCCAGATCACAGCATAACAAGGCAGCCCCCATGCCCTAACCACACTAATATAATCTTGAGACAGCACATCTACCATACTGTTTCTCATTAATCTGGCAATTAAAGCACCTGGATAAAGGCTTAAAGCTAAAACCGGAAGAACCATCTGGGAAGGGCTGCCCCAGAGAGCTGCCGGAAACCACCCAAGTTTAACTGAAAAAAAATAAATCAAAACCGTAGCGGAGACAAAACCAGGCACTGAAGCAGCAAAAGTAGTTAAAACCAGAATAAACCGGTCAATCCACATCCTGTGTTTAATCGCTGATAAAATTCCCAATGGTATTCCTGTCATAAGTGAAAAAAATATGCTCAAAAGGCCAAGGGTTGCAGAAACCGGAAACCCTTTTTTAATGATATCATTTACCCTTCGGCCCTCGTATCTTAAAGAAAGGCCTAAATCGCCTTTAAACATGTTTAAAATATAATCACAATATTGTTTTAAAAACGGTTCATCAAGATGGTATCTTTTCTCTATATTTTTTCTAATGGATTCTGGTAATTTTTTTTTATCAGTAAAAGGGCTGCCTGGAATTGCATGCATCAAAACGAAAGTTAAAGTAACTATAAAAAGAATCACAACTATCATTGAGACGGTTCGTTTTATCACAAAGTTTAGCACCTTTCCCACTCCACTTGCCTATTCAACTTAAAATCAGTGTTTTTCTATCCAACAGTTTTTAAAGTCTCTCCATCCCATGGGGTTTAAAATCACATCTTTGACATAAGGTTTTAACATATAAGGATCTGCATTAAAAAATATAGGCGACACAGGCATTTCTTCCATCAGGATTTCCTCGGCGTCATGCATTAGTTCAAACCGTTTCTCTAAATCCGAGGTTTTTTTTGCAGTCTCGATAAGGTTATCATAATCTTTATTTCCCCAGAATGTAACATTGTTTCCTCCTCCTGTTACAAATATGTCTAAAAAAGTCATGGGATCTAAATAATCAGGGCTCCACATTATACCTGAAGTCTGGTAGTCTCCGGTAAAGAGGCTTTCTAAATAAACCATCCATTCTTGAACTTTTATTTTGACTTTAATATTCAGGTTCTTTGACCACATCTGTTGAACCGCTTCTGCTATCGGTTTGTTATTGCCGTTGTTGTTAGTAAGTATCTGTATTTCCGGAAAACCTTTACCATCAGGATAACCTGCCTCGCTTAACAGTTCTCTCGCTTTTTCAAAGTCAGCATCTTTAAAATAATCAGCACCGGTTGCTCTGAAATCCTCACCTTTTAAATCCTTTAAACCATAAGGCACAAAAGCAAGCGCTGGGACCTGACCTGCTTTCAACACGTTTTCTACAAGGGCTTTCCGGTCTATTGCCAGGTTTAAAGCCTTTCGTACCCGAGGATCATTCAGGGGAGGTTTTTTAACATTAAACATAAAGAAATAGTTCGAAAAATCTGAAGCAATTTTTGCCTTGTTTTGCTGTTTAAGGCGTTCTATTTCAGGATATGGAGGGTTGTCCCCAAACTCAATTTGCCCTGTTTCAAACGCAGCAAGTTCTGTAGAAGGGTTGTCTATCATCAAAAAAACCAAACGGCTTAATTTTACTTGTTCCGAATCCCAGTAGTTCTCGTTTTTAGCAAGTTCAATTTTTTCCTGATGTCTCCACGAAACAATTTTAAAAGGGCCATTGCTTACAAAACCTTCAGCCTGTGCGCCGTATTTATCACCCTGCTCTTCCACGGTGGGTTTATGTACAGGATAATAAACGGGTGAAGCCAGCAGCGTCAAAAAGTACGCTGTGGGAGCTTCAAGGGTTACTTCAAGGGTTTTTTCATCTAAAGCTTTAACTCCGACTGTATCAGAACTTGTATTAGAATCCCGGGAATTATAAGCTGCCGCATTTTTTATATAAAAAAGCTGATAAGCATAACCTGATGCGGTGTCAGGGTTTAAAACCCTTTTCCATGAATACTCAAAATCATAAGCGGTAACGGGATCTCCGTTCGACCATTTTGTATCTCTTAAGTGAAATATATATTTTTTACCGTTATCTTCTATGTCCCAGCTCTCGGCTGCTGCAGGCTGAGGGTTCCCCGTAGCATCTAATCTGATAAGCCCTTCAAAAAGATTTATTAACACATTAAACTCAATATTGCCCTTGGCTTTTGCCGAATCCAGGGTTTCAGGTTCTGTTCCTAAATTGTAACGTAAAATCTGCTGTTCGGCTAATAAAACATCACTATTATTACATCCTGATAAAACTCCTGTTATGAATACAAAAATGATGAAAAGTATTAGATATTTACGGAACATTCTTTAAGCCCCTCCCCTTTTTTTGTTCATTCCGGTAAAAAAAGTTTCTATTTTACGTATTATTCAATATTTCAAGCAAAAAATCCTTTAAAAACGTGAAATTATATATAAACATCCATAAACATCCATAAATTTGTAACACCAAAACAAAAAAGGCCGAATAAATCGACCTTTTTCCACCTGATAACATGTAATTACTGCAGCTTTTCCCGCAAAAGTTTGTTAACAATCTGGGGATTCGCTTTGCCCTTTGTGGCTCTCATCACCTGCCCAACCAGGAAGCCTATAGCCTTCTCTTTTCCGTTTTTGAAGTCCTCTACTGATTTTGGATTTTCTTTTATAACCTTCTCTATTATTTCACTTATTTTTCCTTCATCTGTAATCTGTACAAGCCCTTTTTCTTTTACTACCTGTTCAGGTCTCTTTCCGGTTTCTATCATTTCCTTAAAGACAGTTTTAGCAATCTTACCGCTGATGGTTCCTTTATCCATTAGTTCAAGCATTTCTACTAAATGAGAAGGGGTTAAAGGTATATCATCAATTTCAGCATCCTTTGTCTTTAAAGCTGCCAGCAGTTCGCCCATAACCCAGTTGCTTACAGTTTTTGGGTCGTGATATTTTTCAACACATGCTTCAAAGAAATCTGCTATGGCCTTAGAATCTGTCAATACACCTGCATCGTATTCAGGCAGGTTGTAATCTTTCATATATCTTTCCTTCCGTTCCTGGGGCATTTCCGGAAGGGTAGATTTTATTCGTTCTACATATTCTTTGCTTATAACCACAGGAGGCAGGTCAGGTTCAGGGAAGTACCTGTAATCATGAGCCTCTTCTTTGCTTCTCATTGGTACAGTGACCCCCCTGGCCTCGTCCCATCTGAGGGTTTCCTGGACTACCCTTTCTCCCCGCTCAAGAATTTTTTTCTGGCGTTTAACTTCTGCTTCAAGGGCCTTTTGAACAGCTCTAAATGAGTTCATGTTTTTTAGCTCTGTTTTAACTCCAAATTCCTTCGACCCTTTAGGCCTCAGGGAAATATTGGCGTCACACCTCAACGAGCCTTCCTGCATTTTACAGTCCGAAACTTCACTGTACTGAAGTATACTCTTTAACTTGTCAAGGTAATTTCGCGCTTCTTCCGGAGAACGAATGTCAGGCTCAGATACTATCTCTATAAGGGGCACGCCTGTCCTGTTGTAATCTACCAGAGAGTAACCTCCCAGTTCGGCATGAACGAGTTTCCCTGCATCTTCTTCAATGTGAACCCTTGTTATTCCTATTTTTTTCTTTTTGCCATCTACTTCTATTTCAATATACCCGTTTTGGGCAAGAGGCAGGTCATACTGTGATATCTGATAAGCCTTAGGAAGGTCAGGATAAAAATAGTTTTTCCTGTCAAATTTACTGTATTCGGCAATTTCACAGTTCAAGGCAAGCGCAGCCTTAACCGCAAGTTCAATTACCTTTTCATTGATTACAGGCAACACTCCCGGCAACCCAAGACACACCGGGCAACAGTGTGTATTAGGATCACCGCCGAATTCCGTGGTGCATGAACAGAATATCTTCGAATCTGTAGAAAGTTCTGCATGAACCTCAAGACCTATAACAACTTCATATTCCATGTCGTCACCTCCAATTAAAGGTTGGGTTTTTGTTTATGATAATCGGTAGCCTGTTCAAAAGTATATGCTGCTTTAATAATAGTCGCTTCATCAAAAGGTTTTCCTATTATCTGCAGGCCTATGGGAAGCCCGTTGCTAAATCCACATGGTATGGAAATTCCCGGGATACCGGCAAGGTTTACCGGAATTGTAAATACATCAGAAAGATACATGGCTAGCGGGTCGTCTGTTTTTGCCCCTATTTCAAAAGCTGTCGTTGGTGAAGTAGGACATATTATTATATCACATTTTTCGAATGCGTTATCAAAATCCTGTTTTACTAAAGTCCTTACCTTTTGAGCTTTAAGATAATATGCATCATAATAACCTGAGCTGAGGGCATAAGTTCCAAGCATTATTCTTCGTTTGACTTCGGGACCGAAGCCCTCACTACGGGTCTTTTTGTATAGATCTATAAGGTCATCATACTCCTCTGCTCTAAATCCGTATTGTATCCCATCATACCGCGCAAGGTTTGAGCTGGCTTCTGCAGGTGCTATGATATAGTAAACCGAAAGGCCGTAATCGGTATGAGGAAGGGATATATCTTCCACATTAGCTCCCATTTCTTCAAAAAGCTCAGCTGCTTTCATAACTGCATCTTTTACCTCAGGCTGGATACCTTCAATAAAATACTCCTTAGGGACTCCTATTTTCATGCCTTTCACATCAGCAACCAGAGATTTGGTAAAATCCGGAACATCAACATTAGCAGAAGTTGAATCCATCGGGTCATGCCCGCAAATTGCATTCATTACAATAGCACAATCTGTAACATCTTTTGTAAACGGCCCTATCTGGTCAAGTGATGAAGCGAAAGCAATCAAACCATATCGTGAAACAAAACCGTATGTGGGTTTCATACCTACAACTCCACATAGAGAAGCCGGTTGGCGAATGGAGCCTCCTGTGTCTGAACCCAGAGCAAAAATCACCTCATCAGCTGCAACGGCAGCAGCCGAACCGCCGCTTGACCCGCCGGGAACCCTTTTCAAATCCCACGGGTTTCGAGTGGTATGAAAAGCCGAGTTTTCAGTTGAAGAGCCCATAGCAAATTCATCAAGATTAGTTTTACCTATAAGCACCGTTCCGGCATCATTAAGCTTTTCTACAACGGTAGCATTGTATGGAGGTTTAAAGTTGTAAAGGATTTTCGAAGAACAGGTTGTCCTTATTCCTTTCGTACACATATTATCTTTTAAAGCCATAGGTATTCCCATTAAGCTTTTAATATTCCCTTCGTTATTTACATCTTCATCGATGTGTTTTGCCCTTTCCCTGGCTTCCTCTTCGGTAATAGTAACAAATGCTTTGACACGGTCTTCTACTTGTCCGACCCTTTTTAAAACCGATTCGGTTATCTCAGAAGGAGTTGTTTCCCGTTTTTTGATAAGGTCTAAAAGTTCATGGATTGTAAGTTCATAAAGTTCCAATTTGCTTCCCTCCCTACTACTCTATTATTTTCGGCACCTTGAAATAGCCATCTTCAGCATCCGGTGCATTTGCCAGGACTTCTTCATTTGAAAGGGAATCACGCACCTTGTCTTCCCTGAAAACATTTTTTAATGGAATCACATGTGAAGTAGGGGGCACGTCTTCAGTATCCAATAGATTGAGCTTTTCCATATATTCAAGAATTGAATTTAGCTGTTTTGTATAGTTCTCCTTTTCCTGTTCATCTAAATGAAGACGAGCCAGATTGGCCACATGTTCAACATCTTTTTTAGATATTTTCATTCACTCACCCTCTTTCTCAATCTTCAACACTTAAAATTATACACTTTTATGGATGGTTTAACAAATCTATCCTACAAGCAGTTTCTCTTCAGGATAGTGATATGTTTTCTTTGTTTTTTTATTGCCTATAGCTAAAGCTAAACTCAATGGGCCAACCCGTCCTGCAAACATTGTAATGATTATAAATATCCTGCCAATGGTTGTTAGATTTGTCGTTATCCCCATAGACAGACCAACTGTGCCAAAAGCGGAAGTAACTTCAAACAATACTTCCTTGAAAGTTGCATATGACGCTTCGGTAGCTGTCAAAATTATTGTTACTACTGTTATAAGTGTTAGAGACATAAAAACTATCACAAACGATTTCATGACTATATCCAAGGGAATTCTCTTTTTAAATATATCAACATCTTCATTACCCCTAACAAGGGCAATTATAGCAGCCACTATTGTCCCGAAAGTGGCCGTTTTAATACCCCCGCCGGTGGACGCAGGTGAAGCGCCTATAAACATTAAGGTGATTATCAAAAACAATGAGGTTGAAGTCATCTTATCAATGGGAATTGTGTTAAAACCTGCAGTTCTAGGAGTTACCGCCTGGAAATACGCTCCAAGGATTTTGCCTTTAATGCTCAGATTGCCAAGGGTTTCCGGGTTAGAATACTCAAGAGCAAAAATCCCTACCGCAGCAACAATTATCAAAAAAACAGTAACTGTCAGCACCATCTTTGAATGAAGGTTAAGTTTTGAAAAATTCCTTTTTCCATACAAATCCAGAACAACAGTAAATCCCAGACCCCCAACAACAAAAAGAGAACTTATAACGAGAGTTACAAGAGTGTTTTCTTTATATGCCGTAAGGCTTGCAAAATTGCCCATCAGGTCAAATCCAGCATTGCAGAATGCTGAAACGGCATGGAATATTGAAAAGAAAATCCCTTTACCTATACCGAATTGGGGAATAAACTCAATGGCTAGAAGAGCTGCGCCTATCCCTTCAACAAAAAAAGTGAGTCTGAATATGTATTTGCTTAACCTGACAAGGCCTTCTAAACTGAATTGGTTTAACTGTTCCTGTATTATTAAACGTTCCCGCAGATGTATTTTTTTTCCCGTGAGAAGGAAAATCAAAGTAGCAGATGTCATAAGACCAAGACCGCCTATTTGAATAAGAAACATAATTACTATCTGACCAAATACTGTAAAACGAGTGCCGGTATCAACTACCACAAGGCCTGTAACACATACTGCAGATGTTGCCGTAAACAGCGCATCTAAAAAAGATATCGGTTCATTAGTAGATATAGGAAGATACAACAGAATTGTTCCTGTAAAGATTGCAACCACAAAACCCAGCACTACCATCTGGGTAGGATTTAAGTTCAGTTTTTTTGGCATGTTGTCACCTTCTAATTCTTATTGTATTCTACCACTATCATTACCTTCTGTAAACATTTTCAATAATTCCTCTAAATTTATTGTCTTTATCCCCAACTCTCTGGCTTTATCAAGTTTAGACCCAGGGTTTTCGCCTACAACTACATAATCGGTGTTTTTGCTTACACTCCCCGAAACTCTACCACCCATTTTCTCTATCAGTTCTTTAATCTCCGAACGTGTATATTTTTCAAAACTTCCGGTGATAACAAACTTCAATCCTTTCAAAGGTTTAGGGCCTTTTTTAACCTGCTCTGATTCGGTATTTACACCGGCATTCTTTAGTTTTGAAATTATCCTTTTCGTTTGGTCCTGACGGAAAAAAATTATAATGCTTTCTGCCATTTTACTGCCTATCTCTGGAATCTGCACCAGGTCATCAAATGAAGCTTCCATCAGTTCATCAAGGTCTTTAAAGTGAGCAGCCAGAATTTGAGCGGCTCTGGAACCTATAAACGGTATACCCAAACCATATATCAAACGGCTCAACGGCCTGTTTTTGCTTTCTTCTATGGCTTTTAACAGATTTTCTGCAGACTTTTCCGCCATTCGTTCAAGTTTGACAAGCTGTTTAAATTTAAGATAATACAAGTCAGCAGGGTCTTTAATCAAACCGTTTTCCAAAAGTTGAGCAACTATAGCAGGACCCATGCCTTCTATGCCCATTGCATCCCTGGAAACAAAATGTTCTAAACCCCTTCTGATCTGTGCAGGGCACGCTATTCCGGTACACCTTGCCGCTGCATCTCCTTTAGGGCGAACAACCTCAGAACCGCATTCAGGACATACTTTGGGCATTTCAAACTTCCGTTCGTTACCTGTTCTCTTCTCAAAAACCACTTTTACAACCTCAGGTATAACATCCCCTGCTTTCTGCACAACCACCGTATCACCGATTCTTATATCTTTTTCCTTGATATAGTCTTCATTATGCAGAGTAGCTTTTGATACAGTAGAACCGGCAATACGAACAGGTTCTAGTAATGCTGTCGGAGTTAAAACTCCCGTTCTGCCAACCCTCACAATAATATCTCGTATAACGGTGGTCTTCCTTTCTGCCGGGAATTTATATGCAATCGCCCACCTGGGGCTTTTCGAAGTAGCTCCCAATCTGCTTTGCTGCTGCAGTGAATTAACTTTAACAACTATTCCATCAATATCATAAGGCAGGTTCTCCCGTTTTTCCGCATATGACTCACAGAAATCAATCACCTCTTCGATAGTATGTTTTACTTCCGAATGCGGATTTACCTTAAACCCTAAATCCTTTAAAAGCTGCAGCCCCTGCCAGTGGGTATCTATCTTATAACCTTCCAGCGCTCCTATTCCGTAAAGAAAAATATCCAGCGGCCTTGAAGCCGCAACTTTAGGGTCAAGCTGCCTTAGAGAACCTGCTGCAGCATTTCGAGGATTTGCAAAAATGGGCTGCCCTGCTTCTTTTCTTTTTTGATTCAAATGTTCGAAAGGTTCTTTAGGAATATATGCTTCCCCTCTGACCTCAATATATGGTATTTCGATATTTTTCACCTTGTTCAGGCTTAGAGGCAGGCTTTTAATTGTTTTAAGGTTTTGGGTAATATCTTCACCAACTCTTCCGTCCCCCCGGGTCGCCCCTCTTGTAAAAATCCCGTTTTCATATATCAATGAAACCGCCAGTCCGTCAATTTTCAGCTCTACAACATATTCCACTTGATTTCCTACAACAGATTTTACCCGGCGGTCAAACTCTTTTAACTCTGCTTCATTAAACGCATTTGCCAGACTCAACATGGGAGTTGAATGAATTACTTTTTCAAAAGCCTCAAGGGGTTCTCCTCCTACCCGCTGGGTTGGTGAATCAGGGGTAATCAAATCAGGAAATTGGGACTCCAGTTCGATTAGTTCCCTTAACATCTCATCATATTCGGCATCTGATATGACAGGATCATCATAAACATAATAACGGCGGTTATGGTAATTGATCTTTTCCCTGAGTTCTTTTATAAGTTTTTCTGCCTCTGTCCGATTAACCATACTTACTCCTCCCGGCTATCTGATTTTTAATCTGCTAATAGGAGCATACCGCATTACAAGTCTTTTAATACCCAATCTGGCAAAATCTACACTGATTTCCTGATCTTCTCCACAGCCCCTAACATCCACTACTATTCCTTCACCCCACCTGTCGTGGTATACCATTTCTCCGGGTTTGAATTCCAGTCCTTCATCATTGTCTTGTTCAGATTCAAATGTTACTTCCTCTTTGTACTCATCCGGAATTTCTTCTAAAAACCTTGATGGAGGATTATAGCCTGATCTGCCGTAAAGATTGCGCTGAAATGCAAAAGTAAGATAGACCTTTTCCTGTGCCCGTGTAATTCCTACATAACAAAGCCTCCGCTCTTCTTCCAGTTCATCATCTCCAAAAAGAGAACGGGAATGTGGAAAAATCCCTTCTTCCATTCCGGTAATAAAAACAACCGGGAATTCCAGGCCTTTAGCACTGTGAAGTGTCATCAATGCCACGGCGTCCTGTTCATCTTCAAATGTATCTATATCTGTTACAAGGGAAATGTGGGCCAGAAACTCCGATAGCCCCTGGTCAGGATGTAATTGTTGAAATTCCATAGCAACTGATATAAACTCCTGCATGTTTTCTAATCTTCCCTGGGAATCTGCTGAAGTAGTCCATCTGTCTTCTTTTTTCAGTTCTTCCAGGTAACCGGTATCTTCTAAAACCTGTTGAATAAGAGCAGCAATACTCATTTTATACTTTAGTTCCATAAATGTTTCAATCAATTCCACAAAATCATAAATCCCATCGGGAACACGTGAAAGAAAAGGGTTGTCTCGGGACATTTTCAGCGCATCAAAAAGGCTTAACCCCTTTTCCTCAGCGTATCGCTCAACAGCCTCTATAGTTGCCCTGCCGATTCCCCTCTTTGGAACATTAATTATCCTGCGCAGGCTTATACTGTCTGAAGGGTTTGAAATCACTTTCAAATAAGCTGTTATGTCTTTTATTTCCTTGCGCTCGTAAAATTTCAAACCTCCTACTATTTTATAAGGAATGCCTTTTTTTGCAAACTCTTCTTCCAGAACACGGGACTGAGCATTTGTCCTGTATAAAACCGCAAAGTCCTTGTAGTTTTTAAATTCTTTGTCTATATTTCTAACTATCTCCTCCGCTATGAACCTTGCTTCATCATGTTCGTTTACACCGCCGAAAATTTTAACCTTTTCTCCAGGCCCTTTTTCAGTCCACAGATTTTTTTTCTTGCGACCAAAATTGTTTTCTATTATGCTGTTAGCTGCATTAAGTATGTTTTCGGTGGAGCGGTAATTCTGCTCGAGTTTTATTACCACCGCATCAGGGTAGTCTTCTTCAAAATCAAGAATGTTATTAATATCTGCGCCCCGCCAGCGGTAAATACTCTGGTCAGCGTCTCCCACAACACACAGGTTGCGGTGTTTTTGAGCCAACATGTTTACAAGAACATACTGGGCATGATTCGTATCCTGGTACTCATCCACCATGATGTAACGAAACCTGTTCTGATACTTTTCTAAAACATCAGGCCGAAGTTTAAAAAGCTCTACAGTCTTCATTATAAGGTCGTCAAAATCCAGCCCATTGTTTTTCTTTAAATGTTCCTGATATGTCTTATATATTAGTGCGATTTTTTCTTTGCGATAGTTCCCTCCGGCAGATTTCAAAAACTCGTCATATGTCATCAATCGATCTTTTGCATGACGGATGGCTGCAGATATGTTTTGCGGCGGATAAGTTTTTTCATCCAAATTAAGTTCTTTAAGACATGTTTTTATAAGAGACTTCTGGTCATAGGTGTCAAAAATCACAAAATTTCGGTCATAGCCTATTTTGTCTATTTCCTGCCTTAGTATTCTAACACAGGCCGAATGAAATGTACTTACCCAGATATCCTGACTGTTCTTTTGAACAAGGGAATCAACCCTTTCTCTCATTTCCCCGGCCGCTTTGTTGGTAAAGGTAATGGCGAGGATGTTTTTAGGGTCAACGCCTTTTTCCTCAATCAAATAAGCTATACGGTATGTTATTACCCTTGTTTTGCCGCTTCCAGCTCCCGCTAGAACCAGTAACGGACCCTCAGTATGTTCTACTGCTTGTCTTTGCCTGGAATTGAGTTCAGAAATATAATCCATAAAAAATTTCCTCCTAACACACTGGCTTAACATAATCATCCATTATTATATCATAAAAAAAATGCAGCAATAACTGCGTCTATAAACTTTAACTTTCTTTTTCCTGCTGTTTTAAGCGTTCAAGAATAATGTTATATCCATCAGCACCGTAGTGTAAAAACCTTTTTATTCTACTGATAGTGGCAGTGCTTGCTCCCGTCTTTTCGGTTATATCGTTATAAGTCATCCCTTCTTTGAGCATTCTTGCCACTTCAAGCCTCTGTGCCATAGCTTTAATCTCACCTATAGTGCATAAATCTTCAAAAAACTTGT
The DNA here is from genome assembly GCA_029982205.1 of Thermosediminibacterales bacterium. GTDB lineage: Bacteria > Bacillota > Thermosediminibacteria > Koleobacterales > JARRCM01 > JARRCM01. Next base: position 18,976 of record JARRCM010000002.1, read on the forward strand.
AGCACTCATCAATATCCTTTAACAAAAGTATAGCCTTAAACAGGTTATCAATCAATTCATCTTTCATCTTTTTATTTGCTCCCATTTTAACACCTCTGTTTTTACCTTATTGATACATCACCGCTTAAAACTTCAACTGTATTTCCATCAGGTTTTTTAATTATCAGAGCGCCATCATCTGTCACATCTACTGCTTCACCTTCTAAACTTGTATCAAGGCCTATAACCCTTACCTTTTTGCCCAAAGTAATAGAATACTTCCGCCATTTATTTAATATATTGCTAAATCCTGCCTCTAAAAATTCCTTATAGTCCTGTTCGAAAAGCTCCAACAGGCGGCATAGCAGTTTAACCCTGTCAACCTTTTTGCCTGTTTCAATTTTAAGAGATGTGGCGATTTCTTTCAGCTCATCAGGAAAACTTTCAGTATTAACATTAATTCCCATACCTAATATGATATAATTAATCAGATCTATTTCTGCACTCAATTCAGTTAGTATACCTACTATTTTTTTGTTGTTATAAAGAATATCATTCGGCCATTTTATACCTGTTGATAAACCGGTAACTTCCTTTATTGCTTTAACAATTGAAACAGCGGCAAGCATAGTAAGTTTCGGAGCATTTACAGGGCTTATCGAAGGTTTTAATATAATAGAAACCCAAATCCCTTCATGTTTAGGTGACAACCAGCAGCGCCCCCGTCTGCCGCGTCCTCCGGTCTGCTGTTCGGCTATTACAACTGTCCCTTCATCAAAACCAAGGGAAGCAATCCTTTTGGCCTCATCATTAGTAGATGTAACAGTGTCATAATAAAATATTTTCTTACCCATAAAATCAGCGTTTAGTTTTGACTTAATCTGTTCTGGAAGCAAAAGATCCGGTTCTAAGATAAGTCTATAACCTAAGCGGGGCTGAGATTCGATTACATACCCTTCCCGGCGAAGTGTTTTAATATGTTTCCATACCGCAGTTCTAGACACTTTTAGTATATTACTTATTTCCTCTCCCGAAACATAGCCGCTGTTTTTGGTTAGTATTCTCAAAATCTCCTGTTTCACTGCAACTCGCTCCAAATAAATTTTAGTATTTTAATTTATTAAAACATTTAAGAATATTATATCTAATAATCCAAAAAATACAAGGATTAAAATCTTTTTATTCAACTAAAACAGCAAAAACTTCAACCTGTTTAGGCCATCATAACTCAATTTCATCTCCGGGATTCATTATTATTACTTCAGATTTGCCGGCCACCTTGTTTTTAAACTGTTCAGGGTCCTGTTTAATCAAATCAAAGGTGTTATAGTGCATAGGAACTGTTTTTACAGGTTTTAAGAATTCAACAGCTTTAACAGCATCATCTATTCCCATAACAAAATTATCCCCTATAGGAAGTAGTGCCAGGTCAAGAGAATTCATCTCACCTATAAGCTTCATGTCTCCAAACAAACCGGTATCACCAGCGTGGTAAATGGTTTTAGCCCCAATTTCTATTATAAACCCACATGGATTGCCAAGGTAATAAATATGATTATCTTCAACATATCCTCCACCGTGTAATGCATTTGTAAGCTTTACCCTGCCGAAATCGAAATTGTATCCTCCTCCAATGTGCATTGGATGAACTTTTTCTATCCCTCTATGTTGACAGAAAGTTGCCAGTTCAAAAGGAGCTATAATCACAGCATCATTTGATTTGGCTATTCCAATCGCATCTCCGAAGTGATCACCGTGTCCGTGTGTTACAAGTATGTAGTCGGTTTTAATGTCTTCTGCCTTGACATCAGCCTGTGGATTCCCTGTCAGCCAAGGGTCGATTATTAAATTGTTTTTCCCATCACTGATTTCAAAACACGCATGACCATGAAATTTTACTTTTAACATGAAACATACCTCCTTGATTTTTCTTTTACTTTATTATTTATTTATATTATATCCCTAAAATTCCTTTTTTTCTCAAATGTTTTTTTATAAAATAACTGTATTTTTTGTCTTGCAAATGACTATCTTTAACTATAGAATTTAAATAACAAAAATTTTAAACAGGATGGATTTTAATATTATGAATGTTTTGAATACGAGCCTTATCGGCCTTTTGGCAGGAGTCATAGGAACCGGCCTGGGCGCCTTTACAACATTTTTTTTGCGAAAACCGAATAACAAGCTTCTTAGTATAGTTATGGGATTTTCAGGAGGGATTATGATAAGTATAGTTTGTTTTGACCTTATCCCCGAAGCCCTGGAGACAGGTGGAGTTGTATATGGCATTATCGGTTTGATTTTTGGTTCTATCGTAATTGCTCTTTTAGATTTCATAACCCCTCATGCCCACTTGCTTTCAGGTAATGACAATTTCAGGTATGTACGTACAGGAGCCCTTTTGGCAATTGGTATTGCTCTACATAATCTGCCGGAAGGTTTGGCCATAGGGGCCGGTTATGCCCATTCGGCAGAACTTGGGTTGGGGTTAGCAATTGTTATAAGCTTACAAAACGCACCTGAAGGCATGGCCATGGCGGTTCCTATGTATATAGGAAGGATTAAACCATGGAAAATAATTTTGGCAAGCACACTTGCGGGATTACCCATGGGCATCGGAGCCTTTTTAGGAGCTAAAATAGGAATCATTTCTGAACATTTTCTTTCAGTTGCTTTGGGGTTTGCCGGTGGGGCAATGCTTTACATTACTTTTGATGAGTTAATACCCGAATCCCAAAAAATAGGCAAAGGCCATACTGCTACATTCAGTGGGGTGGCCGGCGTTATAATTGGTATCTTGATATCTGTTTTAATTTAAGACCCACTATTTACTTTCCAATAATTTTAGAATTTTTTTCTTAGTTTGATGATATAATTAAGAGAGAATTTCAAGTTTTAGGGAGGTATTCTATGGAGCTTAATATTAGTATAGATGGAACTGTTAAAAAGTATATGAAAGGGAAATCACTTCTGGAGATAAGCAAGGATTTTCAAGAGAAACATCCTTACCTAATTGTGGCGGCACTGGTTGATAACGAACTTCGTGAATTAACTTACTGTCCTGAAAACGATTGTAGCGTGACTTTTATTGATCTTTCTGATGAATACGGAAACAAAATATATGTCAGAAGTCTGTCATTTGTTTTTATTCGTGCTGCAAAGGAACTTTTCCCCAACTGTCGAGTTACGGTCGAACACTCTCTCGGCAAGGGGCTTTACTGTGAAATCCATGGAAAAAAACATTTAAACGAAAAAGATGTTTCGGCTATTGAATCCCGTATGAGAGAAATTGTAGAAAATGATGAACCGTTTGTAAAAGAAACTGTTTCTCTTAAAAAGGCTATTGATCTGTTCAAAAAACAAGGCCAAATGGATAAGGTAAGGCTTTTAAAATACCGCAAAGATCCTTTTATTAACATATATTCCTGCGGCTGGCTGAAAGATTATTTTTACGGCTATATGGTTCCCAGCACAGGCTTCCTGAAAAAGTTCAAACTGAAGTTTTACCTTCCAGGTTTGATTATTTTATACCCTCATAAGGAAAACCCCGATATTGTTCCAGAGTTTAAAGACCAGCCCAAACTTGCAAGGATATTCCGGGAGTCGGAACATTGGGCGGAAATTCTTAAGGTGGGTGATGTCGGAAGCCTTAATGACTATATAGCATCAGGCCGTTCGGGGGAGCTTATTCAAATCGCGGAAGCATTACATGAAAAAAAGTTAGCCCAAATAGCAGACATGATTACACAAAACATTGAACGTTTACACCTTATTTTAATAGCAGGGCCATCTTCATCCGGAAAAACTACTTTTGCGCAAAGGCTTGCTATTCAACTTAAAGTTAACGGTTTGCAACCTGTTTCAATTTCCCTTGATGACTATTTTCTAAACCGCGAACAAACACCTCTGGATGAAGATGGCAAACCGGATTTTGAAGCTATTGAAGCAATTGACTTGGATTTATTCAATGAACACTTAATCAAACTGATCCATGGGGAAATGGTTGAAATTCCGAGGTTTAATTTTAAAACCGGAAAAAGAGAACCAAAGGGAATCCCTTTAAAAATCAAGAAAAACCAGCCCATAATTATTGAAGGAATACACGGTTTAAACGAAAGGCTTACACCTTCTATTCCTAAAGACAATAAGTTCAAAATATATGTAAGTGCATTGACTCAATTAAATATCGATGACCATAACCGCATTCCCACAACAGATACACGAATAATACGCAGAATAGTAAGGGACAGCCAGTTCCGTTCCCTTGATGCTTTAGGTACAATAAAACTTTGGCCTTCCGTGCGTCGAGGGGAAGAAAAAAACATCTTCCCTTTTCAGGAAGATGCCGATGTCATGTTCAACTCCGCCCTTGTGTACGAACTGGCAGTTTTGAAAAAATATGCCGAACCTCTGTTGAAAGAAATTGATTCATCAAGCCCTGAATACCCTAAAGCAAAAATCCTGTTAAAGTTTTTGCAGTATTTCCTACCTATTGGCGATGAAAAAGACATTCCGCCAAATTCTATATTAAGGGAATTTATAGGCGGCAGCTGTTTTAGATAAGTGTGAGCTACTTGGCTGCATCCTGCAGCTGTCTCAAAACTTCTTCAAGCTGTTTTAGAGCATCTCCGTAACCTGCCCAGTCTCCGACCCTCTGGCGGTCCTGTGCCGTATTAAACAACTCGTTAGCCTTGTTTATCAGCTCTTTAATGGTTCGAGGTTCTTCGGGAGGCAGTTCTTTTGGGGGTGGAGTCACCTCTATCGGCGGTGCTTCTGCTCCAAAAATGCGGCTCAGGGCCTCACCCAAAGAACGCTCCATAACTACATTGTCTCCATAAGCCACTATTACCCTTATTAGTTCCGGCAGCTGGCTCTGCTCTGCCTGTAAGAAAATTGGTTCGACATACATAATGGAGTTCTTTATGGGCAGCACAAGCAGGTTTCCTCTTATTACACTTGACCCCCTCTGGTTCCATAAAGTTAGTTGCTGAGATATTTGTGAGTTCTGGTCAATTTTTGCCTCTATCTGTGAAGGGCCGTAAACCAGTTTTTCTTTAGGAAACAGGTAAACTACAAGTTTTCCATAATTATCGCCATCACTTCTGCCTGCCATCCACGAAATCATCACATTCTTAGTAATAGGGCTGTACGGCTGCATCAAAACATACTCGGGTTCCTGTTCTCCAGGCAGCTGTATAATGGTATAATAAGGTTCTACAGGCTGAGTTTCACCTGCAAACACCTCATTTGGAATCTGCCATTGGTCCTCCTTGTTGTAAAACACCTTAGGGTCATTCATGTGATATATTGTGTATATACCAGCCTGAATGGTGAAAAGGTCTTCTGGATAGCGGATATGAGGCCTTATTCCTTCAGGCATTTCATCTATGGAACGGAATAAAGTCGGGAACACTCCGCTTAACGATTTTGCTATGGGTTCTTCAGGTTCGATAAGGTAAAATTTTACATCACCGTTATATGCATCAACAACTACTTTTATTGGATTACGGATATAGTTTATCCCCTGATAAGGTTCTGAATATGGAAACATATCAGTAACGGTGTAAGCATCCTGAATCCAGAAAAGCCTGCCTTCATTAATAACCAAATACGGGTCCCTGTCATATTTCAAAAACGGTGCTATCTTGCTTATTCTTCTTTTAATGTTTCGGTCATACATTATCCGGCTTTCAGATGTCAAACTCCCGGAAAGGAGCATCTTGTAATCACCGAATTTTAAGGCATAGAGCAGCCTGCGCCCGATTGAACCCAGCGGCACACCACCCTTGCCTTCATATGTTGTATAGGCATTTGTACCACCTTTTGGATAGTCAAACTCCTTTGTAGTGGTTTTAACAATTACATATTCATCAGTCAGCTCGCCGTAATAGATCTCCGGCCTTTTAACTTCTATGTCTATTTCACTTCTCGGCGGGATATTTTTAATAAAAAGCCTGGGCAGGCCTTCAGTAGTTATTTCATTTACAGGGCTCATTGCGATCCCATATCCATGAGTATACTGCAGCCTTTTATTTACCCATGTCTGTGCTCTTTCTGAAAGCTTAGTCTGGTCCAGTTCCCTTGCTGCAAGCATAACCTGCCGGTATACTCCATTTATAATATACCTGTCTGTATCTATTTGCTTAAACTTATAATAAGGCCTGATTTCTTGAAGCTGGCTGTAGGTCTGTTTTAGAGGGCGGTAATCCCATAATCTTACATTATTAAGGGTTCCGCTGGCCTCTTTAATATCTTCAAATGTCAGGCCATCTTCTGCCGGGAATATTTTGCTTTCAATCTTGTCCAAACCGTAACCTTTCTGGGTAAACTTTATATTATACTCTATATAGGGCTTTTCCTTATTAAACTCATTAGGCTCCACCTGAAACTTCTGAATCAAACCAGGGTAAACATTTCCGAGCAATACGGATGCAATCAAAAACACTGCCAGTGTATAAACTATAAGCTTAGCACGTTTTATAAACATGTTTAATATCAACAAACCTGCAAGCAATAAGGCAATAAACATTAAAATTCTTAAACCCGGCAGTTGGGCATGTATATCAGTATAGCTTGCACCAAAAGCAACACCTCTGGGGGAATACAAGAGCCTATAGGCATCCAATCTGTATCCCCATGCCTTTGTAAGCAGTACAAGAGCCAAAAGTATTGATACGTGTTTCTGACCTTTCGGCAGCAGGATAAAACCTTTTTCTGACCTGCGGGGTGGATTTGACAAGAAATAAATTGCGGTAACAGCTATAAACGTTAAGGCAAACATCGAAATCAAATACTGGTAAAATATCTGGTAAAACGGCAGATTGAATACATAAAACCCGACATCCTTATTGAAAATAGGGTCTTCATATCCGAAAGAAGCTTTATTGAAAAACTGCTGTATCGTAAGCCAATAGCTTCCTGTGTAAGATGAAAACATAAATGCCAGAACTGCACTTGCAATAATAAATATTATGTTTAACCTCCTGGTTAAATCAGGTCGCTGATATGGTAAATTTATGATTTTATCATCGCTGCTCTCACGGTTCAAAAAATCTCGTACTGCCCCTTTTATCATTAAAAGGTTTGCAAGTATAAACAAAAAATATATTGCCCAGGAAATAATTCTTATTCCCCATTGTGAAGCGATCATAGTTATGAAAACCCGGGAATACCCGAGAGCGCCAAACCATAACCACTCCAAATATAGATTGCCGAACATAAAAATGATCGCAATAACCGCAACAACAATACCTATCACAAAATATGTAAACCTTTTCATGAATGGCCTCCTCTCTTATATTCCTTACTATTATTCCCGTTTTAAGTTTACAAAATCCAAATAGTAATTATTCACCCCATAGTTTTGAAATAGGTGGTATGAGACCAGATTTGTATAAAGTTTTAAACAGGATCACAACAACCGGGCCTAATACAATACCTCCAAATCCCATCAGCTTTAACCCTATATACATTGACATAAGTGTTACAACCGGGTGTAGACCTATACTTGTACCAACAATATGCGGTTCCATCATCTGGCGGCCTACTAATATGATCACATAAAGGATAAGCAAAAGGACACCGTTTCTAATGTTATGGATTATAAAAAAATTAATCAATGCCCATGGAACAAGAACAGAACCTGTCCCCAGGACCGGAAGAATATCTACAATACTGATGAACAACCCGATTAAAAACGCATATTTATAACCTATTATAGCAAGACCTATTGACACCATTAAAAATATTATAGACATTATAATTGCTTCAGCTCTCAAAAAGCCAAAAAAGGTTTTAAACAGGTCAGTCTCTATATTCATTGTTTTTTTCAAAACAGGTTCCGGCAACTGCTTTGTAAAATAATCAAATATCTTGTCTTTATCACGGCTCAAAAAGTATGCTGCAACAAAGGAAATCACTACAGCAATAAAAAATCCAGGAAGCAATGAAACTAGACCCACTGTAAAGCTTGAAGCTGTCTTAAGAAATGAAGCAATATAGCTTAACAGGTTACTGATGTTATTCTCTATTATCTCAATAATTTTAGGCGGAAGCGAAAAATAATAAATCTGTAATCTTCCCAATATCTGCCTTGCATAATGGTTTAAAATATTTATGTATTTAGGGGCGTCATTAGCCAGCTTGGTTATTTCTATAACAATATTATTAATAACAAAAACAGCCAAAAAACTAATAATAAGCAAAAGTGCCAGCAATATTATTAAAGAACCTAGACCTCGAGGCAGGCCTTTTTTTTGTAAAAAATTCACAACAGGGTCTATAGACCAGGCTATTAGCCCGGCAAATATAAAGGGGAAAATAATTATTAAAAATTTCACAAAAAAGAAATATGCAATAACTAGTATAAGTATGATTGTAGCCAGTAAGAAAAAAAGTTTCATTGTTTTGTCATTTGTGTTTAGATTTTCCATGTTGTTTTTCTTCCCACCCTTTGAGGATATTCACCTTTATTATATCTGTTAAACGTTATTAACTCAACCAGTTTCAGGAAAGTTTTTTTCTATCTATAGAACTTTAAAACGTTCAAAATATCCTTTATTCAGAATTAGTCAACAAAAAAGATTTTCCTGCAATAATTAAGGAAAATCTTACTTACACCAAAAACATTGCTATCTTTCGTATTTGATTTCTCCTTGCAGTTGCATTTGCCTTCTCCCAACATAATCTAAGCATCCTGCCTTCAGATGCATTTGGATTAATGAAACTTTGATAGATATTTTTAAGCGTAGTTGCAGCAGTAACAATCAAAAGGCTATCGGCAGTTGACATAACTGCTGCAATATATGAAAAAAAAACAATTATACTCATAATACTAATTTGGTAGTAAATTGGTCAATAAAGCATTGAAAATTGTACCAAAAAATACAGGTTATCTTTAATACCTTAATTTGTATCTGTTAAAAAAGCATATTATACCTTCTGGTGTTTGACATCGGTTACATGATATGCATTTTGCTTTTGTTCTGACTCCTTCATACCAACGTTTTATTAAATCAGGTTCTGCTATTAATGGTCGAGACAATGCAAAATAATCAATTTCAGTTTCTGCTAAAATACGTTCCATTGTTTCAATAGATCTAAGCCCTCCCACTAAAATAACTGGTGCTTTTATTTCTTTAGCTATTTGTGCTGCATAACTTTTAAAATAAGCTTCTTTATCTGAGGAATTTATATTTAGCCGCCTAAATCCTAATTTTTTTGCAGCCCAAGTTCCACCACTAACTTCTATAGCATCAATTCCTTTTTTATCCAACTCTTTGCACACATACATGCTTTCCTTAAAAGTCAGACCTTTTTCAACAAAATCTTGACAATTTATTTTTATTAACACAGCATAATCATTGCCTACCCTTTTACGAATTTCATCATACACTTCAAATATAATCCTTGCCCTATTTTCAATTCTACCGCCATACTCATCGTTTCTTTGGTTGTGGTATGGATTTAAAAATTGACTCAACAAATAGCCATGTGCAGCATGAATTTGGACCCCGTCAAAGCCAGATGCTTTAGCCCTTGCTGCTGCATCCCCAAAGGCTTTTATCAACATTTCAATATCTTTTTTAGACATTTCTTTTGCAACAACTCCAGTTTCCATCTCTGGAACAGCAGACGGTCCCCATATAACTCTATTATCTGTATTGTATCTGGTTTGCGTTCCTCCATAAGCAATCTGTAAAACTATTTTGCTATCATAGCTATGTACCATGTCCGTTAGCTTTTTATACTCTTCTATGAAAGAATCATCATAAATGCCCATCATACCTGGATTAGGTTGTTCGTTTTCCATTACAAAGGCATAACCTGTAAGTATTAACCCTACTTGTCCCTTAGCCAAATTCTCGTAGACATTAAACAATTTTTCGGTTAAATGACCTTTTTCATCAGCCATGTTTTCCCATGTCGAACTGCGCACAAACCTGTTTTTTAATTCCATTTGATTAATTTTTATTTTGTCAAATAATGTTCTCATTGTTAAACCACCTCGCCTTACCTCAACTCAATTTAAGCAAAATCAATAATTTTTTTGATTCTTTTTTCTGACTTTGGTACTCGACCTTTGATAAACTCTGACAAATCAACGAACCAAAAATTTCGTCACTACATTTTTCTCTGTTTTTAGAGGGACAACTCTTTGGTAAGTATAACATTTTTAGGCGGCTTTATCCACAACATTTTCAAAATTTTATTACTTGAGTGTTAAATCTTTGTTTTTACAAAAAATTTCTTTTTCACATAGCAGTTTCTTTAGGAGTTAAAATTAATCAAAACATAATGTCAATACTTCTTGTAGTTTCATCAAATCCAGCAAAAGTTGTTCCTTCTTCTAATACAGCTATAGCCACAACAACTTTAATTCCGGTGATGGTTCCGGGTACTAGGTGACCGCCTAAAGTTACAACCATATCCCCCTCGACTGTGGAGGCCGAAAAATGGGCATGAATTTCTGGTTCCCCATCTTCCTTAGTAGCTATCCAACCACCTAATGAAACAATCTCCATAGGCTTTTCTAGTTCCAAATAAAGGCGATCATCAGGTGTTACAGGATAACTTTCAGGAAACCATTTCAAGTTTCTGAATACAGCCTTTTTTAATGCGCCTAACCCTGAAACGATAACACCTGTATTAATCCTTTCCATTTTAACTGCTTCATAAATAGCTTCTAACAAGTCTACACCAGCTTTTATCCTAAACTGGACTAATCTTTCAATTTTTTTTGAAGTAATACCAATCAAAAGTGATTTTTTATCCATTGTCAATCATCCCCTCTAATATTTTTTTAGTAGAAAAGCCATAGTTTCGTTCACAGAAAATGAAAAAATTAGAAAATTATTGAAAAGAACTGATATTTGAATACTTATTGCTTAATGTTCCTCCAACAAAAAAGAAGTTAATATCTATGTGGAGCGTTCTTATGGAATAGGTAATGAAGAATTTTATTCTGTAAATTTAAGTTTTGATCTTATCTTTCGCACCCTCAAAACCAAAAGCATTGCGAATTACATATGAGCCAATTACTGGGAACTAAAGAGATCCAGGCGGCCTGATATAAATATTCATATCAAAACCAACCAAAAAACCACTCTAGATTTACGGATATAATTATCAGGCAAATAACGAATCACCTTATTATGTTCTCTAATAGACAAAACCTTAACAGGGCGTAGAAGTTCAAGAACCCTATTACCAGTGGGCCTAAAAGACTTTTTTTACCCACTAAAACCAGAGGTTCATCCTCATCTAAAAGAGCCCGGCGTACCCTTCTTTCCAGAATACTGTAGAGCAAAAGTGCCATAAAAATCACATAAGAAAGAGCCTCCAGCCGATCCTTTTTCTGTATATACAAAGGTCCGACATAAAGAGGATTCTTAATAAACTTGAACTTGTTTTCTACTACAGATTGCTGCTTATGTTCCCTGAGGATATCTACAGCAGAATATGAAGAGTCAAAAATATTGGTAATAAGCACAAAACAACTCATACGTTCTTTTTCCTGATTTAAAAGTTTTTGATCCAGTTCACCGATGTCTACTCTTACCCGGTAGAGTTCCTGATACTCCACAGGTTCATCTTTAGCAGGCCGACCCCGTTTGGAACGTTTCTTCTGTAAGATTTTTTCTACCGTGCCGTATAAAGGGTAAAACCGGTTGTTATTATCCTGTAAAAAGCGAGAAAGAGCATCTTTAGCATCTTTTTCACAAGCAAAGGTAAGTTTCATAAACTTAGATGCACCTTTAGTTAAGGCGTTTTTCTCTTTCTCCAATCTTTTATCAAGGCTTTTTGCTTTGCGTTTATCTAAATGTGAAGAGTGTACTACTATAAAACGGTATTTATAACCGTAAAGCTCGGCGTTAAATTCCTGAAAACGATAAGATGCACTGTTCTTTTTTTTAGAAATAGAACCGATTTCCTGCCAGCAGTTTTGTTGCCAGGCTTTTCCCACCAGTTCTGCTGCTAGGTTGAAATTGTTGGGAAGGCGTGATATAAACCTAAGATCACTTTTGGCTATATGTTCTAAGTTTGTTTTGGTTATTACTGCAGAGTCAGCTACATAAATGAGTTGTTTGAGTTCTTCTAAGTTGAAATGTTTACTTAAGTTTTCTAGGAGTTCTTTGTTCCATGTTTTATCGTCTAAATTGCCATCTCTTACTTCTCCCAGACAGGGTATGCCTTCTTTGTTAGTAACCATAGCACAAATATATTGTTTTAAGTCTGGCCGATGATCTTTACTATGACCATAAGTTATATTAAGTTCTCCTTCGCCTTCATAGCTGCCGTAAACCAGTTTGGATGTGGTATCTCCATGAAGCACGGATATATCTATGTTTTCTCTGGCTATAGCTTCTAAGGCAAGAGCAGAAAAGATTTTTTTTGAACCTGCTGTACTGATTTTATCCAGTGTACGACAAAGAGCATCGTCATTAAAGTTGGCAGCTTTTACTCCTGAACCAAATAGTAATTCCACATCCTGTTCGGCATAGAATTCTTCTATTTTGTAAAGTGGAGTCCTGCCGCTTAAGATGTTGATGACCATAGCCTTTACATGGGTACCTGGATCTATCAAACATTGCTTTTTGTCCCAAAATACATTTTTGTTTATTATTTCGGTCAACCCAACTGAATCGCATAGGGCACTTATTAATGGACCTGCTCCTGCTTCTTTTATTTCGTAGATGTTCATTTCTGACCTCCGTTAGTTTTTTTTGCTATTTCCTATATTCGACATCGGAGGCCTTTGTGCCTTTAACATTTTTTTGGTAATTGCGGTTTTTTGTTATCTTTTTTTTAAAGGGTGCGAAAGATGTGTTTGATACTGATGTTCAAACTTTTATAGCTCTAACGCAAAACTAGATATGCTATTATATTTTTCAAAGACTTCATTCGGAGATTTTAATTATGAAGGATAAAACTTCTATAAAAGTTTCAAAATATTATAAGTCTATATATATGGATTATCTGTTCTTTTTTTATCTCTTTGATAGATCAATTATACCCTGAGATACTCTTTTTAAAAAATTTCCTGTAAACAAAACTATGGCTCAGCATATTATTGTAGAAGAGTCTTTTTTATATACAACTTCACCTTGAATCATAGTAAGTTGGGGAACGATCAACTTGTTTGCTTTCATTATCTGGCCTTCAGAATCATAGAACTCAATGTTTCTCTCTTCAGTTTTTAAAACTGTTAAGTTTGCAGGAAAACCGACTTTAATTCCGGATTTTATTCCTTTCATTAATTCTGCAGGATTTTTAGTACAACGTAATAAAACATCTTCAAATTTCATACCTAATGCTATGAGTTCTGAAATCACTGTTGGTAATTCACAAAAATTCGGCCTGCACAAACCTAGAGAAGTCATATCACTGCTTACAATATCAGGTAAAAAACCCTGTTCTATTGCTTTTCTTGCCACATCAAAGTTGAAATGACTCATTCCATGGGCACAATCAAAAATGACCCCTCGTTTTTTTGCTTCCCACGCTTCCTCCCAAACCTTACCTTCTGAATTTAACAATTTAAAACCACGTCCATGATACATATGTAATAATACATCTCCACTGTCTAATTCATTTAACAACTTTGGATAAGGAATTGGTGGATCAGTACTGTGAACAAACAATCTTACATCTAAATCTCTAGCTATTTTTTTAGCTCTTTGTAGTATATCTAATCCATTTTCCCCTACCTGTTGTTTTGAAAATCTCAACTTGATTCCTAATACAACATCATTATGAATTTCAATTGTTCTAGCCAGTTCTTTTTCATCAATAAATCCAGGGCGGGCAAATTCAGATTCGTGAAGCATTAATATCCCAAAACCAGAAAGATTTATAACGGCATTAGTCCAAACACGTGAATTCATCATAATTTTCTTTCTAAAGTAAGAGAAAGACGGATATCCTACACTCCCACCATCAACAGTAGCTACTACACCTTGTCGAATAAGATGTTCGGGATCAACCGCAATACTCATCCCCCCCTCAAAAATATGAGAATGAAAATCAATCAATCCAGGAACAACAACTGATCCAGATACATCAATGCATTCTTTATAAATTATAGAGGATTCTCCTGGTTTTATTATTTGAGCTATATTTGGCACAATTATTCCCACGTCAGCCTCCATGGAAATTCCTTGACTCGGATCAATTAAAGTTCCCCCTTTAAGTAAGATGTCAAAAACCGGCATTTTCCTATACCTCCAAACAAATTTAGTTTAGTATCTTACTGAAAACCTTTTATAAAATTATCTCTAGCGATACGGCCAAACCCAATATTTTCTAAAAAACAAGTTCTGACAAAATTTTCATAATTGACATCGCTCTGACATGTAAAGTTCATTTATTCAATATCAAGAAGAAGGCTTTTTCTAAACTACAAAACAAATCCATGAATTCATCTTTTTGGAATTTATACTTGTAATAACTTGAATTTTTGCAATAAAAAGATAAAGTTCTTTATAAATTTCATCAATTATAGTTATTTAATATATTTTTAATATAATACACTAATTTCAATCAATTTTACAGATTTATTTTCATCATTTAACTTCGAGGATCTAACGTAACCACACTTGTCATTAATATGGATATTTTGCAGGTTTTCGGACAAATTTACTTTCAAGGCGTATCCTCCTTTATTAAAGACCTTTAAGGTATTAGTTTTTATCTACATCTACAGACTGGAGAATACGCCTTTTTTTAATCAAAATCTTTTTTGTAAAAATTATTAACTCAACTTTCACAGAGTATCATAACATCTGCGCACATGGCGGAACCTATACGAGTTATTAAGAAGATCCTGCTCATATATTGCCGTTAATATCTTACTGACTACCAATTGCATTATCTTGTCTTCATAGGCCGATATGCCTAGTGGTCGTCTCTTACTGCTGTCTGGTTTGGAAATGTCTACACTCTTAACCGTTTGCGGCTTATATGCCATCTTTCTCAGGGTCTCATGTAGCCTGTTGATGTTCTCTAAAAGGTTTTTTCGTATTCGCCTTTAGTTACTTCGTCTATATAAATTCAAATTATTATCAGACTTTGTAAATTTCATACTAGCTGAGATAAGTACAAATCTAAATAATTGTGTTGAGTATAAATCACATTAAATGCCAAAGAGAAACAGATTAACCAATCTTTGCGGCAAACCAGAAAATAATTGCTGTTTGTAATAAGGCATATATACCAACAGCTACAGTATACTGTTTCATTTTAAGTTGACTTGTCTCAAGTTCTTCACTTAAAGGCATATTGCACAGATCAAATACTTCAACCTGCTTCTTCGTAGGTTTAGTCATAACGCTAACAATATAAGCAACAATTAATGCTGCAAATAGGCTCCAGATTACAGGGTGAATTCCAAAAGGTAAATATTTTGCATTTCCAAAAGGCAAATTAAAGGCTAAAGCACCAAAATGTAAAGCAAGATCTGCCAAAAGTCCAACGATCATCGAGGCAATTGCAGCTTCTCTAGTCATCTTTTTCCAAAATAGACCTAATATCAAAGGTGGGAAAAAGGCTGCAGCAAATACAGAACTCCCAAAATTACCTACCATAGCTACTATTTCCGATCTACCTAAAGCCAAAGCCATTCCAAGTATTCCAAAAATAACTATACAAATTCTTGCATATAACAAGAGCTTTTTCTCGCTAAGCTTCTTCGTTGAAAGTTTTTCATATAAATCTCGTGAAACACTAAACGCCAATGTTAATATTTGGGTCGAGGCAGTTGAAAGGCACGCAGCAAATA
Source organism: Thermosediminibacterales bacterium (assembly GCA_029982205.1). GTDB lineage: Bacteria > Bacillota > Thermosediminibacteria > Koleobacterales > JARRCM01 > JARRCM01. The sequence continues at coordinate 34,736 of JARRCM010000002.1, forward strand.
AACCTGCAATAGCAACTCCACCTAAAATTGGATTAACTAGATTCATAGCTCCCCATGTTAAAGCAGCTCCAGGATTATCTAAATTAGGGTTTATTAAATGAACAGCACTTGCTCCTACATGAGTTAACCATACTATAGGCATAGTTATCATCATAGCAAGCATTATCGCTTGGACCCATGTTCGAGTATCTTTAGCCAAATATGCTCTAGTTATGGCAGCTGGATTTGCCGCATTCCCAAGACCCCAAAGAACCTGCCATCCTACTATTGTTCCCCAACCAACAACTCCACCTGTTGCAGTAAAATAAATTGGATTTTCTTTAGCATAATCAGCAAAAGACTTTATTCCAACTGTTTTTATTAGTATTGGAGAGAAGATAAATCCCAAACAAATTGCTATTATTGCAAACATTATTGTATCTGTTACTGTCACACTTCTAGCACCTGCAGCCACAGCAATTATAACGAAAACCGCTACCATAATAACAACCATTATATTATAAGGAATTCCTAAAAGAGTTTCAGTAATTACAGCACTTCCCACTATTTGGCTAACAAAATATGCACCCAAACCGACAATAGTTACAATAGCAGAAAGAACACGAATAAAGTTGCTTTCAAATCTTTCTCCAAAGTAATCTCCTAAAGTAACCTGACCAAACCTTCTTAATTTATTTCCTATAAAAAAAGCTGAAATAATGAATCCTATAAAAGCTCCCCAAACAAGAATACCAACTAAAGGGCCTGATTTATAGGCTATCCCGGTAAGGCCTACCATTCCAACAGCACTAATCCAAGTTGCAGTATAAGTACCAGCTATTAACCAAGGACCTGCACCTTGGCCCATCACATAAAAATCTTGCAAATTAGTGCCTTTTCTGCTTAAGTAAAAAGTAACAACAAGATAAACCAAAAGAAATATAAAAAATATTGAACTAAATATGTTCATAATTTTATACCTCCTTATCTTAATATTATTTATGTTATAATGAGAGTAACCAAATATTCTATTTGCATAAAACTAAGCGCTAAGTTACTTTTTTAATTTTTTTGTCCTCAAAAATGAATTAAAATGACCTTTATAATTTATAATTTTTTACAGTATCCCTTTTTTCATAAAATAAACAGATAAAATATACATTGTTGCTAATAATGCAAAATGATACAAAGCAACTCCTACAAAAGAAGTATTCATTTTTTATCACCTCCTATTCATACTGGCATTATAAAAGGCTAGATAGCAGCTTGTTTTCCACTAAAAGCATGGAGGCCTATGGATACAGAGAAAGATCCCATTATAGGTAACGGAAAAAAGTTATGTTCCCGTATAAGCATAAAATCCATACGGTCAGCACAGCATCAAAAGAAAGCCGAATGCAACCGCAGAAGAAAACACAAGCATGAGAGCAGGCATAGAAGTCACCCACTCCGCATTAAAACGGAGGCATGGTCTTAGCAAACTTAAAGTTAGAGGTTTTATAAAACGCAGTATAACAGTCGGTTATAAGGTATTGACTCAGAAACTTCAAAAGATTTGCAAAATACATGCTGGAACAAACCCAAAAGCTTGAACTACGAAGTAAGGAATAATTATACCTCTTCGAAGTCAATAAATGGTAATAACGTCACGAAATGGGAACTGGCATACTAAACATAGAGCCCATTATGGTTGTTTTAACTGCCGAATTCTAAAATATTTACCCTATCATTCCTTATGAAATTTTTCAAAGGTCAGATAGATTCTGTTTAAAACTTAGTTTCTATACTAGAATCATAATTAAACCTAAACATAAACATTCATTTGATTTCGTAGGACATATATAGTTTTTGGAATTCTATTTTCAGCATAAATACTAATAACTATTGTAGAGTTTCCCATTTAGGTCTTCATATTCTTATAACAGGTTTAAGAACCTTTTTATTCAAACCATCCTCAAATGCTTTTATTGCTTCTTTAAAGGGATATATCTTGTATAAAGGTTTTAAATCGACTGATTTATTCTCTAGCATCATTAAAACATTTTCATAGTTATCCCACTTGCATGTATAACTTGTTCTTATAACAACTTCATTTCTTACTAAATTGGTAAAAGGAAACTCTACAGGTTTATTGTAAATACCAACTAAAGTTATCGCACCCCCTTTCCGAACAATTGTTGCAGCATCTTGTAAAGCTTTGTTGGCTCCTGAACATTCGATAACTACATCAGCTTTCTGCCTGCCGGTAAGATTTAAAAGTTCTGAACTTAAGTCGCTTTGCTGAACATTAATTGTTTTGAATCCCAAACTCTGAGCTATCGGGATTCGTAATTCCATATCGACATCTGTGCCTACTATTACTACATCTTTGGCACCAAGCACTCTAACAATCTGAGCCGCTACCAAGCCTACAATACCAGGTCCAAAGACTACCACCGTATCACCTGGTTTTATTTTTGTATTATCTACTACAGCATGATCACTTACAGCACAAGGTTGAGCCATAGCAGCTTCTTCGAAAGACAGTTTTTCAGGTATTTTATGAAGGTATCTTTCTTTTGTTTTGATATATTCTGCTAAAGAACCATCAATCATCAGCCCCGTCATTTTAGAATTTAAACATATATTAGTTTTACCAGTTTTACAATTACTGCATTTCCCGCAGTACTGATTTGACTCTCCCATCACTCGATCTCCAGGTTTGAAATCTGTTACCTTTGAACCTACTTCTTTAACTATTCCACTGTATTCATGCCCTAAAATAACTGGCACTTTCATGAATTCGTAACTAGGAGGATACTCATAAGCATGTAAGTCACTTCCACAAACTGCACAGCTTTTTATTTCGACAATCACATCATCATCTTCTTTAATTTTAGGCTCTTCAACTTCTAAGATTTCAACATTTCCAGGTTTCCTTTCTGTTTTCACAATAGCCTTCATTAATATTTGCCCCCTTTAATCTATTAGTCTTCCACCTTCAACAAACAACGTATGACCTGTTATATAATCAGAAGCTTCTGAAGCAAGGAACAGCACTGCTTTAGCCATGTCTTCCGGTGTCCCCAACCTGCCCATCGGAATCTTATCTAAAATAGACTTAAAGGTCTTCTGATTGCTTAAAAATTTCATAGTCTGACCAGTCATCGTATACCCAGGACCTATGGCATTTACATTTATATTAAATTTAGCCCATTCATTTGCAAGAACTTTTGTTAACTGTTGAACTCCTCCTTTTGAAGCAGCATAAATGGCTAAATTCGGATGTCCTCTAACCGCAGAGACAGAAGCAGTGTTGATAATTTTACCTTTTTTTTGTTTTATCATTACTTTACCTACCTTTTGAGCCATAAAAAATATTCCTTTAAGATTTGTGTTGATAACTGTATCCCAGTCTTTTTCCGTGAACTCAACGGCAGGTTTTCTTATATTTAATCCTGCATGATTAACTAAAATATCTATTCTTTTAAACCGGCTAACTACATCATCTACCAATTTTTCTATACTAGCAACTTTAGTAACATCGACTTCAAACGGAACGATTATTCCCATATCGGAAAGTGTTTTTGAAACATGTTCAGCTTTTTTAATATCTATATCCGAGACAGCTACATTAGCCCCACATTCAACAAAAGCTTTTGCAATTTCGCTCCCTATGGAACCTCCGCCACCGGTAATCAAAACAGTTTTATTTGTAAAATTAAACAAATTTGTGTAAGTCATTTTTTCAGCTCCTTTTTAAGTTTTTTGTGGCTTAATAAATATACCGTTTTTAAACATTTATTTTCTTTAAATTAGGGCTTATTTTGAATTCAGCTTCTGTTAATTTTTTCAAGGTATCTATATCAATTTCAGGAGCAATTTCTTCTAAGATTAATTGACCGTCGAAGAAAAATACAGCTAATTCTGTAACAAGCATATCTAATTCACCCAAACCGGTTATCGGAAGCTTACACTTTTTTAGTATTTTAGGTTTACCATTTTGATTGTGGCGCATAGCAACAATAACTTTCTTAGCTCCCGTAACAAGATCCATTGCGCCACCTACCCCTAACTGTTTACCGTTTGGTATAATCCAGTTTGCAATATTCCCTTCTTGGTCTATTTCAAAAGCTCCAATAACTGTTGCATCTATATGTCCTCCTCTTATCATCCCGAAAGAAGTAGCGCTATCAAAATAACAACATCCTGGAGTCTCTGTTACAGGCTGTCTACCAGCATTTATAAGTTGTCTATCTATTTCGCTTTCTTCTGCTAAAGGCCCTACTCCAAGCATTCCATTTTCTGATTGAATGTAAATATTATTATTGTTAATATAATTTGCTACCATTGTAGGAATTCCAACACCTAAATTTATAATTTTTATTTCTTTTGCCTCATTAAATTCCTGCGCTATTCTCTTAGCAATTCTAATTCTCGCTTTTTCTTTAGATATTATCTCCATTATAAATTCCTCCTCTTGGTTACAATGTTTACAAAAATATGTGGAGTAACAATATGTTCGGGGTTAAGAGTTCCTAAAGGAACTATTTTATCAACTTGGGCAATGGTTGTTTTTGCGGCCATAGCCATAATTGGGTTAAAGTTTCTCGCAGTTTTATAGTAAACAAGATTTCCTAATTCATCTGCAATATGAGCTTTTATAAGAGCAACATCTGCATGGATTGCTTGTTCTAAAACATACGTTTTACCGTTAAAAACTTTAATTTCTTTCCCTTTAGAAAGATCAGTTCCTGCGGAAGTAGGTGTATAAAAAGCTGGGATTCCTACTCCCGCCGCACGAATAGCTTCTGCAAAAGTTCCTTGCGGTACCAACTTGACTTCAATTCTGCCGGAATTATAAGCATCGGCAACATCGGGATTCCAGTTGTAATAATTTCCGATTAAAGCTTTAATTTGATTATTGGTTAATAGTTTTCCTAATCCAATCCCTGGAGAACCAAGATCGTTACTTATAATTGTTAAATTTTTTTTACCACTTTTCGCTAAGGCTTCTACTAATTCTTCCGGATAACCTGCTAATCCAAACCCTCCAACCATTATCCTATCTCCATCTTTAATGTAAGATATAGCTTCATCAATATCCATTACTTTTTTAATCATTTCAATCCCCCTTATTTTCTAATTAATGTGTTTCAAAAACGTTTTCATAAATTGCTGCCATTCCTAATCCCCCTGCAACACAAATTGCTGCAAGACCGTATTTCACCTTTCTACGAAGCATTTCATGAATTAGCGTTACAGTTATTCTATTTCCAGAACACCCCAAAGGATGGCCTAATGCTATAGCACCGCCATTAACATTTAATATATCAGTGTTGATATTTAGTTCCTTAACACATGCCAAACTTTGAGCAGCAAACGCTTCATTTAATTCAATTAATCCAATATCATTTAAAGTTAAAGCTGCTCTTTTAAGAGCTTTTTTTGTGGCTGGTACAGGACCTATTCCCATTTTCCTTGGATCAACACCAGCTATGCCTGCTGAAACAAACCTAACCATAGGTTTTATATTAAGTTCTTTAGCCTTTTCTTCTGACATAACTATTACCGCTGCAGCCCCATCATTTCGTCCTGACGAATTTCCCGCTGTTACAGTACCGTTTTCTTTGAAAACAGGTTTTAATCTTGCTAATTTTTCCATACTTGTATCTCTTCTTATATGTTCATCTACCTCGAAAATAATAGATTGACCTTTTTTTTGCGAAATTTTAACAGGAACAATTTCTTGCTTAAATATTCCACTATCTGTTGCCCTTACAGCCTTCAAGTGACTTTCATAAGCGAACTTATCCTGCTCTTCTCTTGAAATATTATAAATTTCAGCTAAATTTTCAGCCGTCCAACCCATATTAAACCTTCCATATATTTCTTCAGGCTGCGATTTAGGTTGACTTTCAGTATTAGGATCTAGAAGTTCACCATTTCCTGAACCATATCCAAACCTAGCTTTACGAATATAATACGGTGCTGTACTCATACTTTCTACACCAGCCGCTACAACTATGTCCGCATAACCCGCCTGAATCTGCCAAACAGCATTTACTATAGCTTGCATACCAGACGAGCATTGCCTGTGTACTGTATATGCAGGTACTTTTTCCGGTATGCCAGCTTTTAATGAAGCTACTCTCGCTATATTAGGAGCATCTGTAGTTTGTTTGGTTTGACCTACTATAACCTCATCAATCATTGATTTTTCTAATTGAGACTTTGAAATAGCTCCTTCTATAACTACTTTTACTAATTCTTCAGGCAATACTTCTTTTAATGTTCCTCCAAGCTTGCCTATTGCTGTTCTACAAGCAGAAGTAATTACTACTGATTTCATAATCTACCTCCTATCTTAATCTTCAGTTATGTCAGATAAGATAAGCTGCAAAACGCTGTCTACTGATTGAAGAGTCTTTACCTTCTTGATGAAGAAACAGTAAGGTATATCAAACCACTTAATTTAGATGTCAATGAATGCTCTGCAGTAGTGCTCCCGCAGCATATCTTCAAACTCCAATAAACTAATTTATAAAAAAGATATAGCAAAATATATACCAAGTCTAAACCTTCTCACAAAAAACAAAAACCCCTAATTTCAAGGGGTAATATAAATTCTGTATTATAATAATTTATAACCATTATTTGGTTTTTGGGTACTGTTTTCAAAGTTAATAGAGCTTCTGTTGATTTATAATGATTTATAAATATTCTAAATTATTATAAATTATATTTCCTTATTTTATTATATAATGTGGCAATTGAAATATTTAATTCTTGTGATATCCTGTGTTTAGCTTCTAAGTTATTTCCATATTTTTTTAAATAACCTTCAATGATTTGTTTTTCGAAATTTTCAATCATGCTCTGAAGGCTATTATTGCTGTTTTTCTCTATAACATTTTTATATTTCCCAAACTTTATTAGGTTTCGCGGTAGGTCTTCCAATTTTATTTTGAAATCCTCTGTTACATTACAAGCAAACTCAAGCACATTTTTAAGCTCCCTTACATTTCCCGGCCAATCATATTCTTTTAAAAAAGACATGGTTTCTTCTTCTATCAAAAAACTATGTTTATGTTTATTTTCATGTTCTTCTATAAAATAATCAACTAAATACGGAATGTCCGATCTCCGTTCTCTTAAAGGAGGAATCTTAATCAAAAAAACCGCTAAACGAAAAAATAAATCCTCTCTAAATTTTCCTTCATTAACCAAACTTTCAATATCTTTATTAGTTGCAGCTATAACTCTTACATCTAGATCAATAGGTTTATTATCTCCTATTCTCCTCATTTTTTTGCCTTGTAAAACTCGTAGCAATTTACTTTGCAAATTAAAAGGTAATTCAGCAATTTCGTCTAAAAATATAGTTCCCCCTTTAGCAAGTTCAAATAATCCAATTTTCCCTGATTTATTTGCTCCTGTAAAAGCCCCTTTTGAATAGCCAAACATTTCACTTTCAAGTAGGGATTCAGGAATTGCAGCACAATTAACATCAACAAAGGGGCCATTTTTTCTATTACTCTCATTGTGGATTGCCTGAGCAAAAACTTCTTTTCCTGTACCGCTTTCCCCGAGTAAGAGCACAGGACTATCGGTATGAGCTGCTTTATAAGCTATTTCAGTTACAGATTTTAAACCGGTTTCAGCTCCGATAATGTCCTTAAAACAAAAATCAGCATTATAAATATCTTTAACTCTTTGATTTAGTTGTGTTAATTTCTCCTTACTCTCTTCTAATTGTTTTGAAAGCTTTTTAATCATTAAAACGTCTTTAACAACAACAATACCACCAACAACTTTATTATTATATTTTATCGGAAGGAGATCTACATATGATTCTACTGAACCGACTTTTCTTGGAACATCAAAAAAAGGTTTTCCTTTTTTTAATGCTTCAGGCAACCTGGCACCAGGTCTAACATCAGGTAAATACTTTCCTATAATATCTACATGCTTGATTCCTGCAAAATCGCAATATGCTGGATTTATATATTTTACAATTGCATTTTCGTCCGTTACAATAATTCCTTCTTGGATAATATCTAATATTTTTTTGGTATGTTTGTTTAATAAACGGTTAATCATTTTACTCATCCAATCATCTCCCTATTAATTTAATAATAAAGTAAATACAATATTTGGCTGCAGGCTGCTTCCCATAACCAGTTTTCAGAACACATGTCTTTAATTCAAATCTGTTCAAAAAATTATTTATTATGTAATTAATCAACAAAAAACATTTTCCTGCAATATTATGAAATATCTTTTAAAACTCTTTTTTTATTTTAACAACTTTCAGCATTGACTTTTAAGTCTCAAACACTCTTGACGGAATTCTGTATACAGTGTATAATACAACTAAATCATTTTGTGAAAAAAATCACAAGATAGGAGGTTGGTAGTTACCACATTACCTGAAAAATATTTGTTTCAATTGTTTTTTTATGAAGGCTTGTGAAAAATTTAACAAGGTATAGGGGGTAGCACATATGGCTGTTATGGTTAAAGATTACAAAAGAAGTTTCAAGAAGGTCAATGAAATTATTGAATCATACGGAAGAAACCCTGTGGAGCTAGTAAGTATTCTACAGGAAATTCAGGAAGAATACAGGTATTTACCTGAAGAAATACTGAACTATATCGCAACAGCAATGGGAATCTCTCCATCAAAGGTTTTCGGTGTGGCAACTTTTTATGAAAACTTTTCTTTAGAGCCAAAAGGAAAATACATTATAAAAGTATGTGACGGTACTGCTTGTCATGTGAAAAATTCAATGGATTTGTTAAACGCTTTGCAAAAAAAGCTCAAATTAAAGGACGGCCAGAAAACCACTAAAGACATGATGTTTACACTTGAAACCGCATCTTGCCTTGGGGCATGCGGTCTAGCTCCTGTTATGGTTATAAATGAAGAGGTTTATGGAAAGGTAACACCCGAAAAGGCAGAAAAAATCATTGATGAAATCATGAAAAGGGAGGGAAACAGTGATGATAAAAACAATTGAAGAATTAAGAAATCTTGCAGCTGATTACAAAAAAGCACTTGGCCATGAGAAGATGAAAATACTTGTATGTGCAGGTACCGGCTGTATGTCCAGCGGTTCCCTAAAAATTTATGAAGCCTTAAAAAAAATAGTAACCGAAAAAGGTCTTTATGTTGATATCGATTTAATTAAAGAGGGAAAAAAAGGCGGAGTTAATGTGTCGCCTAGCGGATGCCACGGCTTTTGTGAAATGGGTCCCCTCGTAAGAATTGAACCTCAAGGATATCTTTATGTTAAGGTCCAGGAAGAAGACGCTCAGGAAATAGTTGAAAATACGGTGGAAAAAGGTGAAGTTGTTGAAAGGCTTCTTTTCAAAAACCCCGAAACGGGACAAACATATGAAACAAGTAAAAGCATACCTTTTTATGGAAAACAGAACCGGCTCGTTTTAGAACACTGCGGCACTATTAATCCCGAAAGCATAAAAGAATATATAGCACTGGGAGGTTATCAGACATTAGCAGATGTTTTTGAAATGTCACCGGAAAAAGTGTGTCAGACTATTCTTAAAGCCGAACTAAGGGGAAGAGGCGGCGGCGGTTTCCCTGCAGGTATTAAATGGGATTCTGTCAGAAAAGAAAAAGCTGATCAAAAATATGTGGTGTGTAATGGGGATGAAGGAGATCCCGGTGCTTTCATGGATAGGAGTATTATGGAAGGGGATCCCCACAGGGTAATTGAAGGAATGATTATTGCCGGATATGCTTCTGGAGCGACAAAGGGTTATATTTACGTTAGAGCCGAATACCCTCTTGCAGTAAAAAGGCTTAAAACAGCCATTGAACAGGCAAGGGAATTTGGCCTTTTGGGAAAAAACATCCTTGGTACGGGTTTTGATTTTGACATTAAAATAAACAAGGGTGCCGGGGCGTTTGTCTGTGGAGAAGGCAGTGCTTTGACGGCGTCTATTGAAGGCAATAGAGGTATGCCCAGAACCCGTCCGCCAAGGACCGTTCAAAAAGGCCTGTTCCAAAAACCCACTGTACTTAATAATGTAGAGACATTTGCAAATGTTCCCCTGATTATTTCAAAAGGAGTGGATTGGTACCTGAAAATAGGAACGAAAGGAAATCCCGGAACAAAAGCATTTGCCTTGACCGGTAACATAGTAAATACAGGCCTTATTGAAGTACCAATGGGTACAACATTAAGGGAGGTTATTTATGACATAGGAGGCGGTATTCCAGGCGGCAAAAAATTAAAGGCCGTTCAGATCGGCGGACCGTCAGGGGGCTGCCTGACTCCGGAGCATCTGGATTTACCAATGGATTTTGATTCCCTTAAAAGTGTCGGAGCAATGATAGGTTCCGGCGGCCTTGTGGTAATGGATGAAGATACATGTATGGTGGAAGTAGCAAGGTTTTTCATGGACTTTACACAAAAAGAGTCTTGTGGCAAGTGTGTCCCATGTAGAGAAGGGACAAAGAGAATGCTTGAGATATTGGAAAAGATTGTAGCAGGTGAAGGAACCATGGAGGATATCGAAACACTTGAAATCCTCGCAGAAACTGTGAAAGACGGTTCACTGTGCGGTCTTGGTAAAACGGCTTCAAATCCGGTACTTACTACTCTGAAGTATTTTAGAGATGAATACATTGCACACGTCAAAGAAAAAGTCTGCCCCGCAGGCGTATGTAAAGCCTTTAAGTCTTACTGCATTGATCCTGAGTTGTGCAAAGGGTGCGGTAAATGTTCAAGAGTATGTCCAAACAGCGCCATAACAGGGAAAATCAAAAATCCCTTTAAAATAGATAAGGAAAAATGCATAAACTGCGGTGCTTGTGCAAATGCATGCCCCTTTAATGCAGTGAAGGAGGGATAAGATAATGAAAACACTAAAAATAAACGGTAAAGTTGTAAGTTTTAAAAATGAAAAGAACCTTTTAGAAGTGATAAGAAAAGCCGGGATAAAACTGCCGACTTTCTGTTATCATTCAGAGTTGAGCATATACGGTGCATGCAGAATGTGTCTTGTGGAAGAAAAGAAAAAAGGCTTAATCGCAGCCTGTTCCACACCTCCTAAAGAGGGTATGGAAATCAAAACCCACACGCTGAAACTACAAAAACAGAGAAGGATGACACTGGAATTGCTCCTTGCTGAACATGACAGGGAATGTACAACATGTGAAAAAAACGCAGACTGCAAACTTAGAGAGCTGGCAGCCAACTTGGGCATAGAAAACATAAGATTTAAAAGAAAAGACAAAAAACTGCCTATTGATGATAGTTCACCTTCTATTGTCAGAGACCCTAATAAGTGTATCTTATGCGGTGACTGTGTAAGAATGTGCGAAGAAGTCCAGGGTATCGGAGTAATAGGCTTTGCCTATAGAGGATCAAATACTGTTGTTACACCGGCATTCAACAAAAAGCTTTCTGAAGTAGATTGTGTTGACTGCGGACAGTGTGCAGCAGTTTGCCCCACAGGTGCTTTAACTATAAAATCACAAATTGATAGGGTTTGGGAAGCTATAAACAATGATGATAAGATAGTAATCGCCCAAATAGCCCCGGCTGTAAAGGTTGCATTCGGCGAGGCCTTTGGCCTAAAACCCGGTCATTCAACAGAACACCTGATTGTTTCCGCTTTGAAAACAATGGGTATTAACAAGGTTTTTGACACATGTTTTGCAGCAGACTTAACGGTTATGGAAGAATCAAAGGAGTTTGTCGAAAGACTATCAAAAGGAGAAAAACTTCCTCAGTTCACATCTTGCTGCCCAGCATGGGTAAAGTTTGTAGAACTAAACTACCCCTCTTTTATCGATAACCTGTCTTCCTGTAGATCTCCACAGCAGATGTTCGGCTCCTTTGCAAAAAACTACTACCCGAAAGAACTTGGAGTCTCCCGAGACGATGTATTCGTTGTCTCTATAATGCCCTGCACGGCAAAGAAAGCAGAAGCATGCAGGGAAGAATTTATCTCAAATGGAGATCCAGATGTTGATGCTGTTATAACCACACAGGAGCTTATCAAAATGGTAAAAGAAGCTGGAATAGTTTTCGATGACCTGAAAGAAGAGCCGTTTGACATGCCCTTTGGGTTTGCCACTGGATCAGGCCTTATATTTGGGGCAACCGGCGGAGTTGCAGAGTCTGTAATCAGGATGCTTGATGAAGAGGTTAAAGAGTTTAAAGACGTTAGAGGTTTAGACGGTTTAAAAGAAGCCAAAGTCGCAAAAAACGGCAAAGACATCAAAATAGCAGTTGTCCATGGCTTGAAAAACGCCAGGAAACTTCTTGAAAAAATCAAGGCTGGAAAAGCAGAATATGACTTTATTGAAGTTATGGCATGCCCCGGCGGCTGTGTGGGAGGGGCAGGACAACCTCAACCCAACAATGCTGAAAGTCGCATCGAAAGGGCTCTTGGCTTATACAACAGTGATAACAAGATACAGCTTATACGGGCAAGTGATAACCCGATGGTACAGAAGTTATATGAAAAATGGCTAAAAACACCGGATTCAGGATTGTCTCACAAATATTTGCACACATGCTACAGACCCAGACGCAGAATAGAAGGCTCTGACATAAAGTTTTCAGCAGAAAAAAGCAAAATGAACATCAAGATATGTATCGGAACATCATGTTATCTTAACGGCTCATATGACCTTTTCAAAGAGGTTGATAAAAAAATAAAACAAGACAATTTAGAGGACAGAGTTAATCTTGAAGCAACTTTCTGTCTCGAAAACTGTAACGGAAGTCCATCAGTTGAGGTAAACGGCAAAATCATAGATAAAGCAAATAAAGAAAAAATATTCATGCTGATAGATGAGTTGATTTGAAAGGGGACTTTAATATGCTTGAAATAACGGTGTGTGTGGGGAGTTCCTGCCACCTGAAGGGGGCCTATGATGTCATAAAAAGGTTTCAAAGACTCATTCCGGAATATGGCCTTAAAGATAAAGTAGAACTTAAAGCAGGGTTTTGCCTGGGCAAATGCACTGAAGCTGTAACAGTAAAAGTAGGTAATGAATATTTTACTTCCTTAACTCCTGATGAAGTTGAGAATGTACTAAAAGCTGTTAAAAAGAAAGTTTTAGAAAGGAGTAATATTAAATGAAAATAATAGATACTTCTAAGGCTAAATGTAAAAACTGTTACAGATGTGTCAGGCATTGCCCTGTTAAAGCAATCAAAATAAAAGATGGGCAGGCAGAAGTGGTTGAAGAAAGATGTATATTATGCGGAATCTGCCTGCTTCAATGCCCCCAAAACGCAAAAAAAATACGTAATGACCTTGATAGAGTTAAAAAACTCGTTTCTTCTAATGAAAAAGTTGTTGCATCAATAGCTCCATCATATCCTGTGTCTTTTGATGTAGAATCTCCCGAACAGATGTTTAGAATACTTAGAAATCTTGGTTTTGACGCGGTGGAAGAAACGGCAGTTGGAGCAGAAATAGTCTCAAAACAATTAACTAAACTCAGACAGGATGAATACCAAAAACCAATAATCACCACCGCATGCCCTGTAGTAAAAAACCTTATAGAGAAATACCATCCAAAACTGTTAAACTTAATGCCCCCTGTTGTTTCTCCCATGATTGCCCACGGGAGACTTATCAAAAAAAGATATGGTCAATCTACAAAAGTCGTGTTTATCGGGCCGTGTGTTGCCAAAAAAGCCGAGGCAGAAGATACTTCTGTCAAAGGTGATATTGATGCTGTTTTAACATTTGAAGAGTTGAAGAATTGGATAAATGAGAAAGGTGTCAGTATTCAGGATAAAACTGAATCTAGCAGCGACACGCTTTTTCCAAATCATGCAAGAACTTATCCTCTCCCTGGCGGCCTATTAAAAACTTCCAGGATAAAAAACGACATTCTTTTAAAAGACATATTGGTTGTAGACGGCATAAAAAATTGCTTGGATGTTTTAAATTCTCTTGAAAAAGGCGAAATACAAACAGGCTTTATTGAAATTCTGGCATGTAACGGCGGCTGTATTGCCGGTCCAGTTATAGGCTCTCATGACTCGGTGTATAAAAGGAGGCAAAGGCTGCTGGAATTTATTGAAAAAAACAAGAAAAACTATTCAAATAAAAACATAACTGATGGGTTAGAAATTGATTTAAGCAGGAGTTTTGAGCCAAAAGTTTTCAAGGCTGAAAAACCAGGGCATAAAACGGTAAAACAAATTTTAAAATCCATTGGCAAGATGACACCTGAACAGGAATTAAATTGCGGTGCCTGTGGATATTCTTCTTGCAGGGAAAAAGCTGAAGCAGTCTATCAGGGTATGGCAGAACTGGATATGTGCATTCCTTATATGAGGTCAAAAGCAGAGTCCCTTGCAAATATAATTATCGATTCCACTCCTAATGGAATAATCCTTGTTGACAATAAGCTTAATGTCCAGGAAATAAATAAATCCGCCGAAAAGCTGTTTAAAATAAAAAAGGGCGAGGTTAAGAATAAGCCATTAAGAACGATAATCGACGATACAGATTTTGCATCTGTTTTGAAAACACATATTCCTATTTTCGGTAAAAAAGTATCCTACCCAATGTATTCTTTAACAACTACTCAAACAATTTGTTATATCAAAGAACATGATTTGATTCTTGGAATCATCATTGATATAACAAAACAGGAACAGCAGGAAAAAGAATTTCAAAAAGTAAGAGAAGAAACATTAGAAAAGGCTCAGGAAGTTATAAACAAGCAGATGAGAGTTGCCCAGGAAATTGCAGGGCTTCTAGGCGAAACAACCGCAGAAAGTAAAATGCTTTTATTAAAACTAATGAACCTTGTAAAAAAAGGAGAGAATCAGAATGACAGTCTTCACCGAAGCAGTTTATAAGAGCTTAACAAAAAAGGGTGAAGAACTTTGCGGGGATAATGTAGCGATAACCAGAACTGAGGATTCCGTAATAGTGGTAATGGCTGATGGGCTTGGGAGCGGCGTCAAGGCTAACATACTGTCAACACTTACAACGAAAATAGCATCTACAATGATGGAAAAGCAGGCATCTATCGAAGAAGTTGTTAATACCTTGGCTGAAACACTCCCTGTCTGTAAGGTTAGAAAACTAGCTTATTCAACTTTTACAATACTTAAAGTTGAAAACAACAACGGGAATGCGTATCTATACGAATTTGGCAACCCTGATGTAATTTTTCTTAAAAACAGCAGACTTACTCAACTGCCTAAAAGCTCTTTGAAAATCCATGGCAGAGAAATAAGAGAAGCAAGATTTGTGCTTAAACCTGGGGATAAACTTTTTATGATAAGTGATGGTGTAGTTCACGCTGGAGTCGGTGAGATATTAAACCTTGGATGGCAGTGGCCTAATGTCGCAGCTTATTTAGAAAGACTTGAACACACCAAGAAACACCGCATTTCAGAAATGGTTAACCTCCTTATTAAAGCCTGTAATCAAATGTATGCTGGTAAACCAGGTGATGACACGACAGTTGTTGGAATTCAGATAAAACAACCCCAGTATTTAACAATTTTTACTGGGCCGCCGGAAGATAATACAAAAGACAAAGAAGTGGTAGAAAAATTAATCAAAAGTAAAGGAAAAAAGGTTGTTTGTGGCGGAACCGCTGCAAATATTGTATCAAGAGAAACTGGGAAAAAAATAATCACTAACATTGATTCATATGAGTTTGATCCAGGCATACCTCCTACAGCTGAAATTGAAGGTATTGACCTTGTAACAGAAGGGGTATTGACCCTCAGCAGATGTGTGGAAATATTAGAAAATTTTCAGGATACCAATACATCGGATACTGATTTTTTAGAAACTATAAGCCGAAAAAAAGATGGAGCCTCCCGGTTGTTGAATCTTTTGCCAAATGAATCAACACACATACATTTTCTCGTTGGCCGGGCGGTTAATTCTGCTCACCAAAATCCTAATCTGCCAAGGGATTTAACCATTAAAATTAAAGTGGTGAAAGAATTGATAAACCTTTTAAGTAAATTAAACAAAAAGATTACTATTGATTATTATTAATAACTGATTATTAAATCAGATTTCGCAAATTGAAACATAATTTATATCTTTGTTTTTTATCACCAAAACTTTTCCATTAATACCTTAAATATCCAAATAAATAAAAAGCTTAATTCCGTATTATAAAACTGCTGGAGGAGAAAATATATACATGTAATAACAAACCAGTTTCTATTTATTAAGTGAGGTGCTGCTATTGCCAAACTATATACCAAAACGGGTGTTTTTTGAACAAGAGGCTTTGGAATATCCCGCGGGAAAATATCTTTACAAACATTTTAAAAATTTGGGCAAATCTGAAATCAAATTACTTAAATCTCATAACCGTGTAACTGAAATACCCGGAAAAACTCCCCAGGAATGCTACGTAGAGGGGAAAAACACTCTAGTAGTAGGAGTTAGAAAAACTCTGGATTTTGAAAAATGTAAACCCTCTGCTCATTATCAGCTTCCCCTTGTAACAGCTGTATAGGCAAATGTGAATATTGTTATCTGAACACCCGCCTAGGCAAAAAACCATATGTAAGGATTTATGTAAATATTGATGAAATTCTTGATAAAGCAGAACAATATATCAAACAAAGACTGCCTGAAACAACTCTTTTTGAAGCATCAGCAACTTCTGACCCCATACCTGTTGAACCTTACACGGGGGCATTATCCAAAACGATTAAGTTTTTTGCAAATCAAGACAAAGGAAGGCTACGATTTGTAACCAAGTTTACCGATGTTGATTCATTATTAGATATTCCTCACAACGAACACACCACCATAAGATTCAGTCTAAACACACAAAAAATAATTAAAAAATATGAACACAATACCCCTAATCTAATTCAACGGATTAAAACCTCTAAAAAAGTAATTGAGGCCCACTACCCAATAGGATACTTAATAGCCCCAGTAATCACGGAAAAAGAATGGAGGAGGGATTACGAATCCCTTCTCCAAAAACTTTCTGAGTTTTTGGGAGATGCTAAAACAAAGGAAATTCATTTTGAAATAATATCACACAGATTTACAAAGGCTGCTAAAAGGATTATCCTTGATGTATTTCCTAAAACTCAGCTTCCAATGGATGAGAATAAAAGAAAATTCAAATATGGACAATTCGGTTATGGAAAATATGTTTATAGTAAAGAAGAACTAGATGAAATAAAAAATTTTTTCCATACAAAAATCCAAAAATATTTTCCTAACTATAATATAGAATATATCATCTAGTTCGCTTAAAATAAACTTTATATGTTAATATAACAGCTGGCCCCGCATAATCATAGTCTAATAGATGGCCTGGGGGACAAGTTTCTCCCTATATCCTTGCGGTAATGAACATTATCAAATTTAATTTTGTTTACACCTTCATATGCTTTGTCAGCGGCCTCTTCAAGTGTTTTACCAAGCCCCGTAACACCGAGTACCCTGCCACCATTTGTTAAAACCTGGCCATCTTCTTTTCGGCTTCCCGCATGAAACACAATAACATCATCAATAGTTTCAGCATCACTCAAACCGTTGATGACTTTACCTTTTTCATACTTACCGGGATATCCGCCTGAAGCCATTATAACACATACGGCTTTTTTATCACTCCAGCTCAGTTTGATTTCATTGAGCCTGTTTTCCGAAACAGCCAGCATAACCTCCACCAGATCGTTTTCCATTCTGGGTAATACCACCTGGGTTTCCGGGTCGCCGAACCGACAGTTAAACTCCAGTACTTTAGGCCCCTGTGAAGTAATCATAAGCCCGGCATACAGCACACCTTTATATGCCCTGCCTTCTCTGCCCATGGCTTCAACAGCCTTATGGAGTATTTCTTTTTCCACAATACTTGCAAGCTCTTCACTATAAATGGGTGAAGGGGAAAAAGCACCCATGCCTCCTGTGTTGGGCCCTTTATCATTATCAAATACTCTTTTGTGGTCCTGAGCACTAACCATAGGCAATACGGTCTTTCCATCAGTAAAAGCCAGAATCGAAACCTCGCGGCCTTCAAGATACTCCTCAATGACAATCCTATCACCCGCTTTACCAAAAACCTTTTCACCCATTATTTTTTTAACTCCATCTACTGCTGTCTGTTTATCCACTGCAACTATCACGCCTTTTCCCGCAGCAAGCCCGTCAGCCTTAACCACTACGGGAGGTGTGATTTTTTCCAGGAAACTTAGGGCTTCATTCAAATCTGTAAAAGTTTCATATTCTGCGGTAGGGATGTTATATTTTTTCATAAGACTTTTAGCAAATATTTTGCTTCCCTCTATTTCTGCTGCAAGTTTATTTGGACCAAAAATTTTTAAGCCTCTTTTATCAAATTCATCTGCGATCCCCATGGTGAGTGGAGCCTCAGGGCCTACTACCGTAAGGTCAATCTGCATTTGTTCGGCAAAATCAGCAAGCTTATGTATCTCTTCAGGCTTAATATCGACACATTCTGCCATTTGAGCTATACCGGCATTGCCGGGGGCACAGAATATCCTGTCAACCATCGGGCTCTGGCTTATCTTCCATACAAGCGCATGTTCACGCCCACCACCGCCTACTACGAGAACTTTCATCTCCGTTAGCCTCCTTTTTTTCTTTTTTTATGAAACGGGAAGAACCGTCCCCTTTGTTCCACGCGGAATGCTCTTGCTAGCGCAGCTGAAGGTTTTTGCCTAAAACATAAATCTAAAGATAGAATTATTAATGTTTAAAATGCCTTATCCCTGTGAACACCATCGCTATCCCTGCTGCATTAGCAGCCTCAATTGACTCTTTATCCCTTATAGAACCACCCGGTTGTATTATGGCGGTTATGCCCGCTTCTGCAGCTGCTTCAACCACATCGGCGAACGGGAAGAAAGCATCTGAGGCCAGAACCGCACCCCGAGCTTTTTCTCCGGCCTGTAAGATTGAATACTTTGTAGGCCATATCCGGTTAACCTGTCCCGGGCCTACCCCTACTGTTTGTAAATTTTTCACCAGAACAATCCCGTTAGATTTAACATGTTTGACAACCTTCCAGCCGAAAAACAGGTCTTGCCATTCCCGCTCATCAGGCTCTTTTTCTGTAACTACTTTCAGTTTTTCTTTATCGAGGTCAACAACATCTGCCTCCTGGACTAAAAGGCCTCCGGCTACCCTTTTCATGTCTAAAGTTTCCTGCTCTCTCGTGCTGTATTGCAAATCCTCAAGTCTCAGCAGACGAATGTTCTTCTTCTGTTTCAAGACTTCTAGAGCTTCAGGTTCAAAATCAGGAGCTACAACTATTTCTATAAATATCTTGTTTATTTCTTCGGCTGTTTTTTTATCAACTGGCCGGTTAAAGGCAAAAATACCGCCAAATATAGATACGGGGTCGGCTTCAAACGCTTTTTTATAAGCCTCATATACAGTCTCTCCTGACCCCACCCCGCATGGGTTGGTATGTTTTAGCCCTACAACAGTAGGCTGTGTAAACTCTTTTACAAGCTCTACGGCAGCGTTTGCGTCATTGATGTTGTTAAATGAAAGCTCCTTGCCGTGGAGCTGTTCTGCCCTAACCAGGCTTCCCCTGGGCTTAATAACCTCCCTGTAAAAACAGGCCTTCTGATGAGGGTTTTCCCCGTATCTTAATTCCTGCTGTTTTTCAAAAGTAATGGTGAAAAGTTCAGGAAACTCACACCTGCCCAGCTGTTTTCTTAAGTAATCAGCTATCAAAGCATCATAATGGGCGGTATAACTGAACACTTCAAGAGCAAGTTCCCGTTTGGTTTTTAGTGAAATATCTCCGGTCTGCTCTATTTCTTCTAAAATGGAACTATATCTTTCAGGGTTTATTACAACTGCTACATCCTGGTGGTTTTTCGCTGCTGCCCGAATCATAGTCGGGCCGCCTATATCTATGTTTTCAATGGCCTCTTCAAAAGTAATTCCCTCTTTTTTGATTGTCTCTTTGAATGGGTAGAGGTTTATTACCAGAAGGTCTATCGGCTTTATGTTTAGTTCATTCAGCTGATTCATGTGTTCCTTGTTTTCCCTTACTGCAAGTATTCCACCATGTATTTTAGGATGCAGGGTTTTGACCCTTCCATCTAGAATCTCGGGAAAACCTGTAACATCAGATACCGGAATTACAGAAACGCCTGATTCTTTGAGGAGTTTAGCCGTTCCTCCTGTTGATAAAATTTCCACTCCCAGTTCTTCAAGTTTTTTAGCAAACTCAACAATTCCCGTTTTATCAGATACGCTTATTAAAGCACGTTTTATCAATAACAGCACCTCCTAACTGTTGTTCCCTTTTATCTACCCTGAAAGGCACACTTTGCACACCTACTTCAGTATCTTCACCTTTCGCCCTTCTATCCGAAGCCTACCTTCAATAAAAAGCTTAATGGCCTCAGGATAAAGCCTGTGTTCAACCTTTAAAACCCGCTCTGCCAGGGTGTCAACTGTGTCATCTTCCATTACCGGAACCGCCTCCTGAAGGATGATGGGCCCTGTATCAGTACCTTCATCAACGAAATGCACTGTAACACCTGTAACTTTAACTCCATAATCCAGGGCTGCTTTATGTACCTTTTTCCCATAAAACCCCCTGCCGCAGAAAGACGGTATAAGGGATGGATGGATATTCATAATTCGATTTCTAAATGCCTCTATAAATTCAGAGGTTAAGACTTTCATAAATCCAGCGAGAACCACGAGGTCAACCTTATAGCGTTGTAAAACTTTAATCATGGCTTTTTCGTATTCTGCAGGGCTTTCATAATCATCCGGGCCTATATAAAATTCAGGTATGTTATGTTTTCTGGCTCGCTTAAGGGCAAAGGCATCCTTTCTGCTTGATATCACTACAGCAATTTCGGCATTTAACTTTTTAGAGTTTATGCTGTCAATTATTGCCTGAAGGTTGGTTCCACCGCCGGAAACAAGTACCCCTAATTTAAACGTGCTCAAATTAATACCTCCCTGTCTCCGTTTTTTACTTCTCCTATCACTACAGCATTTTCGCCCTGTTTTTTTAGATGGCTTAAGACCCCGTCTGTTTCTTCAGGTGAAACCACAAGAACCATGCCTATGCCCATATTAAACGTCCTGTACATTTCCCTTTCTTCAATTTCCCCTGTCTCCTGAATCAATCTGAATATTGGTTGAGGCTCCCAGCTCTCCTTGTTTATAACCATCGCTTTTCCTTCAG
This sequence comes from Thermosediminibacterales bacterium, assembly GCA_029982205.1. Taxonomy (GTDB): domain Bacteria; phylum Bacillota; class Thermosediminibacteria; order Koleobacterales; family JARRCM01; genus JARRCM01. The sequence continues at coordinate 55,890 of JARRCM010000002.1, forward strand.
GTAAAATCCGGGGAAGGTTTTCAAAAAAACCTCCTCCGGTAATATGTGCAATACCTTTTATGTTAAATTTATCAAAAAGCCCCGTTACACTCCTTACGTAAATCCTGGTAGGTTTTAAAAGCTCTTCCCCCAATGTCTTGCCCAATTCTTCTATGTATGTTTCTGGTTTGAGATTTTCTATATGGAAAAATATTTTTCTTACAAGGGAAAAACCGTTGCTGTGAAGCCCGGAAGAGGAAATACCTACGACAACATCAGAGTCTTTTATTGTTGAACCGTCGATTATTTTATCTCTATCCGCTATCCCTACTGCAAACCCCGCCAGATCATATTCATCTTCATCATAAAACCCCGGCATTTCGGCAGTCTCTCCGCCGATAAGGGCACATCCGGCTTGTCTACAGCCTTCAGCAATTCCTTTTATGATTTCAGCTGCCTTTTCCGGAACGAGTTTTCCTGTGGCTAAATAATCCAGGAAAAACAGCGGTTCTGCTCCACTGCACAAAATATCATTCACACACATAGCCACACAGTCCTGCCCTACTGTATCATGTTTATCCATCATAAAAGCGATGGAAAGCTTTGTTCCCACTCCATCCGTTCCGGAAACCAGTACCGGGTTTTTTAGGTTTTTCAAATCTAGAGCAAAAAGTGCCCCAAACCCTCCAATATCTGTGATAACTTCAGGCCGAAAAGTAGACCTGACATGCTGGTGCATCAGTTTGACCGCCCGGTTGCCGGCATCTATGTCTACACCAGAATCTTTATAGGATAATCTTTTTTTCACTGATTCATCCCCTCTCAACATTTTTCAAAGAGGTATTTATCACCTTCCCCTGGGACTTCTATACAGTATTTTCCACAGAAACAACCGGCACAGAAAGTCTCCCGGGGAAGCCCTGTAGATTTAATAAGCCCTTCTAAACTTAAATACCCTAAACTATCGGCTTTTATGTGTTTGCATATTTCTTCCACAGAATACTGTGCACCGATAAGTTCTTTTCGGGTTGATGTATCTATGCCGAAATAACACGAGTGGGTAATTGGGGGCGAGCTTACCCTTACATGTACTTCTGCAGCCCCTGCATCTTTGAGCATTTGAACAATCTGCCCGCTGGTGGTTCCTCTTACAATAGAATCATCTACCATCACAAGACGTTTGCCTTTTACAGCACTTTTGAGGGCATTGAGCTTCAGTTTAACACCCAACTGCCTAATGACCTGACTAGGTTGAATAAACGTTCTTCCTATATACCTGTTTTTAATAAGCCCTATTCCGAAAGGTATACCTGACTCTTCAGCAAAACCCATGGCCGCCACGGTTCCGGAATCGGGAACACCTATCACAAGGTCAGCATCAGCCGGGTGTTCTCTTGCAAGTATACGCCCTGCTTCCAGCCTTGCCATATGAACACTGCTGCCGTCTATTATACTGTCAGGCCGGGCAAAATATACAAACTCAAAAATGCATAAAGCCTTCTCCACATCGTTAAACACCTTTTTAGACTCGATTTTATTTTCATCTATAACTATCATTTCACCCGGCTCTACATCCCTTATAAAATCAGCACCGATTGTATCAAACGCACAGGACTCTGAAGCCAAAACATATGCTCCATCCAGTTTGCCAAGGGAAAGAGGTCTAATGCCTTTAGGGTCGCGCAGCCCGATAAGCTTATCATCTGTCATTATAATAAGGGCATAAGAACCCTTCAGCCTGTACATGGCTTGTGTCACGGCTTCCTCAATACCGTTAGAGCCCCTGGCAATGAGGTTGGCTATTACTTCACTGTCAATTGTGGTTTGGAAAACTGTTCCCTGCTGTTCCATTTCCTTTCGAAGTTCGAAGGCATTCACAAGATTGCCGTTGTGGCATAAGGCCATTGAACCTTTACGATATCTCACCACAAGGGGCATGGCATTAACTATATTTGTTGAACCGGTTGTTGAATACCGCACATGGCCGACAGCAATTTTCCCTTTTAAAGAATCTAAAACTTCCTTGCTGAATACCTCAGGTACCAGCCCCATACCTTTATGGACATTTATTTTTTCACCATCAGAAACAGCAATACCTGCACTTTCCTGACCGCGGTGCTGCAGAGCATAGAGGGCATAATATGTTAGACGCACCAGGTCTTTTTTGCCTTCAGGGTCATATATTCCAAAAACACCACATTCTTCATGCATTTTATCATCTAATCCATTATACATTCCAGCTTCCCCCGCCATATTTTTTCCATCTCTCTCACTTTTAAATTAATAATTTTTCTATAACTTCTGTTATTGTTTTGGTTTTCAATTAAATCTATTGTTAAGCTGTCTCCACTTACCCATCCCAGAACTTCTGCTTTAACATCATATTTTGAAACAATCTCTTCTAAAAGCTTATGGTTTTCAGGTGAAAGGGTCAAAATTATTCGTGATTGAGACTCGCCGAAAAGCAGCGCATCTTCTCTTATTTCTTTCTTTTCAAGCTCTATTTTCGCGCCTAAACCACCTGTTATACAGCATTCAGCCAGGGCAACAGCAAGCCCTCCTTCGCTGACATCATGAGCAGAGTTTATAATGCCAAAATTTATGGCTTCCAAACAGCACTGTTGCACCCGTTTCTCCAGTTCGAGATTCAGTTCAGGGGGATTACCTTTTTCAATGCCGTGAATCACCTTCAGGTATTCACTGCCGCCAATTTCTTCACGGGTTTCACCAAGTAAAACAATCATGTCCCCTTCGTTTTTGAATGACTGAGTTGTAACTTTTTCGATATCCTTGATTAATCCTACCATTCCAACAACCGGAGTTGGATACACGGCCCTGCCTTTGGTTTCATTATAAAAACTCACATTTCCGCTTATAACAGGGGTTTCAAGTATCTTGCATGCTTTGCTCATTCCGTCAACACAGTTTTCAAACTGCCAGTAAATTTCAGGTTTTTCTGGATTCCCAAAGTTTAAACAATCCGTTACTGCTAGAGGCTTAGCCCCACTGCATACCAGATTCCTGGCTGCTTCAGCCACTGCTATAGCCCCTCCTGTATAAGGATTGAGGTAACAATACCTTCCGTTGCAATCTGTTGTCAGGGCTATACCTTTTTTTGTTCCTTTTATTCGTAAAACCGCAGCATCAGAACCCGGCTGCACCACAGTATCGGTTCTGACCATATAATCATACTGGTTGTAAACCCATTCCTTACTGGCCACATTAGGAGAACCAAGGATTTCTAACAGCACTTTATTAAAATCTGTTGGAACTGCAATACAAGAAACATCAAGGTCAGTTGCTTCATCTAAATATTCCGGTCGCCGGGACTCTTTCGGAAAACTCGGCGCTCCTTCAGCTAAAGAATCTGCAGGTACCTCTGCTTCTACACGACCTCCGTTCAGAACTCGCAGCATTCCGTCATCTGTAACTCTTCCTATGGTTACAGCAGTTAAGTCCCACTTTTCAAAGATTTTTCTGACTTCTTCTTCTCTGCCTTTTTTCACTATTACAAGCATTCTCTCCTGGGACTCGGAAAGCATTATCTCATATGGTGTCATCCCTTCTTCCCTTAAAGGCACCAATGATACATCAAGCTCAATACCTGTACCAGCACGGCTGGCGGTTTCACAAGAAGAAGATGTTAAACCCGCTGCTCCAAGGTCCTGTATACCTACAACTGCTCCGGTTTTCATAAGTTCAAGGCATGCCTCAAGAAGCAGCTTTTCCATAAAGGGGTCTCCTACCTGCACAGATGGGCGGCGTTCTTCGGAGTCTTCACTGAGTTCTTCTGAAGCAAAACTTGCACCGTGAATACCGTCACGACCTGTCCTTGCACCAACAAGCATCACAGGATTTCCTATCCCTGCAGCTTTTCCCCTGGTTATCTCATCATGTTTTATGATACCCACGCACATTGCATTAACCAGGGGGTTTTCGGCATAGCTGTCTGAAAAATACACCTCACCACCCACCGTGGGTATACCCATACAGTTGCCGTAATCGGCTATTCCTGATATGACTCCTTCAAACAGGTAACGGGTCCTTTCGGTTTCAAGCTCACCAAACCTCAGGGAGTTTAATAAGGCGATAGGCCTTGCCCCCATAGTAAATATGTCTCTTATAATACCGCCAACACCTGTTGCAGCACCCTGATACGGCTCAATAGCAGATGGATGGTTATGGCTTTCAATTTTCATGGCAACGGCCAGGTTGTTCCCTATATCTACTATTCCGGCGTTTTCTCCCGGCCCCTGGAGCACATGAGGCCCTTTAACGGGAAAACGTTTCAAAACAGGTTTTGAGGTCTTGTAGCTGCAGTGTTCAGACCACATCACTCCGTACATGCCCAGCTCTACATAATTAGGCTCTCTGCCCAAAATCTCTTTTATCCTTTCATATTCTTTATCAGTAAGGCCCATCTGGCGCCAAAGCTTTTTATCTTGCATTTTCCACCCTACTTTCTAAATACTTGATAATCGAATCAAAGATCAGTTTTCCATGAGTGCTCCCCAAAACATCCTCGGCGCATCGTTCCGGATGCGGCATCATGCCCAAAACGTTTCCTTTTTTGTTACATATGCCTGCTATGTTGTCAATTGAACCATTAGGATTTGCCTGTTCTGTTACGTTTCCATCTTCGTCACAATAACGGAATACTATCTGGTCGTTTGCCTTCATTTGTTGTAATGTTTCTTCATCAACAAAATAGTTGCCGTCTCCGTGAGCAATGGGTATTTTTAAAACCTGACCTTCACTACATTCTAAAGTAAAAGGAAGTTTACTGTTTTCAACCCTTATAAAGCTGTAGTGGCATCTAAATTTTAGATTTTTATTGCGCTGCATTGCACCCGGCAATAACCCTGCTTCCAGGAGCACCTGAAAACCGTTACATATACCTAGAACTAAACCGCCTTTGTTTGCAAACTCAATAACTCCCTGCATAGCATTGGCAAACCGAGCAATGGCTCCAGGCCTCAAGTAGTCACCATATGAAAATCCCCCCGGCAGTATTAAACAGTCGTATTCATCAAGGTCATTTAAGCGCTCTTTATGCCACACATAATTCACGTCTTTGTTTAATACATTTTTCACAACATTGTAACAGTCAACATCACAATTAGAACCGGGGAAAACTACAACACCAAACTTCATATTTTCTAAACCTCCGTTATTTCAAAGTCATAATCTTCTATTACAGGGTTTGCAAGCAGTTTGTCACACATTTCTTTTACCTTCTCGGCTGCTTCTTCTCTGCCATCTATGTTAAGTTTTATTTCCATATACTTGCCTATTCTTACATCTTCAACACCTTCAAAACCCATGGAATTTAAAGAACTCTTAACAGCCGTGCCTTTAGGATCAAGCACTCCTTTTTTTAATGTTACATAAACTTTTACCAGCAGCATTTTTTCATCCCCCTATCAGCCGATTCAACACTTCTTTATATGCGTCTTCAACACCGCCCAAATCCCTTCTAAACCTGTCTTTATCAAGTTTTTGTTTTGTCTCGGCATCCCAGAAGCGGCAGGTATCCGGAGAAATTTCATCTGCTAGGATAACTTCACCTTTATAACGGCCAAACTCCAGCTTAAAATCCACCAGCTCTATCCCTTTTTTTATAAGGTCCTGCCGCAAAATATCGTTTATTTTCAATGAAAGCTCTTCAATCTTTTCCATCTCCTCATCGGAAGCAAGCTCTATTGCTGCTATATGGTAGCGGTTTATCATCGGATCGCCAAGTTCATCTGATTTGTAGCAAAACTCCAGAACAGGTTTCTTTAAAGACGTGCCTTCTTCAAGGCCTAACCTCTTTGCAAGGCTTCCTGCAGCAATGTTGCGAACTATAACCTCAACAGGAATAATTTCTACAGCTTTTACCAGCATCTCTCTCTCACTTAAAAGAGATTCAAAATGTGTTGGGATACCTTCTGCTTCAAGTTTTTCAAAAAAATAGGCCGAAATCTTGTTGTTCATAACACCTTTTTCTAAAATGGTTCCCTTTTTTTTACCATTAAATGCTGTTGCATCATCTTTGAATTCAACAATAAGTTTGTCCTTTTCATCTGTTTTATAAATCTTTTTTGCTTTGCCTTCATAAAGCATCTGTCCTTTTTTCATTCTAAACCCACCTCTTTTTTTATCTTTTTATCTTTATTACGGACTTCCTGTTTCATCTTAATTCGGTATTGTTTTAATTTTTCCTTTAGTTTTGCCTCAGTTACACTTAAAATCTGGACAGCCAGAAGACCTGCATTCTTGGCTCCGTTTATTGCAACAGTTGCTACCGGAATTCCCCCCGGCATCTGAACAATAGATAATAAAGAGTCCAGACCGTCCATGGTTGAAGACTTAATGGGAACTCCAATAACGGGCAGCACTGTCATTGCAGCCATGACCCCCGGTAAATGAGCAGCTTTACCGGCACCTGCTATTAAAACCTTTATGCCCCTCTCTTCGGCGGTTTTTGCATATTCCAATGCTTCTTCCGGTGTCCTGTGAGCTGAAATAACCGAAACTTCAAACCCCACATTAAAGTCCCTTAATACTTCAATACACTCTCTCATCACGGGAAAATCCGAATCACTTCCCATCACAACACCTACCAACGGTTTTTCCATACTCAGAAACCTCCTTTGAAACCTCTATTTACATAAAACCCGAGTAGAGGACATGGTGCTCCACTCGGGTGTTTTAAATTATGAAGCTAAAGTTGCAAAACGAATAATAAACAACAGCGCTAAAACATAGACTATAGGATGTACTTCTTTTGCCCTTCCTGCTACAATTTTTACTATGGGATAAAATATTAAACCAGCGGCAATTCCATTAGCAATACTGTATGAGAAAGGCATCGCTACTATTGTAATAAAAGCAGGTAATGCTTCTGTAAAGTCGGAAAAATCTATTTCCCTAACAGCACCCATCATCAAAACTCCTACAATAATAAGCGCAGGTGCTGTGGCTTCAGCAGGAACCAATCCGGCAACAGGCGCAAGGAACAGTGATACCAGAAAAAGCAGGGAAACAACAACTGAGGTCAAACCTGTTTTGCCGCCTTCCATTATCCCTGCAGTACTTTCAACATATGTTGTTACAGTACTTGTCCCTAAAAGAGCTCCAACACTCGTTCCCACAGCATCGGCCATCATTGCCTTATTAATTCTTGGAAGTTTTCCTTCCTTATCAAGCATTCCTGCTTTTGCTCCTGTCCCAACAAGTGTCCCCAGGGTATCGAAAAGGTCTACATAGGTAAAAGACAAAATAACAGCAATGAAAGCAATCACAGCATCAAATACCCTGCCGCCTTCAGGAACGTTTAATGCTTCAAAATTCAGCTTAAAAAGGGTTGGAGCAAGGCTTGGAGGCATACTAACAGGGCTGAAGCCTTTGCCAATTGTCACAACACCCATCGGAATACCAATTGCTGTAGTTATCAGAATACCCAAAAGTATAGCGCCCTTAACCCGACGGGCCATTAAAATTCCTGTAATAACCAGACCAATTAATGCCAGCAAAACTTTTTTATCTGTAAAATTTCCCAAACCAACTACAGTAGCAGGATTGCTCACAACAATCTTAGCATTCACAAAACCAATTAATGCAATAAACAGGCCTATTCCGGCGCTAACAGCGTTTTTTAAAGAAAGGGGTATAGCGTTAACAATAGCTTCGCGAATCCCTGTTACCGTTATTATGATAAAAACCAGTCCTGAAATAAAAACTGCTCCTAAAGCTGTCTGCCAGCTTAACCCCATTGTAAGCACAACTGTAAAAGTAAAAAAAGCATTTAGGCCCATTCCAGGAGCAAGGGCAAAAGGATAATTGGCATAAACACCCATAATGAATGTTGCCAAAGCGGCTGATAAAACGGTTGCGACCATGACAGCACCTACTACAGGATCATTAAAAGCATTGAATTTTAAGGCCGCGTCTCCCAAAGCCCCTTCGGAATTCATGCCGGCCATTCTAAGAATACTTGGATTAACAAAGATTATGTAGGCCATAGTTATAAAGGTTGTAAAACCGGCGATTACTTCCGTTTTTACTGTAGTGCCATTTTCTTTTAGTTTAAAAATTTTTTCTAACATTATGGCATGCCTCCTGTCAAATGTTGTTTAGTATACCAACATATTAACAGACAAACCTCTCAATGTCAACACAAATTCCGAACATTATTTCAGGATTCCCTCTTATTATTCGGTTTTTCTTCTTCTTTTTAAATAATTGCTTTATATATTAAAGGAGTTTCAATTTTTTTGCAAAAGAATAAGACGCTAAAAGCAATAGTATTATTAAAACACCACCAAAAAACCCAACCATTTCCCGGGCAGAAAGCAGTGTCGATAAAAGCACTCCGCCGATAAGAAAAATGGTAATCCATGAAGTATATGGATAACCCCACATTTTAAATCTCAGTTCTTTAGAAAACTTTTTTTCTAAAATCGGCCTGTATCGAATATGTGTCAGAAGAATGATTATCCAGTTGAAAAACAGGACAAAACCTGCCGCACTTGTTATATATTCATATACAGTTTCCGGTAAAAGATAAGCTAAAACTACGGCTAGTCCCAAGCCCAAACTGCTGGCAGCAAGAGCATATATGGCAACTCCATTTTTACTCTTTTTTTCAAAAATTGATGGCGCAAAGTCCCCTTTCCCCAGAGAAAACAGCACCTGGGTTACTGCATACATGGCAGCATTCATAGTGGAAAGGGCAGCAGTTAAAATCACGAAATTCATTACAGAACCTCCATATGGAATATGGATAAATCCAAAAATCGTTACAAAAGGACTTGCTTTTGTAGTTATATGGTTCCAGGGGGTAATCGCTAAAATAAGAGCAATTGAACCCAGGTATAAAGTCAGCAGGATTGTTACTATATTACGTATGGCTTTCGGAACCGTTTCTGAAGGTTCAATCGTTTGGCTTGCAGCCATTGCAGTAACCTCTACACCTCCAAAGGAAAGTAGCACCATTAAACTTGATGCCAGTAGTCCCCTAAAACCGTGGGGCAAAAAGCCTCCGTATTGAGTGTAGTACTGCAGCCCTCCGGGGCCCCCGGGCAGTATACCCAAAAGGACTAAAGCCGCAAGAATTATGAATGCTATTAATGCGGATAATTTGAATATGGAAAACCATGATTCTATAGTTCCAAACTCCTTAACACCCAGGCTGTTGACTCCAATAATCAAAAGTGAATATATAAAAGTAGTTATCCACAAAGGAAGTTGTGGAATCCAATAAGAAGTAAAAATCGCAGAAGCAGTTACTTCACTGGACATTACAAGAACACCGGCAATCCAGTACATCCAGCCGCTCATAAAACCCGCCTGCCTCCCCAATGCCTCTTCTGCATAAACTCTAAAAGAACCGCTCACAGGATTGGCTACTGACATTTCTGCCAATGCAGCAAACACCTGACTCATAATAAAACCACCCAGTAAATAGTTTATCAGCACAGCAGGGCCGGTATGCTGGATGGCTATGCTTGTAGCCAGGAAAAAACCTGCACCGATTATCCCCCCTACTCCTATAAGTGTCAACTGCCACACATTTAGCTTATCCTCTTCTTTAACATCTTCTTTTGTTTCTATCAATATACCTATTTTGCCTGCTTTCGGTTCAAGTCTGCTTTTGAATTTATCTTTTATCAAAACTTTACCCCTTTCTTTTGTTTATTACTAGATTGTTTTCTTATTTATATATACCCTTTTATCCCAACCGCATCGTGGACATGCCAAAAGATGGGTGCAGGTATTTGGCCTCACATAATGGTTTTCAATTGTAAATTCTACATAAGGTCTATAAGGGTCATAAAAAGTTTCTATAGCTCCATAGTCTTCCATAACATATCCGCAGTTAGGACACCTTTCTTCGGCATTTATTAATCCATTACACAAAGGACAAAGTGTTTCCATATCACATCTCCTCTGCTTTATATCTTTCCCTTAATGTTAATAGTTTTTCCTAAAAAACAAAAAATAATGGCCGAGTTTTTTTCTCAGCCATTAACGACCTTTTCCTAAGAAAAACAACGCAAGGGTTCCCGGGCCGACGTGGGACCCGATGACAGGTCCTATGTGGTTTATAATAATATCTTTTACTTTTACCCTTTCCAGGACTAATTCTTTCAAATATTGAACATCATCCAAGCAATCTCCGTGACTGATTGCGATAACCTGGTTTTCGGGGTCAACAATCCTTTCCTCCATCATATCCACAAGTGTTTTTATGGATTTTTTTCTACCCTTTGTTTTCGTAACAGGGACTAAACGGCCTGCGTTGTCCACATGTAATACCGGTTTTATGTTTAAAACTGTTCCTATAAAAGCAGCAGTGCCAGACAACCTTCCACCCCTTTTAAGATGACCCAGATCCTCAACAGTAAACCAATGGTTAAGTCTCAACTTGTTGTTTTCAATCCAGTCAACAATCTCCTTCCCCGGGATTCCTTTAGTCAACATATCTATAGCATAATATACCAGAAGGCCTTCACCCAGTGACGCACTTTTAGTATCAATAATGTGAATATCTGCTTCAGGATGGTCTTCTAAAATCATGTTCCTGGCTAATAGTGCGTTGTTGTAGGTACCGCTTAAAGCCGACGAAAACGCTAAATATATAATAGACTTCCCGTCTTCTATGTATTTATTAAATATTTCTGTGAATGTATGGACATTAACCTGTGAAGTCGTAGACATTTCTCCTGCACGCACAGCATCATAGAATTTTTTATAGGATATTGTTTTGCCAAAATCATCAAAATATTCCTGGCCCATAAAGTTGAACGAAAAGTTAACAACTGGAATGTTTTGCTGTTCTATGTATGTTAAAGGAAGGTCGCTGCAGGAATCAGCAAGAATAACAGTATTCATGTTTTTTCCTCCTTTTAATATGGAATCAATTTAATATCTGCTTAAGGCTGTATTAATCATGTTTTATGTGATTTAAGCCTTCATCTAAAATACTGAAAATATGGTCATCGTCCAGTGAATAATAAACCATCTTGCCTTCTTTACGATACTTCACTATTCTCAAGTTTCTTAATACCCTCAACTGATGCGAAACCGCCGATTGGGTCATCTCTAATATTGCCGATATATTACAAACACACATTTCTTCCTGTTTCAAACAGTGTAATATTTTAATTCTTGTCGGGTCTCCCAGGGCTTTAAAAACAGCTGAAAGTTTTTGCAGTTCATCAGTATCAGGCATATTCTGTTTCACTTTTTCAACTACTTCTGAATTAACACAGATTACTTCACAGCTTTCTTCATTACTCATTTTATCACCTCTAATCAAACTTATTATTCCAATGATCACTATAATTTACTTCTTAAATTTTTTCTTTATACCTTAATGCTCTTGTTGAATTATATATCGCAAGCAATGCTACACCCACATCTGCAAAAACGGCCTCCCACATTGTCGCCATACCCATGGAACCGAATATAAAGAATATTCCTTTGACCCCTAAGGCAAATGTTATATTTTGTTTAATAATTTGCTTAGTATGGTTTGCAATATTAACTGCAGTCGCCATTTTTGAAGGCATGTCATCCATTATAACTACATCTGCCGCCTCTATGGCTGCATCAGAACCTAATCCGCCCATAGCAACTCCAATATCTGCCCGGGTTATTACAGGAGCGTCATTAATACCGTCACCCACAAACGCAAGTTTTTCATTAGGGGCAAGATTTTCCATAAGTTTTTCTATAATAGATACTTTGTCTTGAGGAAGTAGTCTTGAAAACACCTCATCTATCCCCAATCTTGAAGCAACACTTTCAGCCACCGAGGTATCGTCACCTGTCAGTATAATCGTTTTAATACCGTATTTTTTCAATCTGGCTACTGCTTTTGCTGAATCTTCCTTAATTTCATCTGATATAACAATATATCCTGCAAATTTTCCGTCAACAGCAACATAAACTACTGTTCCTTCAACATCACACTCATTATAGGGAATATTTTCTTTGCGAAGCAAACGGTCGTTACCGGCCAAAACTATTTTCCCATCGTATTTTGCCCTAATACCGTGACCAGAAATCTCCTCATATTCTTCAATTTGGTTGTTTGGAATATCCCCTTTATATGCCTCGATAATTGATTTTGCGATAGGGTGATTTGAGTTGACTTCCGCTATAGCGGCATATTTTAATAGTTCATTTTCGGAAAAACCGTTTTGGGGTTGAACTTCACTAACTTTGAAAACTCCTTTTGTTAAGGTACCGGTTTTATCAAATACAACAGTTTTAAGGTCAGTCAAAGCATCTAAGAAGTTTGCCCCTTTTACCAATATTCCTTTTTTAGAAGCCGCCCCTATACCACCAAAATAGCCAAGCGGAATTGAGACAACTAGTGCACAGGGACAGGAAATAACCAGAAGAATAAGTGCCCTGTAAAGCCAATCCGAAAAAGCTGCTCCCGGTATAACAATAGGTGGAATTGCCGCCAGAGCTAATGCTCCAATAACAACAGCCGGTGTATAATACCTCGAAAATTTCGTGATAAATTTTTCAGTTGGCGCTTTTTTGCCTGCTGCGTTTTCTACTAAATCAAGAATTTTAGCCACTGAAGAATCTTCAAAGGTTTTTGTAACCTCAACAGTCAACAGCCCATTTGTGTTAATCATTCCCGCAAGCACTTCTTCCCCTTTTTCTACTTTACTGGGTATCGACTCACCTGTAAGGGCTGAAGTGTCAAGAAAAGATGAACCTTCTATCACAACACCGTCAAGAGGAACTTTTTCACCAGGTTTTACAATGATTATATCTCCCACATTTACGCTTTCTGGTGAAACTTTTTTAACATCTCCGTTTATTTTTAAATTAGCATATTCGGGCTTAATATTCAATAAAGCTTTGATAGACTTCCTTGTTCTGTTTACTGCCAGCTTCTGAAAAAATTCACCCACATAGAAAAACAACATTACAGCTACTGCTTCCGGTAGTTCATGGACAGCAATTGCACCAATTGTAGCGATTGTCATTAAAAAGTTTTCATCAAACACATTGCCCCTTGTAATATTTTTAAGAGCACTAATTAAAATATTCCAACCCACCAGAAAATATGATATCAAAAAAACTGCATACTCAGCTATAGCAAAAGGAGTATTGTAAAGCTGTTTTCTGTAAATCAAACCGGCTAATAACAGCAAAAAAGAAACTCCCATAACTGCCAATTGTTTTTTAATGTTCATATCTTCCTCATGTTCATTTTCAAACCTTTTTGCGGGCACCAGTTTTACTCCCGGTTCTATGTTATCTATAATTTTCTGTGCTTTAGGAACGTGTTCTTCTTCTAAAAATATGGATTTAGCTGCGAAATTAAGTTCAACATAACCCATATTTTCCTGTTCCTTAAGGGTTTTTTCAGTTTTAGCCGCACAGTTGGCACAGTCAAGACCTTCCAGTAAGTATTTACGCTTTTGTAATTTTTGTCCCTGAACAATGTTCTTCATTTTTACCCTCCCGAAATAATGGTTTATTTTTTAATATATGAACATTTATTCATATATTTATTTTTATTTTCACATTCTTAACCTTTTTTGTCAAGAAACAATTTATAACTTAAATCGAACTTTTTATGAAAAAACTCTCAAAAAAAGAGTGCTGATTTAAAAATTGTAAATCGCACTCCTGTTTTCTACAATATTGATTTTATTTAACAAAACTTAAAGCTTTAGTTCATTATTTCTTATCTTTTCAATAAGTGTTTTAACTTTCTCCTCGATGACATCTCTTGTTTCTCTAAATTGCTCTATAGGTTTTCCTACAGGGTCTTCCAATCCCCAATCTTCCCTTAATTTACAGGGAACATATGGGCATTGAACATTACATCCCATCGTAATCAGGATATCCAGCTCTGAGGGTATTTCTTCTAACAATTTAGGGTACTGAAAAGATAAGTCTATACCCTTTTCCTTCATCACTGCAACCGCATTTGGATTTATTTCTAATGCAGGATGTGTCCCCGCACTGTAAGGTTCAATGACATCTTTTCCGTAAAATCTTGCAAAACCTTCAGCCATTTGACTTCTACAGGAATTACCAACACAGATAAATCCCACTTTTAATTTCATTCTTTAAAATCTCTCCTATCTCATTGTTTGAGTTCTACTCCCACTCTATTGTAGCAGGGGGTTTTGATGTTATATCATAAACAACCCTGTTTACTTTTTTCACCTCATTAACTATTCTGTTTGATATTCTTTCAAGAACTTCATAAGGCAGTCTTACCCAATCAGCGGTCATTCCGTCAGAGCTGTTAACCGCCCTTAAAACAATGGGGTATGCGTATGTCCTCTCATCGCCCATAACACCTACACTCTTCATTTCAGGCAGCACCGCAAATGACTGCCATATATCTTTATAAAGCCCGGCTTTTTTTATTTCCTCAGTTACAATTGCATCTGCTTCACGTAAAATGTCAAGTTTTTCTTCTGTTATTTCTCCTAAAACCCTTACAGCCAAACCTGGGCCGGGAAAGGGCTGACGCCAGACTATTTCTTCAGGTAATCCCAGTTCCTGTGCCACCAGTCTTACTTCATCTTTAAAAAGATTTCTTAAAGGTTCTATCAGCTTAAACTCCATGTCTTCCGGAAGCCCCCCTACATTATGGTGGCTCTTTATTACAGCTGCAGTATCAGTGCCGCTCTCTATTACATCAGGGTACAATGTACCCTGCACTAAGAAATCAATTTTACCCAATTTTTCTGCTTCGTTTTCAAACACCCTGATAAATTCTTCACCTATGATTTTACGTTTTTTCTCGGGGTCTGTTACACCTTTTAACCTGTTCAGGAACCTCTTTTGAGCATTTACCCTTATCAGGTTTATTTCAAATTTTTCTTTGAAGATTCTCTCCACGCTGTCCCCTTCACCCTTCCTTAAAAGGCCGTGGTCCACAAAAATACACGTCAATCTTTCTCCTACTGCCTTATGAACCAAAACCGCAGCAACAGAAGAATCTATGCCGCCGCTCAAACCGCATAAAACCTTTTTTTCTCCAACTACCGATTTAATCTCTTCTACAGCAGTTTTTACAAACGACTTCATAGACCAGTCCCCTGAACATCCACATACTTTGAAAAGAAAATTATGTATAATTTCCTGACCCCTTGGAGTATGGATGACTTCAGGATGAAACTGTACGCCGTATATTTTTTTGTTCTCGTTTCCTATTACAGCAGCAGGAGTGTTTTTGGTATGAGCCATGATTTCAAAACCTTCCGGAACCTCCTCTATGGAGTCACTGTGGCTCATCCATACTGTAGTGTTTTCATTAAGCCCATCTAAAATCTGAGAAGGTTTATCTATTTCCAGCAGAGCTTTCCCGTATTCACCTTTTTCAGCCCTAGTAAC
This sequence comes from Thermosediminibacterales bacterium, assembly GCA_029982205.1. Lineage (GTDB taxonomy): Bacteria > Bacillota > Thermosediminibacteria > Koleobacterales > JARRCM01 > JARRCM01. Next base: position 71,241 of record JARRCM010000002.1, read on the forward strand.
TTTTCCGCCAAGCACATGTGATGTCAACTGCATTCCGTAACATATCCCGAAAATGGGTATTCCCAATTCAAATATATTTTTATCAATTTGCGGAGCGTTTTTAGAGTAAACACTTGCAGGCCCTCCGGAAAAAATTATACCCTTTGGGTTTAAAGACTTGATTTTATCTATTGGTGTAGTATAAGGCATTATTTCACAGTAGACTCTAGCCTCTCTAACCCTTCGCGCTATGAGCTGGCTGTACTGGCCTCCAAAATCTAAAATTACTACAATCTCTTTTTTTATCTGATTATGTTTCACAGGATTTTAACCTCCCTTAAATTTAACCGCTTTGATAACTCAAGTATAATTATACCATTATTAAAAGTCAAATAAAAATACCCCCATCAGAGAGATGAGGGTATTTTTATTAATTATTAATTATTAATTTTTACATTGGAGGCATACCTGCTCCACCGGCTCCAGGCATGTTTTCTTGTTTCTCTGGCAGCTCGGCCACAACAGCTTCGGTTGTTAGTAGCATTGCGGCTGCGCTGGCAGCGTTTTGCAGGGTTGAACGTGTTACTTTTGTCGGATCAACAATACCTGCTGAAATCATATCTACAAACTCACCCTTATATGCATCATAACCAACGCCTTTTTCTGACTGTTTAACTTTTTCAACTATTATAGAGCCTTCAATGCCGGCATTAGCAGCAATCTGGCGCACAGGTTCTTCAAGAGCCCTGCGTATAATATTTACGCCAGTTAATTCATCTCCTTCTGCCTCAACTTTATCAAGGGCTGGGATAGCATCGATAAATGCTGTTCCACCACCAGCTACAATACCTTCTTCAACTGCAGCTCTTGTCGCTGATAGAGCATCTTCGATCCTGTGTTTCTTTTCTTTGAGCTCAGTTTCAGTTGCAGCACCAACCTGAATAACCGCAACTCCACCTGACAGTTTTGCCAAGCGCTCCTGGAGTTTTTCTTTATCAAATTCTGAAGTGGTTTCTTCAATCTGAGTGCGGATCTGGGATATCCGTTTCTTAATTTCTTCTTGGTCTCCTGCACCATCAACTATAATGGTTTCTTCTTTTGAAACCCTTACCTGTCTTGCCTTACCCAGCATACTAATTTCTGCGTTTTTAAGTTCAATACCTACTTCTTCGGAAATTACCGTTCCACCTGTAAGTATTGCAATGTCCTGAAGCATTGCTTTTCTTCTGTCACCAAAACCGGGGGCTTTTACTGCTACGCAGGTAAATGTTCCCCTTAACTTGTTAACAACAAGAGTAGCCAAGGCTTCTCCTTCAACATCTTCTGCAATCAGCAAGAGTTTCTTGCCCTGCTGAACTATCTTTTCTAAAATGGGCAGCAGGTCTTGAACGTTTGATACCTTTTTATCGGTAATCAGTATGTAAGGCTCGTCCAAAACAGCCTCCATTTTTTCGGTATCTGTCACCATGTATGGAGAGATGTATCCTCTATCAAACTGCATACCTTCGACAACCTCTAAGGTTGTTCCCATGGTCTTAGATTCTTCAACAGTTATAACGCCGTCTTTTCCTACCTTTTCCATAGCCTCAGCAATTAAATTGCCGATTTCTTCGTCAGCAGCTGATATTGCAGCAACCTGAGCGATAGCTTCTTTGCTCTCTACCGGTTTGCTAAATTTCTTGATTTCTTCTACAACAGCTTTTACAGCTTTTTCAATGCCTTTTTTAAGGATCATTGGATTTGCACCAGCAGCAACGTTTTTAAGCCCTTCCCTAATTATTGCTTGAGCCAAAAGAGTAGCTGTAGTTGTTCCGTCACCAGCTACATCCTGGGTTTTAGTTGCAACTTCTTTAACCAATTGAGCACCCATGTTTTCATATGGGTCTTCTAGTTCGATTTCTTTTGCTATTGTTACACCATCATTAGTTATTAAAGGAGAACCAAACTTTTTGTCAAGAACTACGTTTCTGCCTTTTGGACCTAAAGTAACTTTCACCGTGTTAGCAAGTTTATTTACGCCTCTCTCTAACGCACGGCGGGCTTCTTCATCAAACATAATTTCTTTAGCCATTTATCTCAACCTCCTTCAAGATTAAATTCAGTTTATTCAACTATTGCCAAAATATCGCTTTGGCGAAGAATCAGGTATTCTTCTCCTTCAATTTTTACTTCAGTACCGGCATATTTTGAGAAAATAATTCTGTCGCCTTCTTTAACTTCAAGGGGAACTTTTTTGCCATCGATAACTTCTCCCGTACCCACTGCAACAATTTTACCTTCTTGCGGCTTTTCTTTCGCAGTATCTGGAAGAACAATACCGCTCTTTGTTTTTTCTTCACTCTCTAAAACCTTAATAACTACTCTGTCGCCTAAAGGTTTAATGTTCACTTAATACCCCTCCTTTGTGTTTGTTGTGTATTATTATGTATTTGTTATTTGTTAGCACTCGCTAGCGGCGAGTGCTAATTCCAATTAATATATTATTAAAAAGGCTTGCTAAAATCAACCCCCCCTTTCTAGAAAATTTAGGTATATATTTGTTATTATTCCATATTATCTTGGTATTTCTTTAATTTTCTACTGATATTTCTTTATTCCTTTTTCATATTACCCTTATTTTGGCATCCTATACTATATTGCCCATTATTATACATGTTTATTCAATAAAAAACTGCCGATTTTCACCGGCAGTTCATTTAAAATATTTCTACCAAACTTATTATTTGTCATGGATTCTGAATTTTTATAGATTTCAAAATATAACCGCTTATAAACAGCAAAAGTTTTAAATTAGTTTTTTAACCTACCCCTTGCACAGTCCTCTACCTGCCCCTTTAACACATCTATCCCGTGGGGTATTGCTTTGAGTACTACCTCGAGGTTTTCCCTTACAGCTTTAGGGCTGCCGGGGAGGTTTATTATCATGGTCTTACCCCTCACACCGCATACTGCACGGGAAAGCATGGCATGGGGTGTTACGACAATACCCTTTGCCCTCATAGCTTCCGCCATTCCGGGGATTTGTTTTTCTATTACCTCAAGGGTGGCATCAGGTGTAACGTCCCGGGGGCTTAAACCTGTCCCCCCAGTAGTAATAATAAGGTCTATTCCCTCATCACACATCTTGATAAGCTCATTTTTAATTATGTCTTTTTCATCTGGCACTACTCTGTAGTATTTTACTTCACCTTTTATCTTTTTTACCATTTCCCTTATAACCTGGCCGCTTAAATCTTCCCGCTGTCCCCTGTATCCTTTATCGCTGGCTGTTAAAATTCCTACAATTATCATTTATTTTTGACCACCTCTATTTGGTCACCCACCTTAATTGGGCCGCCTTCTAAAACTTTTACAAAAATCCCTTCCCTGGGCATCACACAGTCCCCTGCCTGGTAGTATATGGCACATCTTGAGTGGCACACCTTACCTATCTGTGTAACCTCTGTAAGTGTGTTGCCAATTTTAAGTTTAGTGCCTACAGGAAGTTCAATAAGATTAATGCCTTTAGTTGTGATGTTTTCTGCAAAGTCCCCGGGGTTTACATCTAAACCTTTTTCCCTCATTTTTTCTATACTCTCCAACGCAAGGAGACTCACCTGACGGTGCCAGTCACCTCCATGGGCGTCACCCTCCAGACCGAAATTCTCTACAAGAAGGCCTTCTCCTACATTCTTTTTTCTCATTCCCTTCTTGGGACTCGTGCATACAGCTACAACCTCCGCCATTTTAAAATTCCTCCTCTCTGTAAAAATCACCGCTTTTTCCTCCGGTTTTTTTGATAAGCCTTATATCAGATATCACCATTGCTCTGTCTACTGCTTTACACATGTCGTAAATGGTCAATAATGCTGCTGCTGCTCCGTTTAATGCCTCCATTTCAACACCTGTTTTTCCAGTAGTTGTAACTTTAACCTCTGTTTCAATACAGTTTTCCTCTTCAACGGTTTTAAAATTTATATCTATTCCGGTGAGCATCAAGGGATGGCACATGGGAATTATATACCCCGTTTTTTTTGCAGCCATAACCCCGGCCACCTGTGCAACCGCCAGCACATCTCCCTTTTTTATACCACCTGTTTTAATACGTTCAAGTGTTTCTTTTTTCATGTAAATCCGCCCACGGGCAACAGCTTCTCTTAATGTATCCGGTTTAGAAGTTACATCTACCATCCGTGCTCTGCCCTGTTCGTTAAAATGAGTAAATTCCATTGTTCAACCTCCAATCTGGGACATGCCGCGTTTATGCTTCTTGTTGATCCCCCATATCATGTGGTGTTCAGCAGGTTTTGCCTCTATCGCTCTTATTATGGCTTTTTGAATTTCCTTATCAGACGCTCCAGAACGCAGCAGTTCTTTGACGTCAAACTCTATGTCGGACTCCAGGCATGGTTTTAATTTTCCATCGGCAGTAAGCCTAATACGGTTACACTTATAGCAGAAATGTTCGCTCATGGGGCTGATAAATCCTATACTGCCTTTAGCCCCTTCAACTTTATAATAGTTAGCAGGGCCGCTGCCTCTGACATCACCTGCCGGAAGGAGTTTCTCTTTTATGCTTTTTTTGATACTGTTGTTTGATACATACCCTTTTATATCAGATAAATCATTGCTAAGCGGCATCAGTTCTATAAATCTGACGTGTAATGGTAAATCTATAGTAAGATTAACAAAATCCTCAATCTCATCATCATTGAACCCCCCTGTTACAACACAGTTGATTTTTACAGGGTCTAATCCTGCTTTCAGCGCCGCATGTATGCCTTCTATCACATCCTGCAGACGACCCAGTCGTGTAATGTATTTAAACTTAGATGGGTTTAATGAATCAAGGCTTATGTTTACCCTATCCAAGCCCGCCCGGGCCAGTTTTTCAGCCTTTTGTGCCAGAAGAGAACCGTTTGTCGTCATAGAAACATCTTTTAAACCGGGTATCTGCTTTAGGGAATGTATAAATTCCTCGACTCCTTTTCTTACAAGAGGTTCTCCACCTGTTATCCTTATCCTGTCTATGCCCAATTTGACAGAATTTTTAACAACCCTTTCAAACTCTTCAAAACTTAGTATTTCATCATGTTTCTTAGATACGACACCTTCCTTCGGCATGCAATACCTGCACCTGAAGTTGCACCGGTCGGTGATGGAAATCCTCATGTACTCTATATTTCTCCCGTATTTGTCTAACATCTTTATACCCCCTTTATCACCTTACCGGTGTCTTTGGTGTCATAACCCCCCAGACCATTAATGGTTTTAATAAACTTTTCCGATTTTATTATCTCTAGCACCCTCTGTATCCTCTCATCGTTATAGAACTCTGCCGGTATCGCAAGGTCGTATCTTTCTGTGGCTATGGGAATAAAATCTAAACCCAGTGAGCGTGCGGCAGTTAAGATGCCAAGCCCCGCATCGGCAGAACCTCCCGCCACCGCAGCTGCCACAGACATATGGGTGTATTCTTCCCTCTCATAACCCTGAATTCTGTCCGGGGATATTTTCATCTGTCTGAGCTTAAAGTCCAGCAGCATACGTGTACCTGCACCTCTCTGCCTGTTTATAAACACAACATCTTCCCTCACGAGGTCTTCCAATCCCTTAATACGTTTTGGATTGCCTTTTTTTACCATTATCCCCTGCAGCCGATGTGTTAAATTTACTAATACTATTTCCTTATCAGGAAGATATCTTTCTAAATATGAAATGTTGTATTCCCCTGTGGCTTCATCTAAAAGATGGATTCCCGCCATATGAGCTTCACCGCGTTTTAGTGCCATCAATCCTCCCATGCTTCCCACATGCGCCGAGGAAAGGTTTAATTGGGGATATTTTTCCTTGAGCAAACTCGCAAGGAGGTCAAGGGCTATATCATGGCTTCCCACAGAAACAACGGTGTTTTCAACCTCTTCAACAGGTTTTAAAAGCTCAATTTCGACTTCTGCTCCTGCGGGCAAGCCCTCACACATCCTCGGAATCCTTACTATTCCGTCAGCCCTCACCAGGGACGTAATAACACCGGCACCCCGGGATATAGGTGTTACAACGATTTTTTCTCCCACACGCCCCAGTTTTACCCTCACAAACTCTTCAGCTCCGGTTTTAGAAGGAATCTTTCGGGAAGTAAATCCTTTTATTTTTTGCGATGCAACAGGGGATACCCCCTGTAAAGCTGCAATTATGGGTTTTGCAAAAAGCTCAAAGTTCAAAACAGCTGATACTGGATAGCCCGGCAGGCCTATCACAGGTTTGTTTTTAACAATACCTAAAATAACGGGTTTTCCGGGTTTTATGGCAACACCATGGACTATAACTTCACCAACTTCTTCTATTATGGATGCTGTGAAGTCCTCGGAACCTGCTGAAGAACCGGCATTTATAATAACGGCGTCAAGTTTATCAACAGCAGAAAGCAGCTCCTGTTTTATTAAATTATAGTCATCCGCCAGGATAGAGCTGACTAAAGGCTTGCCGCCCTGTTCCTTTATCAGCCCGCTGATAAGCGCAGAATTAGATTCAATTATGTCTCCGGGCTTTAAGTCTGAACCCGGTTTTACAAGTTCTGTGCCTGTTGGGATAACCCCTATCCGGGGCCTGCGCCTGACCTCTACTTCGGTTATACCGCCTGACAGCATTGCAGCTATATCCACAGGCCGTATCCTGTGGTTTTGGGGAATTATCATTTCTGTTGCCACTATGTCTTCTCCTATGGCCCTTACATGCTGCCAGGGGAAGGCAGCTGCGGTTATCTCTACACTTTCATCATCAAGGGGGTTTATATCCTCAATCATGATGACACTGTCAAACCCTTCGGGAAGAGGGTCTCCGGTATCCACAGGAATATAGTCCCTGCCCTTTTTCAATATTTTTGGAGCTGTCTCAGATGCGCCATAGGTTGTTTCTGCTTTCACCGCTATTCCGTCCATTGCGCTTGAGTGATAATGGGGTGAAGAAGTTTTAGCAAACACAGCAGAAGCGGTAACCCTTCCTAAGGTTTCTGCTACAGGTAACCATTCTGAATCTGTGGGGCCTAAAGCCTGTTTCGAGTTCAGAGCAGAAAAAAACTTTTCATATGCCTCTTCTAACGGCAGGTCATCTATATAAACCCTTTTAGTCATACGCCTTTCTCCCCTCTAAAAAAGTTCTACTTCAACGATACTGCCTTTTTCAAGCCCCCGCTTTTCCCGGGAAATATTTATAACCCCATCGGCTTTTACCATCGTTGAAATAAGCGCTGATTTCCCCATTACCGGATCCGCCCACAGTTTTCCGTTTTCCTCAACAAGGGCCACCCTTACAACTTCAAGTTTTCCTCCTGATGAGGCAATATTTCGTTTAAGAAAAGCTTTCACCCTTGAGAATCTTCTAAATTTATCCACCCTGCCCAGCAGTTTGTAAATGACAGGCTTTACTACAAGGTTGAAAGTGGTCATGGCAGACACCGGGTGGCCCGGAAGGCCGAAAATTGGTTTGCCTCTAACTACTCCTATTATTGTTGGTTTACCCGGTTTAACAGATACTCCATGAACTAAAATTCCCGGAGGCCCGGCATCGTTTATAACTTTATAAGTAACATCTCTTGTACCTACAGAGCTCCCACCAGATATAACCACTATATCGGCTGTTTCCATCGCCTTTTTTATGGTTTCTGCCAGCAAATCATAACTGTCTTTTACAATTCCCATACTCATCACATCTGCACCCGACTCTTTAGCAAGACCCATAAGAGAATACGTATTTATGTCCCGTATCTGGCCAGGTTGAGGGCTGGCATCAGGTGAAACCACCTCATCTCCTGTGGAGATAATGGCAACTAACGGTTTTTTCGCAACCGTTACCTGGGCGATACCCATGGCAGCAAGAGCCCCTAAGTCCTGAGGTCTCAGAACCTGCCCTTTTGGTAAAACCAAATCGCCCTTTTTCAGGTCCTCGTCTTCTCGAACTACGTTTTCAAAAGGTGATAATGACTTATAAACATTAAGTGTGGTTTCATCTAACATTTCCGTATGTTCCACCATAACCACAGCATCGGCCCCGGCGGGAAGCATTCCCCCTGTAGGTATCTTCACGGCTTGACCGGGGAAAATCTCCGTTTCGGTTTTCTTCCCCATAAATACCTCGTCTACCACAACAAACATTGCCGGCATTGCCTCACTGGCACCGAAAGTATCCTGTGCTTTTACGGCAAAACCATCAACTGTGGATTTACGGAAACCGGGCAGGTTTATAGGAGAATTAATGTCTTCATAAACTACCCGACCAAGACTGTCCATCAAGTCAAGCTTTTCAGGCTGCGGCCTGACATGTTTAATTTGTTCACCCAGCATTTTGTTCGCTTCTTCAACTGTTATAAGTTCAAAAAACTCCATCTTTTAATCCCTTCTTTCCCCATGGACAAACACTTATACAAATTCCGCACACCACACCCCTGCCGATGTGTTTATAGGCATTCTTCATGTGTGTACTGCATGCCCTAACATCCACAAGCCTTTCCCCTTGGATTCCGGGAAACCAGTTTTCTCCCCTGAGGGCCAAAGCGGGACATGCTGAAACACATAAATCACATGAACCACAGCGGCTCTGTTCCACAGGCGCAACAACAGGAAGAGGCATTTCCGTTAAAACAGTCGCAAGTCTAACCCTAGGTCCATGGACTTGTGAAATGAAAAGCCCGTTCTTTCCTATCCACCCCAGCCCTGCCATTGTAGCCGCTGTTTTATGCGGGAAAAGCCCCTTATACTCCGCAGAGTTAACGGTCTGAGAAGCAGGAACGGCCATGGCCAGGTATCCCCATTTTTGGAGCTGGTTTGAAACCTTTAGAGCCATCTGGTCAAGGAGATAGTTGACATGGCGGTAGTGGTGAAAATACGTGTAAGTAGGGCCTTCACGTATATCATTTATTATCTGGTCAGATAGGCGAAAAACTATTGTAATAGCATAGCTTAAATGTTTCAGCCCTTCGGGTAAAACGTCACTCACACAGGAAAATCCAACTTCCCATGCTCCCCATTTTATGATTTTGGATTTTAATTGTTCTGCTCTGCTTTTTATAATGTCATTTTCGTTCAATTATATATCCTCCCAAACAGTGATATATTACCCCAAAATTTGGTATGAGAATAAAAAATACCGTCCCCTATCGGAAAACGGTATAAACAAATGGTTTCCTCTCCTTTCCGATACGGGAGGCAACATCCGTTTCCAGATGTACCCTAACGGTCAGGTCACATAGGTAGTAGGTAGTAACCCTTAGCTTCCTGACTCGGAGAATTCTCAATTGATTTAATTGTATCACATTCTTTATTTTTACTTCTACAAAATAACTGTTTTTCCTTCCTTAATTCTAAAAACTTTTTAATAAATTATTTATTTTATCTATTTAACTTTCATGGCAGATCGTTTTTTAAGCAGTCTCATACCATATATTAGCAACCTTGAATAAGCTATAGGGTTTAAAAAAAGGGATGAAATTTTTTTGTTTCTTGATAAGAAAGAAACAAAACTGTCAAGACTATCAAAATCCGAGGCGGCCCAATACTCCAGCAATTCCTGTTCCAAGGAAAGTTTATTTCCTATGATTTTCCATAATCTTTTACGATAATTAGAGACATCTCCTTCAATTATTGCCTGGATTGCGATTTTACCGCTTATACATGCAAGGTCAATACCTCCACCATGGACAGGAGATGTTAGTCCTGCTGCATCACCAACCAGAATTATGTTATCATAGATTAAGGATTTTGGGGCTTTCACCGGGCAAATTCCCCCAACTCTTTTTACTATTTTATGTTTATCAAGTTTCTCAAGCTCTATCATCTTATTAAGGTTTTCCCATAGGCTGAAAGGTTTTTGTCGTTTGAATACTCCAAATCCCACGTTTGCTATTTCTACCCCTTTAGCATCCCTGCCTTTCGGAAATATCCAGTAGTAGCCAACGTTTCTCGTATCAGCTATTACTTTGATGTTTCTGCCATACTTACTGAAATCGCCTTCCATCACGTACTGAACAGTCAGGCCGCAGTTCTCTATATAGAACTTTTTAAACCTGTAGAGTCTTGAGGTTAAAGAAGGAGCGCCTGTTGCATCAATAACCCAGTCATATTCCTGTTTCATTTTGCTTAAGTCTTCAGGTTTAATGTTTCTGTATTCTAAGACATCAACTCCAAGTTTTCTGGCGTTATCTACCAGGGCGTTTTGCCATTCTTTTCGGTCAATCATCCAAAGGTTTACGTCTGATACATCTACTTTATGTTCTTTCTTTACTTTAACTAAAATATTTTCAACTTTAAACCTCACTCCTGCATCCGGCTTCCCCAAAAGTTTGAGCGAATCCAAAAAACCTTCGGCACACCGTATTTCGTCACCTATCTTAGACTTTTCAAAGAGGGTAACCTTAATCCCCGTTTTGGCGCCTTCAATAGCTGAATAAAGCCCGGCAGGCCCTCCACCGACAACCGCAATTCTCAACGGTTTTCAACTCCCTTTTTTATGTGATTTTCTAACATGAATTTATTTAATGCAGAAAAGATTATAAAGAGCATTATTTCTGATCAAGAAGTTTTCTCTTGCATAATAAAACATGTAAACTTGAGCAAATCCTGCAAGGTGCCCAAACCTCTCCTGAGCAAATTCACGGATGTAATTCAAAGGCCTTTCTTCACCTTGGAAGTACAGGATTTCTATGGTTCTTTTTATCCAAACATCTACCGGGAAAACATCAAATTTTCGCATCGAATACAGTAATATACAATCCGCAACTTTAGGACCAACCCCGGGAAGCCGCAACAACTCTTTTCTTGCCTCTACAGTAGACATTTTTGCCACCTGTTCTAAATCTAACTGTTTTTCATAAACCATATCAGCGGTCTTTTTAATATACTCTGCCCGATAACCGCATCCGCATTTTTTGATGGAGTCTTCACTCACTGAAGCTAAAGCCCTGGGACCGGGAAAACTGTTTAAAACTTTTCCTTGAAACTCTATAGGTTCGCCGAAGCATGTAGAAAGGTTTTCTATGATCTTCTTTATTCTTGGGATATTGTTATTGGCAGATATAATAAAGGAGATAGTGGTTTCCCATGGGTCCTGTTTCATTATTCTGTTTCCTGATGAATATTCCACGACTTTATTCAGAACCGGCTCTTTCTTTAACTGTTCCTCTATTGTTTTATAATCCCTTAGTAAATCAAAATAATCTATCCAGTAGGTTATATCTTCTCCATTAGTAGAAGTTTTTATGAAAATCTTATTAACATCCACCTGTTTTAATTTAATAACCCTGTTTCCTACAATACCTCTATAAAAACCTTCCCCTATGTTTACCCATCTAAAGGCCTGGCCGCAATCAAGCATTGCCTTTAAATTAAAAGGCCTGATACCCTCTATTATTGTCCCATCTTCAACCTGCTGAACGTTTAAAATCACGTAAATTCTCCCCTGCCTTTTTATGTCCTAGTATACTAAAATATAGTGTTCAGTCAAGCTGTTTCAAAAGCGCAAAAGCGTTTCCGTAAAGAAACGCTTTGCTTTCTTAGAAAGATAAGTAGATTTTTGCTATCAGATAAGCCTCTCATTAAAAATATTAATCAGGTTTACCCTTTCTACCCTTTTTCTTATTTCATCCCTGTCTATAGTATAGAGATTTTTCTGTTTCATTCTCTCAAAATATTCTGCCCCTGAAAAAGTATACCTTTTCTTTAACCCTTCAGGAGTCTTAATTCTTTCATTGGCATATTTGATTATATCTCCTGAGGCAAGATTTACCGGCAGCTCTAAAAGAGGTATTCCCAAACAATAACGTATACTGTTATGGCCTGCAAGGCTGCCTGTTATAATAGCCTCTGTATGCCCCACAAACAACCCTGATTTTTCTCCTCCACAAAACAAGTTATCAACACCTTTTACTTTCATTGCATTGTTTCTGGGTGCCATAGAAAGATACCTGATAGAATTCCCTCGCCCTCCTGAATATGGATCCTCATATCTGGCCCTTTCTAATCCCGGAATTTTTCTCAGCTTTTCCAGCGGATAAAATGGTGTCATCAATTTTGCATGGCCTGTATCCAACAACACCAGGTTTTCAGCAAACTCTTTTAAAGCATACTGCTGGCAGACCTTCATATCCAATTTTTCTTTTTTAACATCTTCAGGAGGCACAGGAATCACACATACACCCGTTTCGTTAAGTTGTTTTACAATTTCTTCACCCAGTGAATCTTTATTAAGTTTACATGAACCGCTGAATGCACCGTAACTTCCAGCAGCCCTTTGACCCAAAATGTCTTCAACACCTGTCTTTAAACTGATACTAATTCGAGGCCCAAAAGTCGGGCACCGCAGTATGCACATAACACAACCGTTTCCATATTTCAAGCAATTCCCCATAGGACCCGTGGAACCAGTGGTTTCAATAAACACATCCCCGCTGACTGTTGTATCATCAGCTAAAACAACCTCTTTTATCCGGTTTCCCGCCATCTCCACATCAACCGCTCTTTTCTGTATCAAAAGCCGGATTCCCTTTTCTTTCAAAAGCTGTCTTACCATAGGTTCAACCTTAGTAACATCATACAGTGTCGCATGAGAATGCCCGGGAAAGTTTACGTTTTTATGCCTTGCTGCCCTGTCGGTTATGTTAAACAATTCACCTGCTCCCAAAAAAATGGCCTCTTCAGCAGCGGTGTATCTACCATTGTTTCTCATAATACCTCCAACGTTCCCTAACCCGAGAAGCATATCGGTTTTTTCAATCACCGTAACATATCCACCTGCTTTTTGAGCAGCTAATGCGGCTGCACAACCTGCCCAACCGCCTCCAATCACTACTACCTTAACCATGCTGCAATATCCTCCTTTCAATGGCTTTACGCACATCAAGCTGAACTTTGCATACTTTCACCGTGACATTATCATCTATTTTAGTTGAACAGCTTCCGCACACACCTTCACCACAGCACATTTCACTGTTGTTTGTAACAACTAAGTATGCGTTACTGTTGTTTTTTTCCATCTCAGTTAATATTTCTAAATGCTGTTTATCTGAACCGCCGCTGTAAACAAGGCTGAGATTTTTATTCGATAGTTCTGTCGAGATTTTTTTCCATCCTTCCTGAGAAAGAAAATCCTGTTCAATTACTTCCACTTTTTCTTTATTAATAAAGTCATAAATAAATATTTTACCTATTTTACCCGGGTCAACAATCACCTTAACTTGATTTCTTTGTGAAACCAATTTGTTAATTACCAAAATTGCAGGTGCCTGGCTTATACCCCTCAATATCATCAGACATTCACTGTCAAAAGTTTGTTTAATATACCTCTGCCCTAACAGACCATTCCAGTAAGGCCCTCTTATAACAATACTGTCTTCAACAGCTTGAATTGCTTTTGTTTTGATTCCCAAAATCTGAACCGCCACATAAATTATTCCCTCTATTTCATCTGCATACATTATCGACATTGGTACATTAAAAAAATCCGGTTTTTTAAGGTCTCTTAAAAAAATATAGGAACCAGGCTGTTTAAGCTCTCGAGCTTTGGTTTTTGTAACCCGGATCTTTAAAATCATCGCATCATCAGTTAATGGAATCCGTTCTAATACCTCTCCAATGTATTCCTTACGCAGGGCTTTACTTTTATTTCCTGCCCATACGTATTCTTGATAAATACAAACTCCCCTCCAGTTACAATCACAAAAACTCTTCCCCTGTAATTGCGAACAGGTTATACACTCATTGACTTCCGCCAAATAACAAGGACAGTATTCACTTCCTGCATCAATACACTCATGTTTTTTCTCAGGCATTCCTTACCTCCCCCTGCTTAAAAACTTTTATATCAGATTATTCTTTTAAAGTTTTATTTGTTACTAAAAAAACAGCTCACCCCGAAAGGAGCCTTCAGCACCTAAAGGGTGAGCTGCAGTCTTTATTATTCTTTTTTTCCGATGGTCTGGTCTACAAAATTTTTTGCAATTTTTTCAAAGGTTTCTGCATCCTTTTCCGACAGGTTCTGCTTTATTTTCGAAATCGTTGAATCAATAAACTGGTTCAAATTTGCTGAATCCATTCCTGATACTATTTCCTTAATTTTATTCATATCGACATTTCCCAGAATGTTTTTGACAGGATCAGGTAAATTCTGTAAATCTATATCCTTTTTATCCACTAAAATAACCTCCTTAAAAAATAGTATATATTAGATTATGTTTTCATTTGCGTTTTTGTTCCACAAACTTAGTAATTTTACAAATTAATTTTTGTAACAAAATATCGTCAAAAAACATATTTTAAAACTAGGTAAAATACGCTTTTAGGGGTGTTAAATTATATGAAAAGCGATAAAACCACCAGTAAGATTATTTTATCTAAATCCCCTTCTTCACTTAATTTACTAACAAAAGAAAACGCCATTAAAACACTTGAAAAATTGGGAAAGTTTAAGTTGAAACCTCTTCCCCTAATTAACGGAGCTGTTTGTGAATTCTCTTCAGATATTGATTTAATACAACTCAAAAAATTAGAAGAACAGTTTACAATCGTAGAAAATCTCCCATTAAGTCTTAAACCCCAATTTAATGCTCTTATTGCCAAAAAGATGAAACCAAATATCCAGGTTATTCCGTTAGGTATTGCACGAATCGGGGCCGCCGATGTTTGGGATAAGTATAAAGGGAATGGTGTTAAAGTAGCTGTAATAGATTCAGGTATTGACCTTGAGCATCCGGACCTCCAACCAAACATAGAAGGCGGCATAAACACTTTTGACTCTTTTATTACTCCTGTTGATGAAAATGGACATGGAACACATATTGCCGGGATAATAGCTGCAGCGGATAATAATTTTGGAGTTATAGGTGTAGCCCCTAAAGCACGTATTTATTCAGTAAAGGTTCTTGATAGAAGGGGTGAAGGCTTTCTTTCAAATATAATAAAAGGTTTAGAATGGTGTGTTAAAAACAGAATAAAAGTAATAAACATGAGTATAGGAATTCAAGAACCAAATGAAGCTCTAAAACGTGCGTTGGAAGCCGTCACAAAAAAAGGAATAGTGATGGTGGCAGCCGCAGGAAATGATGGCCGTCCAAATACAGTTGACTATCCTGCAGCATATGAAGAAACTATCGCGGTGGGAGCCGTAAATGAAAGGGGTGGAATATGCTGGTTTAGCAGTACCGGTCCGGAAATTAACCTGGTAGCTCCCGGCAACCTGGTTATTTCCGCAGCACCGGGAGGAAGTTTCCAGCGGCTCAGCGGCACTTCTATGGCTGCAGCCCATGTTTCAGGAGCCGTAGCTCTATTAATGGAACAGCGACCGTGGCTTAGTCCGGAAGAAGTAAAAGTTCTACTTGAAAAGACAGCAGAAAAATTACCTAACCTAAGTAAACTTCAACAGGGCAGCGGTCTTGTTAGAATCGACAGATGTTTAAAAGAGAAAGGTGGTGAATAAAAAGTGGAGTCAAACATGAAAGCAGTTGAAACCCTAGAAAGCTTAATAAAAAAAGTCGATGAATTTGAAAGCTATAAAAAAGGTGAATTTCAAAAAATCTTAAACCTTATTGATAGTCTTGAAAAACTCGAAGACAAAATTGACAAATTTGAACAGGACCATATTATTCAACAACGACTACTTAAAAAACTTGAGAGTTTAGCCGGGTCTATCGACAAACTTGTAAAGCTTTATAAACCGGAGGCATCAGAACCAAACTTTCCTCCAAATTTACCTAACATGAGCAAAGAAGAAGTTAGAGAAAGGTTACGTTATTACACCAAAACTGCTAAGATGATAGGTCAGGTCATCGAAATAATCGCTGGCAGTGTAGAACTTACATTTAATTCTATTGACAAGGTTATAAAAGAAAAACAGGTATTAACTCCTAAAAGCGTCGAAGAGGGCCAGGCAGACCTATCTACAATATTGGAGTCAATAAATGAACTGATTCAAAACTTGGCTACTTCCCTTGCTAAAAATGAAAATGAAGATACCAGAGATGAAAGTTAAATTAGCGTCACAACAATTAACTGATTATCATAACATAGTATCAGAAGAAAACTGATTTTGAGTGAAAGGAGGCTTTAAAATGGCAAATGCTCTTGAAAATACAAAATTTCAACCCATGGCAATAAATGCAGCGGTGATGGTTCTTTTGATTTTAATTGCTATAGGTCTGGCGGTAGCTGGAGTTATTACTGCTGCTGCAGCTGCTGCTTTAATACTCTTTGCGATAATCCTTTTCATAGTTGGATAAAACACTAAAAAACAACGGCACATAAAAAGAGGAGGTGACCCTCCTCTTTTTCTTTAAATTACTTTAATATCTAAAAATATCTTTCAAGCAATCCTTTCAAAGCTCTAGCATGCCACGCTTCATCTATCGCTATGGTCTTTAACACCTCGGCTATTTCCGGGTATCCTTCACGCTGTGCCTGTCTGGCCATAGCCAGGTAAGAGTCCCATACCTATCCCTTCCAGTAAAAAAGTTTTTAATAATGGTTTTTCAAGAAAAAAAATCAAAAAACTCCCTTATGATTAGAAAAACGCCGATCACCATCGCACCGAGGGTAAGGATAATTATGATATCCAGAAAAATGCCGAATGTTATATGCATGGATGACCCTCCCGTAAAAATATCTACTTCATTAGTTTATTCATGCTGTCTGTTATAATTTACTGTTTTTTAGAATTCATTGTTTCATAAGTTTTTAAAACGTATTTCTCCTTACGGGAAAGGCATCTGTAAAATTGTTTTTGGGCATATGTCAATAAATTGTCTTTTTAGTTTAATTAAACCATTTCATCTTCAAAAAGAGATTTATTAGTATTCGAATCCAGGAAAATCAAAAACAATATAGTAATTATCTCCGCTATGATCATTCCTGCCGGGTTAAATACAGTTCCCAGCAGTAGATTTAAAAGGCCGCCTACAATCATTGTAGTCAAAAACATTATTCCAACGGCTTTTACAGTATCCATTATGCCTAATTCTTTTAATAAAACCGTAAATGTAGCAACACAGGGAAAATACAAGATGAGTATGATAACTGCCCTGACCATTTCATAATCATTTAATCCAATGGGTTCTAACAAAGCTACGGCTGCATCTTTTCTAACAATTCCAATGATCAAAGTGGATACCGTCTCTTCTGGCAGCCCGAAAACACCTTTTATGACAGGCGCGCTTAAGTCTCCTAAAATTTTTATAAATCCGCTGATATTTAAGAAGTTTATAAACAATATTCCTCCCAAAACATAAGGAATAGCCTCATTCAAAAATAAACTTAACCTCATTTTTAATTTTTTAAACTGGACTTTTAGACTTGGCAATCGATAAGGAGGCACTTCTATCAAAAGTGTTGGGGTATTCCCTCCAACCGTTTTTTTAAGAATTATTCCCAGCAGCAACCACACGGTTAAAAGAGTTGTAAAAACAAGGCCGATGTATACTTCTCCCCTTGTTCCAACGGCACGAATTATTAAAGCTGTTTGTGCCATACATGGGATAGTTATGCTTGTGACTATTGCAGTGATAAACCGTTCCCTTCGGGTTTCCAGATTCCGGATTGCAAGTATGCCGGGCACGTTACACCCACATGCCAATAACATTGGCACAATGGAATATCCATGAAGACCTATATTATGTAAAAAACGGTCAAACATGATTGCCACTCGAGGTATATACCCCAGATCTTCTAAAAAACCTAATACCAAATAAAAAAGTATGATATAAGGCAGTACCAACCCGAATGCAACAAAAACTCCGGTTGTCAACATCCCCATGGCTTCTTCATACTCAATAATACCCCCTGTGACCTCACCAATAAGCAGGTAATGAATTAAGTCATTAGCTTTAAGAACATCACTAAGCCACAATATAATAGGGGAATAAACAAGTTGAAACACCTTCTCCATAAAGCTTACAAGTATTTCCCCAGCCGATATGATAAATTTAAAAATTACAATTAGGGAAATTGCCGCCAATGGCAGCCCTAATATCGGATGAATACTTAAGTCCTGTATCCGTTCCATAAAAGTATGGCGCCTGTGGGTTAAATTCTGTACCTGGGAAACAATCTCTCCAATCTTTGCCCAACGGCGTTCGGAATTTAATTTCGGCCAATAAACAGCTCTTGCCTTCATACACTCTTTTGAAAGTTGTACAAGCCCTTCTCCGGTCAGCCCGTTTGTAGCTACAACAGGGATTTTTAAAACTTCTTTTAATTTTTCAATGTCTATTTCAATCCCCTTATGCTGTGCTTCATCCCATAAGTTTAACGCTATTACCATAGGCTTTCCAAATTCCATCAATTGAAGGGTGAGGTTTAAATTCCTTTCTAAATTTGTAGCATCGACAACATTAATAAGAACATCGCCTTTTGCAATCATATCAACTGCAACTTTTTCCGCTTCATTTTCCGGTTCTAAATGGTAAGTGCCCGGAACATCTATTATTTCAACACGCCTGCCTTGATATGTCATAAAACCTCTGGTAAAAGCCACTGTAGTCCCCGGATAGTTAGATGTGGTGACTTTAACCCCTGTTAATTGTGAAAAAATGGCGCTTTTCCCCACATTAGGATTACCCACTAAAAGAACTTTCATCCATCTCCACCTCAACTATGATATTTCTGGACATTCCGTAACCGATAGCAACCTCTCCTGTACCGACTGAAACAACTACAGGCCCTCCGCCTAAAAAAGAGCTTAACTTTAAGATCTTAACCCCTCTTCTGATGCCCAATGCTTCCAGTCTGGTTTTCATACCCCTTCCGCCAATTATAAAAACAACCTTTCCTTCCTGGTCGTTTTTCATCTCCGCAAGTGATATTCTTATCTTTTGAGTCATTATTTACCCTCTTTCTGTCAGAAGTTATTGATAATCATTATCAATTGGTATATAAAAAAATATATCATATGTTCAATATTATTTTAGTAATACTCAGGCAATATGTCAATAGCTGTATGTTTACTCTTCTTTATACCTAACAGCTCGTCTTGTTCCCTTTTGCTGATAATCCAGCATTATTTATAACCTTTTTTATTGCCATCGCCATGAAATAACCCATTGCTGAAAGCAGTATTATTGTTGCACCAGAAGCAATATTGAACTGATAAGAAACAACAAGACCCAAAAGGCAAAACAATCCCCCCAGAACAATAGATATTATCATGATTTTTTTCAGGTCATATACAAACAATTTTGCTGTAGCCGGAGGAATTGTCAAAAGAGCTATAACAAGTATGATCCCCACAACCTTAATCAGCACAACAACGGTTAAAGCGATCAAAACAAACATGGTATACTCAAGATACATTGTTTTTATTCCTAATACATTTGCAAACTCTTCATCAAACAAAAATGCCTTCCAGTAATCAAAAAGAGAAACAACAACAAACAAAATAATTATATCGAGAATTACCATAAGTTTTAGGCCTGCCATTGAAACGGTAAGAATGTCTCCAAATAAATAGGATGTCATATCAGGCGGATAGCCCGGGGTTAAAGCTATAAACAAAATACCCATTGCCATCCCCACAGCCCAGAACATACCTATAAGTACATCTGAGTCGGTTCTGGTTTTTTTATTAATCAATACAATACTCAGAGAAGCAATAACAGCAAAAATAAGCCCACCTATAATTGGCTCTATGTTCAAAAAATAACCCATACCTATTCCACCAAAGGAAGTATGGGCAATCCCTCCACTCATCATCACCAATCTTCTTTCCATTATTATTGTCCCTATGATACCACACACAATACTTGCTAGTATAGCACTTAAAAAAGCGTTTTGCAGAAAATTGTATTGAAAAACTGCTTTAATCAAGGTTTACCACCCCATCTGTTTTAGCGGCCCCATGGTAATACAGTTTTTGATTTAAAAACGCAATGGTATCTACATAAGAAGACATTATGCCAATATCATGAGTAACAAGTATAATGGTTACCTGTTCATTCAACTTCTTCAGGATTTCAAATATCTCTGTTTTTGATTGAACATCAATATTCGCTGTAGGTTCATCTAATAAAAGCATTTTAGGTTCGACAGCCAGTGCTCTGGCTATCAGAACTTTTTGAAGCTGCCCTCCGGAAAGTTCGCCAACCTGTCGATCTCTTAACTCTAAAATTCCCAACCGTTCCATTATTTTACCAACTTTTTCAACATCTTCTTTTGTGTATTTATGAAACAGTTTTAAAGATTTATCCAATCTGCCCATCAATATAACATCTAAAACCTTTATTGGAAAATGTTTATTAAAATTAGAGGTTTGAGGAACATAGCCAATTGTAATATTCTCATTAATGTTTACAATACCACTAGATGGTTTAATCATGCCAAGTATCAGTTTAAGAAGTGTGGTTTTACCGCCTCCATTCGGCCCAATTATACCTAAAAACTCACTCTTTTTGACCTGTAAATTTATATTCTTTAGGGCACACACTTTATCATAATAGACATTGACGTTTTTTAATTCTAAATCATACATTTTAACCACCTTACTGCATTGCTTTTTTTAAAGCCACGGCTATTTCTTTAAGGTTTTCGATATAATTTGGAGCTAATGGAGCTATTTTTTGAGTTATGCCTCCTAATTCTTCTGCAAGGGTTTGTGATTGAGTAGTGTCGATTTCCTCCTGATAAAAAACTACTTTGATGTTTTTCTCTTTAGCTATGTCGATTATTTTCTGAAGTTCTTTTGGTGTTGCTTTTTTGCCTTCTTTTTCAACAGGAATCATCTGCAGATTGTAATCCTCTGCAAAATATCCAAGAGCCGGATGATAGATTATAAAGGCTCTGTTTTCCACTTCATTTAATATCTGCTTAATTTCTAAGTCTACGGCTTCCAGCCTCTTTATGTAATTTTCGGCGTTTTTCCTGTAAACCTCTTTGTTTTTGGGATCCAAATTCCCCAGTTCTTTCGCAATAACCTCTATCATTACCTTGACACGTTTAGGAGATAACCAAATATGAGGGTCACGCTCCCCTCCATTACCAAAATAACGGTGTGGATAAACTTTCCCTACCTCTTGTGCCAAATCTATTATCTTAATATTACTGTTTAAATCCCTTGCCTTTGGGAGGATATATGCTTTTTCGGCAGCTACTCCGATAGTAAAGTAAACAGATGATTTGCTGAAATCTTCCATTTCTTTCGGTGATGGTTGATAATTTGTAGGACTGTTTCCGGGAGGAATCATTGTTACAACATCTATCAAATCCCCTGCTACTGCTTTCACAAAGGTCTTCTGGGGCAGTATTGAAACCGCTGCTATCAGCTTATCTGTTTTTCCACTGATTTCTGCCGTATTGCTGCTGCAACCTGTTAAACCTATAATAAAAATAAATAAAACTCCAATAATTAATCTTTTTGTGTGATTCATTTTCAGCCGCCCTTCCAATTGCAATTCATTTGCAATTACATCTAAAATTATATCACTGATTATATCAGTGTCAATATTTAGGTTATTACAAAGTATCAAAAAATATTCCGGCATCTTTATTTAAATTGTAAAATTGCATTTGGCAGAAATAATTGTTATCATTAAAATATATAACTAGGAGTGAAATCATGATTGATACAAAGGATCTTGAAGAAAAAATAAAATTAAACGGCTATAAAATAACCCCTCAAAGAAAAGCTATATTAAAAGTTTTGTTAAACCATAAAGGTCACTTTTTATCTGCCGAAAAAATTCATCAAAACACCTGTAAAACTCATCCAAAACTGAATATCACTACAATATACCGTAATTTAGAAATCCTGGTAAACATTAATTTGGTTCACAAAATACAGGGTGATGAAGGATGCTTATACAGTATAATATCAAACAAAACACACCATCATCATATAATCTGTAAAGGGTGCGGAAAAACGGAAATTATAGACTTTTGTCCCATACAAAAATTCATTGACCTGATTAAAGACAAAAACTTTACTTTAACTGAACACAAAATAGAACTGTATGGCTACTGCCAAAAATGCAAAAAAAACCATTAAAAATCACAGGAAGAGATCTATATTATTTTTCCTCTTGTTTGTGAGGCCCTTTCAAAAAAATCCATTATCTTTTTTTCGTCACCCTCATCCAGGCTCTTTTCAAATTTTTCAATCAAGGCTTTTATATTGTTAAGTCCCTTTTTTATGTTATCTTTGTTTGATATACATATGTCCTTCCAAATGATAGGGTTTGACATTGCTATTCGTGTCATATCTTTAAATCCTCCTGCGGCTAGCTCTAGTGCTTTTGGGTTATTGTGAACAGAATTGACTAATGCACCTGCAATCACATGGGGAACATGGCTTATTAAAGCTATGTATTCGTCGTGTTCTTCAGGAGACATATAAAAAGGTTCGGCTCCTATCCCTTTAACAAACCTCTTCATGAATTCAATCGTCTTTTTATTCGTCTTCTTTGTAGGTGTTAATACATATGGCGCCTTTTCAAAAAGATCGCTCCGCGCACCATCAGGGCCGGATTTCTCCGAACCTGCCATAGGATGTCCTCCAAGATAATTGATGCCCTCGGGCAGTATCAAATCAGCTTTGCCCACGATTTGGGCTTTTGTGCTTCCAACATCCGTCAAATAACTGCCGGGACACATTACAGAAGACAATTCCTCTATTAACTCTAATATTTTCCCCACTGGTACTGCAAGTATTATAAATCTGCAGTTTTCTGCGGCTTCATTAAGGCTTACTATATCTGAAACAATACCCAGCTTGAGGGCTTTGTCTGCGGTATCTTGATCGCATTCTACCCCTACGGGAAAAATTCCCATTCTTTCTCTGAGGGCAAGACAAATTGAACTTCCTATTAAACCAAGACCCACAACGCCTGTTTTAATTCTTTCCATTCCCAATTAAAAACCATCCTTTCTAAAAACAAAAAATTTCAGATTCTTAATTAAAAAAGCTCAAGCAGACTCCATGGAAAGAACGCAATATATTTATCAAAGTCTTGTTCGTGGGGATATAAATGACTTTTCTCTTAAATATAAGATAATAAAGAAAAACAATGCAGCTGCTTGAGTTAATGTCACAAAAATTTTTATGTAAGTTACGGAAATATCGTAAAGTCTCCCTGAGGCTGCGCTGCCTATAAACCACGACAGCCCGAATGCTGTGTTAAAAATACCGAAAGCCGTTCCACGGCGTTTCGTAGACACCATATCGGCAATTGAAGCCTTCATAATAGTTTCCTGGATACCCATTATTATCCCCCATAAAACAATTCCAAGCAAGACTAAGGGATAACTGGTTTTAAAAACTAAAAACGGAATGACTGCTGTCAAAACAGGAACTGCTAAAAGACTTGCTATACCAACCCTGTCATAGATTTTACCTGCCAGTAAAGCAGCCAGCGCATCAACTCCCATGGCTATTGAAAACAGCACAGGAATGTAAGCCTCTGAAATGACGCCCTGCTTTTCCAGGTGAAAGGAAATAAGCTGAAAATGGATAAATCCGGCTACCGTAAGGGCAATAAACAGGGAATACAGCCAGAAAAGGCGTGGCAGTTTCATGTTTCCGGAACTCTGTTCATTACTTTCAGAAGTCTCCTCGAGTTCGTGCGGCTGCGGGAAGTTAATCCTTGCAACCAGCAGGGTAACCAAAGCCAATACTGCCGGCAACAGCAAGATTGCAAACCCGCTTCGAAAATTACCTTTCACAAACACGGCAGCCGATACAATAAGAGGCCCTGCGACAGCACCAATTTGGTCCATTGCCTCATGTATCGCAAAACCCCATCCCCTTCCTACCTCACTTGTTGCATGAGAGAGCATGACATCCTTTGCCGGAGTTCTTACAGCCTTGCCTAACCGTTCCATTACTACAAGCATCGCAGCAATTTGCCAGTTCCCTGCCAGAGCCAGGAGAGGCACTGCTAAAAGATTTATGGCATATCCTATTCCGGTAAAAAGCCAGTACCTTGCTGTCCGGTCTGCAAAGTAACCTGTTAACAAACGCAGGCCATAGCCCACGAATTCCCCAAATCCCGCCACAAAACCCACAACTGAAGCGCTTGCTCCAAGCAACTCCAGAAAAGGCCCTGTTACACTGCGGGCTCCTTCATAGGTGATATCCGAAAAAAGGCTGACAATACCCAACATCACAATAAATTTCATTGCGTTTTTTCTATTGCCTTTTTGCATCAGAAAAAACCTCCTTAGAAAAATCCTTTTCTTAACCCATTCAGAGCTTTGCATAATTCTGTTTTTTTTCCCATTATAATTTATTTTGGCAGATTTTAAAACCTTTTTTGCCATATTAGGCTTTAAAAACAGTTGAAAATAACAACAAAACTGTTATAATGTAATTATGTATATATGTTTTTAACATATAAGGAGGGAGGATTAATATGTGTAATTCGCATAAACACGAATGTGAATGTCATAGTGGTCAAATGAGGAGGTTTATACAGCCTTGTATGTTATTGCTTTTATATGAAAAGCCGACTCACGGGTATGAGTTAATGGAAAAATTGCGTGATTTTGGGTTTGAAAACGGAAACCCGGATCCCGGAGCAGTTTACAGAAACCTGAGAAAGATGGAAGAAGAAGGTTTGGTTGAATCAAAATGGGAAACCGAGGGGACGGGCCCTGCAAAAAGACTTTATTCAGTAACACCTGAAGGGTTAGATATTCTTCACAGTTGGTCTGTAAATATCCGCAATAACATAAAAAGGCTTGAATACTTTCTTGAAAGGTATGAAAAAAATTTTAACGATTAAAAAGGAGGCAGGTCTTATTGTTTACAACTGTTCTATATATAGTTTCAATAATTTTTCTGGGAATATCTTTTTATAAAGATAAGAAAAAAACAAAAACGGCTTTGTTAAAGGCCTGGAAGTCTTTTATGAATGTGTTTCCTGCTTTCGCCGGGGTTTTGGCATTGGTTGGGTTAATGCTAACTGTTTTAACTCCTGAAATCATTTCAAAAATCATCGGTTCAAATACAGGCATACTCGGTATGTTTATTGCTTCTATAGTTGGAGCCATCACTTTAATACCAGGGTTTGTAGCATTCCCTTTAGCAAGTTCCCTTCTCGAAAAAGGGGCAGGAGTCGAGCAAATAGCGGTATTTGTCTCTACACTGATGATGGTAGGTTTTGTTACCATGCCTTTAGAGATAAAATACTTCAGTAGAAAAGAAGCATTTTTAAGAAACTCTTTCAGCTACATTTTTTCATTTGTTGTAGCTTTTATAATCGGGATGGTGGTATCGTTATGAAAAAAACAAAAGCGTTTGTTCCATTTTTGTTAATAATTATTGCAGACATCATTATATTTACGCTTAATAAACAGCTGGGTATAAGTATTTTCAAAAACACGTATTTTAACTTTTTCGAAATGTTCAGTGTACTGCCTCCGATTTTTTTGCTTCTCGGCCTCCTTGATGTTTGGGTGCCGAGGGAAACAATCATAAAGTTTCTTGGTGAGAAATCCGGTATTGTTGGAATGTCATTAAGTATTTTTATGGGCGCAGCAGCAGCCGGACCGCTTTATGGTGCTTTTCCCGTTGCCGCGATTATGATCAAGAAGGGAGCGAAGTTCTCCAACATTTTAATCTTTTTAGGTGCATGGTCTACAATGAAGATACCTATGTTCCTGTTTGAAATGAGTTCTCTCGGGGTAAAGTTTGCGGTCACTCGATGGCTGGTTAACCTTGTAGGGATAATTTTAATGGCAATTATAATTGATAAGATGATTAACAGAAATGAAAAACTAGAAATTTATAAAAAACACACCCATTCTTTTTAGCTGCTTTTTATGTATATTTTATTATCTCCACATCGTGAACCACCAAAACAAGCCCTTCTTTGACCATTTCATCAAGAATTGGTATTATCTTTTCTATTCTGTCTTCTTTATCTATAACTTCAATTACTATAGGAAGGTCTTCAGATAAGCGAAGTATCTTTGATGTATGAATCCTGGAGTTTGCCCCATAACCCTCTATTCCTTTTATTACTGTAGCCCCAGCAAGCCCTTCTTTTTGAAGCCGCTGAACTATAGCATCAAACAGCGGCTTACCCCTGTATTTATCATTTTCACCTATAAAGATTTTCAGCATCTTGCCTTTCCCGGTAATTTTCATACATTAAATCACTCCTATCTCAATATTTTAAGATTAGCTTTTAAAAGCTCTTAATTACATAGTTTTTTATTAAATCACAGTGATTGTTACTGTGGATATGT
>JARRCM010000026.1 GCA_029982205.1 Thermosediminibacterales bacterium
AATAATTTCTATTGATATATCTTTATCTGGCTCCGTTTCTTTCTTTTTTATATAAATATGCCCCTCTTTTGCATACCTGTATATGTTTCTTGAAAGTTCCGATACGGCTGTGGCTATTTTTGTAACATCGGCAAGCGAAAAATTGTTTTTCTGGGCAAAGCTTTTCGCCATCTGTCTTGAAACTGCTATGTCGTTTTCGTCTTTTATTTTTAAAACTATATCATAATCGTGAACATTTATATCAATATCATTAAAATTTTTATCATCCATCATCATCACTCCGTCATCAAAAACACAGTTAAACACTTAATCAAGCTGGTTCAGTATATCAATAGCACCTTCCAGGCTGTTTGCCGTAAAAACATCCTTCAGTTTTATGCCCATCTGTGCAAGTGTAAGCGCCACCTGTGGTTGGATTTTACAGATTACTGTATAACAGCCCATGGCTTTGGCCATAGCAGCAGTTTCCGAAAGCACAAATGATATGTAGCTGTCGATTACATCTACCATGCTGACATCTATAATTATTCCCCGGATTTTTCTCTCGCTTATTTCATTCAGCAGCTGCATCTGGAGTTTTTCTATTGTTGAATCATCCAACTCAATCTGTATAGGAACAATCAGATAATCGTAAAGTTTTATCGTCGGCACAACTTTAGTTTTCATCTGCATCCCCTCTTTTTTGGTTGAGCTGTTTTCTTTCCATGTCTTTCGAAAACTTTCTGATAGTGTACTTAAGTGCGCTTTCCAGGTCCCTCTTTATAATAACCATATTAAAATCGATGCCTAGTTTTACAAGGGTATGAGCTATCTCTGGCTTTATACCCGTCAGAACAACATCACTTCCAAGAAGTTTCACGGCAGAAAACATTTCGATCAAAAATTCTCCTACAATCGTATCTATCATAGATACGCCAGTCACATCGACGATTACGACTTTAGCCCTGGTGTCGGCGATGCTTTCAAGAAGTTTTTCAGCCATGTTCTGCGCCCTCTGGCTGTCAAGTGTGCCAATCACGGGGGCAAGAAGAACATTCTGCCACAGTTGTATAATCGGGGTAGAAAGTTCAGTAAGAACATCACGGAGTTCTGCTATCCTTACAAGATTTTCATCATTCTTTTTCCCAAGTACTTCTATGAGCGCCTTGTAAACATCGACTGCGGGAAAATTGTCTATCTTTTCATGCAAAAGCCCTATGCCATCCGACAGTTCTTTTTCACTTACACGCTCTAGAAGATTGGAAATGGGAACTTTCAATTTTTCTTTCAAATCCGCTTTTCCGCAAACTTCGGCAAAGTCTACTAGAAAATCCCCCCACGCCTTCTTTTGTTCATTCTCTTTTGCCAGTTCCTCTAAAAGCTCATCAAGCCTTGAAATCACAACATTTTTCATGATTAATGTAACCTCCTGTATTCGTAAAATTCGGTTATAGCTTTTCTTTTGTAATATTAGTATGTTTTTTGATAAAAATCAACAATTTTTTAGGTTTTATTAAGAGATCATTTTGGCTTTAAATATACCGCACACAATTTCTACCGGCAGCTTTAGCCACATACATCATGTCATCTGCCTTTTTCAGTAGTGTATCAACTGTATCACCAGGACGATAACCAGCTACTCCGAAACTTGCGGTCACCCTACCAATACCCGGAATATCCATGAGGCTTAGATGTTCTCGAAGCTCTTCTGCTAAACCGGCCGCCTTATCCACAGGTGTATCCGGCAGCAGTATAACAAATTCCTCTCCTCCCCAGCGGGCCAGGCAGTCTGTTTTGCGGATTCTTCCTTTGATCATATCTACTAAACTTTTAAGAACCAAATCACCGGCAGCGTGGCCGAAACGGTCGTTTACACGTTTAAAATGATCCAGGTCTACCATAATCACTGAAAAAGGCAGCCCGGTCCGCCCAGCACGCTTAAGCTCCTGTTTCAGCATTTGTGTAAAAAAACGTCGGTTGTACGCGTTTGTCAATGGATCGGTAATAGACAACCGATATGCTAGTTCTTCTGTTTTTTTACGTTCAGTAATATCACGGGCGATTCCCACCGCATGCCAAGTATCGTCAATGCGTAATGCCGAAAGAGAAAGCTCAATGTCAAAAACATGCCCGTCTTTATGTCTCGCAATCAGTTCGACTGTTTTACCAATATTCTCGCCTTCTCCCGTTAATTGAAAATGAGGCAGCGCTTTTTTATACCTTTTATAATATTCATCACTCGGTACTATAAGCCTGTGCAGCTCCTTTCCTATTACTTCTTCTCTTAAATAGCCAAAAATCCTTTCTGCTGCTGGGTTCCAGAAAGTAACCTTACCTTGATTGTCAAGCATGACAATGGCATCATGAGCCGAATTCACAATTGCATCAAGAAAAGCTTGTCTTTCTTTTAATTTCCTCTCAATTCTCTTTTTTTCCGTCAGATCAATAGCTACCGCAACAAACACTTTTTGGGACCTGTGCTCTACTATTTGCAAATATACATCAACGGGATAAGAAGAACCGTCCTTGCGGCGGTGCACCGTATTAAAAACACAAAACTCGCGTTCCCCTTTAAGCAGTGGGTCAATCAAGTTTCGAAAAGCCTCAAGGTCAAGCACAGAGTTTATATCAAGAGGAGTCATTGTTTTTAACTCTTTTTCAGTGTATCCAATGTTTTTTAGGGCTCCACGGTTTACGGCAAGAAAATTTAAAGTTTTGGTATGGAAAATATAAATTTCGTTCAGTGAGTTTTCAATTATCTTTCGATAAAATTTTGCCAGGCTGTTCGCTCCATAAAGGCGCAGTGCCATTTCTACCGCTGAGATAAGAACATTCTCACCAGCGTTTTTCAAAACAAATCCATAACCTGTTGCTTTTCGGATTTTCTCTACAGTTTCCTTTTCTGTATGGGCAGTAATAAAGACAATAGGTATGTCGGCAAGCTTCTGTAATACTTTTGATGTTTGGATGCCGTCCATTCCTCTTCTTAGTTCTATATCCATTAAAATAAGATCAAAAATTTCACCTCTCCGGACTTTTTCAATGGCTTCTTTACCTGTCATAACAGTTTCTACTTCATAACCGTTTCTGCTCAATATATCCCGTAATATTTGAACCTGCAGCCTGCTGTCTTCGACAATGAGAATTTTCTTATTTACAGTTTCCTGCACCTATAATCACCTCAAAACTCATTTGTTTTAGAGTATCATCCTTTGATTTGTCATTCATTATCAAGATTAATTCAAGACGCACTTTATTTATTACTCTTTCTCTTTAATAATTTACCTGAAGCAAAAAGCTTCAGGTGAGTTTAGGTAAAAAACTTCGCTTATACATAAAATTCGTTAATGAAGCCCAAAATTCCTCCCGAAAAGTGTTATTTAAATGCTGCTATTGTACTTTTTTATTCTTTCAAGAAAGGCATTAACCACATTCGTACCAAACTGCCTAAACAATCCTGTGGCTTGTTAATTTCTGGTAGGTTGCGTTGCTTCGACTCATTTAACTTGTCAACTAAAATTTCTAAACTGAACTTAAATACCAAAAAGAAATATTAAAAGCCTTAATATTAGAAAAGAGAGGCAACTTTAAAGTTCCCTCTCTTCAAATTATATTCTAGATAAATCTTCCCTTTAAAATTGTGTTTTTTATTCTTCAAAAGAGTTTAAGAGTTCAACCAGCTGTTCGACAGCCTCCTGCTCATCTTCTCCTTCTGCAGTAATTTTTATTTTTGAACCCTGGCCCACACCCAGCCCGAGCACACCAAGAATGCTTTTTGCATCAGCTCTTTTACCATCTTTTTCAATGGTTATTTTACCTTTAAACTTATTTGCCTTTTCAACAAACTTTGCCGCAGGGCGAGCATGTAGTCCGGTTTTGTTTAATATTTCTACTGTTTTTTGTATCATTTTTTATCCTCCTTTAGTTTCTCGTAGATTCTTTTATCTATTATTAAAGTTACGTCTTTATGAAGCTGTAGTAAAGAGGCAGGGACTTTTGTAGTAATAGCACCTGTAACAGCTTTTATAACCGTTTCCTTTTTCTCTAACCCCCACGCCAGAAGTATTATCTGTTTCGATTTCATTATCGTTCCCATTCCCATAGTTATTGCCATTTTCGGAACTTCATCTATGTTATTAAAAAATCTAGAGTTTGCTTTAATGGTTTCATCAGCAAGTTGTATAACGTGTGTTAATGCTTTTAAATTAATATCCGGTTCATTGAAGCCTACATGACCGTTTATACCGATCCCTAGTATTTGCAAATCTATTCCTCCGACTTCTTCAATCTGCCTTTCATATTTCAAACATTCTTGTGCAGGAGTTAAGGAATCCCCCCTGGGTATATGAATATTTTCTTTTTTTATATTTACATGTTTAAAAAAATTTTCATACATATAGTAATGATAACTCTGAGGATGGGATGGAGGTAATCCCAGATACTCGTCCAGATTAAATGTTCTAACCTTCGAGAAGTCCAATTTGCCCTCTTTATACATACCGATTAATTCCCTGTACATTCCAAGAGGTGTGCTTCCTGTTGCAAGGCCTAATACAGTGTTTGGTTTGTCTTTTATTTTTTGGGCAACTATTTCTGCTGCTAATTTGCTCATTTCATTATAAGAATTTGCGGATAATATTTTCATGACCTCTGTTGTAAATTAACCTCCCTTCCCTGATTGTATATATTATATTGAAATTTTTATCTAATATGGTAATATCTGCTCTTTTCCCGGGTAGCAAAGACCCTCTATCTTTATCAAGACCTAAAAGCGTTGCAGGGTTTAAAGAAGCCATTTTTATACAATCCTTTATATCTATCCCAACTTTTTGCACCATATTTTTTATCGCTTTGTTCATCGTTAATGTACTGCCGGCAAGGTTTCCTGATTTGAGTCGGGCTTCACCGTTTTTAACAATAACACTTTGACCTCCAAGGTCATATGTCCCATCATTTAAACCAGCTGCCCTTATAGCATCTGTTACAAGTATTACTCTGTTCGCTCCCTTTGCTTTAACAAGTAATTTAATTATTGCAGGATGAACATGAATACAATCCGCTATTATTTCTGCAAATAGACATTCTTCTGCTAAAACCGCGCCGACAGTTCCGGGTTGTCTGTGATGCATCCCTTTCATCTGATTAAATGTATGTGAAGCAGACTGTAATCCATGTTTGATTGCATTAATAATAGTTTCATATTCTGCAAAACTGTGGCCCACGGATGGGATAATATTATTTAACTTAAGAAAAGATGTAAATTTAAAATTTTCATCTAGTTCAGGTGCATATGTGACTATTTTTATTAATCCACCCGATTCATTAATGAAATTTTCCATTGTATCTAAAGATATAGGAATTATCAGGTCTTCCCTTTGAGCACCTTTCTGTCTTGGATTGATAAACGGGCCTTCTAAATGTATACCAAGTATTTCTGCGCCTTCATTCGTATGTCGTTTTTTATACTTTTTAATTACTTCTACTGCTCTCAATTTGTCTTTAATAGAAGATGTAACAGTTGTAGGTAAAAAACCTGTACAACCATTTTTCCCTTTAAAAATGCTGATTTCTTTTAATGCAGTTTCTGTTGAATCCATAGTATCATATCCGTTACCACCGTGACAATGGATATCAATAAAACCCGGTACAACGTATTCACCTTCATAGTCAATTTCATCAAAGTGAAATTCATTTGTTTTCCTTGTACCCACATATTCTATTAAGTTGTTATTTATTATCACAAAACCATTATTTATTACTTTAAATGGGGTTATTATTTTCTTTCCAAAAATCGCCTTATGCTTCATTAAAATAATTACTCCTTTGGCTTCTAATTTGTAATAATGATTTTTATACCCTAGGTTATAGGTGTTTTACCTTGTTTTTATATTTTTTAAGTATAGCTTCATTATGTTTCTCAGCACCATCAATATTTCCGCTAATTAAAACCGGAGGTGTAATACCCTTTTCGATTAATTTCTCTATAGTTCCGGCAATTATAGAATTGATAATAAATGCTCCAGCAACAGTAGAGCCTGGAACCGCTTTAAATTTACCGAAATCCAACAGAGCATCTCCAAAATCTACACAATTATCTATAACTATATCACATAATTGATAGAGGTTTTTGCCTGATGAGTGCCTCGAAGCAGTTTTTTTAGAATACTCAAGGGAAGTTATCCCTATAACTTTTAATCCTAATTCTTTAGAAATTATTGCCGCGTCTATAGGGACGGGATTTCGTCCTGAAGTTGAGAATATAGTAATGACATCCCCTTCATTTAATTCATATCTATCCAAAACCCATTTAGCATATCCTTCCTGTTTTTCAACCATAGAGCTTTTTAATGCACCATGCTGTACCATCAACGCAGTGTCGAATAAGGGGTTTATACATCCCAATCCGCCAGCTCTATAAAATACCTCTTCACACAACATTAACGAATGCCCACAGCCAAAGAAATGCAGCATTTTACCATGTGAAACGGTATCAGCCATTAAGCAAGATACCTTTTCAATATTTTCTAACTGAGTTTCCTTAATTCTACGTAAAATATCCCATATTTTGTCCATGTATTCCCTAGATTTCACGATTTTCCTCCTTCCATTTGTTGTAAATAGCCACCATATTACTTAATATCTTATTTAATAATTTTTGCCCCTTTTCCTTTGTTGCAACAGTTGCATCTCCGAGAACTCCCGTTTTGCTTATTTTATCCCAGGTTACTGGAGTTGAACTGAAATACTCAGGAAATTGGGGGTATTCTTTTACGGCTTTATCCATATTAACTTTTTCAGGACAAATGTGTAGCATCATTGAAGTTTCAATTTCTTCTGCGTGTAAATAAGCAGGATGTGCACGGGGAGACTCTATTAAACCCTTTGCAGCATTCTCTAAACCTGGATGAGTAAATACTAGAGGAATAACAGACGTTTTTTCAATTATTATCCTTGAAGCTTTTTTAAGGGCAGCAATATTGCCAAAATGTCCATTAATTATTACTAAAATTTTGATATTATGTTTTTCCAAACTTTGTGTAATATCCAAAAAAAGATTTATTAGTGTATCACTGCTTATATTAAGAGATCCTGGAAAATTTTTTAAGGACCAGACCTGCCCATAATTAATAGTTGGAAGAAGTAAAGCATTAATTTTTTCTGAAAATTTTCTTCCGAGATATTCGGCAATTACATTATCTGTATCAACTGTAAGATGAGGCCCATGGGCTTCTACTGCACCAATGGGTAAAACGGCAGTATCTATTTTTTCTAATACCTCTTTTACCTGAGGCCAGGACAAATTGGAAAGTTCCATTTTTATATCACCCTTTATTTAAACGTTAAAGCACGCTGGGGATTTAAAACAATAAATTTGTTAACAATATCTGGGTTCAAGCCTTCCTCATCAAATTGCATTTTTAACCTGGGAATGAACTTCTGTATAATAAATCTAAAGCCTGGCCCACCTCCATATGCTTCAAGATAAGATTTTCTGGCCATGTCACCTGAAATTAATATCTTGTCTTCAAAACCTGATTTAACTAGTTCAATTATAGCATCTACTCTCATGCTGTCAGGATAGTATTTTATTTTAGATGGGCCATCAAATTCAATGTACGCTCCTTTTTTTCCTATCTGTTTGAAATACCATAAATCTATATTGCGGTCGGCATGAGCTATTATAACTTTGTTTAAATCAACACCTTCTTTTTCCATTATTTCAAGTTGCTCCAATGCCATTGTTCCGGATTCAGTATGTGCAGCAATAGGAGCCCCTGTTTCTAGATGTGCTTTGGATGCTGCCCTTATTACTTTTTCCTCTACCTGACTGATTTTGTTGTATCCTGAACCTACTTTAATAATTCCTGCTTTGCTATCGGTAGCTTCTATCCCTTCGGTAATTTCAGTTATCATCCATTCAGTCAAATCTTTCTCTTCGGCTTCATAAACCCACTTATCAAAAAACAATCCTTTATTAAACCCTGTTGTAGCTATAACATTTATTTTTGCTGCTTTAGCAATACTTCTTAAAATTTCTATATTTCTTCCATAGTCTACAGCTGTCATATCTACAATAGTCTGTCCTCCGACTTTTTTGAATGTTTTCGCTTCCTGAATAGAACACAATATATCGTCAAGTACAAGATCGGAATCCTGTTCCTTAACCCATTGAGGTGGATTAGAGTATAAATGTTCATGAATATATGTTATTCCTAATTCCTCCGGCTTTTTTCTACCAAAGATTGTTTGAACATACAATAAGATAACCCCCTTTATTTTTTATATGATGTTATATTTAAAAGGGGCTTAATGGAAAGCCCCTAAAGGTTTTAGCTGAAAATTCCTATGATTAGTTTTAATATTGAGCCGAATATGAACATATCTGTATCTCCTCCCCACAAGATAAAATCGGAAACAGTAGTGGGGGTGATGTATTTTACAAAAACAGCCTGACCCAGGGAGATAATTAAACCTGTAATGACTCCACCTGCAATTGCTCCTTTTATTCCACCGGTTGCATTACCGAATACCCCAGCGGCAGCTGCATGGAAGAATAAAGCGATCATTGGGGGAACAAAGACATAGAATCCTGTTATTCCCATTATTACCATCATTATAAT
This sequence comes from Thermosediminibacterales bacterium, assembly GCA_029982205.1. Lineage (GTDB taxonomy): Bacteria > Bacillota > Thermosediminibacteria > Koleobacterales > JARRCM01 > JARRCM01. Next base: position 8,601 of record JARRCM010000026.1, read on the forward strand.
TGTCGTTACAAAGGCTGCTGCAAAACCGATTATTGTTGCAGTGGGAGCAAAGGGATATACAACAGGGCAATCCAGAGCAGGTTTGGCATCAGGAACGATTTTTGTAGCAAATCCTTTAAATGCCGGTACGATTTCTGCTATTAATAATTTCACTCCAAACAGAATTACTGCAATCCCTCCGCCAAATTTCAAGCCCTGCAAAAGTCCATAAACTATATAGTTTTTATCTCCTGAATATTGTGCCATAAACTCAGGCCCAGCAAGAATTGCCCCCAGGCCATAAACCAGACCCATTACAGTAACAATTACAACATTGCTGTCTTTCAAGAAATTTAAGCTTTCTGGAACTTTGAGATTTTCTGTATTTTGCTCCGGGTTGCCTATTATCTTACCTAAAGCTCCTGCAGCCCATGCAGCAAAAGACACCGTATGTCCGAGGGCAATTGTGTCTTTACCAGTAACTTTTTTCATATATTTTTGAACATATGCCGGCTGTAGCGTCCAGTAAATACCCATTAATATTGAACCAATTATAAGTATTTTTGTTTGAGAAAAATCGGGACCAAATGTTTCTACAAAGATACCTGTTAATACAAAACATACCCAAAACATCATATGGCCTGTAAGATAAATGTATTTAGAGGGTGTTAACCTCGCTAAAAGAACATTTATTAAAAAGCCAAAAGTCATCATTAACGTTATGGTTCCACCGTATTTTGCTATAAAATTATCTGTTCCCATTGCCTGTAATGGTTGAGCTTCAATACCAAATACATTCTGCCACATGGGACCGAAGGAAGACATCGAATCTACAACCACTCCTGCCCCTGCTTGGATGATTAAAAAACCTAGAATAGTCTTAATCGTTCCGGAAATAACTATACTTTTGCTTTTTCTTTGAGCCAATAAACCTATCAGTGCAATAATACCGATTAGCAGAGCAGGTTCTCCAAAGATATTATCTGCCAGCCACTTACTTACATTGATTAAGGTATTCACAAATTATTCCCCCTTAAAAAATTTTTGAAGTTTGTTTTTAATTTCTTCCACATCCATGAAATCTGTAATGGCAATTACTGGAGCATCCAGGTGTTTTAATGAATCTATATGATACTCACCTGCCAGTATAAGATCAGCATTTTCAACAGCAGCAGAACTCACATCAGTATTATCAACATCTGCATCTATTCCTAGGCTCTGTAAAGCTTCTTGGACATTCATTTTTAATAATAAACTTGTACCCTGACCCAGACCACATATTGTTAATATTTTCAATTTTGCACCTCCTTTCCCAGAATTTTTACTACTTCTTCTTCAGTATCTGCTGTTTTTAATCTTTCAAAATTTTGTTTGTTACTCAGAACTCTGGCAAGGTGAGAAATCAACTCAATATGGCTTTTCTCATCAATGCTGGTAAGAGCAATTACTACTTTTACAGGATCGTTTTGTTTGTGCCCAAATTTTACAGGTTTCTCAAGGGTTACAACACTTATACCTACTTTTTTTGCGCCATCTTCAGGCCTAGCATGTGGGATGGCCAAATTTTTTGAAATAACAATATATGGCCCTTTTTCCTTAACAATGTCTATCATTGCATCTACAAAGCGTGCTTCAACTAAATCATTTTGGATTAATAAATCCCCGGCTATTTTGACTGCTTGTATCCAATCATTAACTTTGACATTGGTTTTGACTAGTGATTTATTAAAAATATAGTTCAATCTAAACACTCCTTAACTTTTGATTAATAATTTTTATAATTGCTTCTTTTGATGAGGAATTTTTGATTTCTTCAATAGCTCTTTTGTCTATAATTAATTTCATTAATTCTTTCAAAACTCTTAGATGAGAATTATTGTCCAGAGAACCAAAGGCAAAAACTAAATATACGGGATCCCTTTCAGGATGACCAAATATTACCCCATCGGGAAAAACTCCTAATGAAACCGAAAGTTTCTTAACTCCATCTGATGGGCGGGCATGCATCAATGCAATCCCTTCTTTTATAACGATATAGGGGCCATGTTTCTTTATAACGTTAATCATTTCTTCAATATAGCCTTCATTGACGGTGTTGTTTTCTAGTAGAATTGTTCCTGTTTGCCTGACTGCGTCTTCCCAGTTCTCTGCAGATAATTTTAATTTAATAAATTTTTCTGTCAGCAGTTGTTTTAAGCCCGGTAGTTCATCTTTATGCTCAGAACTCAGTATTTTTCCTATTTTTAAAGTTGATAACAAATTATTTAACTGGTTTTTCAGTGAATATTCATCTATAACAAATGCATAATTTTCTATAATCTCATATATTGAATTTGTTAAGTTATTAATATCCTGGCTGTTTTTATACTGAGTCTCATAAAATTTTTCATCAAAAGGTAGTATTTTTTTTAAGTTATCGATATCTTCTTTGTTTAATAATGGATTCACAAGTATCACCGGAATTTCCTCTGTTTCAAGGGGAATAGTTGAAATGATCGCATCAGCTTTTTTCTCAGCAGCTTTTGTTTTTGCCTCGAAAGCTGACGAAATCCCTACAATTTTCATATTAGGAAATTCTTTTTTTAACCTTGTTGCAAGTATATTAGTTGTTCCTATCCCGCTGCTGCAAACGAGTATAACTCGTATTTCCTGCCCTTTTACTGGTTTGTTCCGTTCTACAGCAGCTCCTATATGCAGTGCAATAAATCCTATTTCATCTTCTGTTATGTCCCTTTTCAATTGCCCTTTTAATACCTGTGAAGCCAGCCGGGCTGTTTCAAAATATTCTGGATATTTTAGTTTAATGTCTTTTAATAATGGATTGGAAGATCTTAGATCAAATTCAATCCTGGAAATTGTAGGCTTAAGATGAAACATCAACCCTTTTATAAACTGCTTATCTCTTGTAAGGGGTATTTCCAGTATTCCTTCTGCTGTTGAGGCAATTTCTAAAGCAATTTTTTTTATTAATAAATCTTCATTCGTTTTCTTCGCTAGTGGATTTTCAAATTGCTGCCTTATTTTTGCTCCCATTAAATGTAATGTGAGGTATCCTGTTTCTTCAACTGGTACTTTGATATTAAACTTTTCTTCTATCATTTCGGCTAATCTAATACCCATTTGAAATTCTGCTTTGTTTTGTATCTCTTCAAGCTTTTCTTTAGGAATTCGTATATCTTTACCTTGCTTTAATCTTTTGATTGCAATTGCTATGTGTATAATCAATCCAGCAAATGCTCCATCGGCAAATTTAAAGCCTAATAATTTTTCTGTCTTTCTAACAATTTCATTGATTTTTATTAATTCTGTGTCACCTAACAATTTATGAAGATATTTATTTTGATTGGTTAGGATTTTAAAATCTTTGGCTTGCTCGAGAAATCCAAAAAGCTGATTTAAATCTGCAAATTCTTTAAGGATGTCACAGATTCCTAGACGAAAGTCAGTTTCATCTCCATAGACTTTGATTCCATAATTTCTCTTCCTTACCAGATTCAGATTTCTTTTGTTTAACCATTCCTCAACAGCATCCAAATCCTTTAAAATCGTAGTCTCACTTACCCCCGTCAATTTTCCCAGCTCTTTAACTGTTATAGGTTCATCTTTTTGTAATAGTTCTGTAATTATTAATTGCTGTCTCTCAGTCGAACTTAAAACACAAACATTCCCGTCAAATTGATTAAGCTTATTTAATATAACATGTTTAATGTCAGCATTTTTATAGTTAAGCCATATGCCTTTTTGGGGCTTTTTTACTAGTGCTATGCCTTTAAATTGTTTTAAATAATCTTCAACTTTTTCCAGATCATATCGGATTGTTCTTTGACTTACCCCAAACTGATTAGACAACTGTTTAATAGTTGTAGTATTTTCTATTTCAAATAACTTTTTTAACAAATTTCTTTGTCGAAGTGTTAAATTTATATTACTCCCTCCTTTTCGGTATTTGTTGTGGCAAGCGGTTCGGTAATAGGTTTTTTTATTGTTTCTTTTTTTATAAAATAACACCAATCAAATCGGACTTCAACAAGTATTTTGTTCCATTCAATTGTGGCAAGAAATATGGTTTTCTGTTGTATTTATTATTGCAATTTAGCAGGCACAAATAATTACATCAAAATATATTCACCAACTCAAATCTACCTACATAAACTACTAATAAACAAAAAAAAAAAAAAATGAGGAGGCAGATATCATGTCCATGCCAACAATTCCAGACATTAAACCGAAAATTGAAATTTCATTGGAAGAAACAATAAGGCTATTGCTAGCATCTAAAAAGCGTTTACAGTTTGTTTCTTTGAATTCTGATCTTTAATAATTTACCTGAAGCAAAAAGCTTCAGGTAAATATTCTTTCTTTCTTTATTTATTTTCCCGGAAGCAAAAATCTGAGTTTGCCTGGAAGCATCGTGAACTTTGCAGGTAAATAACCAACAATTTCACCATCAGCATGAACTGCTGCTTTATAATCAGAAAAAATTTCAATTTCCTTAACTTTATATTCCTTAACCTGGGAATGTTCCGTGTGTTTGCCGGAAAATATTTTTGGCAGAGTAGTCAATACTTCTAAACGATTAACATTCCCAGCCACACATACATGAAAAAAACCATCGTCAATTACTGCTGAAGGCACTATCCGCATTCCGCCTCCATAGTACTGAGCATTACCTACTGCTAACAAAAAACTCTTAATGTCCAGAACAACATTTTTATCTAATATGATTTTAAGGGGGATGTTGCGGTAACTTATTAATAATTTAAAAAGTGCAAATAAATAAGCAGCTGTCCCTGTTAGCCATTTGACATTGTTATTTACTTCTTCAGCAACCTGTGCGTCAAATCCAACTCCTGCTACATTTACAAAGAATCTATCATTTACACGGCCAATGTCCAAACGAACCTCTTTCGCTTCAAACAATGTTTTTGCAGCTGTTTGAGGATTCAAAGGGATGCCGAGTGACCTGCAAAAGTCGTTTCCTGTACCTGCCGGAATGATACCCAAAACTACATTTTCAGTATCCAGGCCATTAACAACTTCATGTAAAGTTCCATCACCGCCCATCACTATAATTTTTTGAAAGCCTTTAATTTCTAAAGTCTTTGCCAGACTAGACGCATGACCGGGAGATTTTGTAAAGTAACTCTCACAATCTATCCCCTGTGACATAATTATTTTTTTTATAGCCGGCCAAATTTTTTTGCATTTGCCGCGGCCGGCTTGTGGGTTAATTATTATTGCGGTTTTCATATTTATAAGAGTTCGTCAGTGATACCAAAAATTCCTCCCGCCACACGTTTTTCAAAAAAAACTGAAAGAAAAACCTCTTTCTCAATCCAGTCTGCAGGAATTTTGCTTAAACACAAATATACCCCAAGAATGTTAATTTTGCTAGTTTCTACACCTTCTGCTACTATTTTGTAATTCGCCTTCTTTGCCATATTGATAATTGATTCTATTATTGCTTCTGATAATTCTTTTCTCGTTTCTCAATATTTGTGTTTCAGTAATCTCAAGCTTAATCTTTTTGTAATCAATACCAAATTTACGAATTAATCGTTTGAAACTTGAAACAAAGTTTTTATTAGACAGCTGGACAGGTGATATATTTATCGCAACTTTCAGCATTATCCCTTCATTTTATATATAGGCACCCTTTAGTCTTTTTATTCTCCCCACCATTTTCGGTCTTTCATTCGAACTGGCATGTAGGTGAGTTTACTGGGCCGTAGACCTAAGGAAACAACTGCTTCGGTCATTCGGAGAGCGGCAGCAAAAGCGTCAACTACCGGAATATCATAACCTGCTTCTTTCAGTCTATCCATAACTTCGTTGGCAACTCCCATCATTCCGGTACAACCAAGCACAATAACCTGAGCACCGTTTTGCTTAATTGCCTCTACACTTTGTTCAAATAGAGCGTCCTTCAATTTTTGAATATCAGTAAGTTCTAGCACTGGAATATCTACATGACGCACGGCGACAACCCGATCCTTTAAACCTGCCTTAGCAATCAAGCCATTAATCATGGGAATAACTTCTGGCAACACAGTAACAATTGCAATTTTGTCTCCCAGACCAGATGCGATCAGCATAGGAGGTTCAAACCCCCCAAATACCACTATATTGGTGATTTCCCGGGCAGCTCGAACACCGGGATCGCCAAAACAATCCAGGATTGCACCGTCAAAACCTTCTTCCTCGGCCTTTCTTACCTTGTTTAAAATATCAGGAACTGCAATTGCTTCATCATACTCGGACTCGATTGAGGCAGGACCATAGTCCAAACTCTCTACATCATATTCTACCCCTGGGGTAGCCAAAGATGCTATTTCCCGACGCACTTCGTCGTTAAATGAGGTTCCGATTATCGGAACAATTACTTTGATTTTCATAATAAATACCCCCTATTTTTTTTAGTTACTGGCAAGATCGCCAGCCGCTTTAGCTCGAATTCTGGTAGCGTTGCCCGGTAGGTATGCTAGCGGAACATCTTCTACTTCAACAATTTTTATGGTAGACGGATCTGCGCCAGCCTTAATCGCTTCGTTTATTGCTGCTTTTTTGGTTTCTTCTAAAGCTGCTTCCCGGCTGATAGTATCCAACTTATACACTAGTTCCACTTGCCCGCTTACTTGGGCGATGGCTGAACCCAGAGCGTTCGCAACCGCAAAGTTCTCAGGCCGGATGATTTCAGAAACCCCGGCTAATTCATCGCCAATAAGAATGCTTCCTCCTCCTACCAAGATGACCGTAGCATCTTCGTTAGAAAGTTTCATTTTATCAATGTTATCACTAACTAGCAGCATCATTTTATCAAAGGCTCTTTTGGCAAAGCCTTCATCAATATGTGATACTTTTCGGGGATCTCCAACACGGGCTATTCCTAAACGCACTGCGATATCTGTAGCAGTTAAGGTTTTTCCGCCAAAAACAAGGGCTTCTTCGGTAATTCTGTATCCAACACTCTGAGGACCAACTTGGATTTCCCCATCTTTTTCCTGAATAATAGTGCCTCCGCCTAAACCTATGGAAATCAGGTCTGGCATCCGGAAATTAGTACGGGCACCGCCGATTGTTACTGCAAGTGAAGATTCTCTGGGAAAACCATTTACGATTACCCCGATATCGCTAGTGGTACCTCCAACATCTAATACAATTGCATCGCTTTTTTTACTTAAAAAGGATGCGCCGCGAATACTATTTGTTGGGCCACAGGCAATGGTTAGGATTGGGTATTTCACGGCATAATCAACAGACATCAAAGTCCCGTCATTTTGGCACAAATAGACTTTTGCATTGTTTACGCCTTCTCGACTTAGCCCCTCTTTAAAGGACAACGCCGTGGTTTTGGCCACATCTGTTAAAGCGGAATTTAAGATAGTTGCATTTTCTCTTTCCAATAATCCCAATGAGCCAATTTCGTGGGAAAGAGATATGGGAATATCGCCTAATTCTTCTCGCAAAATTTGGGCTGCCCGTTTTTCGTGGTCTGAAGAAACAAAGGAAAAAACGGAGGTAACAGCAATAGTATCAACTTTGCCCTTTAGACTTTTAGCCACAGTGCGTATTTCATCTTCATCTAGAGGGGAAATTTCCCGACCGTCAAATTCATGCCCGCCAGAAACCAAGAAGTAATTATCGCTCACAGCCTCTTTTAAATCAACTGGCCAGTCAGACATAGCACTGATCGCTGCCGAGGCAGGTTTACCGATTCGGATAATTCCTACTTTGCAAAGCCTTTTTCGCTCTACAATTGCATTGGTGCAATGGGTGGTACCCAACATAGCATAGGTTATCTTGTCTTTATCAATTCCCGACTTTTTCAAAACACCACTGAGAGCGTTGAAAATTCCAGTTGTAACATCAGTTGTAGTTGGTGTTTTTATGCTTTCAACAAGATTCAAATCATCATCAACTATTACGGCGTCGGTATTTGTACCGCCTACATCAATTCCTATACGGTAGCCCATTATTTGCCATCTCCTTTCATCAGCTCTTCGATTGGTACATAGTCTACATCATATTTAAAATAACGGGGACCGACCGTTTCTATTCCTTTGGGAGTTCTAAATTTAGGATCGCAGGGGATCCCTAATACCAAAACCCGTTGGCCATATTTAAGTGCTTCAGTTGTAAACGGAATACAAGTTTCCAGGTTTACCATACAAATTAGATCGGGGGTAGTGGCTAGAATTTTTTCTCCCTTGCGGGCAATCAAATTTTCATTTTGAAACTCAACAACTAGTGTTTCATCTTTATAACTTTCCACACCCTCAATTACTGCTTCACCCCGGTTAAAACCTCCTTCAGTTTTTCGAAGGACATCAACAACTTTTCCTCTAAACAATTCAAAGCCACCTGTTAATTGTTGAAGCACCTCTATGGGATTTTGGCCATTCTTACGCGACTCTTTTATTCCCTTACCAATTTTTTCGGCAAAGGACACAATCCCAGTGACACCATGTTCTTTTACATCTTTCCCGGTCATGGGGTAGATACTAAGCGTTGCCGATCCCCCCATTAATACTACTGCGCTTCTAGCAGCATTCTCAGTAAAATAATTATTAATGGTGTTAAAGATAATATCATTGCCTTTTTCGTCAGAAAGAACCATAGGAGTGGCATTTAGCCCGGCTAAATGGAAGGTTAACATCTGAAGTTCCGGAAAAGCACGACCCATACCGTCTGCATCAATTACCGGGATTCCCATGCGAGCAGCAACCACAAATGGGATCATGGAGTTAACTCCCCCTGCCTCAATCGGAAAAGTAGCATATATTTTTTTACCCAGATAATTTTCTAATCCTTTAAATGAACGAATTAGCTCTTCCCCGTTCATTAGTTTTTCCACCAAGACCGTCGGTGCTCCCATCATTGCTGAGGGTACCACTAAAGCATCTTCCGGCACCTCATCAGGACTTAATAAAGTTACCGGGCCATACTCTGCAATAGCCTGTTTAGCCATTAACTTTCCAATATAAGGGTCGCCTCCGCCACCAGTACCTAAAAGGGCGGCCCCTAGGGCAATATCTTCAACCGCTTGCTCATCAATTTTTCGCATTACAATGCCTCCTTTGCTTTTTATAAATGTTAGTCATTAGTTGAATTAACGCATTTTTTAAGATTTATTTGGGTTTGTTCTTCTTTGGCTACAAAGGAATGAAGTATTATATAGGCAACTAGAGAAACCACGATTCCGCTTAAAGGCCCAACGCCAACTTTAATGACATTGCCGGCAACAACACCTAATAACCAAGAAATGATACCAACCCAGTTAACCCCGGGAACTTTATTCCACTTAGAAGCATCTCCTTTTTTAACAATCCAATAATCAGCAATCATTACCCCAGCTACAGCAGGAATTGCAGACGTTAGTAATAACAGATAATTAATGAAATAATCAATGATGCCGGCAATAGCTAAAATGGTGCCTATAGCACCGGCAATACCAGTAGCCAAAGCTCTATTGGAATCACCCAAATTGAACATATTTGTAATAGCCAAACCACCTGAATAAGCGTTAACTGTATTGGTTGTCCATGTTGCCAAAATCAAAACAATTAAACCGATCAGGGGAACACCTAGGTTAGCAAGAATAACAGTAATATCGTATGTTCCTGCTACAACCGCCATGACGCCGCCCATAACAAGCATACCAACGCCAGCGGGGAGTACGCCAAATACGGATGATAAAATAGCATCCTTTCGACCGGTCGCATATCTGGAGTAATCGCCTGCAATAACGCCACCAACCGCAAAAGTACCAACTGCCAAAGCTACGCCTTGGATAAAGGAAAACGGCTGCGGTGGTTGATAACTAAACAATTTGTCAGCACCATAAGTAGAAAGAGAAACAAAAGTACCATATAACGATAAAATAATGAGAGAGGGAACCGCGATATAATTCAAATACTTTAGGGCATTAAATCCGTAAATGGCGGTTGTCAACATAATTACGCCCCAAATTAGAGATGAAATCCATACCGGCAAGTTAATTCCTAGCCAAGAATCTAAAATATTGCAAAATGCTACCCCGCAAAGATTTGCCTGAACACCGAACCAACCCAACGTGGCAATTCCTAGAATAAATGAAATAACTACTCTGGAACCTGTTTCGCCAAAAGACGAACTAGCCAAACTTACTGTTGGCCGACCTAAGTCGGCAGCTTGCATTCCTTGAAAACACATGTACAACACCACGATACTGTAACCAATTACTCCAGCCCAAAACGCCTGCATAACCGTCAAACCTGTTATTAAGGCTCCTCCGATCATCAAGCCTGGAACACAAATCATGGTTCCAATCCAAATAAGCGCTATGGTAAACCACGGCTGCCGATCACTTTGTGGTACCGCTTCCAGCGCGTACCGTTCAATTGCATCAGAATTGTTTTTGCTCATAACATCAAACAACCTCCTATGTTTTTTTCATCACTTAATATGCAATATTCATGCCAACCCACAAACCCCAAAACAAGTATTTGCTGCTAAAAACCCCTAAGACCCAGAAATTTATCAACAAAATTTTCTCGAAGGGGAGAAAAAACTACTAGATTTTGCATTATCAAAAATAGTTATCCGCAAATATTTCTTATCATCCTTGAGATTTTTCACAAAGATTTCTCATCTGAATTCGACTGATAAACAATAATATATATTTATTTCGCACAAATTCACATGAATTCGCATATTTTCTCACAGGTAGATTGTAATTTTCGCATTTTTCTTGTCATCGTGTTATTGCCATGCTATAATGAGATTAATAAATTGATAATATCTGCGCGAATTGGAGTGACTGTTGTTGGAAAATAGGATTACCCCAAGTTCTTTTCTCGGTAATCTTGCCCAATTCTACAATTGCCAGATTACCTGGTGGGATGAAGAAAAAATATATGGGACAGTTGTTTCAGACGATTATTCAGAAGCAAAAGGTTTGGTTCCGGATAAAATCCATTTGAAACGATTGCTTTATTACCGGCATCCCCTCGTCATAAATAAAGGACGTCACCACTTGTGCTCCGATTGCATCGAGGCTGAAGGATGTCGTTGTACTCAAGAAGTTTTTATTCCTGTTGAAATTTCTCAGAAGTCAGCAGGGGTATTATGGCGATTCCTTGGTTCATCGCCGATAGACACCACATTATGGTTGAAATCGGCTATAGATTTTTCGCAAATAGCGGCCTTTTTGGAGTCAGAACAAAAGGAATATCTCCAGGGTGAATTTTTTCGGCAGATTGTGGAGTTTTTTGGCAAACTTCAAGGAGAAGGGGTTATATTGTTTGATGATCAAGACAAAATAATATATCAAAATGAAAAGGCTAAGGAACTCAACCTGTATCAACATTTTTTGGAATACAAAGAAACTCCTTTGGAACAAAATCACAGGAAAGCAATAAAGTTGAATTTGGTGCTGGATAAAGACAATTCATTGCCCGCCTATTTGCGGCACTATTATTATTCCGATAGATACTTAGGGAAAACCTTGATGACCCATCAATCGGGACTAAAAACAAAAAACGTTGATTTTTTGATACCTAGGAAATCAATAAATTTTCAAAACATCATTAGTACTAATCCACAAATGTTAAAAGCAATTTCTACTGCACATATCGTTGCAATGACGGACTCTACGGTATTGTTAAGAGGGGAGAGCGGAACGGGGAAAGAAATGTTTGCCCGGGCCATTCACAAAGAAAGCCTGCGAAAAGATGGACCTTTTATTGCTATTAACTGTGCGGCTATCCCAGAAAATCTTTTGGAAAGTGAACTGTTTGGATATGAAGAAGGATCTTTTACTGGAGCAAAAAAAGGTGGAAAACCGGGTAAATTGGAACTTGCTAACAACGGAACCATCTTCCTAGATGAGATAGGAGATATGCCCTTGGCTTTACAGGCTAAATTATTGAGGGTACTCCAAAATAAGACCATTGAAAGAGTAGGGGGTACCAAACAAATTCCAATAAATGCCCGGATAATTACGGCTACGCACCGAAACCTAGAAGAAATGATTAAAGAAAATAAGTTTCGGGAAGATTTGTTTTATCGGATTAATGTTATCCCTATAAATATACCGCCATTAAAAGAGAGGCCGGAAGATATCGAGTTGTTGTTGAATTATTTTATTAGAAAATACTGTATTCTTCTAAACAAAAATTTTATGACATTTACCTATGAAGCAATGGAAATACTAAAGTCGTATTCTTGGCCTGGGAACGTGCGGGAATTGGAAAACGCTGTGGAATATAGTGTTGCTATCACAAAAACCGATGAAATAGGAATCGAAAATTTGCCGAATCAATTTCAGACCACTATGGCTGAAAAACAATCACTACAAATTATGTCTAAACAAACGGCTCGTGAAATAGATAGAGAACAATTGCGAAGTTTATTAGAACAATTTGGTCAAACAACTGATGGCAAAAGGGAAATTGCCAGAAATTTAGGTATTAGTTTAGCTACTTTGTATCGGTGGATCAAAAAATATAAACTTTAGCAGATTACTGATTATTCAGATGTTACAGACTTGTTTCGTAGAAATATTGGGATACTTAGCTTGGGGGGAGGAATAAAGTGCAAGTTATTAATAAAGAGTGGATTCAACCCTTGATGTGGGGCAGTATGTTTTTAAGTTCCGGCGGAGGTGGCGGGGAAAGAAATATCGCCAAATTACTAGAAAAAACCTTTCATCAGAACCTTGAGGTAAACTTGATTGAATTAAACGAAATTGATCCTTCCGGCCAATATTTGGCGGTTGGCATTATGGGTTCTCCCGAGTTGTTAGAAGAACATTATATTACCGGTTTTGAGGGAGTAGATTTATTTGACCAACTGAATAATCTGCGAAATAACAGCATACAAGGTTTGTTTCCCTTAGAAGCAGCATCGGTAAATATTCTATATCCGCTGCTCGTGGCCGGGTTATCTAAACAACCTCTCATAAACGGTGATGCCATGGGGAGGGCTTTTCCGGAATTTCAAATGACAACGTTTCATATTAACAATCTGCCAAGTACCCCTTTCGTATTAAAAGACTGCCTTGGAAATAACTATCATTTTCATGATGAAGACACTTTTTTATTGGAATTGAACACTCGGCAAATTGTCGATATGGGTGGAGGGGTCGGCTTTTTTGCGGGGTATCCCACAGCAGGAAATATCTTAAAACGCATTCTAATTCCCAAAACGATTTCTTTTGCCGCAAACATAGGTAGAACGTTTCTTGAATCCAAATCATATGCAGAATTGTTAAACGATCTAATCGTGGCTTCTAAGAATTCCTTATATGCCAGTGTTATTGAATTGTTTGTTGGAACAGTGGAAACCAGCAACCATATCAGAACCAAAACTTTAGAATGGGATACCATCACCATCAAAGGTAAGGGCTATTATGAAGATGAAGAATTTAAGATTCTTGTAAAAAATGAAAACCTGATAGCTTATCGAAATAATCAGGTTGCCGCGATGGTGCCGGATTTAATTTCTCTCATTGATTTAGAAACGCTAAAACCTGTTAGCAACAGCAATCTAACAGCTGGCGCAGAGGTAGCGGTTATTGGGATGCCAGCACCCTTGGTGCTGAAAACAAAAAAATCCCTCGAATTTATAGGACCCCAAAATTTTGGGTACAAATCAAAATATAAATCCCTAGAGGAACTATATTTTTCTTATTATTTCGGCGATTAAATAACGCTAATTAAAACAAAACTTGGTTCGTTGGGTTGAAGAGGTGGGAAAATGGGCGGAAATATTGTATTAATATGGCAACAAAAACAAGTGGATATTAACTATGGAATAAACGAAGTTGTGGTAGCTTCCGAGAGAATTTCTTCGTTGTCAATTAGTAGTTTGGAACAATTCTTAAACCGAAATGGTATTGATCCTCGACAAATAGAAAATGTAATATTGGTTCGTGATTTAACGGAAATAATTCCGCAAGAACTGAAAAGCAACAAGAACTTTGGATATTTAAGAGTTACACCTACTCCACTAGAGTTTATGCCGGTTGCTAGTTTAATGCAAAAGAGTAATGTAAAAATCAATACTTTTCACTTGCCACTGCCGATTAAGTCTGACTTTGATGTGCGACTAAGAAAAATTTTAGAAACTTTAACTACGCTTTCTATAAAAGAAGTTGCCGTTAACAGTACGTTTTCTTTAATTGATAACTCTTTGGCGCCTAGGGTAATCGAAAAAATAGAACAATTTTGCCCGGGCCAATTCTCTTGTTATTTTTCGGACATTTTTAACACTGCTAATTTTTGGTTGAGAGAAAATAACTTATTGATTAATTTGCTGTTACGTCAAACCGTGAAAGCTTTTTTAGAAAAAATTGATAGATCGTTGAATGAAGTTGGTATTTTTGCCCCGGTTTATCTGTTGAAAGGAGACGGAACCCTTGCTAGCAGCAAGATGGCTGAAATAAATCCTTTGGCCACATGGCGAGCCAAAGAAGCGATTTATTTAATTTCGGGTAGTCACTGGCAAAAAAATAAGGATACTATAGTTATTTTTGAGCAGGATCAGAGCATCAAGATGGGAGTTACCGAAGACTACCTCCCTAGAATTCCGGAAGGCGTCAATAAATTTCAGGACATAGAACTTCCAGGGCGATATCCTTTGACCATAACAATCGAAAACACCAGCAATCGAAAAAAATGGGAGGAAGCGATAGAGTCGCTAAATCCGTTTCCTGGCCCTGTTACATTAGTAAACTTTTCCAAAACATTAGATACTTCACCTGTTTTCAGCTATCCAATTGCCAATGCTCCCAATGAACCCCACGTTTTAGCAAGTGGAGTGCTAACCGCTCCGTTTCGCTGGGAGACTCAAAAAATGATTGTGGGTAATTCTGTAGAAGAGATAGACTCTGTAAAACAAACTCTATTAGACGCAGCTTTGAATACATTAAATAAGCAAGGTGTTCGATTGAGGAAAATAAATTATAGTTTTGAAAATAATCATTTAAAATATTTGCCCAAGAATAGGGTATTATTGAAACTTATTATTCGTGGTAATCTTTGTTAAAACGTTTAACCCGCCCGGCTGTATATACTCTTAAAAGAAAACACATGGATATATTTTCACAACTCAATATTATAGCTTCCGAAACAATCGTATACCCATAATGCCAAGCACAATATTCGCCAAAACAAAAAGTGCGAGTAAAGCAAGGACCATTACTACTCTCCAACCTGTTGGCTCATGTTCACCATGAGCCAGACCGGTTACAACAGCAACAACCTGACTAGTAATAAGAAACCCTGTCATCGCAACCAGACCCCAGCCAATGGGGCCTTTATTAAGCTGCGCCCGCTTAGCCGCCCATAAAAGCAGCAATCCACCCATCAGTGCGATAGGAAATAACTCCGCCGGCATCAGGTAGTCAAAGCGAAATGTATGTGATAAAACAGTTCCAACTATACTGGTTACGATTGTAAAGAAGATGGGAAGCCATACAAGCACTGTCCCAATAAATGTTATGAATTTCGTAAGTCTGGACTTGTTTTCCATTTAAAATATACCTCCTAACAGCCAGGATAACGGTTTCACCATTCACTACCCTCTTGATACCCAATAAGCAAATCATCTGCCATTTATGTTATGACCTCTTTAAATTCAACTTTGATGGTCCAGTCTGCAGGAATTTCGCTTAAACCCAAATATGCCCCAAGGATATTTCCGGTGATGGCACCGGTGCTATCATTATATCTCTGTTTTGGTTAACAGCAGCAATTAATGCCTTCTTAAAATCATACCGGTACTTTAACACACAATAGGTTGTATCCCTAAAGCCTCTTCGCCGACCCAGCCTTCACCAAGTCGAGAAATTGCTTCAACATCGGAAAGATCACTCTTGGACAGTTTTAAAGCCTGATTCAAGCTCTGCGTACATTCTTCATGGTTTTCATGTCTGTTAAGCTCAGCAATTGTGTTTTTGACTGTAGTTTCTATATCCTGACCTTCTAACCTGAATCCGTGATAGATTATCAAAAAAATATTTTTTACCGAAAAACACCATACCTAATTTAAAATTAAACAATACACAACTAACCTTCAAAAAATTTATTTTTCCAGGGGGTATTAGTTACAACATACTATGGGAAACCCTAACCTATAGAAGGTGTTTCTACACCAAAATTTATTACATTATGTTATATGCAAGAATAATGAGATGCAAAATCAGGTTGTTAGTTGCAAATTTCCCGGATGGTAAACGCTCTAAATCAATATGTTCTCTGCGACATGCTTGAATGTTTAAAACAGCGTCATTACCTGCATTCAGCCTGATCCTCCCAAGATAAGCAAAAATCGGAGCGATGCACAATTACTTTATTTAGTCTTTTTGTTAAAGAAGTTTTGTCTAACAGTTGGCCAACTGCAGATAATCCGTTAAATGTTGTAATGATTTCATCGGATTGTTCAAATATGTATCGAACCATTGTTTTTCCTCCATAATCTAAAATTTGTCCTGATTCTATCATACAACAATCTGATGAAAAGTACAAGTCTAATTTTGAAAAAGTAGGGATGGTAAAGGTAAAGTATGTTTCACCTGTAAGGTATCCGCAAGGCTTCACCTCCATCTTTAGTCACAAAAAACACCTGAGTTATACAGGTGTTTTAAAGTATTTCCTGGTATTTTTGACCGCCGTAAAGAATTCTCATAACCACCACCAATTTTTCAGGTTCATTTACTAAATAAAAGACAATGTAGTTGTCGACAACAAGTTTTTGATATCCTTTTTTCTTTAAAAATTCATCTGCCACCATACTGCCTGAAAAAGGATAATCCTTTAATCTCATAATACTTTTTTCTATTCTTTCCATTAAATGAATCGCTGAATTTTCAGCAAAGAGCTTTTCAGAAATATATCGGTATATGTCCTCTAAATCTTCTGCTGCTTTAGGGGGAAATCTTAACATATATTTATTTTCTGGCATATTTACCCCTCAGCTTTTCAAAAACATCTTCAGCCTCTAAAAGAGGCATACCTTCGGCAATCTGTCCTTCCGCTTCTGCCAGTTTTTTATATAAATCTACCCTGGCCATTTCTCGTTCATAGGTTTCTATGCTCATAATCACTAAATCACCGTAGCCGTTCTTAGTAATGAATATGGGTTCCTGCTTACTGTGACAAATCTCAGAAATTTCTGTTGTATTCCTTAAATCTTTTATTGGTCGTATTTCAGGCACAATATCATCTCCCTGCATATATTATGCCTCAATTATAGCATAATTATGTTTCAAATGCAAAATCATAATGTTTCTATTGTCTTAGATTCTTACATTGAAATTTAGGCCATAAGATTTTTTAACTCTTTTTCAAAACTATTACGATTTTTTTGATGATTTCCTGTATAATTAATTCCATAAGAGTGTCTCCTCTCTATGATTGTGTGGTTTTACTTAATTACATGATATCACAGGGGAGATACTCTTGTTTTTTATTCTCTAATTTTTCCCTAAAGTAATTTTACACTATGTGTTTTCTTTTAAGCAATACTACGCACTCGATGTGCTTAGAGAAGTAAATAGCCATCAAAAGAAAATACTGAATCTGTTCCCTAATATACACCAATCGCAAAATGTATCTATTTTCTATTAAACTCTCCTTGCAGGCATACTTAATTTGTTCTTGTGATAAACGAGATTAAATTTTCGCATAAAACGTAATCCTTTTATTTCTACAATTTTTATATCACCCATTTGCACTTCTCTTTCTACTGCCAAACGCGAAATCACCGTAACTCCCAATCCTGCAGCAACAGCATTTTTTATAGTCTCAGCGTTATTATAAACCCCTACTGTTGTCCATTTTAAGCCTGCAACAGCCATTTTTGCTTCAAACAATTCCCGTGTACCGCTGCCTTTTTCCCGGATAATAAAGGGACAATCGCCAAGCTCTTCTGGCTCAATGTAGCCCTTGGCAGCCCACGGATGTTTAGGATGGCAAACAAGTACGAGTTCATCATCGTAAAATGGCTCTTCAATTATGTCAGGAGAATGAATAAAACCCTCAACTAATCCAATATCAATTTTATCAGAAAGAATCATCTCCTCAATCACTTTTGTATTGTTGACAGTAGTTGTAACCTCCACATTTAAACAACGATTCAAAAAAGTTTTTATAACTTCGCTCAGAATACATGTACCCACGGTGACACTGGCACCAACTCTTAAAATACCGTTTTCACTTATCGCACGGATCTCGCGTTCTGCCCGTTCATACAAATTAATAATATGACGTGCATAGGAGAGCAGTCTGTTACCTGCAGCGGTTATATATAACTTACGTCCCAACCGTTCAAACAATTTGACATTGTAGTAACCTTCAAGTTCAGCTATCGCCTGACTTACTGAAGGCTGTGTCATATACAGCTTTTCTGCAGCAGCCGTCATTCCACCTGAGTCACACACTTCTATAAAAATACGCAGTTGCCGCAACGTCATGCCAATCACCTCTCTTTAATAGGCATTTACCTATCATATAAATAGAATTATATTATTTTACAAATGTTTTTACAAGTAGTATTGTATTGATATAAAATAATTTTTTTGTCCTTCTATTTGAGAGAAAACACTAAAAGAAAGGAATGAATTTAAAGATGGCTTTTTCGAAAACTAATCGAGCCAATACGCTAAACGGTATCTTTCTTGTTTCGCTATTCTCGCTCTCAGCAATGTATATTGCCGAACTGCCGTTCGTGAAAGTAATCGGATTTAGTCCACTCGTAATCGCGATTCTTTTGGGTATGATATATGGAAACACCTTAAGGCATAAGCTTCCGGCTGAATGGGTTCCCGGAGTGGTTTTTTGCTCAAAAAACATCTTGCGCTTCGCGATAGTTTTTTACGGCTTTCGCATCACATATCAGCAGGTTTTTGCGGTCGGAGCGGAGGCTTTGGTTCTAGACGCGGTTATCGTCTCGGGAACCTTCGTGCTTGGATGGTTTTTAGGCACAAAGGTTTTCGGGATTGATCGGGATTCTTCGATGCTGATCGGCTCTGGAGCTTCTATCTGCGGAGCGGCGGCGGTACTGGCAACGGAGAGTACGCTGAAAAGCGAGCCGTACAAAACCGCGATGGCCGTTGCGACAGTGGTTTTGTTCGGTACGCTAGGGATGTTTTTATACCCGGTTTTGTTTAAGTACGGAATTTTGATGATGGATCCCAAAGAATACGGCATTTACGTCGGAGCAACGGTGCACGAGGTGGCACAGGTGGTGGTCGCCGGCAGCGCCGTCAGCAAAGTGGCGGGCGATACCGCCGTGATTGTTAAAATGACGCGGGTGATGATGCTTGCCCCCTTTTTGATGGTTTTGTCCTACTTTTTGGCAAAAAACCAACCGACAACGGGCGGTCAAACAAAAAAATCTAACGAAAAGTCGAAAATCGTGATTCCCTGGTTTGCGGTCTATTTTCTGCTGGTCGCAGGGTTTAACTCCCTTAATCTTTTGCCCAAAGAGTTCGTGTCCGTCATTAACAAAATCGACACCATTTTGCTCGCCATGGCGATGGCGGCGCTCGGGATCGAGACCAACTTTTCCAGACTCA